>DASXUP010000001.1:0-59388 GCA_036504755.1 Coriobacteriia bacterium
TCTTTGGCGCCCGCCACCTCATCCTCCCTCACCGCCCACAAGCCCCAGATAGCCGTGGTGCGCTACCTCGGCTCGACGAGCGTGGTCAGCCCGGCGGTGCGTACGGCCGTGTTCAACTTGCTGAAGTAGGCGCCGCGGCGGGACCGCGGGCATCGAAGAAGGCCGGTCCCTTGAGGGCGGCCTTCTTCACGTTATCGGATAGCATGGAGGTGATCCGCGGCGGGGGAGAGAGATGCTGCTCGAAGCGCGGGACCTGAGCGCGACACGCACCACCGAGAGCGGGACCCACGTCGTGCTCGACGGCGTCGACCTCGGCGTCGAGGCCGGAACGCTCACAGACGTCGTCGGGCCATCGGGATCCGGCAAGACCACGCTGCTCCTGGCCCTCGCCCGGCTGCTCCCCGGCGCCACCGGCGTCCTCGAGCTCGACGGCGTCGCGGCGGAGCGGATCCCGCCGCAGCGCTGGAGGCGCGACGTCGCCCTGCTCCCGCAGGTGCCCGCGCTCGTGCCAGGCTCCGTCGGCGACAACCTCCTGCTGCCTTGGCGCCTCCGCGTGCGCTCGCACGAGACCCCTCCCTCGGCCGAGGTGCTCGCTCGTGCGCTCGCCGACGTCGGGCTGGCGGACGTAGGGCTCGAGCGGGACCCGTCGCGGCTCTCGGTCGGCCAGATAGCGCGCGTGGCGCTGCTGCGCGTGCTGCTCACGCGCCCGCGCGTGCTTCTCGCCGACGAGCCCGACGCTGCTCTCGACGACGTTTCCGCGGCGCAGGTGACGCGGATGACGGAAGCGTTCGTCGCCGAGGGGGGCGCCGTGGTGCGAGTGCGCCACCTTCGCCTCGACGAGCGCGCGGACCGCCGCTTCCGTCTGGAGGGCGGCAAGTTGAGCGAGGTCGCCGATGCCTAGCACCGCCGCTTCGGGAGTGGTGGCGATCGGCTGGCTGCAGCTCGCGTTCGCGAGCGGTTTCATCGTCGTGTCGGGCGCCGTCTCGCTCGCGCTCGGCCTCGGAGTGACGCGCGACCTGTGGGTTGCGTCGCTTCGCACTTACGCGCAGCTGCTCGCCCTCGGGTTCGTGCTGCGCTGGGTGTTCCGCAACGACACGCCGCTGGTGGTGCTGGCGATCCTCGTCGTGATGCTCGTCGCCGCGACCAGCATCATCCTGCGGCGCTCGCCCGACGCGCCCGCCGGGCTCTTCGGCTCGACGCTGCTCGCGATGGCGCTCACCGGCGTCACGATCACCTTCGCCGTCACCGGGCTCGTGGTCGGCGTGCAGCCCTGGTGGCATGCGCAGTACGTCATCCCGATAGGCGGCATGGTGATCGGGAACTCCATGTCGGGCATCGCCCTCGCCCTGGAGCGCGTCTTCGCCGACCTCGACGCGCGACACGCCGAGGTCCTCTCGCTCGCCGCCCTCGGCGCGACTCCCTGGGAGGCCGCTCGCCCATCCGTGCGCACCGCGCTGCGGGCGGGGATGATCCCGGGCATCAACACGCTGGCCGCCGTCGGCATCGTCTTCATCCCCGGCATGATGGCGGGCCAGATCCTGGCGGGCACCGACCCGCTCGTGGCGGCGCCCTACCAGATCGTCGTGATGCTGATGGTCGCCACCGCCGACATCCTCGGCTCCGTGGCGGCCGTGCTGCTATCCTACCCCCGGCGCTTCTCTGCCGAGGGTGTGTATCTGGAGAGAGGACGGCGATGAACGGCCGCTACGGCTGGATCGTGAACAACTTCCTCCACGACCTCGCCACGGGGATGTGGGCCGCGGGCCTCCTGGTCGTCTGGCGGCTGGCATGGTGGCGCACCACGCAGATGCAGTCCACCTCGGCCGTCGCGCTGGCGGACGTCTCCCACGAGCTCTTCCTCGTGATGCTCGCCTCGCTGGCGGTCATCTTCGTCACCGGCGGGATCCGGCTGCGCTACTGGAGGAAACAAGGCACGCTCGACGAACTTCCACACAAGAGGCGCGCTCTGCTCGTCAAGCATGCTCTCTATCTGGTCACATACGGCATGGGGACCGTGTGGGCGTGGGCGCTGCAGCGGTAGGCGCGCGGTTGCCGGGTGCGGGAGCGCCCCATAAGATACGGAGGCGCGCGCCGGAAGGCCCGACCCGCGAGAAGCGCACACGGCGGCGGACGCCAGGGAGACGGATGACGGCTTTCGAACTCTATCTGAACCGGCGGGCGAAGCTGATCGACCGCTACCTCGCCGGCTTCTTCACCGACGGTGCCAACCCGGACATGCGCCGCTACCTTTACGGACCGCTCGCGGCCTTCTCCGACAACGCCGGCAAGAGGCATCGGCCGCTCATCTGCCTGCTGGCGTGCGAGGCCGTGGGTGGCGACCCAGACCGCGCCATGACCTCGGCCGCGGCGATCGAGCACTTCCACACGGCAGCGCTGGTGCACGACGACATCGAGGACAGCTCGCTCACGCGCCGAGACGAGCCTTGCATGCACGTGCGCGAAGGCCTCGGAGTGGCCATCAACGCGGGAGACCTCGCGTTGTCGCTCGTGACCGGAACGGTGCTGGAGGACGAGGGTCTCGACGACCGCACGAAGCTGCGGGTGCTCAAGGAGCTCGTCGACATGACCACGCGCACGATCGAGGGCCAGGCGCTCGACATCGGCTGGGCGCGGGACGACCGCTTCGACCTCACCGTAGACGACTACCTCACGATGGCCAACCACAAGACCGCGTACTACTCGGGCGCGGTGCCGCTCGCCGTAGGCGCCATCGTCGGCGGCGGCACGGAAGAGCAGATCGCGCTCCTGCGCGACTTCGGGATGGCCGCGGGGCTGGCGTTCCAGATCCAGGACGACGTCCTCAACCTAGTAGGCACACGCGAGGCTACGAAGAAGGACTTCCGCAGCGACCTCGCCGAAGGCAAGAGGACGCTCGTCGCGATACACGCGCTGCAGGAGTCGACGCGCCGCGAGCGTCTGCTGGAGATCCTCTCCAAGAGGACGTCCGACCCGTCCGAGCTGGCCGAGGCCGTCGACATCATGCGCGAGACGGGATCGATCGACTTCGCCCACAGCTACGCCGAGCGCCTCATCCTGGAAGCGAAGACGCGGCTCGCCGCGGAGCTGCCGAGGAGCAAGGCGCGCGACCTGCTGCTCTCGATGGCGGACTTCTTCGTCGCGCGGAAGAGCTGAGTCGCTCAGGCACTCGCGGAGAACCGCACGTCCGCGTACGCGTTCCACTCGCTGTTCGGATACGTTCGCGTGAACCACGCCCAGGTCTGCAGGGCCTCCGCCTCCATCCCTGACGCAAGGTAGACGTGCGCGATGCGAAAGACCGCGCGCTCGGCCTCGCGGCTCGCCGGATACCGTTCCACCAGCTCCCGGTAGAGCGGCACGGCGAGGTCGTATCGGCGTGCCGCGTCCGCCGCCGAGCCGACGGTTTGCAGCGTCCGCGCGTCAAGCTTCACCGGGGCCCCGGAGATCCGGAAGCGTTCGTACGCTTCCACGATCTCGCCGGTCCGCCCACTGCGCGACAGCAGACCGACCGCTTTCCCGAAGTCGCGCGACGCCGGGGTCTCCTGTCCGGCCGCGGCCGACTCGCAGGCGGAGGCGACGAGCACCTCGGGGTCTTCCGGCGCCGTTTCCGCGAGCCGCCGGTACTTTTGAGCCGCGATCGAGTGCGTGCCCGCCGCGGCGTACTCGGCCGCCTCGTCTCCGAGGTACTCATGGTCCGCTTCCCTGACGAAGCCGAACGTCATCGAGGCCACGATCCCGAAAGCGAGTCCGCCGAGATGTGCCCAGTTCGCCACTCCGCTCGGCGCGCCGCTCACGGCGATCAGCCCCGAGAGGAGCTCGCGCGCCGCCCATAGCGCGACGCCGGCGACGGACGTGATCCGCCAGACGCCGTAACGGATGAAGACCAGGATCCACACGAAGTACGCCAGGCGCATGTTCGTCTTGTAGAAGCGCACGGCGAACACCCCGACCACGGCCGCCAGGGCCCCCGAGGCGCCTATCGCGGGAACGTTGCGCAGTTGCGGCATGAACGCCAGCACCATCAGCCCATGAGCGAGCGAGGCGGCCAGACCGCCGGCGAGATACAGGAGGATGTAGCGGACGCGGCCGATGGCGTCCTCGACCACCGACCCGAACAGCCACAGGAAGTACATGTTCCCGCCGAGATGGAAGACGGGGTCGACGTGCAGGAACATCGAGGTGAACCACGTCCACGTCCCGTTCACGTCCATCCGGAACCCCGCGACCTTCGCGATCGAATGGATGTCGAGGAACGTCGCAAGGCACACTATGACGTTCACAGAGATGAGGATGATGGTGACCAGCGGCAAGCGCTTGAGCGCGCGGTCCACCTTGAACGGCAGAACGAAGAACATCGGAGAGCCCCCTCTCGCCGATGATTATCGTACAAGCGAGCCGAGCGGATGAGCGTGGCCGCTCCTCGGGTATCCTCCCGGTAGACGGTTCCTGCTGGAAGGAGCACCCGAATGCGTGCTGTCCCCGTTTCCGACGGCATCTGGTGGGTAGGGGCGATCGACTGGGACCTGCGTGACTTCCACGGCTACGAGACGCCGCGCGGCACGACGTACAACGCCTACCTCGTCCGAGGTGCCAAGACCGCGCTCGTCGACACGGTGAAGGCGCCGTTCGTGCCGGAACTGCTCTCGCGGGTGCGAGAGCTGATCGACCCCTCCGAGATCGACTACATCGTCGTCAACCACGTCGAGCCCGACCACAACGGGGGCCTGCCGGAGGTCATCGCCGCGTGCCCGAACGCGAAGGTCGTAGCCTCGAAGTCGGGGGTGGGCGGCGTCGCCGAGTACCACGACGGCCTTGCGGTGGGCGAGGTCGGCGCCGAGGACGTGATCGACCTCGGCGGGAAGACCCTGCACTTCCTGCCGGTGCCGATGGTGCACTGGCCGGACTCGATGTTCACCTTCTGCCCCGAGGTCTGCACGCTCATGCCCAACGACGCCTTCGGCCAGCACCTGGCGAGCTCGCAGAGGTTCGCCGGCGAGGTGGGGCTGCCGCTGGCGCTCGAGCAGCTCGGCATCTACTACGCGAACATCCTCATGCCGCTCGGCAAGCAGGTGTCGCGCGCGGTCGAGAAGGTCGTCGAGGCGGGCTGGGAGTGCAAGACGATGGCGCCGTCGCACGGTGTGATCTGGCGCGAGCCGGAGATCCCCACGCTTCTCGAGACGTACCGCCGTTGGACCTCGGCCGAGACGGAAGCGCGGGTCACGCTGGCGTACGGCACGATGTGGGGCTCGACCCGGATGCTCGCTCAGGCGGTCGCCGACGGCATCTCGGCCGAGGGCGTGCCCGTGCGCGTGTTCGACCTCGCGGACAGCCTCATCGCCGACGTCACGTACGACCTGCTCGAGGCGCGCGCGTTCGTGCTGGGGACCTCGACGCTGCACCACGGGATGCTGTACCGCGTGGCCGGCTACCTGCAGTGGCTGGAAGGGCTGAAGCCGCCGGGCAAGCTCTCGGCCGTGTTCGGCAGCTTCGGCTGGGGCGGCGGGGCCGCCAAGGCCGCGCGCGAGCGGCTGGAGGCGATCGGCTTCACCACCGTGGCCGAGCCGTACCAGGAGAAGTTCCGCCCGACGGCCGCGCAGATGGCCGAGGCTTCCGATTGGGGTCGCGCGATCGCGCGCGCCGTGAAGGAGCCGCCCGCGAGCGCCGAGGAGGCGTAGCTGCTACCATCACCTCGGGAATCCCCTTCGTGAGGAGCGGCTCGTGATCGACGGCGTGAAGCTCAAGGACCTCAAGGTCGTCCCCGACGACCGCGGGATGCTGATGGAGATGTTCCGCAGCGACGACCCGGACTTCCAGCGTTTCGGACAGGTGTACGTGACGCTCGTGTACCCGGGCGTCGTGAAGGCCTGGCACTACCACAAGAAGCAGACCGACCACTTCGTGTGCGTCTCGGGCATGGCCAAGGTGGCGCTGTACGACGACCGCGAGGGGTCGCCGACACGCGGGGAGACGAACACGTTCGTCATCGGCTACCAGCGCCAGCGGCTGCTCATCATCCCGCCCGGCGTCTACCACGGGTTCACATCCGCCGGGCCGGAGTCGGCGTCGATCGTCAACATCCCGACCGAGCTGTACGACTACGAGAACCCCGACGAGTTCCGGCGCCCGTTCGACGACCCGGAGATCGGCTACGACTGGGGCGTGACGAACGGGTGACGGCACCTCGCCGCTTTCTGATCGCCGGCGCGGGCGGGATGCTTGGGGGCGGCCTGCGGGCCGCCCTCGCCGAGCGTGACGCCGAGGTGGTGGCTCCGCCCGAGGGCGAGTTCGACATCACCGACGCCGGGGCGGTCTCGCGCGTCGTCGGGGCGTTCGCGGAAGGCGGCTCCGGTGCGCTGCTGAACGCCGCCGCGTACACGAACGTCGAGCGCGCCGAGGAGCAGCCCGACGTCGCGTACCTCGTGAACGAGACGGGCCCCCGCCTGCTCGCCGAGGCCGCCGCCGCGCACGGGCTCGCGCTCATGCACGTCTCGACCGATTTCGTGTTCGACGGCGAGAAGGGCGCGCCGTACGTGGAGACGGACGCCGTCGGCCCGCTGTCCGTGTACGGCGCGAGCAAGCTCGCGGGAGAGCTGGCGGTACGCGAAGCGCTGCCACAGGCGCTCATCGTGCGCACCGCGTGGTCGTACTTCGAGCGCGGGGTGAACTTCCCGCTGAAGATACTGCAGCTCGCGGCCACGCGCGACGAAGTCGCGGTGGTCACCGACGAGGTCGGGTCGCCCACGTACATCCCGGACCTCGCGCGCGGGATCCTCGGCCTCGTCGCGGCCGAGGCTCGCGGCGTCTTCCACCTGGCGGGAGCGGGCAGCTGCTCGCGCTTCGAGTTGGCGACCGAGTTGCTTCGCCTCACCGGCAGCGCGACACGCGTCACGCCCACGACGACCGCGGTCTTCCCGTCGAAGACCCGGCGGCCGAGGTACGCCGTGCTCGACTGCTCGAAGGCGGCCGGCCTCGGCGTGACGATGCCCGACTGGCACGACGGCCTGCGGCGACTAGTGGAGCGGCTCGGCTCGTAGGCTTTGCTACAATCGCGGCACGATGAGCGGGAACATGACCAGCAAGCGTATCCATTACGTCGTCGACGACTTCCATGCGTGCGGGTGGTACCGGGCGAACGTGCCCGGGACGGCGCTCAGCCGCCTAGGATACGACGTGGCGCTGACCGACAAGATGACGCCCGCGGACGTGCAGCAGGCGGACGTCATCGTGTTCCAGCGGCAGTGGTGTCCCGCTGCGTTGCAGGCGATGGACTACGGCAAGGCTCTCGGGAAGCTCACGGTCTACGAGCTCGACGACGACCTGTGGAACATCCACCCGTCCAACCCCGCGTACGCGGCGTGGAACGATCCTCGGCTGGTGGCATGTGCCGAAGCGCTCATGCGGCGTGCCGACGTCATCACCACGACGACTCCGGCGCTGGCGAAGCAGCTCCGCCGGTTCAACGACAACGTCCGGATCCTGCCGAACATGCTCCCGGGGGAGAACTGGCAGGTGGAGCGCGAGCGGCCGGAGGGGTACGACAAGGTCGCCCTCGGATGGGCGGGCAGCATCGCCCGCAAGCGGGACCTCGAGATCGTCAAGCACGTGATCCCGCAGATCCTCGAGCAGTACCCGCAGGCGGAGTTCCTGCTCGCCGGCCATCCCTCGAACCAGATCTTCCCCGAGCACCCTCGGATCCGCACCGTTGAGCCGCTCCCGATCGAGCGCTACGCCGAGGTGCTGGTGCAGTTCGACGTCGGGCTAGCTCCGGTGGTCGACTCCCGCTTCAACCAGGCGAAGAGCGACCTGAAGTTCGTCGAGTACGGGATGGTCGGGATACCGACGGTAGCGTCGAACGTGGAGGCGTACACGCACAGCATCGTCAACGGCGAGACCGGCTTCCTCGCGAAGAACGACAAGGACTGGCTGAAGTACCTGCGCCGGCTGATCGAGAGCCCCGAGCTGTTGGCCGAGATGGGGCGCAACGCGAAGGAGTTCGCCGAGGGCAGGACGATCTCCCGCAACATCGGGCTGTGGGAGCGGGCGTACGGGATCGCGGGCGAGGAGCAGCGCGACTCCGCCTGAGCGCACGTGCAGACTCTGCAAGGAGGTCCACGCTTGAGTCGCAACAGGGTCGTGTACGTGGTCGACGGCGTCGGATCCCCGTGCGCCTGGTACCGCTGCTACACGCCGGGCGGAGAGCTGAAGCGCTGCGGACACGAGGTCCAGGTCGTCGAGCGGCTAGTCCCCCAGCTGGCTGATTGGGCCGACGTCGTGGTGTTCGAGCGCAGGTTCGACGACGAAGTCGTGCCGGCCATCCAGTATTGCCGTTCCCGCGGCAAGATCGCGGTCTATGAGATCGACGACGACCTTTGGAACATCCATCCAGGGAACCCCGCACGCGACACCTTCTCCCGCCCGGGCGTGTTGCCGACGATCGAGGAGGCGATCCGGGCCTGCGACTTCGCGACCACCACTACTCCGCTGCTTGCCGCGAGGCTGCACTCGCTCAACCGGGATGTCCGTGTCCTGCCCAACATGCTGCCTGACGAGTACTGGCGGTTCGACGGCCCGAAAGAACAGTCGCAGGACCACGTCGTGATCGGTTGGGCGGGCACGGCGACACATGCCCCGGACCTCGCTCTTCTGGAGGACACGATCCCGTTGCTGCTCGACCGGTATCCGAACGTGGATTTCGTGTACGCCGGTTCGGCCGAGAAGCCTGTCGAGCACGAGCGGGTCCACCGGATCCCCGCCGTGGGGTTCCCGCAGTATCCGTTCCTCGTCTCCGCTTTCGACATCGGCCTGGCGCCTCTCCAGGACACTCTGTTCAACCGCTGCAAGAGCGACTTGAAGGTGCTCGAGTACGCGATGAGCGGGATCCCCGTGGTCGCCTCCAAAGTGGAGCCGTACGAGCGCAGCATCGAGCACGGGCGCAACGGCTTCCTCGCACGCAACGGGAAGGATTGGCTCAAGCAGCTCGCGCGCCTGATCGAAGACGCCGACTTGCGCACGGACATGGGGCGGAGGGCACAGGGGTTCGCCAAGCGGCGACTGATCAGCCGGGAGATAGGCCTGTGGGAGAAGGCTTACGGCCTCTGCTGAGAGACGCGAGCGAGTTCGCTCTCGTACATCCGCGCGCGCGGTTCGTCCCCGATCTGCCTGTAGAACTGCGCGAACGCGGCGTACGCCTGTGCCAGCTCGTCCGGCGTCAGTTTTCCTTCGAAGAGGCTGAGGTCATCGATGCGCCGTGAGGGGGCGAGCTCCGGAGAAAGGTACTCGTCGCGCTCCGTCATCATGTACCTTCTCGTCAGGTCGTAAGGGAGTGCCGCGGTAAGACCTAGGGAATCGGACGTGAGAAGCCCCTTCGCCTCGCCGATCAGGACCGGCACGTGCTCGATGCGGCAGCGCTTGGCCATGCGCAGCCAAAGGTCCCAGTCGCACAGCCGGCGGATGAGGATGTTCGGGTCGAAGACGCCCGCCACGGCGAGACAGGTCCTCCGGTGCATCACCGCGACGTTGGCGATGTAGTTGGATATCGCGAGGCGCTCGGGATCGAAATGGGCCGGTTCCGCGCCGAGGACCCGTTCGCGGACGATCCCTTCGGAGTCCGGGAAGGGAAAGCGCACGTCTCCGTAGACCAGGTCCGTCTCCGGGTGAGCCTCGAGATGATCCCGCAGCGTCTCCAGCGCCGACGGATACCATTCGTCATCATCGAACATGTAGGAGATGTACTCTCCCTCGGCCAGATGCAGCGCCTGGTCGATGCGCAGTCCCGGCAGACCGCTGTTGCGGTCGTGGCGTATGACGACGATGCGCTCGTCGCGATCCGCGTATTCCCGGAGTATCTCGGCCGTGCCGTCCGTCGAGCCGTCGTCGATCACGATGAGCTGCAGCTCCCGGTACGTCTGCGCTAGCACGCTGTCCAAGGCTTCGGCGAGAAGTCCCGAGCGTGCGCGCCGGAACGTCGGCATCATCACCGACACGCTCGTGCCCACGTCTACTCCTCGCGCCGGTCCCACACGAGTTCCTTGAGCAGCTCCAGCCACGCGCTCGCCGCTTTCTCGCACGAGTACCGCTCCATGACGACACGGTTGGCGTTACCCCGGATCCGCGCCCTCAACGCCGGCTCGTCGAGCATCCTTCTCAAACCGGCGTACCACCCCTCCGTGGTGTGGGGGACGAGCAATCCGGTCTCGCCGTCCTCGACGGACCGCGAGTACACGGGGATGTCGGAGTACACCGCCGGGATGAGGCACGCGCTGTACTCTCTGAACTTGTTGTCGGTCTTGCCGTGATTGAACGGTTTGTCGGCAAGAGGCGCGACGGCGAACGACCAGCCGAGACTCCCGAGCTGGCCGAGGAAGCCGGGATAGTCCTCGGCGTATGGCACGAACGACACGTTCGGGGAGTCCCTGAGCTCCTCCGGGATGAATCCCTGGAAGCTCATCCTGACGGAGGGGGATTCCGCGAGGATCCTCTTGAGCGCGGGCCAGACCACCTCGAAGTCCGCGTTGTGCGTGACGGTCCCCGCGTAGCCGATGATCACCGGCCCTTCGTCGGCCGCCGGACAAGCCTCCCCGACATACTCGGGATCGATGCAGTTGGGCAGCAGCTGCACGCGTCTCGCGTACTGCGCGAACGCCTCGGCGAGGACCGGCGTGCTGACGGTCACCACGTCCGCGGCGCGGAGCGACTGCTTGAACAGCCGCTGCACGAACGGATCGGAGTAGTAGGCACCGACCACGTCCACGTCGCGGGTGATCTCGAGGAAGTTGTCGTCGCACTCGTACACCACGGGGACGCCCTGCGCGCGCGCCGCGCGGAAGACGCCCGGCATGAGGGCACTCGTGCTTCGCTGCACGATGAGGACGTCCGACCGCGCGATCTGAGCGGCATCCACGGCGGTGTCGGCGATCAACTCGAAAGTGACCTCGTCTGCCAGCGACAGACGCTCGAACGGGCTGAAGAGGCGGATGTGCGTCGACGGCACGATGCCTGCCACGGCGGCGAGCACGCTGATGGCCTCGCCGCTCATCGTTGCTCCCACCTTCGCCGATCGAGCGACATCCGCAGCAGCGATCCGCGGCCGGCGAGCTCTTCAGCCTCGGCGTCGCCGTCTCGCTCGAAGCCGAGGCGGGTGTAGAGTGCCAGAGCGGGTCCGTTGCTCTCGAGCACGACAAGGTGCAGCGTCTCGAGATCGAGTCGTTCGAACGCATCCGAGACGAGGGCCTCGGCGGCGTCCGATGCGTAGCCGCGTCCGAGGGACTCCGGATCCCCGATGATGAGCCGTCCGAACTCCGCGGTCCCGGCTGTCCGGTCGATGCGCGAGAGGCAGACCATGCCGATGCTGCGCTCGTCGAGGGTCTGGATGACGTAGCACTGATCGGTATCGTCGCGGGCGTAGCGCGCGAACCAAGCCTGCTGATCCGCCATGGTCAGGAGGCGGTCGTCCCTGAAGCGGTCACGGACCGCGTTCCGCCAGCCCAACACGGCATCGAGGTCGCTCTCTTCGAGTGGCCGCAGCCGAGTCTTCGCTCCCCGGATCATCGTCGGTCCGGGTCAGGCCCGGTAGAACGCGCGGATCGAGTCGATCACGGAGTCGACCTCGTCATCGGTGAGGCCGGGATACATCGGCAGCGTGAGTATCCTCTTGAAGAGGCCCTCTGCGGTCGGGATGCACGGGCGGTTCCCGTAACAGCGATACAGGTGGATCGGCTTGTAGTGGACGCCCGTGGCGATCCCTTGCGCCTGCAGGTGCAGGCTGAGCTCGTCACGGTCCTCGCATCTCAGGCAGTAGATATGCCACGACGAGCGAGAGTCGTCCGTGTCGGGTGGCGGGGTCTTCACCTGTTCGAGATCCGCCAGGCCCTCCGAGTACCGCAGGGCGATCTGCGTCCGGCGCGCGTTCATCTCATCGAGACGGCGCAGCTGCACGAGGCCGATGGCGGCAAGGATGTCGTTCATGTGGCACTTCAGGCCGATCTCGTCGACGGCGTATTCCCACCAATACGACTTGTCGCCCTCGGTCCTGTCCCACGTTCCCTTGTCTATGCCGAGCCATCGGAGCCGCTTCGCCCGGTCGGCCATCTCCTTGTCGTCGACCGTCAGCGCTCCGCCATCGCCCATCGCCAGGTTCTTGACCGCCTGGAAGCTGAAGCAGCCGATGGTGCCGAGGGAGCCGCAAGGGGTGCCCTTGTATGTACTGCCGCAAGCGTGAGCGGCGTCCTCGATGATCGGGACGTCACCCGCGATCCGCCTGAGAGCTTCCATCTCGACCGGCCGGCCGCCGTAGTGCACCGCGATGATGGCCTTCGTCCGGGGCGTGATCAGCTCGGCGACGTCATCCAGCGAGAGATTCAACGTGTCCTCGTCGACGTCCACGAAGATGGGAGTAGCGAGGTTGTACGCCACGACGTGGGCGGTGGACACGAACGTCATCGTAGGAACGATGACCTCGTCGTGCTGGCTCACGTGCAAGAGCCTGAGCGCTAGGTCGAGTGCCGCTGTGCACGAGTTCACACCCACGGCGTGAGCGCTGCCGACGTACGCCGCGAACGCCTTCTCGAACTCCGCCGTCTTCGGCCCGAGGCCCAGCCAGCCTGAACGCAGCACTTCTGCGACAGCGGCGATCTCCTCATCGCCCATGTCCGGCTTGAAGACCTGTATCATGTGTCCCCCGCTGCTCGTTGTGGCCGCATCCTGACCAACGTAAAGCAAGTGGAACGCCACTGGAAGGCCGGTGGGCCCTCAGGTCGCCGTCACGGACTCGGCGAACCGGAGGAAGCCCTGGACATCGTAGGCACTCGGCAGTGACGCGTGCTCCCGGATGCGCTCGACCGGCCAGTCCCACGGCGGACGGCCGGCAACCGCGGTCGCCGCCGCCGCCTACCCCTCGCGCTTCCACCTCGCCAGCGTCTCGGCCGCCTGCTCGATCGTCAGCGCCGGCGGCGGCGCGTCGCCGTAGAGGTCGCGCAGCTTCGCGAACAACTCGGCGAGGATCGGCGGCTTGATGTTCCCCGCCGCCAGCGCCTCGGGCTGCCGGAAGACCTCCTCGGGCGTGCCCATGAGAGCGATGTGGCCTCCGGGCTCCAGCACGTAGGCGAAGTCGGCGACCTCCGGCACGGAGTCGATGTCGTGGGTCGACATGATGGCGGTCGTCCCGCGCTCGTGCGCCAGCCGTGTCATCAACCCGATGAGCTCCGCCCGCGACTTCGGGTCGAGTCCCTCGAACGGCTCGTCGAGCACCAGCAGCTCGGGGTCCATCACGAGCGCTCCCGCGAGCGCGACCTTGCGCTTCTCGCCGCCGGAGAGGTTGTGCGGCACCCGCCACCCCAGCTCCGCGATGCCTAGCAGCTGCATCGCGTCGGCCGTGCGCCGCTCGATCTCGTCCTCGGGCAGTCCGTACTGCCGAGGAGACCACGCCACGTCTTCGGCTACGGTCGGTGCGAGGATCTGCTCCTCGACGTTCTGCAGCACCACGCCGACGCGGCGCCGGATCGCCTTCCAGTCCTCGGCCGGATCGACGCCGAACACGCGCACCGTCCCCTCCTGCGCGCGCAGGAGGCCGAGGATGTGGAACAGCAGGGTCGTCTTGCCGGATCCGTTAGGGCCCAGCACCGCCACGCGCTGCCCGCGTTTCGCGACGAAGTCGAGGCCGCACAGCGCGACCTGCGTGCCGTCCTCGTAGCTGTGCCGGACGCAACTGACGTAGACGACGTCCTTGTCGGAGCGCGCGTCATCGGGCTGCATGCGGGGACCTCCGGCGGTAGAGGGCGGCGACTCCGAGGAGGGCGAAGCCGAGGAGCGGCACGAGCCACGAGACGGGGTTGAGCGCGAACCACAGCAGGCGCCACAGCACCGCGAGGGCGAGCATCGCGACGGCGGCGCCGACGAGGGCGGCGTCGCGCGGGCGGCTGGCGGAGCGGGGGAGCCGGGCGCGCAGCCGGCCCTCGTAGCCGCGCAGGCGCATGACGTCGTAGTCGCGCTCGGCGAGGTCGAAGCTGTAGAGCAGCAGGCCGCCGAGGGCTTGGGTCGTGGCGCGGGCCGCGCGCACCGGCCGCCTTCGCGAGAAGCCGGAGCGCAGACGTACCGCCGTGAGGAGATGGCCGAACTTCTCGAGCAGCAAGAAGAAGCTGCGGTACGTCATCAGCATCGCGTCGCCGACCACCCCGGGGACCACCCGTTGCAGCGGGGCGAAGACCTGCGGGTACGGCGTCGTGAAGACCAGCACGATGGCGGCGAGTGCCGCCGTGACCGCCTTCGCGACCACCAGCACCCCCACGAGGACGTCGGGTGCGGAGGCGAGTGCGAAGACGGCCGCGAAGAACGCGGGGTATGCCGCGAGCGCGGCGATCGGCCGGCCCGGCAGCCGCCAGGCGACGACCGCCGCTGCGAGCATCATCGCGATGCCCGCGACGACGAGCACGTTCGCGTTGACCACCACGGCGGCGAGCAGGCACGCGAACGCGATCAGCTTCGCGACAGGCGATGCGCGGTGCAGGGGCGAGCCCCCGAGGGTGGCCGAGCGGTCGACGGCGGCGATGTCCACTACGGCCGCCCCTCCATGTGGTGCCCGGGCTCGGTGTGCCGCTCCTCGGCCAGCGCCCCCGCGAAGACGAGCGTCGGCCGGACGCGTGCCACGTAGCCGAGGACGCCCGCGGTCACGAGCGCTTCCATCACCCAGCCGATCGGACCGAGCGTGTAGACGACGGCGGCGAAGCGGCGTACCGAAAGGTAAGCCTCAGGTCGAGGCGGAGCCTTCTCCTCCCCGCGAAGTGCGTTCACGGAGAACACCCCGCGGGAGAACGGGTTCTCGAAACGCAGCGTCGAGGGGTCGAGCGCGCCGGTCTCGCGCGTGGTGGCCGCGCCGCCGCCCGCGAGCGATACCAGCCCGACCAGCAGCGTCGTGGTCGTGGCAAGCGTGAGGATGGTGGCGATGAAGGCCGCCGGCCGGATCCGCCGCCGCCCGAGCAGCCGCACGAGGCCGCGAACGAGCGCCCAGCCCAGCGCCGTCTCGGTGCCGATCATGAGCGTGTTGAGGCCGATCACCGTCACCCCGCCGTGCCCGATCATCGCGAGTATCACCTCGACGATGAACGCGGCGATGATGCCGAGCCACGGCCCAAGGAGCACGCCGGCGACGACGGTCAGGTTGATGTGGTACGCGAGCGGCACGATCTCGGAGGACATGGACACGAGCATCAGCGCCGCGACCACGCCGAGGAGCGGCACTTTCCGGCGCACGTCGGCGCGGGCGGACATCCGCGACGCCAGCGCGACGAGAGCGAGCGCGGCGATCCAGCCGGCTCCCCACAGCCAGAACGGCAGGACGCCGTCGGGTATGTGGATGTGAGACACTACGCCCCCTTCTTCCGGCATGCCGGGCACACCCCGCGCAGCGCGAGTTCGTGCGACGTCACCGTATAGCCGCTCGCGGAGGCGACACGCTCGAGGACGCGGTCGAGCTCGCAGTCCGCCTCGGCGACTGCTCCACACGCGGTGCAGACCAGGTGATGGTGGTGACCGGTGCCGCGGCAGCGGGCGTATACCACCGCGCCCTCCCGCGTGCCGACCGCCTCGACGAACCCCGCGTCGCGCATCGCCTTGAGCGCGCGATACACGGTCGCCGCCCCCACGCCGGGCTCGCGTTGCCGCACGCTGCCGAGAAGCTCCTCGGCCGAGAAAGCGCCTGGCATGGCCTCCGCGGCCTGGGCTATCGCGTCGCGCTGCGAACTCGACCGGCCGCGATACGGAGTCCCTTCCTGTCTCGCCACGGCACCTCGCTCAAGTGAGAACGGTTATCACTTCCTCCTGCAATCTACCACGAGAGGCGTAACACGAAACCGCACCTCGTGTCGGGCCATTCGGGTACGATGTCGGAGGAGAGGAGCCGTCGTGAACCTCGCGCAGCTGCGCGCGTTCGTCGCCGTCGTCGAGCATCAGTCGTTCTCGGGTGCCGCGCGTGCGCTCGGGCTGTCCCAGCCCGCCGTGACGATGCAGGTGCAGTCGCTGGAGTCCGAGACCGGCGCGACGCTGCTCGACCGGCGCTACCGTCGCGTGGCGCCCACCGAGGCGGGCGCGGTGCTGTTGCCGCACGCGCAGCGGGTGCTCTCCGAGATCGGGGAGGCGCGCTACGAGCTCGACCGGATGAGCGACCGCGTGACCGGGCGGCTCGACATCGCCGCGTCGACGACCCCGGGGGATTACGTGCTGCCCGCGCTGCTCGGCGGCTTCCTCGAGCGCAATCCCGAGGTGGGTGTCTCGCTCCGCGTGATGGACACGGCCGCCGTCGTGGAGTCCGTGGCGACCGGTGAGGCTCACGTCGGGATGACCGGCGCGGAGGTGGAGTCGCACGGCAAGGCGGTCTTCGAGCCCGTGGGCGCCGACGAGCTCGTCGTCGTCTGCCGCCCCGACGACCCGCTGGCGCACCGCGAGTCCCTGCTCCCGTCGGAGCTCGTCGACGAGGCGTTCGTGATGCGGCGCGAGGGCTCGGGCACCCGCATCGTCACGGAGGACGCACTGCGGGCGGAAGGCATCGACCCCTCGGACTTGCGGGTGGTGGCAGAGCTCGGCACCTCGGAAGCCATCGTGCGCGGGGTCGAGGGCGGCCTCGGCATCGGCATCGTCAGCCGGTGGGTCGCGGAGAAGGCGTTGGCGCTGGGGACCGTCTCCGAGGTGGACGTGCGCGGCTTCCCGATCGAGCGCCGGTTCTTCCTCGTCACTCCGAAGACCCCGCCCACGCGCGCCGCCGAGGCGTTCCTCGAACACGTCCGCGGGCAACTCTAGCTGCGGCTTTGCCCCGCCTCGGCTGGGAGGTATATCCTCGGAGTGCCGCGGAAGACCGCGGCGGCATAAGTCTCCGAGCCCGAGCGCCTAAAGCCGCCGATCCGTCGGTCAGGGAGCCCGGGCCGATAGGGTGGGTCACGGAAACGGGCCCGCCTCCCGGTGGAAAGGAGCTCCATATGCGTCACCGTTTCACGCTGCCGCCCCTCAAGGCGGCCGCCGCCGCCGCGATCGCGGCGGCCCTTCTGCTCTCCGGCTGCGCCGCCAATCCGGCACCCGCGCCGGCCCCCGCTCCCGCCGAGAAACCGAAGCCGAGCGAGATCGTCCTGGCGTCGACGACCTCCACCCAGGATTCCGGGCTGTTCTCGGTGCTCATCCCGGCGTTCGAGAAGGACAACCCCGACTTCAAGGTCAAGGTCGTCGCGGTGGGATCCGGCGAGGCACTCAAGCTCGGGGAGAAGAAGGACGCGGACGTGCTGCTCGTCCACAGCAAGAAGGCGGAGCTCGCGTTCGTCGAGAAGGGCTTCGGCGGACCCCGCAAGGACGTCATGTACAACGACTTCGTGATCGTCGGTCCCGCCTCCGACCCGGGGAAGATCAAGGGCACCGACAAGGCCTCGGCCGCCTTCAAGAAGATCGCCGCGGCCGGCAAGGCGGGCAAGGCAGTGTTCGTGGCCCGCGGCGACGCGTCCGGCACTTCCACCAAGGAGATGTCGATCTGGACGTCCGCCGGCGTCGAGCCGACGAAGACCGCCGGCAGCTGGTACCTCTCCACGGGCCAGGGCATGGGCGAGGTGCTCAAGCTCACGTCCGAGAAGCAGGGGTACACGCTTTCCGATCGCGCCACGTGGTTGACGATGAAGGACTCGCTGCAGCTGACCCTCCTCGTCGAGGGCGACAAGGCGCTGTTCAACCAGTACGGCGTCATCCCCGTCGCGGGGGCCAAGAACGCCGCCGGCGCCCAAGCGTTCGCGGATTGGATCACCGGACCTAAGGGTCAGGAAGTCATCAAGAGCTTCGGCGTCGAGAAGTACGGCCAGGCGCTGTTCATCCCCAACGCGAAGTAGATCTGCTCTGCCGAGGGGTGCGGGCGCCGTTCCCCGGCGTCCGCACCCCGGTCACTCGGAGGCCCATGTCCATCATATGGTCGTCGATGCAGGAGGCCGGCCGCCTGTTGGCGAACGGCGATCCGGTCGTCTGGCAGATCATCACCCTCTCGCTGCGGGTCTCCTCGGTGGCCACGGCGATCGGGATGCTCATCGGCCTGCCGCTCGGCTACGTCCTCGGCACGACTGTCTTCGCCGGCCGACGCGTGATCGCCCTGCTGGTCATCCTGCTCGTGAACACCGGCATGGGGCTCCCGCCCGTGGTCGTCGGCCTGTTCGTCACGCTGGCGCTCTCGCGCTCCGGGCCGCTCGGCTTCATGGGATGGCTGTTCACGCCGCAGGCCATGGTGCTCGCACAGGTGATAATCGCCACGCCGCTGATCGCCGGCGTCTCGGCCGCCGCAGTCGGCGCCGTTCCGGAAGAGTTGCGGCTCCAGGCACGCTCACTGGGTGCCGGCCGTCTGGCCGAGGGGCTGCTGACGCTCAATGAGGCACGCGGTGGCGTGCTGTCCGCGATCGTCGCCGGCTTCGGCGGGGTCATCTCCGAGATCGGCGCCGTGATGATGGTCGGCGGCAACATCGAGGGGTACACGCGGGTCATGACGACCGCGATCGTCACCGAGACGCGGATGGGGAACACGGGCAACGCCATCGCGCTCGCGTTCATCCTGCTGGGTCTCGCGCTCGCCGTGAACGGACTGCTCACGTGGCTGCAGCACATGGGAGCGGCGTATGAGCGCTGAGACCCGTGCCGCTCCCATCCTTCGCGCCGAAGGGATCCGCAAGTCGTATCGCGGCCGCTTGGCTCTCGAGGTCACCGAGCTCGAGGTCGAGGCGGGCACCACTTACGCTCTGCTCGGCAGCTCCGGTGCGGGCAAGTCCACGCTGCTGCGCATCCTGGGCCTGCTCGAGCGGCCGGACGCAGGCAGGGTGCTTCTGGACGGCCGAGAGCTGTCCGCCAGGGACCGGCGATCGAGGATGCGGCTCGCGATGCTGTTCCAGAAGCCGTATCTGTTCCGCGGAACCGTGGGAGAGAACGTGGCCTACGGGCTGAAGGCACGCCGCGTTAATCCCCGTGAGCGCGACGCCCGCGTCGCGGCAGTGCTCGAGCGCGTGGGGCTGCCGGGCTTCGCCGGGCGTGACGCGCGAACGCTGTCGGGCGGCGAGGGGCAGCGCGCGGCTCTGGCGCGGGCGCTCGTGGTGACGCCCGAGGTGCTGCTGCTCGACGAGCCGCTCAGCTATATGGACCCGCTCAACAAGGAGCGTCTCACCCGCGAGTTCGCCGAGATCCTTCGCGGTGAGGGAGTCACCACCGTCTACGTGACGCACGACCAGGAGGAGGCGTATGCCGTCGCCGACACCGTGGGCATCCTCCACGAGGGCCGGTTCGTGGCGTCGGGACCGCTCGACCAGGTCATGACGGCGCCGTCGAGCACGTGGACGGCCAGCTTCCTCGGGATGGAACCGCCCGTGCGCGGACGGATCGTCGGACGCGACGACGGCGTGGCCGAGGTCGAGGCCGGCGAAGCGCGCCTCTACGGCATCTCCGACCTCCCGGTGGGCAGCCAGGTGCTCGTCTCGGTCCGCCCGGAGGACGTCACGCTGTTCTCCGACACAGAGGAGATCCCGCACTCCTCCGCGCGCAACCGCGTGCGCGGGCTCGTGACCGACATCCGGCCGAAGGGCGCGATGCTGCGCGTGGTCGTCTCGCGGGACGACACGTCCTTCGCCTCGCTCGTGTCGCGGGCGGCGGTGTCCGAGCTCGGCATCGCCGAGGGCACACCCGTCGTCGCGGCGTTCAAGGCCGCCGCCACGCGCATCACCTCGGCCGAGGGGCACGCGTAGTACCATTCCGGGTACGGCGCTTGCTAGCCTACCCGGTGGCGCTCCCGCCAGAGACTAGAGAGAGACCCGTGAACGCAGAGGAACGGCTCCCCATCACGGCCGCGATACTCGCCGGCGGGCGTTCTATGCGCATGGGCGTCGACAAGACGCTGCTGCCGGTGGACGGCGAGCCGCTCGTATCGAGGGTCGCCGAAGCGGTCCGGCAGGTGTGCGCTCACACGATCGTGGTCACCAACCGTCCCGAGGGCATGGCCGAGGCGGGCCTTCCCTCCGACGTCCGCGTGCTCGCCGACGAGGTGGCCTACCAGGGCCCCCTCGGCGGCCTGGTCACCGCGCTGAAGAATGCCGAGGACGAGTGGGTGCTCGCGGTGGCGGCGGACATGCCGTGGCTCAATCCCGGCATCGTTCGGACGCTCTGGGCGGCGAGGAACGGCGGACAGGTCGTGGTGCCGCTCACCGAGAAGGGCCCCGAGCCGCTTCTCGCGCTCTACCACCGTGACTGCCTTCCGGTGGCGCGCAAAGTGCTCGATTCGGGCCGGCGCCGGCTCGTTGCGATCTTCGCTTCGGTGAAGGCCGTCGAGGTGCCGGTGGACTCGTTGCGCGAAGTCGACCCCGAGCTGCTCTCGCTCGTCAACGTGAACACCCCGCAAGACCTCGAGGACGCCCGTGAAGCGCAGCCGGTCGAGGCTCCGCGCCTTCGCGCGCAGGTCGTCGGAGGAGGCGGGCGAGGGCTGCCGAGCGAACGGCCCATCACGGTCTACATGAACGACGTCGAGGTAGCGACTATGCAGGCCACACCGGAGGACCTCGAGGAGCTCGCCGTCGGCTTCCTCGTGGCCGAGGGCCTGCTCGCCGACCGCGACGCCCTCACGTCCGTGGCGGCCGACAACAAGCGCGGACTCGTCTGGGTGTCGACCGGCGAGGCCGTACCGGACGACATGGTCTACAAGACCCGGTACATCACCTCCGGCTGCGGCAAGGGCGTCACCTTCAGCTCCGTCGGCCACGCCCGCGGCATGGAGAAGCTCACCTCTGCCGAGAAGGTCACGTCCTCGCAGCTGTACGCGCTCGTGGGCGAGCTCGCACGCGAAGCGGGCGCCTACAGGGACACCGGCGGGATGCACGCGTGCGGACTCGCTCGCGGCGGCAAGCTCGTGCTCGTGCGCGAGGACGTGGGTCGGCACAACGCCATCGACAAGCTGCTCGGCCGGGCATGGATGGACCGCATCCCCACCGAGGACGGCGTGCTGATCTCCAGCGGCCGCATCAGCTACGAGATGGCGGTCAAGGCGGCGAAGGCGCGCACCCCCGTGGTGGTCTCCCGCACCGCCGTGACCGACCTCGCCGCTGAGATCGCCGACGAGCTCGGCATGTCGCTGGTAGGCTACGCCCGAGGCGGCCGGATGGTCGTCTACACGCACCCCGAGCGGGTGCTGATCGAGGAAGAGGAGTCGGCCGAGTGATCACCCCGGAGGAGGCGCGGGCCCGGATCCTGGAAGGGATCGCCCCGCTGCCCGCGATCCGCGTGCAACTGCTCGAGTCGCTCGGCAGGGTGCTGGCCGAGGACGTGGTGTCGGACATCGACATCGCGCCGTTCGACAACTCGGCGATGGACGGCTACGCGGTTCGCTCGGAGGACGTCGCCGGTGCCTCGGCCGAGGTGCCCATCGTGCTCCGCGTGGTCGACCACGTCCCCGCCGGCAGGATGCCTGAACGCGCGGTGGGCGAGCGCGAGGCGAGCCGCATCATGACCGGCGCGCCCATGCCCGAAGGCGCCGACGCCGTGGTGATGGTCGAGGTGACGCGCGGCCTGGAGCTGGAGGGCGGGCTCGGCGGCACCGTCGAGATCCAGCGCCCGGTGCGGCCCGCTGAGAACGTGCGCTTCCGCGGGGAGGACGTGCGCGTGGGCGACGTCGTGCTGAAGGCCGGCGAGAAGGCCGACTCCGCGGCGGTCGGGCTCATGGCGGCCCTGGGCTACCACCACGTGGCGGTGCACCGCCCTCCGCGCGTCGCGATCGTCTCTACCGGCGACGAGCTGGTCGAGGTCGCCGAGAAGCCGGGCCCGGGCAAGATTCGCAACTCGAACGCGTGGTCGCTGTCCGCGCAGGTGCTGGAGGCCGGCGGCGAGCCGGTCGTCCTCGGCATCGCGCGAGACACCGAGGAGGAGACACGCGCGATGCTCGTGCGCGCCGGCGGATCCGACGTCATGCTGTCCACGGGTGGCGTCTCCATGGGCGACTTCGACGTCGTCAAGGCCGTGCTGGAGAGCCTCGGCGAGATGGACTTCTGGAAGATCGCGCAGCGCCCCGGCTCGCCCCTGACGTTCGGCCGGATCGGCGGCACGCCGTTCTTCGGGCTGCCGGGCAACCCGACCGCGTCCATGGTGAGCTTCGAGCTGTACGTGCGGCCGATGCTGCGTCTGATGGAGGGGCACGCCGCCATCTCCCGGCCCCGCGTCACCGCCACTCTCGCCACCGACGCCCGCAAGAAGTCCGGCAAGCGTTACTACTGGCGAGGGCGGCTGCGCCTCGAGGAAGGGCGCCTCGTCGTGGAGCCCACCGGCAACCAGTCCTCGGCGCTGTTGACCTCCATGCACCTCGCCAACTGTCTCATCGTCCTGCCCGAGGACGCGACCAGCGTCCGCGCCGGCACGCTCGTGGACTGCATAAGACTCGACATGGAAGAAGGTACCTAGTGCTCCATTCCGCAGGTCCGCTCGCATTCGGCCGGCGCTGCGCGCTCCTGGCTGTGTTGCTCCTCCCTCACGTGGCTTCTGTCACGCTCGATCGTCGCGTCTTGCCAGCCACACGCAGCGCCGACCTCGGTGCTGACCGTACCTACAGAATGGAGCACTGATGAGCGAAGTCACGCCGGAGCTGATCGAGGCCGTGCAGGCGAAGGCCGTGGACGGGCGGGCCACCTGCGCCGTGCTGCGCAAGCTCGCCGACGACCTCGGCGTACCTGTGAGGACCGTGGGCGACGCCGCCAACGAGGCCGGCATCAAGATCAAGAATTGCGAGCTGGGCTGCTTCTAGTGCCGGAGACCCGCGACATACCCGTCGTGTCCCTGGTCGGCAAGTCCGGCTCGGGCAAGACGACGCTGATGGAGAAGGTCGTGCGCGAGCTCGTCTCGCGCGGGTACCGCGTCGCGACGTGCAAGCATCACGTGCACGAGATCGACATCGACGTGCCGGGCAAGGACAGCTGGCGTCACGCGCACGCCGGGGCGGAGGTCGCGATGATCTCCTCGCCGACGCAGTTCGCGGTGGTGCGCAAGGTCCCTATCGAGCGGACTCTCGCCGAGATCGCCGCCGAGGCGGGCGACGCCGACATCTTGCTGACCGAGGGTTTCAAGCGCGCGGGCAGCATCCGGATCGAGGTCTCCCGCGACGAGCGCAGCGGCGAGCTGATCTCCGAGTCCGGCGAGCTGTTCGCGCTCGTCACGGACGGACGCCGCGAAGTCTCGGGCGTGCCCCTCTTCGGCCTCGACGACGCGATCCCGCTCGCCGACCTCATCGAACGAACGTTCCTCGCGAAGGAGACCCGCGATGGCGACTGACGGTTTCGGACGCAGGATAGACTACCTGCGCATAAGCGTCACGGACCGCTGCAACCTGCGTTGCCGCTACTGCATGCCGCCGGACGGCGTAGAGTGGAAGTCGCCGATCGAGGTGCTGTCCTTCGAGGAGATCGAGCGCTTCGCGGGCGTCGCGGTCCAGGAGGGGATCGGCAAGATCCGTCTGACCGGCGGCGAGCCGCTCGTGCGCAAGGGGCTCGTCGGCCACGTTCGGAGGCTCCGCGAGATCACCGGGCTCGAGGCCATCGCTCTCACCACTAACGGGACGCTCCTGCCCCGGTTCGCCGACGACCTCGCCGAGGCGGGCCTGCACCGAATCAACATCTCGCTCGACACCCTGGATCCCGCGGCATACGCCGAGGTCACACGCGGCGGGAAGCTCGAAGATGCGCTCGCCGGGCTCGAGGCGGCCGTGACGGCGGGCTTCGACCCGGTCAAGATCAACGTCGTCGTGGTCCGGAGCCTCTCCCAGGACCTCCTCGGCTTCGCCAGGATGACGACGGAGAGGCCGCTGCACATCCGCTTCATCGAGTACATGCCGGTCGGCGAGGCGGCGGACGCCGAGGGAAGCGAGGCCTCTTGCGACGCCCTGCCCGGCGGCTGGACCGCTGCGGATCATGTGCCGAGCGACGAGACCCTCGAGCGTCTGGCTGCCGAGGGAAGGTCTGCCGGCTTGGGCGAGCTGGTGGCGGTGTCGAAGGACGACGCCCCCGGCGGCTGGGGGCCCGCCCGCTACTACCGGTTCGAGGGTGCGCCGGGGACGCTGGGCGTCATCTCGCCGCTGTCCCACCACTTCTGCACCGAGTGCAACCGCCTGCGTCTCACCGCGGACGGCAAGCTGCGGATGTGCCTCTTCTCGGACGACGAGCTCGATGTTCGCGGCGCTCTTCGCGAGGGCACGGACGACGACGTCCGCGACCTGATCCGAAAGGCGCTCGCGATGAAGCCGGAGAACCATCACGACAGGATCGGCACGCTGCGGCGGATGTCGCAGATCGGAGGCTGAAGATGGACGACCCGAAGCTCTCCCACGTGGACGAGCGCGGCCAGGCGCGGATGGTGGACGTCGCCGGCAAGGGTGTCACGCACCGCCGTGCCGTCGCCGGCGCCTTCGTGACCATGCGGCCCGAGACGCTCGAGATGATAGCCGAGGGCCGCGCGCCAAAAGGCGACGTGTTCGCCACGGCCCGCATCGCCGGGATCATGGCTGCGAAGCGCACCAGCGACCTCATCCCGCTGTGCCATCCGCTGCCGCTCACCCACGCGTCCGTCGATCTCGAGCCGGAGACGGGGGGCGTACGGATAACTGCCGTGGCCGAGACAGACGCCGTGACCGGCGTCGAGATGGAAGCCCTCACGGCGGCCTCGCTGGCCGCTCTGACCTTGTATGATATGGTCAAGGCCGTCGACCGCGGCATGACCATCTCGGATGTCAGGCTGCTCTCGAAAGAGGGCGGACGGTCCGGGACCTGGACCCGCGAGGAGGACGTCTGACATGAGCGACGCCACGACAGGCATCGTCGTATCCATAAACCTCTCCGAGAAGAAGACCGTGCGCAAGAAGCGCTACGAGGCGGGCACCATGGTGTTCGACCGCGGTTTCGCCGACGACGCCCATGCGGGTGACTGGCATCGCCAGGTGAGCCTGCTCGCGATCGAGTCGATCGAGCGGATGCGCGCCAAGGGGCTCGACGTGGGTCCGGGCGACTTCGCCGAGAACATCACCACCGAAGGCATCGACCTTCTCGCCCTGCCCGTCGGCAGCGTGCTGCGGATCGGGGACGAGGCCGTCGTCGAGATCAGCCAGATCGGCAAGGTGTGCCACACGAAGTGCGCGATCTACTACCAGGCCGGGGATTGCGTCATGCCGCGCGAGGGTCTCTTCGCCGTCGTCCGCGAGGCCGGCGGCGTGAAGGTGGGCGACGCCGTCCAGGTGGTGTCCCTCGGCGACGGCAGGTGCGATCGGACCCCTCCCGAAGCCGTCGCCGAATTCGAGGCGGAGAAGGCAGCCGAGCGGGCAGCGGAGTGCGACATCGAGGGCAAGAGAGGGCCGTGACGATGAGCGAATTGCGGGTAGGCGTCATCACGAGCTCGGACAGTTGCAGCTCCGGCGATCGTGAGGACCTGTCCGGCAAGGCCATCATCGACGCCTCCACCGCGCGGGGCTGGGACGTCGTCGGGTACCACGTGTGCCCCGACGAGATCGAGTGTCTGACCACGTCCATCGTCGAGCTCGCGGACGTCGACGAGGCGGACGTCGTCTTCACCACCGGGGGCACCGGCCTCGGCCCTCGGGACGTGACCCCGGAAGCCACGCTCGCCGCGTGCGACCGGCTGGTGCCCGGCATCGCCGAGGCCATCCGGGCCGAGTCTCTCAAGGTCACGAAGCGTGCGATGCTGTCCCGCGGGATCGCGGGCCAGCGCGGGAAGACGCTCGTCATCAACCTGCCCGGCAGCGTCAAGGCGGTCCGGGAGACGCTCGAGGTCGTGCTCGACCAGCTCGAGCACGCGGTCGAGATGGCCGCAGGCTGCGGGCATGACTGAGCTCTGCCCCATCTACCTCGATCACGCGGCGACGTCCTGGCCGAAGCCGCAACCCGTGCTCGACGCCGTGGTCTCCGCGCTCACCGAATGCGGCGGCAATCCCGGCCGAGGCGTGCACGCGCTCGGCCTGGCGGCCTCGCGGCTCATCTTCGAGGCGCGAGGCGACGTCGCCGCCTTCCTCGGCGTGCCCGATGCCCGCGATCTCGCGTTCCTGTCCGGTTGCACCGAGGGCACGAACATCATGCTCAAAGGCCTCCTGAAGCCGGGCGACCGCGTGGCCGTCTCGTCGATGGAGCACAACGCCGTGGCGCGTCCGCTCCACGTGCTCGCGATGAACGGCCTCGAAGTCGACGTCATCGAGGCGGACGAGACGGGCTTCATCGACCCGGATCGTGCCGAGGCGGTGGTGCGGGCCAAGCCGACGCGAGCCGTGATCTGCCTCCACGCGAGCAACGTGACCGGCACGATCCAGCCGATCGGCGACCTTGCCGACATCGCGCACGCGGCCGGCGCTCTCATGCTCGTGGACGGAGCGCAGGGAGGTGGCCACCTCCCCGTCGACGTCGCGTCCCTGGCGGTCGACGCGTACGCCGTCTCGGGCCACAAGGGCCTGCTCGGCCCGCAAGGGGTGGGCGGCCTGTACCTGGCACCGTCGCTGCAGCCCGAGGAGCTGCTCCAGGGCGGCACCGGCGGCGGCTCGTCCGAGTTGCCGACGCAGCCCGAGATGCGCCCGGACCGCTACGAGGCGGGCACGCCCAACACGCCCGGCATCGCCGGTCTCGGCGCCGCCGTTCGCTTCCTCGCCGAGGACGGCCGCGCGGAGCGGCAGCGAGCGGAGGAGGCCGCGCTTGTCGGGCGCCTCGCCGAGGGCCTCGCCGAGCTGCCCGGCATCCGCGTGCTCGGGCCCGCGCCGCACGCGCCGCGCGTTCCCGTCGTCAGCGTCGTGCATGACCGCGTCCCTGCGGACAGGATCGCGTTCACGCTCGACAAGAGGTACGGCATAGCGGTGAGGGCGGGCCTGCACTGCGCGCCTTGGGCTCATCGCGCCCTGGGCACGCTCGGAACCGGAGCGGTGCGCTTCAGCGTCGGATTCGGCGACACCGCGGACGACATCGAGGCCGCCATAGACGCCATGCGGGCCATCGTGAAGGAGGGCGCATGAGTCGCGAGCGGAGCGAGTTCGTCGTCCTCGGTTTCCCCTCCACGCACGACGCGCTCGCCGCCGAGTCGCTCCTGAAGGACCTCGGCGTACCGGTCGTGCCGGTGCCCGCGCCGCAGGAGATCGGCGCGCTGTGCGGGATCGCCCTGCGACTCGTCCCCGGCGACGTGCTCCGCGCCCGGGAGCTGCTGGAACGCGCTTCCATCCCCATCGCCGCCGAGGTGACCGTAGATGACGTGTGACACCACGCGCGCCCGGCGCCGTCTCGTTGACACTCCCCGGTGCCGTCCCTATCCTCTAGGGTGTCTGTCCTGCGGACAGGTCCATCGAAGCGCGACCGGCAGCGCTCTTCGGAATCATGTCATCCGTTCGAAGAAGTGCCGAGCGCGGGCTGCAAAGGTAAGGTGCGATCGGCATGTTTGATCGGGAAGTCCGGCACGGCGCTCCCGGCGTGTTCGCGCGCGGTATCGCCGTCTTCTCGCACAGGGGGTGTCCGCGTTGATATTGACGCATGTCAACGTATGGCTCGACGTGGTGTTCTTCACGCTCTACCCGATCATCCTGGTCGCGTTGGGCGTGCACTTTCTCGGCAACATCCTGACGGGCCGCGCGTACCGCCGGTTCGTCAAGTGGCAGTGGCCGGAGCACGAACACCCCCCGATCAAGGCCCTGCCGAAGTTCCTGCACTTCCAGCACCTCGCGTGCATCGGGCTGCTCGTGCTGTCCGGGCTCTACATCCGCTTCCCGTTCTTCACGGGCGGCCGCCCGTTCATGCGCGGCGTGCACTACTTCGCCATGACGGTCGTGATCGTCAACCTCATATGGCGGCTGTGGTTCGCCTACGGGTCGCGCGTTCGCGACTACCGTGAGTTCGTGGTCAACCGCCGCGACATCACGACGATGCCCCAGGTGGTCATGTACTACCTGTTCATGAAGCCGAGCAAGCCGCACCTCGGGAAGTACAACGTGATGCAGAAGGGCACGTACATCCTGTTCGTGCCGATGCTCATCCTCCAGGCCCTCACGGGCCTCGCGCTCCTCGAGTTCTGGAAGCTGCCCTACATCGGCATGACGCCGAGCGACCTTCTCGTGGGCTGGTGGCTCGGTCCGATGATCGGCAGCACGTCCTTGGCGGTCGCCTACGCCCGCATCGCGCACTACGTCATCAACTGGCTGTTCATCATCATCGTGACGATCCATGTGTACCTGTCTGTGTCCGAGGACTTCGCGGCGTTCCTCGACTTCTTCGGGCTCGGGTTCCTTGACAAGCGTCACGCCCAAGGCAAGGCTGGTCATGCCACCGCGCCTGGGCACACACCGATGCCGGCCCCCAACGCTGCCGTTGACGACGCGCGCGGTCTGACGGGGTCGGATCTGCTCTAAACCGGAAAGAGGTTCGTTGGATGTACCGGCGCGTGCCGCTCGTCGTGACGGGGGGATTGTTGCTCGCCGCGGTGGGCTTGGCGGGTGCCGCCTACGCGGCAGCGCCGACGACATCCATCAACACCACGCCGGGGCAGCAGCCGTGGGTGCCGGGACAACCGCAGGCCCAGCCGGGCGCGGCGCCTGCTAAGAAGACGGCGCCGTCGCCGGCACCACGGTCGATAGCGCCGGCGGGGACGAAACCGTACGCCCTGGACTTCACCTTGCCGACCCTCGGGAAGTCCGGCTGCATGGTATGCCACGGCGACCGGAACCTGATCCGCATCAAGGGCGACCAGTACATCAGCTACTTCGTCCCTGAGGGCATCATCGAGGGCTCCGCGCACGGGCCGGGGAAGAAGACAGGTCCGGCCGGGGTCCTGTGCACCGGCTGCCACCTCGACTTCGCGTCGACCACGCCGCATCGGAACAACGACGGCTGGCAGCGCACGGCGAAGAGCGCCTGCCGCGCCTGCCACACCCTCGAGGACGACGCGTTCGGTAAGGGCGAGCACGCCATCAACGACAGGCCGGGGCAGATCGACACGAAGGCGGACAAGAAGCCGCTTTGCGGCGACTGCCACGGCGCCCACGACATCAGACGGCTCGACGCCGAGGGGCAGGCGGATCTGCACGGGAACGGCTGGCAGGTGTGCGGGCGGTGTCATCAAAAGGAATGGGACAGCTACTCGGACTACTATCATGGCGCGGCGTACACGAGGGGGGCGCCGGACGCGCCGGCTTGCTGGGATTGCCACGGCTCGCATCTCATCCTGCCGTCGGAGGACCGCCGGTCGCCGACCAACCAAGGGAACCTCGCGGCGACCTGCGGAGGAGATACCGCGGGCAAGACCTGCCACACGAAGGTGAACGACGACTTCCTGAGCTACAGCGGGCTGATCCATCGCAAGGCGGCGATACTGCAGGAGAATTGGCTTTACAGCTTCATCAAGAAAACGCAGACGGGAATTTCGGACGCGCTGTCGAATATTGCCGATACAGTGCGATCGTGGTTCGGCTAGAGGGACCGGGAAGACCCGGAAGGGAAGGGGTAAGGGAGATGAGATCCAGAAGGGGAGCGCGGCCGGCACGACTCGCGCACCTGGCGCTTGCCGGCGCCGTGTTCGCAGTCGCTCTCGCTTGGGCGGCCCCCGCGTTCGGCGCGACCATCGAAGTCGGCGGGACGGCCATCGAGGCGAAGTGCAACCCGTGTCACGCGAACGTGGCGGCGCTCGACGACGCCCGGGCGAAGAGGGGCGCGGAGATCAAGTTCAGTCACGCGTACCACATGACGTACGAGTGCGCGGCTTGCCACACGTCGTTCCCGCACCGTCCGGAGGGCACGGCCATCCCCAAGATGTCCAACTGCTGGGCATGCCATCAGATGCGCCACGGCCCGCAGGGCAAGCTCGCCAAGGGCGAGTGTGAGGTGTGCCACAACACCCCGCAGGCGCAGTTGAGGCCGACGGCGAACTCGCTGTCGGCGCCCGAGCACGTCGCCAACTGGGCCGAGAAGCCGCACGTCGAGCCGTCGAAGAAGAACATGCGGACGCAATGCATGATGTGCCACGACGGTGCGTTCTGCGACAAGTGCCACCAGCAGCGAGCGATCGACTGGAAGCCGAGCGAGGCGTACACCTACGACCCGCAGCAGAACTGCATGGTATGCCACGGGCAGGAGAACCTCCAGAAGCTGGGCGCCGGCGGTCTACTCGAGTCCTTCAAGGTCCTGGGCATCCAGCAGTCCGCGCACACCCGGTTCTCGTGCACGAGTTGCCACGGCGACTTCCGCTGGAGCGCGACCCCCTACGTCTTCTCCGACGGCACGAAGGAGACGAAGCTGTGGCAGGTCAACGCCGGCCTCGGCTGCCGCGACTGCCACGAGGGCAAGGTCGCCGCGTACGCGAAGGACGTCGCGAAGTACGGCAAGGACGTCGAGCAGTACGACAAGTCGACGCACCGCCAGCTGATCGCGAAGGCAGTGGCCGGGGGCGACCCGAAGGGCTTCGAAGCCGCTACGTGCTCCAGCTGCCACGGCGGCCATGACATCCAGCGGCTCGACACCGCCGAGTCCAAGGCCGTGTTCCACGCGAAAGCCGAGCAGGTCTGCGGCGGAAGCGCGTGTCACAAGGACCGTTACGCCAGCTACAACGACTACTACCACGGCGCCGCGTACAAGAAGGGGGCGCCGGACGCGCCGGCCTGCTGGGACTGCCACGGCAAGCACATGATCCTTCCGGGCGCGGAGAAGGCGTCGATGACGAGTCCCGAGAACCTCGCCAAGACATGCGGTTCGTGCCATCCGGGCTCGAAGGAATCCTTCTCGGCCGGAGCGAAGGACCTCATCCACCAGAAGGTCTCCATCGAGCAGGCCAACTGGCTGCAGCAGACGGTGAACAAGATCAAGTCCTTCTTCGGCTTCCTGTAGGGCCGAGGGTATGGGGATCCCCACAGGCTCCCTTGGACGGACGGCGGCTGCCTCGGCGGCCGCCGTCCTCATCTCGGCGGCGCTTCTCGTGGCCGCGTGTGCTCAGCGACCGCCCGCCACGCGCTCCTCGGCCGAGAGCAGCGTGACGACGTCGATCGCGGGTAGCGTTCCCGCCTCGGCGGCGAAGGACGAGTCGCGGACGCAGGGGCCGGCTTCGGCAGCGGTCCCGATAGCCGAGGACGGCGAGACGCGCGATCTGGTGCGCGACGAGCTGCCGGGCTACACCGCGGGGCCTCTCAGCGCGGGGCCGCTCCTGCTGACCCGGCAGTACGTGCCGCAGGACAAGTCGTTGCACGACCGGCTCACGATCACCGTCTCGCGCTACGCCGACGCCGCCGGCGCCTTGCGCGAGATGCATGCGCGTCTGAAGACGCCCGGGGTCACTGAGGTGCGCCGCGCGCCCGTGGCCGGTCTCGAGGGTTACTCGTACGCCGACGACGGGGAGCTCGTCCTCACGCTCGCGCACGGCAGCCTCGTCTTGGAGCTGGCCGCCCAGCCCACGCTCGATCGCCCCGACTCCCTCCGGGCCGCCCTCGTCGAGGTCGGGGAGATCTTGCTCGATTGACGCCGGGGAGGGCCGCGCTCATCGGAAGCGGGCTACGGGCATCGGCGGAAGGCATGCTGCTCGCTTGTGCTACCCTGCAGAACTGTGTGGCCTGTCACTGGTGGATCTGAGCGCCGGCGCTTGCTTGGAGTGCTGTATCTGATGAAGACGCGTACCTGGCTCGACTACACCGTTTGGGGTGTGGCGGCGCTCACCGTCGTGCTCGCGGCCTACCTCGGCTACTCCGTGTGGGCGCAGAACACCTACAACCTCGCCACCTCACCCGCTGCCCGGGCGGTGGTCAACCTCGAGAAGCTGGTCAAGAAGGCGCCGAACGATCCCGGATCGCGCATCCGCCTCGCCGAGGCGTACGCCGCGGTCGGCAACCTCGACCAGGCGGTCAATCAATACAACCAGGCACTCAAGCTCGACGCCGAGAACCCCTTCGCGCTCGTCGGGCTCGGGCAAGTCGCGATGAAGCGGAAGCAGTGGTCCGCGGCCGAGGCCTACTGGCAGCGGACCATCACGAAACTCAAGGGGGGACAGTTCGCCGGCAAGGACGCGAACCTCGAGCTGGCCTACTACTACCTCGGCAGCTGCCTCATGGAGGAGCACCGGTACGAGGACGCCATCTCGTACCTGAAGGAGGCGGCCCGGATCCGCGCGGACGCCTCCGACACGCACTACCTTCTCGCGGTCGCGTACAAGGAGACCGGGAGCGATGACAGGATGCGGGCGGAGCTCAACATCGCGCTCGCGTTCGACCCCCTCATGCCCGAGGCGAACTACGACGTCGGGCAGCTGCTGCTGAAGCAGGGGAAGGTCGCCGACGCGGCGGAGCACTTCCGCCTCTCGGCCGACAACGCACCGGACGTGGAGAAGCCTCGCGCGGCCCTGTCCGCGCTCGGGCCGGCCGAGGAGCGCGTGAGAGCGGCGCGGTCGTTGATGGCCGCGGGGAACATCGCGAGCGCCACCGTGGAAGCGCGGGTGGCGGTGGCGGTGGATCCGCAGGACGTTCAAGCGCTGCGATTGCTCGCTCAGCTCTACGAGCGCGAGAACCAGAAGAAGCTTGCTCTCGACACTTACGCGAAGCTGGCGAAGCTGCTGCCGGAGGACAAGGATGTCGCCGCAGCCGTGGCGCGGCTCGGGAAGGACAGCAAGTAGATGGCGACAGCAGCCTCGGGGTTCCGCCGGGTCGGACGCAAGACGCGCCGCAAGATCGTGTTGCTCGCCATCCTGCTGCTGCTCCTCGCACTGATGAGCTACCTCGTCTACTACTTCACGCTCAACAAGTCGTTGCCGAACCTGGGGAGCGCGCCGCGCCCCGCGGCCCAGGTGATCGACCCGCCGCAGTATCTGTTCTCGATCTCGGGCACAGGCGTGAACTCCATCGGCCGACCGATCGGCGTGGCCATCGGCAAGGACGGCCGCGTGTACGTGAGCGACGCTACGCGCAGCCGCGTCCTCGTCTTCACCCGCGACGGCAAGTACCTGTCGTCGTTCTTCGCCATCAACGACGGCAGGCGCAAGAGGCTCGTCACGCCGGTGCACATGGCGTTCAACAACGACAAGGCGGAGCTTTATGTGGCCGACCGTGCACTCGACGCGCTTTATGTCTTCGACACCGAGGGGCGCTTCCTGCGGACGTTCCCCAAGCCCGCCTCGGTGAAGAGGTGGTCGCCGTTGGCGATCGCGTTCGGCGCCGACGGCCGGATCTATCTGAGCGACGTCGGCGACTCCAACAAGCATCGCATAGTGGTGTTCGACCCGGCGGGCAAGGAGCTCCTCAGCTGGGGCACCACCGCCCGTGTCGATCAGGCGGCGCAGCGGACCGGCGCCTTCTACTTCCCGAACGGGATCGCCGTGCGCAGCGACGGGACGATCTACGTGGTCGACGGCGACAACCGCCGGCTCCAGATCTTCGACAGGGACGGCAAGTACCTGGATCTCGTCGACACCGTCGGCATCCCCCGCGGGATCTGGCTGGACGAGCCGAAGAAGCGGCTGATCGTGTCCGACGCTCTGGCGAATCAGGTCGACATCTTCTCGCTCAAAGGCGAGAAGCTCGTCTCCTTCGGCGAGGGCGGTTCCGGCCCCGGCCAGTTCAAGTTCCCCAACGACGTCGCACTCGACAGCGAGGGCCGGATCTACGTCGCGGACAGGGAGAATCACCAGGTGCAGGTGTGGGGATGGCCCCAGGCGCAGGTGCCCCCGGTCGTGGCCGGTCTCGTACAGCGCTGGTACTGGTGTCTCTCGCCGTTGCTGCTCCTGCCGCTGTTGCTGCTCCGCCGCCGCCGCGAGATCGTCGTCATGCCCGATTTCGTCGACAGCTTGATCGGTGGCTCGGGGCTGGCCGAGATGGAGAGGCCGCGCCTGCGCTGGGTGGCGTCCGGGGGAGTGCACGCAGCCTCGTTCGCCGGACGTGTGGAGGACGGCATCGACCTGGGAGAGCTCATCGAGCCCGTCGAACATTCGGAATCCGATGCGAAGGAGCTTGCCGAGACGCTGGAATGTGACCTGCCCACCGCCGTGATCCTCGCGATAGCGAAGCGGTCCGGCAGGCTCGCGGCCCAGAGCGAGGAACTGCGACACCTCGCCACGCTGCTCGAGATCGACGTCTTCGACGCGCAGGAATACGTGCAGCGCATGCAGAAGGCGAAGCGGTAGGAGGGGGTCGCGAGGTTGACAGAAAGGTAACGCCGGCGATAAGCTGGGGGAGCCTGGAGGCTTTGTAACAACAGTTACAAGCTGGACCAGGAAACATGCTGGAAACAGGATTACGAGGACAGCCCGCCGGGGCGCACCCGCAAGCTCTTGAAAACGGAAGACCGAGTCTCCGAGCCCTCCTGCCTACCGCGCATGCGTTGCGCCATGGCAGCGGGGCCGACAGGGTGCCGCGGGAAACGGCGGCGCCTCCCGACTGGAAAGGGGACACCAGCCAGGCTTCCACCGGCGAATTGGAGGCCTTTGCTGCGCTTTTCCAGGGTAGGGGGACCGGATGATCTAAAGACCGTGAAGCGAGGCCGATAAGGCCTCTGTCGCTTCGCGGTCTTTTGTCGTTTTGCGGCTCGTCTTCAGCGGAGTCAGAAAGGAGTCGGTTGCCGCGACCACGAAGAAGACGGCAGACAGATTCGATGTGCGGATCGCGAGATCCGTCGGAATCGAGAGGGAAAGGCATGGGAAGCAGACTAAAGAGAGAGGGCGGTCGGGGACTCTCAAGACGTGATTTCTTGAAGGTCTCCGCGGCCGGTGCGGCCGGGGTCGCCGGTATGGCCGGGTTCGATTGGCAGATCGTCGAGCCGGCCTTCGCTACCGAGCTCCTGCCCGGCACTTACGATACCTACCACACGACCTGCCCGTACTGCTCCGCCAGTTGCGGCCAGGTTGTCGCCGTCGCCAACTCGGGCACGGGCAACGGATATGCCGCCGGTGACATCATCGACATCTGGGGCGACCCGGACTCGCCGATCAACCAGGGCGGTCTGTGCGCGAAGGGTGCCGGTTCCTATCAGCTGGTCACGAACAAGCGCCGCATCGGCGCGTTCGCCTACAACCCGGCGGACCCGTACCCGATGCCCGCGGCGTCGTCGGGCCTGTGCTACGACGCGTCTTACACGGACGGCATCGCGTGGAAGCGTACCGGCAACGGCGCTTGGGGCAAGATGTCGCTCGACGCGGCCCTTACCGAGATCGCTCCCGCGCTCGTATCCGCGCGCGGGCCCGTCACGCCTGGGCTGAGCGGGACGTCGAACGCCAAGGGCGTTCAGTTCTTCGGCTGCTCGCACATGAACAACGAGCAGAACTACCTGTACCGGAAGATCATCGCCAACTTCGGTACGAGTCAGGTCGAGCACCAGGCACGTATATGACACTCGTCCACGGTGGCCGGTCTTGGCCGCCCGTTCGGACGAGGCTCGATGACCAACCACTGGACGGACATCGACAACGCGTCCCTGGTCTTCGTCTTCGGCGCTAACCCCGCCGAGAATCACCCCGCCTGCTTCGCGCACATCAACGCGGCGCGGAACGGCAGCAAGAACGCGAAGCTCGTCGTGGTCGATCCTCGCCAGACGCGCACCGCGCGTCAGTGCGACCCGGCTCGCGGCGACTTCTACGTCCGCATCCGCCCGGGCACGAACATCGCGTTCACCAACGGCGTCCTGAACTGGATCTTCAACAACGCCGCGACGTACGCGGCCGGTGCCGCGGCCAACATGCTGGCGTGGCACAACGGCACCGCACCGAACTCGCTCACCGCCGCACGCGCGTTCATCGACGATGCGGGCGCCGGACGGACCTTCACGGTGTCGGAGCTGGCCGGTGCGAGCTACGACGGCGTCCCGACCGCGGCCCTGTCGGGCGGCTATCCGAAGTACTGCGACAGCCGCTTCAAGGTCAACACGGCAGGCGACGATTACCAGCGTGCCACGCTGACTACCGCGAGCGGCTACGCGTTCGGGAACTTCCCGGTCATCGCCGCGAGCGTCAGCGATCCGGACAGTGTGTACCAGCAGCTGAAGGGGCACGTCGCCCCCTACGGTGCTCTCGCCGCTAGCGGCAAGACGGTCGCCGCGGACATCTGCGGATGCACCGACGCCGAGATCGCCAGCGTGGCTCGCGTGCTCATCGACCACAGCAGGTTCTCCAGCAGCGACTTCGGCGCGTCGCCCTCGACGCCCCAGGCCGCCGGCTACCGTGCGACCACCATCCTGTACGCGATGGGTCAGACGCAAAGCACCGTGGGGTCGCAGAACATCAAGGATCTCGCCACACTGCAGACCTTGATGGGCAACATGGGGCGCGCCGGCGGCGGCATCAACGCGCTGCGGGGCATCCACAACGTCCAGGGCTCGACGGACATGGGGAACCTGTTCGACTCCATCCCCGCGTACTCGGCCAACCCGGGCGTCAACGAGCACTACAGCCACTACCTGAACGCCCTGTTCGGTGCGCGCGTCGAGAACTCGACGATCGGCGCCACGACGACCTCGGGCGCCAAGGACTACACGGTGCTCGCCAACCTCGGCCTGCAGCAGCGCGGCTTCGCGAACATGACGCAGGAGTGGTTCGGCAACGGAAGCGTCACCGGTGCGGACATCGAGAAGCTGTACGACCTGTGGCCGAAGGGCAACGGCGTCCAGCACATCAAGACGTTCCGCAACATGACCCTTCCATCGGGCGACGCGAACCTGATCAAGGCCGCGGTGGTCTGGGGACAGAACCCGGCAGTCACGGAGCCGAACCAGTCGGCCGTCCGCGCGGGGCTCAAGAACCTCGACACGCTCGTTGTCGTCGACATGTTCGAGACCGAGACCGCCACGGTGGACCGCAAGGACACGGGCATCACCTACCTCATCCCCGCATCTGCTCACACGGAAGAGGCAGGCAGCGTCACGAACTCCGGCCGATGGATCCAGTGGCGCGAGCGGGCGAACAGCCCGAGGGGCAACAGCAAGGCCGATCTCGAGCTGCTGCTGCGGTTCGCGAAGGCGCTCGACACGGCCAATGCGTTCACCCACTTCTCGTCCGTCTGGAGCACGTTGACGCCGGCCATCGCCGGCAACGTGTTCGACGTCGTGTACGGGAAGTACGGCTGGACCCCCGGAACGGGCGCTTTCGAGAGCGTCACGGCGACCAGCGAGATGTGGCCGGCGGGTGCTTCCGCTCCCATCACCACGGCCGTTTCGGGCTCGGAGGTCGTCGCGGAGAACATCTACAAGGAGATGTGCCGGCCCCTGGCCGTGCTCGCCGACGGTACCGCCAGCACGACCACCGGCGGCACCATGTGGATCTACTCCGGCGCCTCTCCGGCGGGTGGCTGGTCGACTAGCCTGACCAACTACAACCCGGTCTGCAAGACGTCGACGGGCACCGCGGTCAGCTGGACGATCAAGAACAAGGCGAAGTCTCGCAACAACACCTACACCGGTGCTTCGACGGGCGCGCTGGGCGACACCACGACCGCGAACGCCAACGCGAACAACTACCCGCGTTGGGGCTGGTCGTGGCTGCTCAACCGTCGCGTGTTCTACAGCAACGGCGAGATCGCCGCGGAACAGACCGACAACTTCGTCTCACCGGGCTACGTCTCGTGCCTGTTCACCGTCAACAACTCGAGTACCCTGTTGGCGGACTGGTCCGGGCCCCTCGCCTACCGTAAGTACAAGACGTTCGCCGACAAGCCGAACGTCACCGTCGCCGGGCCTGCGTACAACGCGTCCAGCCCGCACTTCATCTCCGCAGGCAAGACGCTCGCCGGACGATTCGCGGCTCACACGGAGCCCTACGAGTCGCCGAGGCCGGACCTGCAGGCGTCGTTCGGGAAGAACACGTCGAACGGCGCGGACCTCATCCTTCCCGGGACGGCTACCGGTGTGGTGGCTGACTTCCCGCTGGTGCTGACCACCATCCGGTGTGTCGAGCACTTCCAGGGCGGTCCCATCACCCGGAACAACCCGACCAACGTCGAGGCCGAGCCGGAGCCGTGGATCGAGATCAACCCAGTCGATGCCCGCGCGGCCGGCATCAGCGACGGCGATCTGGTCAACGTCATCACGGCCCGCAGCAACAGCATCGGCCCGACGGCTACGAAGCCGGCCAGGACCGACGACCAGGCAGGACGAAGCGCGACGGGCGCGATGGCACCGGCGGTCCCGCCCGCGGATCCCGCGCACGACGGGGGGCTGACGTTCACGAGCTTCGCCCACGGCTTCCGGGCGCGTGTGGACAACAGCATCGCCGACTTCCAGCGAGTTGCGCCGGGCGTCGTCGCGATCCCGTGGCACTGGGGTGACCGAGGCCTGTCCGTGGGCTCGCGTGCCAACGACCTGTGCATCGACTCGTACGATGCGAACACGATGATCCCTGAGTACAAGGCCTGCCTCTGTAAGATCGAGAAGGCGTAAGGGGGTGGTATGAATGGCTGGGAACTCGATGGCTCTCCTGCAAGACGTCGATAAGTGCATCCGCTGCAACGGCTGCTATATCGCGTGCAAGCGCACCTGGAAGATGGCCTTCGGCGACTTCAAGACCCGCGGACAGCACCGCGTAGCGGCGTATCAGCGCGTGGTCATCAAGTCGATGAAGAAGCCGGACATGGGTCCCTTCATCCGGTTCAGCTGCTGGCACTGCGTGAACCCGCCGTGCGCCGGCCGCTGCCCCTTCAACGCGATCGTCAAGCGTGACAACGGCGCGGTGGACGTGGACATGACCTTGTGCAACCCGGGTGGCACCAACTCTCGAGGCATCAAGTGCGTCAAGCAGTGCGTGACCGACTGCCAGAAGGGCGGCTACCCGAAGGTCGACGTCGGCAACCTCGCCGGCCAGAACAAGGCCTTCAAGTGCACGATGTGTTACGGCCAGTCCGGCTACATCAAGCCTGACGGCTCCGTGGGCGGCACCTTGCCCACGAAGGCCAAGAAGGTCGGCACGCAGTACCAGTCGGCGCTTTGGGAAGCGTCGTCGCCGGCCGATCGGCTGCTGATGGATCAGTTCGTCCCCGAGCTCGAGCACTTGCCGTCATGCGTGATGACGTGCCCGGCGAAGGCGATGACCTGGGACACCCGCAAGAACGTGCTCAAGTACCTGTCCCATTACAATGCCTCCGACAATGGCGGATACTACGTCGGTGAAGGCGGCATGTTCTGGTGCACCACCAAGTCCGGGCTCCCCTCTCCGAAGGCCGACCCGTTCATCGAGGACCATGTGGCCCCGATGGTGTCCAGCCTGATGTCGAGCCCGTTCGCGGCCGCGGCCATCGTGCCGACCCTCGTCGTCGGTGGATTGCTAGCGTTGTCGGCGCGCCGGGAAGAGAATGAGAAGGAAGCGAGTCTCGCGATGGAAGGGGAGGTGTAGCACCATGAAGCGTATCGCACTACTACTCGCAGCGGCTGTCGCCGTGGCGATCGTGCTCACCCCCGGCATCGCGTTCGCCAACTTCGCGATCCACGGCGGTTACACGAAGGACACGGCGTCGTGCGCCGGTTGTCACAGGGCGCACACGTCCTTCTCGAGTGTGACGTGGACGGACAACTCAGACGGAGTCAGCCAGCGCAGTGCGTTGCTGGTGTCCAACGCCACGAAGATGTACGAGTTCTGCTTCGCCTGCCATGGCAACGATGCGCAGGGCGCCGAGACGAACGTCGAGGGCGGTCAGTACAAGGGCACGCTGTACGGCACCCCGAACGGTCAGCTCAACGGCGGTTTCGCCGGCGACTTCAGCATCATCAGCGGCATGGCAAAGACGTCGGATCACATCATCGACGGCAGCTGGGGTGCGTACGGCGGCGGCAACTTCGGTGACCCGAACCCCGCGAACGCCACGGGTGACATCCCCGGGCACAGGAAGGGCACCGGCAACGAGATCATCATGACGTGCGCCTCGTGCCACGACCCGCACGGCAGCTCGAACTACCGGCTGCTGGCCGACACGGTCAACGGTATCGCCCGCGGCGGGTACAGCGGCGGCACCGTCGACAATCCGAACCCGGTCCCCTATGTCCTGTCCGTCGAGCCGGGCTACCCGAACGGCTACAACGGAGCGAAGGGCGTCGGCTGGAGGAAGCACGAGTTCGGCGCGGCTCAGATCACGGCGGCTCCGCCGTACGTTCCTAACTACACCCAGGCGATGTATGCCATGGGACCTGAGACCGCCGGCCAGCCGGACCGCACTAAGGGCATGAGCGGCTGGTGCGTGGGATGCCATACGGTCTATATGGAGATGGGTTCGACATCGGCCGTGTTCCCGACAGCGCAGTCCCCGAGCCCGTATGACTCGGGCGACGACTGGGGCCGTCAGAACCGGCATCGTCACCCCATCAACATCTCGCTGGCTCAGGGGTACGACAACAAGGGTGGATACGGCGCCGGCCGCGCGCTGACCGTCGAGCTTCCGCCCGCGGAGAACATCCCGCTCCCGCTGGCGAACAACCCGGCCACGGAATCCGTGGGCGCGACGAACACCGCCGGTGACTGGATGGAGTGCCTTACCTGCCACGTCGCCCACGGCACGTCCGCCATCATGCGCGGGTTCGCGAACGTGAACAGTGTCGTCACCGACCCGACCAACCCCGCTTACGCGGGCGGCATAGTGGCCGATAGCGGCACGCTCAGGAACGGCAGCGGCGGCGTCCCGCCGACTGGTGACAGCGCTCTGCTCCGCCGTGACAACCGCGGTGTGTGCGAGGTCTGCCACGACAAGTAAGGGAATCGTCATCGGTACGATCCTTACATGCGACAACGGGAGGGCCGGGGTTCCCCGGCCCTCCTCGTGTCGTGCCCGCGGTTCTTCGAAGCGGGGCTTACGATGCGGCTGAGGCAGCTGCTCTGGGGCTTCGTGCTCGTACTCGCCCTGTCCGCGGGGTTCGTCGTCCAGACCGCGCTCGTGAGCCGGCTGCCCGCAGCGCTCGCGGCCTCCGTCGCGGTGGTGCCGGCCGCCCTCGCCCTCATGCTCGTCTCGTCCCGTCTGCCGAAGACGCCCGCGCTCGACCGGCGTGACACGCTGATCGCCGCCGGGATCGGCCTCGCCGTCTGGCTCGTGCCGTTCCTCGTGGCGGCGGGGCGGAAGAGCGACACGCCCCCCGGCTCCGAGGTGCTCTTCCTCACGACCGCCGTCTGGGGGCTCCTTCTCGTGCTCGGCGGTCTTGCCTCGGCGCGGCCCTCGCCGTCGGCCGCCAGGGTCGCGGGTGCGCTCTTGGGCGTCACGGGCGCCGTCGGCATCCTGGCGAACTGGGAGCGCCCTAGCTCGTTCTCGCCGTTCGTGCGCTACCAGACGGAGGAGCTCGTGATGCTCCTGGCCGGCGCCGTCTGGGTCGCTGCAGTGACCGCGCTCGCGGGCCTCGTGCGCCGTCACGGACCGATCGCCTCGCTTCGTGCCGTCGCCCTGCCTGCCGGAGCCGCCGGCGTCATCGGAGCGCTCCTGCTCGCCCCTTCGCGTCTCGCGCTGCTCGCCCCTTCGCGTCTCGCGCTGCTCGCCACGCCGGGTGTCGGTCTCTTCGCCCTGCTCGCCGCCATGGCGGCCTTCGCTTCGCTGCTGGCGTGGGCCCGACTGCTGAAGGACGTCCCCACCTACCGCATAGCCGCCGCCTACTTCCTTCCGCCGGTCGTGCTGACGGCATTCTCGGCCGTCGAACGCGCCACCGTGGCGTACGGCCCCAACCCGGTGGTGTGGCCGCCAGCGCTCGCGGGCATGGCGGTCGTCGCCGCGGCCGCTGTCGTCACCGCGCTCCCTGACGAGACGGGGGTGCGGACTCCCGCTCCCGACCGGACGACGCTCGTCGCGCGCGGCTTGGCGATCCTCGCACTCGGGCTCGCCGCGGCAGGCCTTGCTTCGACGGACCTCGTCGTCTCCGTGAAAGGGTCGCTCACTTCCGGTGCCGCCTTCTCGGCCACGTTCGGCATGTCCGGCTTCGAGACCGCAGGTGGTTGGCTCGCCGCGTGCTGCAGCTTGTTCGTGGCATCATGGGCGTGGGGCCGGCGACCTTCCCGGCGCATCGCGATCACGTGGCTGGCCGCTCTCGCGGTAGCCGCCGCCGCGTGGATCCCGGTCCACACCACGGTCACGCACGCCTGGACGGCGTGGATACCGGCCGAGGTCCAGCAGGACTTCGGAACGGAGTACGCCCAGCGAACGGTGCGCACGGTCAGCGGGCCGTGGGAACCGGCCGCCCTGCTGGTCGCGCTGGCAGCGGGATCGCTATCGTCGATAGAGCGGCGCGCGAGCGCCGAGTCGGCCCACAGGGACCGGGAGGTGTCTTCGGGATGAAGAGATGGCTCGCGGTCTTCCTCGCGGCGTCGCTGGCGATCGCGGCGATCGCGTTCGTGGCGTTCCCGCGCAAGGTGCAGGTGACGAGCGGCACCCGCTACGTCTGCACCTACGGCGAGTCCCTCGGCTCCGACGTGCACACGCTGGAGGTGCCCCAGGGGGATGCCGGCAAGTACACGATCGCCACGAAGACGATCACCTGCGCTCGGCATCGGCAGGCCGAGCAGCTGTACCTGAAGGCGCAGCAGGAGATACAGAGTGGCGATCTGAAGTCGGCGCTGAAGGACCTCAAGGCGGTCGTAGCCCTGGACGCGGCCTTCCGGCAGGCGCCCAGCCAGATCTCGCTCATCAACGGGGGGAAGAAGCCCAAGGCGGACACGGGCGCTCCTCAGCCCTCGGCCGACACCACCAAGACCTCCGGGGGCGGCGGCGACATCCCGTCCACGTCGCCCGCGATGGACACGTACCGCAACCTGCTGCCCGATCGGCTGCCCGGGTTCACGGCGGAGGCTCTCAACGCCGAGCCGCTGACGCTGGGACGCGACTACGTCCCCTCCAACGCGGGCCGCTACGACCAGCTCGTCATCATGGTGCAGCAGTGCGGCTCGGTCGCGCGGAGTCAAGCCACCGTGAAGGGCCAGCTCAAGAGCGCGTACCCCGAAGGCAAGAACGTGACCGTCTCGGGACTCGCCGGCTGGTTCGGCACGAACGGCACAGGATTCGCGGCGCTGTCGCTCGTCAAGGGCGAGATCGTCATCACGTTCGAGCTGCATGCCACCGGCGCGAAGCCGGCGAGCCTAGAGTCGGACCTTCGCTCGATCGCGGAGGGCGTGCTGCGATGAGTCGCCGACGGGCTCCAGGGGTCGCGTTGACACTGGTGCGCGAGCGAACCTATGCTCGTTATGTCATTTCGGGCCGGGGATCGCGCGCGGGCCGGAGTGACCTGCTAGAAGTGAGGTGCGTCACCGTGACCGGCAGGGTGACCGTGCGAACTCCCGCGCTCGGCGCTCAGCGCTATGCCGGGGGCGCACTCCCCGGGGGTCACCTCGGCTATCCCGACCTGCGATCCGCCCCTGCTCTGTCGTTCCGCCCGCGCGTTCCGCGGCGGTCGCGGCACTGATTGGAGACGGCCTTGCGGATCCGTAGAGCATCCCTCCTGACGGCGGCGGTCATCGTCCTGGCCGCCGTCTACCTGCTCTACGAGCCGCCCCTGCCCGGTCGTACGCAAACACCGGGACCCATCGACGTGGGCGGCGACGTGAGCGCCGCGCAGTGCGCTCCCTGCCACCTCAGGATCGCCGAGGCGCTCAAGCCGGGCATCATCTTCGATCACGGCAACCATCTCGTGATCGCGTGCTCCGCTTGCCACTACGCCATGCCGCATCAGAACGGGCAGACGTATACGCCTCCGATGGAGGCGTGCTTCAACTGCCACGGCATCCAGCACGGCCCCCAGGGCGAGCTCGCGCGCGGCGGGTGCTCCGCCTGCCACACGAAGTCGTTCAAGCTGCGGCCCGCCACCCACACCTCGGACTGGAAGGGCAAGCCGCACGCCGACCGCTCGAAGTCCGGGGTCAACAGCTGTCTCATGTGTCACAACTCCGTGAAGGATTGTGACGGGTGCCATCTCAAGCAGAACGTGCTCGTGGACGGCCGGCCGATCGGCCCGATGCCGAAGAGCTACATACCGATCTCGCCCATCAAGACCAACAGGACGACGGTCATGATCTATCCGGACCGCCCGACGACGATGGGTCAGTGCATCTACTGCCACCCCGACATCGATTCGTTCAACAAGAGCAAGGTGATCTTCGCCCACGCCGAGCATCTGCGCAGGGACTACAAGTGCACCGTCTGCCATCCGGAGTTCGGCCACGGCGCCGAGACCGTTCGGCGCCCATCGATGGAGACCTGCTATCAGTGCCACGGCCTCACGCACTCTGCCGGCGGTCTGGTGGCGACGGAGGACTGCTCGAAGTGCCATCCGAAGACCTTCGAGCTGAAGCCGAGCAACCATACCCCCGCTTTCGAATCAGGGAAGCACAAGGCGAGGGCGAGCAGCGATCCCGCGTACTGCTCGATGTGTCACAAGTCCGACTTCTGCGTCGACTGTCACCAGGGCCGCCTGCGGTTGCGCGACGGGACGTACAGCGCTCGGGTAGTCCCCGCTGACCACAAGCTCGGGGCGTGGCGTACCAAGCACGGAGGGCTCTACCTGCAGCAGCAGGGGTCCTGCGGGGCCTGCCATGACTCGCCTTCCTGCACCACGTGCCATTACACCCCGATGCCCCACCCCACGGAGTGGTTGTCGAACCACGGCAAGGCCGCGAAGGCGATCGACGAGAAGGTGCGCGACTGCAACGTCTGCCACGTAGACCGCGAACGCTGCCAGGCGTGCCACCACGACAGGGTCAAGCGCGCAGAGTTGATCGCGGCCAACTGCACACCGTGTCACGACGTCATGAAGCAGAAGCCTGCCACCTCCATCCCGGTGAAGGGCTTCGCCGAGCACGCGGTGCACTTCGACGTCGCGAAGAAGAAGGGTAAGCCGTACATGTGCGACGACTGCCATGTCGGTTTCGGCACCGGTTCGGCTACTCATGCTTCGAATCTGCGCCAGGCGGCACACGATTTGCGGCTCTGCTATAGCTGTCATGGAGCACTGGACTACGAGAACACGCTCATCGCGCCGTACCCTGGCGCCGAGCTGTGTGTCCGGTGCCACCAGAAGCTGAACATCTTCTAGGAGTCCACCAGGCAGGAGAACAAGGATGTCCGAGGTGAGAGGGCTTTCACTCCCATGGCTTCCCGCTATTGACACCCCTTTCGACGCCCTCTAGATTCGTACTGCCCGACGGCCCCGATGCGGTCCCGGCAGACCCGCGGTGCTTCGCGATCACTCCCGGAGTCACATGTCCCCTGAAAACGAGAGCGCGCTGCCCTCACTCGCAGTGCCCAGAACGCGGCTCGAAGTGCTCGACCTGGTCACCCGGATCATCTTCTGGACCCTTCTCGCGGGCCTGCTCGGCCTCGGAGGGTTCTTCGGCTACACCGTCTGGGACACGAACCAGCAGGCGATCCTGTCGAACCCCGCGCGTCGCACGGTAGAGAGTCTCAAGGTGACGGTCAGCAAGAAGCCGAACGACGCGTACGCGCGCGTCCGCCTTGCCGAGGCCATGGGGCAGGCCGGCATGTACGACGAGGCGGTCGTACAGCTGAGAGCCGCCCTGCAGATCGATCCGAAGTACGTCGGCGCGTACGAGGACCTGGCTCTCATCGCCGGCAAGAAGAAGGACTGGGCAAGCGCGGAAGCCTATCTGCTCAAAGTGCTGGACTTGACGTCCCAGGGCGATGCCGCCCAGTACACACGCGTGAACGAACGTCGTGAGGCCGCCTACTTCTATCTGGGCGAGGTCGCGCTGGAGCGGAAGCACTACGACGACGCCGCGGGCTACTTCAAGCAAGCGCTGCTCATCCGCCGCGACGCCTCGGACACGTACGTCCGGCTGGCGCAGGCATACGAGGGGCTCGGCGACAACGATCAGGCGCTGAAGCAGCTCACGATCGCCATCGCCTACGACCCCAACTTCCCACAGGCGCGCTACGAGATCGGCAAGCTGCTGCTCGAGCAGAAGAACGAGGCCGCGGCTGCCGAGAGCTTCCGCAAGTCGTTGACCGCGCAGCCGAAGGACAACCCGGCCCAGCAGGCGCTCGACGCTCTCGGGCCGATAGAGAAGTGGCTCGGGCAGGCGAAGGACGCCTACGCGAAGAAGGACTTCGCGGCGGTCCTGTCGAGCGTCCGCGTCGCCGTCGCGATCGATCCGTCGAACTACGAGGCCCAGCGGCTCAAGGCCGCGAGCGCCGAATCGACGGGCGACACGAAGATGGCCATCTCCACATATCAGGAGATGCTCAAGCTCAAGCCGAACGACCCTGACGTGCTCGCGGCGCTCAAGCGCCTGGGTGCGAAGCCCGAGGGAGCTGCCCAGTGAACCGCAAGATACGCAGGCGCCTCGCCCTGATCGCCATCCTCGCGGTGCTTCTGTCCGCACTGGGCCTGTGGTTCTGGAACTACCAGGCCACGAAGCAGCTCGGCTTCAATCTCGTGGCGCCGGCCGGCGACAGGCTGAACGCGCCCACCTACTTCTACGCGTTCTCCGGCACCCAGGCGAACCACCTCCAGCAGCCCATCGGCGTGCTGGTGGTAGGCGACCAGGTCTACGTCGCCGATGCGAAGCTCGGCGAAGTCTTCGTGTTCGGGCTCCAGGGGCAGTACGTCAAGCGGTTCGGCAAGGGCACGTTGCTGAATCCGCTCTACATGGCGCGGAACCCCGTCTCGGGCAACCTCTACATCTCCGACCGTGGCAAGCGTCAGATGTTCATCTACTCCCTCGACGGCAAGTACCTCGGCGTCTTCGATCCGAAGCTGCCGAAGAACGAGCTGCCGAAGTTCGACACCCACGGCTTCCAGTGGATCCCGATCGCCTTCGCGTTCGCTCCCGACGGCCGCTTGTACGCCGCCGACATCCTCAACGGCCACAGGCTCCTTCTCTTCGGCCGGGACGGGAAGTTCGTGAAGTCGGTCGGGACGGCGGGCCTGGCCGTCAAGGCCGACAGCGCACCGACGGCATTCCAGTTCCCGAACTCGATCAAGGTGCACGGGAAGGAGGTCTGGGTCGTCGACAGCAACAACCGGCGTATCCAGATCTTCGACCTGAACGGCAACTATTTGAGGCTCATCCCGACCTCCGGTCTGCCGCGAGGCCTCGCCTTCCTGCCGCCTCAAGGGAGCAGGACCGGGACGGGCACGATCGACGCCGCCGTCGTCGTCGACACGCTCTCTCACGATGCGACGATCTGGAGCGCGAAGGGTGAGAACATCCTGAACTTCGGCGAGCAGGGGACGGCCGACGGCCAGTTCAACTTCCCGGCCGATGTCTCCATCGGCCCGAAGAGCCTGATCTTCATCACGGACACGAACAACATCCGCGTGCAGGTGTGGGGCTGGCCGGAGAAGGTCTCGGTCATCCCGCCGATCCAGCTGCCGCAGAACTGGGGCTGGTGCTTCAGCCCGCTGCTCCTGCTGCCGCTGCTGCTCCTGCGCCGGAAGCGCCGGTTCATGGTCACCGACGACTTCGTGGACGGTTTGATCACGGTCGAGAAGCTGCCCGTCATGCCGGCACGCCGCCGCTACTGGGTGACGACCGACGACTACTACGAGCGCTTGAAGGACATCGACGAACAGGGAGTGAACCTCGGCGAGCTCCTGCATCCCAGCGAGTACTCCGAGTCCGACGCCAAGGCGCTCATGGACAAGTTCGAGATCGGGCACGAGACGGCCGTCGTGCTCGCCATGGCGCAGCGCGCGAAGGTGTTCTGCACGAACGACGCGGAACTGCGCCGTCTGGCGAAGCTGCTCGAGCTCGACGTGCTCAACCAGGACGAGTTCCTGGACCGTTACGACAAGCTTCCTTCCAGTGTGACGGAGGAGTAGACTGATGCCTGGAAGCGGCGCCCGCATTCTTGACGGGCGCCGCTGCAGGCGCCATACTGAGAGCGCCCGATGTAACAGTTGTTACAAGAGCATGCCGCTCGTGCGGCGGAAGGGGCTCTAGGGGACACAGATCGTTGATCACGGGTTGGAGCCGGCACGAAGACCCGATGGGACGGTCCCACCGCTCACTGAGCGACCCTGCGAAGGCAGGATACCGGGGACATCGACATCCTTCACGAGTCAGACGTGGCCATCTCCATCCCGTAACCGGGTTCACCGGCGAGGAGGAGGTGGTCTTTCTATTTCCGCCTGACGGACCCGAAGCAAAGTTTCGCTTCAACAGAGGGAAGTGAAGGAGGTTGAAAAGCACATGGCGATAACCAGACGCCAGTTCGTCGCGACGTTCGGCGCCCTCGCAGCAGCCGCTGGGATCGGGCAGGCCGACATTGCGAAGCTCACCGAGGCGTTCGCCTATGGGAATTTCGGCGGCGCAGGCGTGAAGCCGACCGTGTACTGGGTTCATGGCGCGGAGTGCACCGGTTGCTCGACGTCGCTGCTGGGACTCTTCGAGAACCTCAGCGGCAAGGCGTTCGACGGCTTGAATCCCGTGCCGGCCACGACCGTGCTGGACGCGGTCGGGCTCATGGGCACCGGCCCCGGCGGCGGTGTCGGGCGTACGCTCCCGGCTCTCAACGTCGACCCCGTCGCGGCAACCACGCTCAACATCGCTGACGTCGTAGTCGACGTCATCAATCTCAAGTACCACGAGACAATCATGGGCCCCGGCGGAGACTCCGCGTACAAGATCCTCAACGACGCGAGGACTCTCGGCGACGGCACCTTCGTTCTCGTGGTCGAAGGCGCTGTGCAGGACAACTCCACGGCTGCCGACACCGGCGGCTACTGGAACAAGCCCGGCCATGCCGGTTCCGCGGCATGGTGCTCCATCGCGATGGACGGCACCGCCGGCGCCGACGTCGAGCTCAAGTTCGACGACGTCGTCAAGGGACTCGCGGCTCATGCCGCCGGCATCGTCGCCATCGGCCAGTGCGCCACGTTCGGTGGCTACCCGGCATGCATAGGCTCAGGTCTGGACCCGCTCGGCAACGGTGCGACGACCAAGAAGCAGACGCCCGCTTTCGGCGTGTCGGAGTTCCTGACCCGCGTCGGCCAGACGACGGACGCCGCGAAGGTCGTCAACGTGCCCGGCTGCCCGGCCAACCCGTGGTGGTTCGTCCTGTCGGTGGTCATGTGGCTCGTCGACGCGAATGCGATCCTCGGCGGTGGCGCCGGTCCGCTCGGAGTCCTCGGCCCTGGTGTCGCAGGGGCGCTTACTCCGCAGGCTGCCGCTGTCGACAGCACGGGTCGCCTGAAGAACGTCTTCGGCATGCTGAACCACGGCAAGTACTGCCCAAGGTACACGTACTACGCTAATGGGCAGTTCGCATCCAAGCCCGGCGGTGTCGGGTGCCTGAAGAACATCGGCTGCAAAGGCCTCTACACGATGGCGCTCTGCACTCGGCACGGGTGGAACGGTCAGCAGCCGCAGAACCTCGCCGTTGCACCGCTTCAGTCGCCGGCCGAGGCTGCGATGCTCGCGTACACGACACCCGTCACTTGCGGTGGCAACTGCCTGACCGCGGGTGCTCCTTGCATGGGTTGCACGGAGAAGGGCTATCCGGATGCCTTCGTCCCGTTCATATCGAAGCGATAAGGGAAGCGAAAGGAGGGATTACACATGGCAAATGTTCCTGCGGGCTTGTATCAGGTAGACCCGATCTCGCGCATCGAGGGTCACCTCGGCGTGAAGGTCCAGACCGATGGTGCGCCCAGCGGCGCCACCATCACCGAGGCGTGGGCTCACGGCAATCTGTGGCGTGGGTTCGAGAACTTCCTGATCGGCCGTAACACGAACGACGCCATCACGTTCACGCAGCGTATCTGCGGTGTCTGTCCGCTGCCCCACGCGACGGCTTCGACGTTCGCGACGGAGTCCGTCCTCGGCGTGAGCGACGGCTACATCACGTTCGCCGATGACGGTGCCAAGGGCGTGCCGGCGAAGGCGGTCCTCATCCGCAACCTCACATACGCGGCTGAGTTCCTGATGTCGGCGATCACGCATTTCTACCACCTGGCCGCGCCGAGCTACGTTCAGGGTCCGAACATGCCGCCGTGGACGCCGTACTTCGACAACTCGCAGTACAGCTCCTACCTGCGTTCCGGCGGGGCGGCTGTGCCGTCCGACGGCCCCAACGGGTTCTCCGCGAACCTGTGGTCAGCGGTCATCAAGCAGTACGTCAAGGCCCTGCGCATCCGCCGTCTCACCTTCGAGGGTGGCGCGCTGTTCGCCGGCCGTATGCCGATGATCTCCTCGTACGTCGCAGGCGGTGTCACGAACGAGACCGTGGCCGCGGGAGGCCGCGAGACGGCTTCCTCGTGGACCACGCGGTGCAACCAGTTCGAGGCCGCGTTGACCGAGGTCGGCAAGTTCATCCTCAAGGAGTACGTGCCGGTGGCCATGGCTCTCGGCGCTCTGTATCCCGCGTTCGACAACACGAACAACGCCGGTGGCATGGGCTACGGCGCGGGCTGCAAGAACTTCCTCGCCTGGGGCGCTTTCCCCGGCGGCATGAACGGCACGGACGCCACGCTGGCAATCAAGGGCGGCTACAAGCTCGACGGTGGCAGCATCGTCACCTTCATGTCCGGCAAGGGCGACCTCGTCGGGGCGAAGGCGGCTGTGGCGGCGAACTTGCGCGAGTACATCACGCGTTCGCGCTACGCCAACTCCTACGAGTACGCGACCGTCGAGTCCGCCTATCCGGGCGACGTCAGCCGCACGGTTCCGGAGCGCGACATGTCCGGCAAGTACTCGTGGATGAAGGCCCCGCGCTGGAACGGCAACGCGATGGAGGTCGGCCCGCTCGCCCGCATGGTCGTCAACGGCCTGTACGCGGACAACGCGGCCATCCTCTCCACGCTCGGCGTAGCCAGCCTGTACACGAAGACCATCAGCGGCAACACGGGCGTGGATCCGGCGCTCGTCGATCCCGATCTCGCCGTCGCTCTGGTCCGCGCGCGTTTCGCGAAGCTCGTGGTCGACCCCGCCGGCACCCCGCTGACGGTGGACGACACCAACATCAACGGCCTCCCGACGTCCGGCGTTGTGAACGCCTACATGGGCGGCAACTCGATCATCATCGACGGCGCCGACGTCCCGCTGGTCACCTACCTGACAACCGTCAAGGGCGGCTACTCGACCATCGACCGTCTGCGCGCGCGTGCTCTCGAGTCCGCGTACCTCGTGCAGAAGATGATCGGCTCCGCTTCCAAGGGCAACCTGGGAGACAGTCTGGCCTTCGGGCCCGACGGTTGGATCGACGGCCTGAAGACGCTCGGAAGCTCCGCGGGGTACAAGAGCTATGCGCTACCTGCTGGAACGGTCTCGGGCTTCGGCGTGAGTGAGGCGCCTCGTGGCGCGCTCGCGCATTTCGTCACCTCGACCGGCGGCAGGATCGCCAAGTACCAGTGTGTGGTCCCGACGACGTGGAACGGCTCGCCGAAGGACGGTGCGGATGGTGCTCCGACGACCAAGCGCGGCCCGATCGAGCAGGCCATGATCGGTGTCCCGTTCGACGCGGCCACGACCGCCAACGGCAGGTTGTCCGGCGTCGAGGTTCTGCGTGTCGCCCAGTCATTCGACCCGTGCATCGCGTGCGCGGTACACTAGAGAAAACGGGAGGTGAAACCGTGAGAAAACTGTCCTTCATCGCATTGGTCGCGCTTGTGGCCCTGCTCCTGTCCGCCGGCGCGGCTTATGCAAACTTCGGTCCGCACGGAGGGTATGCAACTGACACCGACGCTTGCGCCGGTTGCCACCGTGCACACACCTCGTTCTCGACCCTGGGCTGGACGGATGCCCAGGACACGCCGCACGCGAGCGCATTGCTCGTGTCGAACGCCTCGACGATGTCCCAGTTCTGCTACGCCTGCCATGGCGACGCGGCTCCTGGCGCATCGACGAACGTTCAGAGCGGCCTGTTCGACTCCGGTCCGACGGCTCAGAGCGGTGTCGCGGCGCCTGCTGGTTCCCTGCTCTACATGTCGAACTCCAGCTTCAACGCCACTCTGAACGGCGGCGGCTTCGACAGGGTCGGCGGGACGACCGTCACCGTGTCGACGCACGGCATGGAGGCCAACAACGCTCCGACGTGGGGCGACGTGGTCGGCGGCATCGGCATGCCGGGCACCATCGGCTTCTTCCGCTGCACGAGCTGCCACGATCCGCACGGCAGCTCGAACTACCGCCTTCTCAAGGATTACGTCAACGGGCATTCGGTCGGTGGCTACGACAAGGTAACCCCGGACCCGTGGGTCATCTCCAACGAGGAAGGCTTCCCGCAGGGCGGCTGGAAGCGCGGTGTGAACGGTGTGGCTCAGATGGCGATCTACAAGCCGAACTACACCACGGCGGAGTACTCTCAGCTGTCCGGTCGGTCGATGTCCGGTTGGTGCGCCGCGTGCCACACGCAGTACATCGTGAGGAACGACGCTGTCCCGAACACCGACCCGTGGGGTGCGGTTAGCCCGACGACGTACAACTACAACAACCCGGGTGCCACGGGCGGTCCCATCGACGGCGAGGCTCTCGTCGACGGTGCGGGAAACCCCGTCGCGGGTGCGCGCATCGGCGCCCTGCCGCGGCATCGTCACCCGATCGACGTTCCGCTGAGCCTCGGGCAGCAGACTATTCTCGCTGGCCGCGCGCTGAACGTCGCGGTGCTGAACGACGACGGTCTGCCGCTCGAGATGCAGTGGTCGGCCGCTCAGACCGCGGTGGGAAGCAACCACACGAGCACGAAGCCGTGGGCTAACGACTCGGTCAGTGGAATGAGCAACGGCAACGTCACATGCCTCACCTGCCACCGTGCGCATGGTACGGAGGCCAGGATGAGCGGGTGGGCCGAGGCCAAGCTGACCACCGGCACCCTCAACGGCCCGATCGCGGTCCCGGGTGCGGGTGGCGTGAACCCGAACTTCTCGGCGGCGCTGCTGCGCTATCCGAACCGTGGCGTGTGCGAACGCTGCCACGACAAGTAGTCGGATCCGACGGATAGCGTAGGCTCTCCGTCCGACGAGACGAACGCAAGGGGGCTCCGAACAGCGAATGTTCGGGGCCCCCTCCGTGCCTGGAACAGCTTGTGTCCCGCCTGTATACTCCGGCCCACCAGAGTCCGTCATCCGCGCCGTTCCAAGGGAGCCACCGTGTCTGATACCGATCCCGCCGACCGCGTCGTCGACTACACGTCACTCGGCCTCGTGGCCAACCCGTTCTCCCCGACGTTCCAGTCAGAGGATGACCCGTACTGGATGAGGCTCGTCGTTCACGCGGTCGTGAACAGGTTGCATATATCGGCACAGCGGATGTCCGCGGAGGCGCAGCACAAGCCGATCGTGCTCGAAGCGCAGGCCGACATCCCCGACTACTACTACGTCTCCGCCGAGAACGCATACCTCGGCAGGGCCGGCGGGGACCCGGGGATGAAGACCCTTGCCGTCAACGTCGGTCTCGGCCTGATGCGTCTCGGGCGTATTCGCGGCACCCTCGCGGAGCTCGCCGAATTCGCCGGCGCGGCGAAATTCGACGTGACGCTCGCGGCCTACTCGGCCGCAGCCCTTCGCGATCCCGACACGACCCTTCCCGAGTACGACGCGATCGCCGATCTCGACCTCCCCTCGCTCGTGCGCGAGCTCGAGGAGGAGCCCGCCCAGACCGCGGACAGGGTCTTCGGGTCGCAGGAATACGTCAGGCTGGAGGACCAACTCGAATCGGATCTCGTGTTGCGAGAGGCGTACGACCGGTACACGCAGCTGGAGCCGGAGCCTGAGGAAACGCCCGAGGCCCCCGAGGACGTGGCCGGAGAGACCGATACGCCCGATGGACTCCCCGGGATCGAAGGGGAGGAGACCGTCGAGGAAGGCGAGAAGGAGCGCGACGTCAAGGGGCAGATCGCGGACTACGTGATCGCCCATGCCCGCGCACACCTGTCGCCTGTTGTGGCCCGTGCTATCCGTGCCTACGTACGGAACGGCTTCGGCGCCACCGCCCAGGAGTTGAAGGTGACCAAGGCGCCGAAGAAGACGCTCTCGGCGATCATCCGGTTCGAGCGCTTCCGTTTCGAGCGTGTCGTGCTCATCTACGACCGCTTCGACGCGTGGTATATGCTGGAAGACGAGGCTCGTTCGTCTGCCTTAGGGGGGCTCAGCGAACTCCGGTGGGCGATCGGCAACGACGGTGTCATGGTGATCCTGCTGCCGAAGGACCAGTACCCGGAGCTCGAGGAGCAGTTCGCTGGCGCCCTACGGGTGGACTGGAGCATGCGCAAGCTAGTCGAGCTCCAGAACGGAGAGACGGGGTTCGACGCCGACCTGGCACAATATTGGATAGACTCAGCATCGCTGAACGAGCCGTCGGCGATCCAGGTGACGGATCCGCTGGTGGCACCCGTCATCGAGGCCTCGCACGACGATGTCGTGCTGTTCGCAGGTATGATGGCCCTGGCAGTCGAGGATGCGGCGTCCCGCGGACTCTCCGCTCTCGACGAGCGGACGATAGCGGCGGCGCTCCACCGCGAGACGAAAGGGTAGCGGTCGAAAGGACCAAGCTTCCTGATGCACTTCACGCGGTTCCGTAGCATCTTGACTCTCGTGCTGACGGGGCTGTGGCTCTCTTTGGCCACGCCCGCCACGGCGGACGTCATGGCTCCCCACGTCGTCACGAGCACGCCGAACACGGACGTCTGCGCGATGTGCCATCGCAACCACACCGCCGGTTCCGAGATCCAGTATCGAGAAGCGGACACGCAAGCCGGCCGCAACGCGCTCGTCGTGGGCAAGTTCCTGGGCGGCAGCGACACGGACCTGTGCTTCTCCTGCCACGGCACGGCGGGAGTCGGCTCGAACACGAACGTCCAGAGCGCCTTCGAGTCCACCTCGGCGCACTCCCTCTTCCCGACGGCATCGGACTACGGCCCCTCGCCGAAGAGCTGCAGCGACTGCCACGACAGTCACGGCTCGGCCCGGACGGCGAGCGGGACACCTTACCCCGCCCTGCTGCGGGCGAAGACCGTCACCGGCACACCGGTGTACACCGGCGAGGCATACTGCGCCACTTGCCATGACCGTCATATCACGGAACGCTACGGCGGACTGGCCGCGTTCACCAAGACCGGGCACTACTCCGGCATCGCTCCCCCCGCTTCGGGCACGGCGATCCGCTGTTCCGTCTGTCACGATGCGCACGGCTCCACGATCGCGCCGTTGGTCAAGTCATCCATAGTGCCTCCCGCGGTGCTCGCCACGGTCGCGGTGACGGCGAACGACCGTACTCTGTGTCTCGTCTGCCACGCGGGACCCTTCGGCACGTACGCGGGCGAGACGACCTACGCGGTATCGTCGCACGGGATCTCCTCGAAGGCGGTGTCGATAACGGCCGAGTGGGCTTCCGTCAGCGCGACGCGCACGGTGGGGGAGTGCCAGAACTGCCACACCGCGATGGGCCGCTCGAACGGGGCCGGTGGCGTGGTCCCGAAACTCGCGCGCGACACCGGCTGGCTGCTTTGCGAGCGCTGCCATTCCGTGAAGGGCCCCGCGTCGGCGGACATAGCGTCACTCTCGTACCCCGCGACGGCCGCACCCGACCCCGAACTGGCCGCCGTGTACTCGCCCTCGGTCAACGAGGCGAGCCGCGGGCAAGCGCAGCTTTTCTCGCGGGACACGTCGGGATCCGCTCCCTTCGCTCTCGAGGGGCCTCGCGCCCTGATGTCGGCAGCGCGTCTGGGCAGTGCCGCTTCCGGCGACGTGGACGGCGACGGCATCCGGGACCTCGTGATCGCGGACCGCTCCGCCAAGGCGGTCGAAGTGTGGTCCGATGACGGCCGAGGCGGGTTGAGCATGCGAGTCGGACCCGGAAGACTGTCGGTCGACGAGACACCGGACCTGGTGGCGGTGGCGGAGATCGTCCCGAACGGTGGCGCGGCCGAGATCGTGACGGTGAGCAAGCAGAGCGGGAACGCCCGCGTCTACCGCTACAACGGCAGCGCCCTCACGCTGTCGTGGGGCCCGTTCTACATAGGGACGGCGCCCTCCAGCATCGCTGTCGGGGATGTCCGCGGCACGACCTCTCCGGACGTGGTCATCACCGATGCAGCCGCCGGCACGTTCACCATCCTCTCGGGTGACTCCACCACCCTCACGGCGTACGGCCCCTTCAGCAGCGGCCCCGGCGCGACGGGCGCGAGCATCGGCGAGGTGTGGCCCACGAGTTCGAAGAACGACATAGTCGTGCTGAACGCGGGTGCGTCGAGCGGGCAGGTCTCGCTCTTCGACGGTCTCGGCGGCCGACACGGGGACTACGACACGGCCGGACCGGCGGGCGCGACGCCGACGGCCTCGGCCATCGGGGACACGTGGCCGGGCGTGCAGTCGGCAGGCACCTCGGGCAAGGAGATCGTCGTCGCGATGGACGGAGGTGCCGGGACCAGCGGCATCGACGTGTTCGCGCAGGTCGTGGGCGGTGGCCTCGCCGTTCCCACGGTCTATACGACTGGAGTGGGCGTGCGCAGCGGGAGTGCGGTGGTAGCCGATGTCGATGGGGACGGCCGCGACGAGACCGTGGTCGGCAACGGCGGCCGCTGGGCGCTCGACGGCACGGGGATGCCGCCCTCGATCCAGCTGTGGCACGCGAGCACCGACGGCCTGTCGATCTCGCTTCCCGCAGGGGCCACCAGGTGGGCCGGGGGCATGGATCTGGCCGGCGCCGCGCCGTCGCTCGTCGCCGCCGACCTCGGCCGGATCGGCCCTTCACGCCACGACGTGTCCGCAGCCACGAGCTCCCACGTGTCGACGGAGACCACGGGTTTCCAGCGGCATGTCGACTGCACGGACTGTCACGAGGTGCACCAGGCCCAGACCGGCGCTGCCGCGGCTCCGGCGGTGTACGGAGCTCTCAAGGGCGCCTGGGGCGTGTCGGTGTCGAACGTCTCGACCGCCCAGGTGGACGTGACGCAGAAGCAGGGCGTCACCTACGAGTACGAGGTCTGCTTCAAGTGCCACTCCGGATGGGTGGCTCTCGGAGGGCGCCGCGACATGTCGTTCGAGTTCAACGCGTTGAACCCGTCCGTTCACGCCGTCGAGCAGACCGCGACGACCTCGCAAGCCAACGCCGGCTCCTTCGTGACGGGCTGGGGGAATTCGTCCGTGCTTCACTGCATCGACTGTCACGGCGACGCCGACACGAGCCAGCCGAAGGGCCCCCACACATCCACACTGTCGCCGCTGCTGACCAAGCCGTACTTCGGCGACCTTCCCTCGGACGCGGCGGCGTTGTGCTACGCGTGCCACAAGTACGCCGTCTACTACGACGGCACGTCGGATGGCGGGGCATCCGCCAGCCTGTTCGGCTCGGCGGCGTTCCCGACCTTGCACAAGCGGCACGTGTACACGCTCAAGTTGGCATGTGCATCGTGTCACGTCGGCCACGGGTCGAGTTACTTGCCGCATCTGATGCGCTCCGGCATCGGTTTTGCGGACAACGGCAATGGTGCGTCGTGCACCAACGGATGTCATGGCGGAGCGACGAAGAGCTACACCCGGCCGTGATGACCGATGGTTGAATGTCCGCAGGTCAGCGGCGCATAATCGCCGAGAAGGCCGGCACCTTCGACAGGCAGGATGTGCTCCATGGGCAGTGACAGACGCGGGCGGCTGATGTCCACCCGCACCCGCACGATCCTCTTCAGCGTGCTCGCAGTGATCGCGCTCACCGCCGTGATCGTAGTCGTCGGAGCGCTGACCTCCCCGAAGAAGCCCGACTCGAGCCTGCCGGCCGTCTCCACCGACGACAGGGGCAGCGGCCTCTACCGCGAGGCGATCTCATCGCTCGCGAGCGGCGACACGACACGCGCCGTCACCCTTCTGAAGCAGTCGGCCGCCGCGGGGAGCAGCCAGGCCGCGAAGAAGCTCGTGGAGGTCCAGAGCGCCGCGAAGTCGCAGCAGGTCTCGCTCGTAGCGCCTCAGCCCCGGACTCCGACAAGCAGCCCGGCCACGCCGACGAACCTCGACGCCGGTTACACTGCCGCGGCAGACCCGGCGGGCTTGCTGCCGAAGAGCGTGAGCGGATACAGCGCGGGGACGATCGACACGTCCAAGAGCAGCGCCATCATGCCGCTGCAACCCGTGACCCAGGTGCTCGCGCAGAAGGTGTCGCGGGTCGTGCTCACGGTGTTCGACCAGGGGACCACGGCCAAGGCGCAGGCGTATGTGGACGGCATCAGCAAGGCATATCCGAAGAACGTGAGGTCGGTGAGGGTCGGAGTAGTCGCGGGCAAGTCAGGCGACGACGGGCAGAACGGCGCGTGCGTAGTGTTCAGACGCGGCCGGTTCGTCTTCGAGGTCGTGGCCGCGACCATCGTCTCCGACCCTTCGGCGATCTCTTCTGTAGCTCTGGACGCTGCGAATGCGTTCCCGGCCAGTCGGTAGCAACGGGACAAGGGGTTGATGCAAGGTGGCTCGGAGAACGTTTCGTCTGACACTCCTCGGTGTGCTGCTGCTCGGTCTGGCGTTCCCGGCATCCCTCTTTGCCGCACAGCCGCCTTCCGGGCCGATCGAGATAGTGCGGGATGGGTTCGAGGGATCGAACTCGCATCGCACGATCGACCCGCTCACCATCATCTTCCCGCCGACCGCTTGGTGGGCACCCACGACACGGCGTCACGCCGCAGGCTCGTACGGGCTGTGGTGCGCGGGATCCGTGCCGGCAACATGGCCCTTGTCGTATCCCCAGGGGACCGCGGGCGAGGCGGTGTACAACGTTCCCGAGCTGGCTAACTACTACTCGTCCGCGCTGTCCTTCAAGTACACGATGCCCAGCCTCGGCATGGCCGATACGGACTCCTTCTTCGTCGGCTGGCGGCAGGCGTCCGGGTTCCTGTGGGACTACCATCACTACCCCCTCACGGCGGACAACGTGTGGAGCTCCCAGAGCCATCCGATGGCGACCACGGGCGGTATCATCAACCTCACTCGGACGCCGGGAGTCATCAAGTTCCAGTTCATCGACCAGGTCGAGGGCGCCGGGCAGACGATCTTCACCGGGCAGGGCGCGACGATCGACGACGTCGTGATCAGCGGTTACAAGTACGGGCCGATCCGATTGCTGAACGCGAACCGCTCCAGCGGGCACGTGTCGCTCACTTGGACGAAGCCGTCGACTTCGACGAACAATACCGCCGCCGATACGCGCACCATCGGGTATCGCGTCTGGCGGGCCCCCCAGGCGTACCCGGACTCCTGGACCGAGCTCACCGCAGGCCGCCTAGCGGCGCCGGGCTTCACGGACAACACGCCTCTGAACGTGCCGTCGCAGTACTTCGTGCAAGCTTGGGACCCGACCGCCGGGGGTACTCCGGACGGATACGGCGACCCGAGCGGCAGTGTCGTAGCCGTGGCCGGCACGGTGTTCAGCGTCACCTACGAGAACATCGAAGGCCCGGCGGGCGGCACGCGCTTCGACACCGCCATCGCCGCCGTGGAGAAGGCCTTCCCCGCGGGCTCGGGCACCGTCGTGCTCGCATGGGGCCGCAACTTCCCCGACGCCTTGGGCGCCTCG
>DASXUP010000002.1:0-87528 GCA_036504755.1 Coriobacteriia bacterium
GGTGTCACGGGCGACACCGCCGGCGGTGTCAGAGTGGTGTCATCCGCGGTGTCGCCCGTGACACCACCTTCGCGAGGATCCCCCACCCGCTCGCTCGCGCGGCTAGCCGTGCCAGCGCTGCCGGAAAGATCCGCGAACGAGTATTGACACCTCCAACCTTCACATGTAAGGTGCACCTGACACGTGAAGGAGACGGATGACTAACAGTCTCACGGGCGACCAGCTCCTCAAGATGCTCACGGCTTTGGCGAACCCTCACCGCATGCGGATCCTCGCGGCGTTAAGCGAGCGCCAGGAGTACGTGAGCGAGCTGGCCCGCGAGCTGGAGATGAGCCGCCCCCTCCTCCACATGCATCTCCAGACTTTGGAGAAGGCGGGTCTCGTGGTGGGCCGCCACGAGGTATCGGCCGAGGGCAAAGCGCTCCGCTACTACGAGGTGACCGATTTCGACGAGCACCTCACGCCGCGGCGCATCACTCAGGCGGTGAGGACGTTGAGCTTCAAAGACGAACCGGACGGAAAGGTGAAGAGATGAGCATCGGATGGCCTTTGGCAGTGGTCGCAGTGGCGATCGTGATAGGGATCGTGGCCGTGCTTTCGACCGTTCTCGCGGCGCGCGGAGCCGTCGCCACGGAAGAGGCGAAGGGCAAGTACGGGGAGCAGTACCGGATGCTCGCCGCCGACTACGAGAAGCTCGCGAAGGAGACGCGCGACGTCCAGGCTGCCATGCGGACCGACCTCGACGACCTGCGCGCGAAAGTGGAGTCGATCGAGAAGATGATGCGGGAGGTCGGCTAGACCGGCGCCGCGCGGAGGAGGCGAGAGAGGCATGTCCTTCGAACAGTTGCGCATACCCGGGCTGGTCCTCGCCGGAGTGGTCGTCATGACATCCGGCTTCTGGCTGACTCGTGCCGGCCGGCCCTACAGCATCGCACTGACGACGGTCCACAAGCTGGCCGCTCTGGTGGCGATCGTCGTCATCGCCGTGATGTTGTATCAAGCGAACCGCGTGGCGCCCTTGTCGGCGCTGGAACTGATCGTCGTAGGATCCGCGGCAGCATCGGTCGTGACCGCCTTCGCGAGCGGCGGCGTCGTGAGCGCGAGTGAGACGGCTCCCTTGTGGACCTCTTGGATCCACCGAACCGTGCCATACCTCGCGGTGGTGCTGTCCGCCGCGAGCGGCTATTTCTCCTTGGGCCGCCTGTGATTCGCGAGGGACCGATGAGCGAACGCAGGGGATATCGGGTCGAACCGTTCAGCGGCGGCCGGCAGATGGTCGCTGCTTCCTCGGCCGTCGGTCGGCAGAAAGACACGATCCACCTCGTCACGGAGGTGGACATCAACGAGCCGCGACGATTCATGGCCGAGCATCGCGAGCGCACAGGCGAGCGACTGTCGCTCACCGGGCACGTAGTGAGTTGCCTTGCGCAGACGGTCGGCGAGTTCCCCACGTTCAACTCTTTCCGCAAAGGAAGCCGCATCGTCGTTCTCGATGATGTCACCATAAGCGTCCTGTTCGAGCGCGAGACCGACGGCGAGAGTGTCCCTGAGCCGGTCGGGATCCAGGCGGCGAACCGAAAGACGTATCGTCAGATCCACGACGAACTGCGCGCGGTACAGCGACGATCGGGACAGCTTATCGGCACGGCGACGGGAACCGCCTGGATCCGCTTCATCCCAGGCTTCTTGCTTCGAGCCTTCATCCGGCTGGCGTCTCGCAACATCGCCATGCAGAAGCGATTCGGGGTCATCGGCGTGACGGCGGTCGGCATGTTCGCAGCCGCGCCGACGTGGCTCGTGCCTCTGACGAGCGCGACCGTGACAGTGGCCGTCGGCTCGATCGCCAAGCGCCTTGCGCTCGTCGACGGCACCCTTGAGGAGAGGGAGTACCTCTGCCTTACGGTCTCGTTCGACCACGACATAGTGGACGGAGCGCCGGCCGCTCGTTTCACCAGCCGCTTCGCGGAATTGCTTTCGAGTGGTAGCGAGCTCCGCTAGACGGCCTTCTCCTCGCCTCGCCCCGCCAGCAGCAGGTACGCCGCGAGCACGAGGAAGAGCAGCGCTCCGAGCGCGATCTTGAGACCGGCTGCGTAGCTCCTCGGCGTCACGAAGCCCTCGACGGTCCCGGCGACGACGAACAGCGGCACCGTGCCGAGTAGCACGCGCACCGCCTCGCCCGACGCTCGCCTCAGCGCTTCCAGCCGAGGCAGGTCGCCCGGCAGAAGGAGCGCACGCGCGAGCATCAGCCCGCCGCCGCCCGCGAGCGCGATGGCCGGGAGCTCGAGCGAGCCGTGCGGCACGATCATCGACCAGAACGGCAGCGCCTGGCCCGCCTTCGCGAAGACGCCAGCGAGCACGCCGAGCAGCATCCCGTTCTGGAACATCGCCCAGACGGTCAGCACGCCGAAGGACACTCCGCCCGCGAACGCGACGATCGCCACCTGCACGTTGTTGATCGTGATGCCCGCCGAGATGAGCGGCGCGAGCGGGGCGAGCAGGTCGCCGACCTTCTGCCCGCCCTCCACCGGGTCGCCGGCGATGTCGCGGTATTGCGCGGGCAGGAACATCCGCGCGAGCGGGTAGTCGACGTGAGCGAGCAGGTACCCGAGCGCCACCGCGCCGAAGAGCACGCCGGCCGCAAGCAGGATAGGCCGCCGGTTCTTGCGCACGAGCCGCGGGTATCCGTGTGCGAGGAAGCGCCACATCGTCGCGAAGCGCCTCGGCGTCGCGCCGTACAGCTCGCCGTGCGCCTGCCCGATGAGGCGGTTGAGGTAGACGGTCACCTCGGAGGAGGGGAAGTGCGTCTGCGCGTAGGCGAGGTCGGAAGCGGCCTGGCGGTAGTCCTCGTGCATCTGCTTGAGGCGCTCGGCGCCCAGCGACGCGACACCGCCCGCTCGCGCCGCCTGCGTCGAAGCGGCCAGCCGCTCCCAGGTGGAGCGGGAACCGGCGACGAAGGACCGCTCGTCCATCCCGCTCCTCTCACACGACCGCCGTTCATGCTAGCACGCGGTTCCGGGATACCCATATGATGGGGAAGGCCGCCGCAACGGAAGGAGCCGGCGTGGCCGAGCTCTCCGCCGAGGTGCTGTCCGTCGAGACCCCCGAGTCGGTGGCGTTCGCGTACGAGCTCGCGGGCCTCGGCTCGCGCGGGATCGCCTTCGCCGTCGACACTCTCGTGCTCGGTGCCATCATGCTCGCCGAGGCGGTAGTCGTCGGCGGCGCGTTCGTCCTCGTCTACTACCTGACGCGCCGGAACCTGCTCGAGACCGGCGGGGCGTGGGTGCTCGCCGGCCTGCTCGTGCTGCTCTTCGTCACGTACTGGGGCTACTTCGTCTTCGGCGAGGTGGCGCGCGGCGGCAGGACCCCGGGCAAGCGGGCGCTCGGCATCCGGGTCGTCCGCGACGACGGCTCGCGGGTGGGAGCGATCGACTCGCTCCTCCGCAACTTCCTGCGGATCGTCGACGCGATGCCCGGGCTCTACGCCGTCGGCATCACCTCGGTGCTGCTCTCGCGGAAGCAGAAGCGCCTCGGCGACTACGTGGCCGGGACGGTCGTCATCCGCGACAGCGGCGAGCTGACACTGCTCTCCGACGGCGGCGATTCGGCGGAGCGCGATCCGCTCGCGCGGGACTTCCTGCGCCGCAGGGGGGAGATGACGCCGGAGGCACGATACCAGGTGGGCGTCGCCATCCTCGCCGTCTATGGCGAGGAGCCCGGATACTGGGACGAACCGACGATCGCCGGCCGGCTCGCGCAGCTGGCGGGGTGGGCGCCGCCGGAGTAGGCGTTGACTCGCCGAGGTGTCCAGGCTACCGTTAACCGCACGTCCCACCTAGGTTAACAGGAGTCGCTGATGCCCGCCGCCCGTACGCGCCAGCTGACCGCCGCCGCCCTGCTCGCCGCCCTGCTCGCCGCTTCCGCGTTCGTCAGCGTCCCGCTGGAGCCGGTTCCCGTGACGTTCCAGATGTTCGTCGTGCTCCTGGCGGCCCTGCTGCTCGAGCCCGCGTGGGCGGGGGCGGCGATCGGCACGTACCTGTTGCTCGGAGCGGCCGGGGCGCCGGTGTTCGCGGGTGCCCGAGGAGGCCTCGGCGTGCTGCTCGGGCCTACCGGCGGCTACCTCTTCGGCTTCCTCGTCGCCGCGGTCGTCGGCTCCATCCTGCGGCACGACCTGCGACGCGTCCCCGCGACGATCGCGGACACTCTGACGGCCGCGGTCGTCGTCGTGCTCGTCTACCTCCTCGGCTGGCTCCAGCTCGCCGCGGTCCTCCACCTGCCGCTGCCGAAGGCGGCGCTCGTCGGCGTCTTGCCGTTCTTGCCGCTCGACGCGCTGAAAGCCGTGGGCGCGGTGGCGGTCGCCGCGTCCCTTCGCCGCGCGGGATTCGCCCGGCGAGCCGGCCTCGCGGCCGAGACCCGCTAGTCCCCCGGTCCGTTCGGGTCTGCCGCGTGTCGGTGCCCTCCGCTACGATGGACGTGTCCGTTGCGATCGGAGGTCCTTCAGCGATGTCCCGCACAGTCAGGTTCGTCCATGCCGCCGATCTGCACCTCGGAGCGCCGTTCAAGGGAGTGGACGCGGCGGACGCGCGCGTGCGCGAGGCGCTGGTCGCTTCCACTCACGAGGCCCTGGACCGCATCGTCGGGCTCTGCCTGTCCGAGCAGGCGGACTTCCTCGTGCTGGCGGGGGACGTCTACAACGCCGCCGAGAAGAGCGTGCACGACCAGGCCGCGTTCCGCTCGGCCATGAGGCGCCTCGCCGAGGCGGGCGTGAGGGCGTACGTCGCGCACGGCAACCACGACCCGGCCGACGGCTGGTCGGCGGGCCTGCAACTGCCCGACACGGTGCACGTCTTCAGCGGCGCCGAGGTGGAGCGCGTCGAGCACGTCCGCGACGGGGAGACCGTCGCCGTCCTCTACGGTCGCAGCTTCCCCACGCGGAAGGTGACGGACCGCTGGGTGCGCGACTACGAGCGCCGCGCGGACGACCCCCTCGCCATCGGCGTGCTGCACACGAACGTCGGCGGACGCGCAGGCTACGACGATTACGCGCCCGCGAGCGCGGACGAGCTCGGCGGTGCCGGGATGGACTACTGGGCCCTCGGCCACATCCACATGCCCGGGCGCGTGCTCGACGACCCGCTCGCGGTGTACGCCGGGTGCCCGCAGGGGCTCCAGCCCAACGAGGACGGGCCTCGCGGCTGCTACGTCGTGGAGGCGGGCGCGCACGGCGTCGAGGAGCGGTTCGTCGAGACGGCGTCCGTCCGGTGGGCCCGGTCGGCGGTGGACGTCGCGGACGTCGGCGGTATCGACGAGCTGATGTCCGCGCTCGGTGACGTTTGCGACGCGGCGCGTGCGGAGGCGGCCGGACGTCCCGCCATCCTGCGGCTCGACGTTTCCGGCCGCAGCGCCGTGCACGCGGAGCTCGCACGCCCCGGAGTCCTCGACGGCGTGCTCAAGACCATGCGTGAGGAGCAGCTGGACCGCGACCCGTGGATATGGGTCGACGATCTGCGTGACCGCACCCGCCGCGAGCTCGAAGCGGACGCGTCCCGGACGCGTGACGGGTTCGACGGCGAGCTCGTGCGTCTCGCGGACGGCAAGCGCGGTGCTCCGGCCGAGGCCGAGCTCGAGCGAGTCCTCGGCGCGGTCACGGCGCGGCTGGCTGCGCGCCCCGATCTCGACCTCGACGCCGACGCCGTCCTCGAGAGGGCGCGCGACCTCGCGCTAGACCTCCTGCTGCCGGAGGCGGACCGATGAGGCTGAGGAGGATCGACGCCGTGCGCTTCGGCGCTCTGCCCCGGGACTCGTCCCTCGGCGAGCTCGGCGACGCACTGACAGTCGTCGTCGGCCCCAACGAGGCCGGCAAGACGAGCTACACGACGCTGGTCCGCCACGTCCTCTACGGCTTCCCGAACGCCCGCAGCTCCGAGCGGCAGTACGTGCCGGTCAACGACGACAGGCGCGCGGGCCGGCTGGTGTTCGCGGACGGCGCCGCCGAGTGGGTGGTCGAGCGAGTCGACGGCACGTACGGCGGCACGGCCGAGGTCCGCGGCCCCGAGGCCGACGTCTTCCTCGAGCGGCTGACGGCGGGTGTCACCTCGGACGTCTATCGCAGCGTCTTCGGGTTCGGCCTCGACGAGCTCTCCGATCTCGCCACGCTCTCCGACATCCAGCAGCGGCTCTACGCGACCGCCGCGGGCTTGCGCGTCGATCCTCAGCAGGTGCGGCGTCAGCTGAAGGACCGCGCCGAGACCTTGTGGTCGGCGCAGGGCCGCAAGAAGCGCATCCACGCCCTCAACGCGGAGCTGGCCGAGGCGCGCCGGCGCGTTCGCGAGGCGGAGAAACGCGCCGACGAGTTCCGCTCGGAGCATGCCGAGCTCGACCGGCTGGTCGAGGAGTCCGACGGGCTGCAGCGCGCGGCGCGGGAGGAGCGGCTGCGGGCCGGCAGGCTCACCTCGCAGGCTGTCCTGGCGGGTCAGCTCGAGTCGCAGATCCGGAGCGCGGACGCTGAGAGCGAGCGGCTGCACCAGGCGCTCGAGGAGGCGAGGGCGCAGGCCGAGAAGCTCGACCTCGACGAGGGGTTGCTCGCCCGCGCGGAGGCGATCGACGAGCTCGCGATGCGGGCTGAGTGGTTCCAGGACGCGGTGCTCCGCGCCGAGGCCTCGGCGGAGCGCGCCCGCGAGGCCCGCAGGGTGCTCGCGGAGGCGCTGAAGTCGCTCGGAGGCGGCTGGGACGAGGCAAGGCTCGCCGCCGTCCCGGTCGGTACCTCTGTGGAATCCGCGTTCGACGCGCTCGAGGAGCGGCTTCGGGAGACGCAGCGGCACCTGGAGGAGACGGAGCGCCTCGCGTCGGAAGCGCGTGAGACCACGCAGCGCGTGCGCGACGAGGCGACCGCTCTGTCGTCGTCGCTGGACCTGCTGGAGGACGACGCGCAGCGCGACGCGGAGGTGCGTCTCGGTGCCGTCATCGAGCTGTTGAAGCACCCGCCGGGCACGGGCGGGCAGCGGCTGCCCGCCGCTGTCGCGGCGGGGCTCGCACTGGTGATGGGCGTCGCGGGCGCGGTGATGGGGGACTGGCTGGTGGTCGCGGCGGCGCTCCTCCCGCTCGGATTGGCCGCGTATCTCGCGTTCGGCCCGGCGTTCTCCGGCGAGGCCGCGGTGTCGGAGCTGTTGCGCGCGGCAGGCTTGAAGGAGCGGCCGGAGACCGGCCTGCTGCTGGCTCTCCAAACGGACTTGCAGCGATATCTCGTGCTCTCGCGCTCGCTGTGGGAAGCCGACGGGAAGCTCGCCGTGCTCGAGGGCAAGGCGACCGAGGCCGCGCGCAGGCACGCCGAGGCGGCCGAGGCCTGGGACGCATGGCTCGCCGAGAGCGGTCTCACCGACGCGGCCGACCCTCTCGTCGTCCGGGCGCTCCTGCGCGAGGTGCGCGGTGCCCAGCAGGCACGGGCGCGGGTCACGGAGGCGGACGTCGCGGCGACCACCGCGCGGCAGGCGTGCGTGACGTACGGCCGCAAGGCCGAGCAGGCCGGGCTCGTGAAGGCGGAGCAGGTGGCCGACCCGGTGCTCATCGCCGCGGCCGTGCGGACCGCGGCCGAGAAGCTCGAGGGCACGCGGACCGCCGGACGGCGCGCGGACCAGCTGCGGGCGGAAGGAGACCGCGCCAGCGCGGAGCTCGCGCGGCACGAGGAGCGCACGGCCAAGGCCGTGCGAGAGCTGGAGACGATCCTGGACGACGCAGGCGCCGCGAACGACGCCGGCGTGCCCGAGCTCGAGGTGCTGGCGGAGATGGCGGCCGAGGAGGCCGAGCGTGCCGAGGAGGCCGCCCGGGAGGCGCTGCGCCGGCGCAGCGAGCTGCAGGGACGGCTGGAGACGGTCGCCTCGGAGGACGCGGGCGCCCGCGTGCGACTGGAGGAAGCGGCGCTGCTCGAGCGCCTCGGCAAGGCGGTGGAGGAGTACGCGGTGACCGCGACGGCCCTCGGGCTGGTCGAGGAGACTCTCGCGCTGTACGAGCGCGAGCGCCAGCCGGCGATCCTCAAGCGCGCGGAGGACATCTTCGACGTCATGACCGCGGGACGCTACCGGCACGTGGTCACGCCGCTCGGCTCGTTCGACCTGTCGGTGGAGGACGCGGAGAGCCGCTCGAAGCACGGCGGTCATCTGTCTCGCGGCACGGCCGAGCAACTCTACCTGGCGCTGCGGCTCGCCTACATCGAGAACCTCCGCGACGTCCATCGGGCGCTCCCGGTGCTCATGGACGACGTGCTCGTGAATTTCGACGACGAGGGCCGGCAGGCGGCGGCCGCGACCGCGATCGCGGAGTTCGCGAAAGAGCGCCAGGTGGTGTTCTTCACCTGCCATGAGAGCGTCGCGGAACTGTTCGCTGAGGCGTCCCCGGACCACGTGCGGCTCAGCCTCGGCCGCTGCTGACTTCCGGCTCAGGCCTCGGTGACCTCGGGCGGCAGCGGTTCGAGCGCGGGCAGCCGCAAGGTGAAGACGGCTCCGGCGCCCTCGGCGTTGGCCGCGGCCACGTCGCCGCCGTGCGCCGTGACGATCGCCTTCACGATCGACAGGCCCAGCCCCACGCCGCCCGAGCTCCTGGCGCGAGACGGCTGGCTGCGGTAGAAGCGCTCGAAGACGTGGCCGAGGTCCTCGGCGGGGATACCGGGACCGGAGTCGGTCACGGCTATCGTCGCCCAGCGCCCGTCCCGGCCCATCGAGACGCGGATCGCTCCGCCCGAGGGGCTCACCCGGCTGGCGTTGTCGACGAGGTTGCCCACCACCTGCTGGATGCGGTCGACGTCGCCGAGGACCTCGGGCGCCTCGCCGTCCAGCGTCACCGTGACGCCGCGCTCCTCCATGAGCGGCTCCAGCGCTTCGACGGCGCGCCGCACGACGGCGCCGAGGTCGATGCGCCGCAGCGGAAGCTCGCCGGTCGCGCCTTCGATCCGCTGCAGGATGATGAGGTCGTTGGCGAGGCGGGTGAGACGGTCGGACTCGGAGACGATCGTCTTGAGGAACCGGTGCCGGTCCTCGGCGTCCACGTCGTCCTCCATGAGCGTCTCCGCTGCGCCGCGGATGGCCGTCAGCGGCGTTCGCAGCTCGTGGCTGACGTCCGACACGAAGCGCGACTTGCGGCGTTCCTCCGTGCGCAACTCCGTGAGCGCGCCCTCGACCTCGTCGGCGAGGGTGTTGAAGGACTCGGCCACGGCCCGGACCTCGCGGGAGCCGCGCGGCGTCACGCGGACCGAGTGCTCGCCGCGTGCGAACCTGGTGACTCCGGACTCGAGCTCCAGGAGCGGATTGGCGAGCCACCGCGCGAGCAGCTCGGTGACGAGGAAGGTCGCCACGACGAACGCGACGACCACCCAGGCGAGCCGGGTGCGGTAGTCCTTGACCAGCGTGCGGATCGAGAAGGTCGAGGCGGCGGCGTACGACACGCCGATGACCTCGCCGTTCTGTCCCGCTATCGGGTAGGCGACGTAGAGCACGACGCGGCCCTCGTCCGAGATGCGCGTCGTCGCGCCGCGCTTGCCCGAGAGCGCCGCGCGCACCTCCGGGCGGTCGCCGAGACGCGAAGGCTCCGGCGCGGCGGTGGGCGGCGCCGAGTCGGCGACCACGATGCCGCGGCGGTCCAGCACGCGCATGCGGGAGGGGACGTCCGCGCCCACGCTGCGCAGCGAATCCGCGACGAGCGCGCGTCCCTGGGCGGCCGCGAGCCCCTTCTCGGCGAACGTCGCGGAGCGGAACGCCGCCACCAGCCGCGCTTGGGTGTCGAGGCGCTCCTCGAGCTTCCGCAGCGCGAAGCCCTCGAGCTCCGTCAGGAAGTAGTAGGAGAGTCCGGCGGCGGACAGCACCGCGATCGCGAGGAACGCCGCCAGCAGACGCGTGCGGATCCTGGACCGCATGGGGCTACACGGCGAGGCGGTAGCCGTACCCGCGGACGGTCTCGACGATGTCCGGCGAGGCGCCCGCGGCCTCCAGCTTGTCGCGAAGGCGCTTGACGTGCGTGTCGACCGTCTTCGTCTCGACGACGATCTGCCAGCCCCACGCCTGCTTCAGCAGCTGCTCGCGCGACAGCACGTTGCCGCCGTGCCGCATCAGGCACGCCAGAAGCTCGAACTCCCGCGGCGTCAGGTCGATGTCGCGTCCCTCGAAGCTCACCGTGTGAGCGCCTTCGTCCAGGACGAGCCCTGCGGCCTCCATGCGTTCGCCGCCCTCGGCCGTCTCACGCCGGGGGCCGGAGGCGCGGCGCAGGAGCGCCTTCACGCGAGCCTGCAGCTCGCGTATCCCGAACGGCTTGGCGAGGTAATCGTCGGCGCCCATCTCCAGCCCCACGACCTTGTCGAGCTCCGTGTCGCGGGCGGAGAGGAACAGCACTGGCATGTCGTCCTTGGCGCGCAGGCGGCGGCACACCTCGAAGCCGTCGATCCCGGGCAGCATGATGTCGAGGACGACCAGGTCGAACCGCTGCTTGTCGGCGAGCGCCAGAGCCTCGTCGCCGTCGCGGGCCACGGTCACCTGGTAGCCTTCCTTCTTCAGGTTGTAGCTGACGAACTGGGTGATGGACTCCTCGTCGTCGACCACGAGGATGTTGGCCGCACCTGTGTTCACGGCGCCGTCCTTCCTTCAAGGGGATCCCCGCGGCGATGATAGCACCGCGTGTGCCGTCAGCTGCGCCGCCGTCACCTTCCCGCTGCCTAACCTGGCCGGATGCCGTAGCATGGGACCGAACGGGAGCGGGAGGAGGCGCGTGGCATGATCCTCGGAGTCGATATCGGGAACACGCAGACGGTCCTCGGGCTGTTCGAAGGCGAGCGGCTCGCCGAGCACTGGCGCGTGAGCACGGACGCGTCGCTCACCTCGGACGAGATCCGCATCAAGATCGGCGGACTGCTCGGGACGGAAGACCGCTCGTGGGCCGAGGTGAGGCGGGTCGTCGTGTCGTCCGTGGTGCCCGTACTCACGCTCGCGTACGAGGAGGTTGCCGAGAAGGCCACCGGCCGGCCGCCGATGGTGGTCGGGCCCGGGCTGAAGACGGGGGTGCCGATCCGCTACGACGATCCCCGCGAGGTCGGCGCGGACCGCATCGTGAACGCGGTGGCAGGGCTCGCGGAGTACGGCGCCCCGCTCGTGATAGTGGATTTCGGAACCGCCACGACGCTCGACGTCCTCGCCGCCGACGGCGCGTACGTCGGCGGGTCGATCGCGCCCGGCGTGGAGACTTCGGCCGAGGCGCTCTTCTCGCATGCCGCGAAACTCTCGAAGGTCGATCTCGAGCCGCCCGCCCACGTCATCGGCAAGACCACGCGCGAGAGCGTGCAGGCGGGGCTGCTGCTGGGCCAGGCGGCGATGGTCGACGGGTTGCTGCGGCGCACGTGGGACGAGCTTGGGGCGGAGACGAAGGTGGTGGCGACGGGCGGCCTCGCGCCGCGCATCGCGCCCCTGTGCGCGACGCCTATGGCGATCGACGTCGACCTGACGCTCAAGGGCCTCGTGCGCGTCTATGCGATGAACGCGTAGGCGCGGCGGTCCCGCAGCCGTATACTCCTGCATGTGCACAAACGTGTGTACAAAGGGAGGCCCGAGTGCGCTTCTACCGGATCGGCGACAAGGTCGTGTCGCGCCAGAAGGTCTTCGACCTCGTGTCGGAGGTCCTCGAGGCGCGCGAGTCCGGAGCGACGCAGGAGGAAGCGGCCCGCGCTAACGACGTGCAGCGCACCTTCGTGAGCTTCCTGGAGTCCGTCGGCGAGATCCGCCGAGGCAAGCGCGTGGCGATCGTCGGCTTCCCCGTGGCGAACTGCGACGAGGTCCGCGCCGTCGCGGACCGGCACGGCGTGGAGTTCTGCCTGCTGTTCTCGCAGGCGGAGCGCGAGGGACTCGAGGCGGAGCCCGCGGACCGGATGTTCAACCTCGTGCTGGAGACGCTGGCCAAGCTGCGCGATTTCGACGTCGTCCTCCTGCTCGCGAGCGATCGTCGCGTCCCGGCGGCCGAGCGGATCCTCGGCAACGAGGTCATCCCGATCAGCCTCGGTCCGTCGCCGTTGCGCCGCGACGTCGTCGTGGACGTCACAGAGCTCGATGCGCTGCTCGGCGGGATACTCGCGTCGGACGCCAAGGGAACGCGTCCCGGCGAACGCATGCTGAAGAAGGCCGTCGAAGGAGCCGGGAGGTGGCAGCGATCAAAGAGGTCGTCGGCGTAAGCATCGGTTCCTCCAAGCGCGACCACGAGGTCGTGCTGGAGCTGCTCGGTGAGCGCGTGCGCATCCGCCGCGAGGGCACGAACGGCGACATGGCCGAGGCGGTGCGGCGTCTCCGCGCGCTCGACGGCAAGGTGGACGCGTTCGGCCTCGGCGGCATCGACCTGTTCCTGCGCGCCGCGGGACACGACTACTACTTCCGCGACGCGATGCAGTTCAAGCGTGCCGTCTCGCGGACCCCGCTGGTGGACGGCAGCGGGCTCAAGGGCGCGGTGGAGGCCGACGTCGTGCGCTTCATGCGGCAGGACCTCGGCCTGCCGCTCGAGGGCAAGCGCGTGCTGATGACCTCGGCGGTCGACCGGTGGGGCATGGCGCAGGCGTTCTACGACGCCGGCTGCGAGATGACCTGCGCCGACATGCTCTACGCCCTCGGCATCGACATCATGCTGCACGACCACGAGACATTGGTGCGCTTCGTCCATGCGCTCATGCCGGTCGTTCGCCGGCTGCCGTTCAAGTGGCTCTACCCGGCCGAGGCCGACCACGAGACCGCGGTGGAGACCAAGCACGGCGACCTCTACAGGGACGCCGACATCATCGGCGGCGACTACAAGTACGTGCGGAAGTGGATGCCGGAGGACATGACCGGCAAGTGGATCGTCACCAACACCACCACTGCCGAGGACGTCGAGTTCCTGCGCGGGCGCGGTGTCGAGCTGCTCGTCACGTCCACGCCGCGGCTCGAGGGCCGCAGCTTCGGCACGAACGTGATGGAGGCGACGCTCGTGGCCCTCGCCGGCTCGAAGCAGCCCCTCTCGGCCGAGGAGTACACCGACCTTCTGGGCCGTATCGGCTTCCGCCCGGACGTCAGGTGGCTCCAGCGGGAACGGGCCGAAGCACGCTAGGGGCCTCGGCATCGCCTTTGCTCATCTCGAACCGAACGAACCGCGCCCATCGGTGCGCCCCACGACTCCGGAAACGTGATAGACTCTCGCTGTTCAGGCGAGCGAGAGGCGCAGTGCGTAACCACGTCGTTCCGGCGTGGCACTCACTTGGGGCGCCTGGGGAGCAAGGTCTCCTCGAGCGAAGGAGCTGAGTGCTTCTATGAACAAACGCGCACGGAACCGTCTCATCGGCGTGACCGCCATCATCTTGGCCATCATCGCCGCCTTCTTCTTCGCCTCCAGCGGAGGGAAGAGCGGTCCCGCGTACTACAAGACCGTGACCGAGATCGCCAACTCCAACGGCAGCCTCGTCGGCACGAACGTGACGGTCGGCGGACCCGTCGTGGCCGGGAGCTGGGACAAGAAGACCCATCCCATGCGCTTCAGCATCTCGGACGACAAGGACAAGTCCTCGAAGGCCACGCTGAAGGTGGTCTACAACGGTGCCGTGCCGAACACGTTCGGCGACGGCGTCGTCGCGATCGTGGACGGCACGCTGACCAAGGACGGGACGGTCGAGGCCACCGCGCTGCAGACGAAGTGCCCCGAGAAGAGCGCATCGCGCGCCGGTGCCATAACGGTCGGCGGGCTGCTGGCGGCGCAGAAGCAGCTGGCCGGCCTGCCCGTGAAGGTTTCGGGCGCCGTCGTGGCGAACTCGCTGGTACCGCCGGGATCCGAGGTACGCTTCGCGATCCAGGGCAAGGAGGCGACCGCCACGCTGAAGGTGAAGTTCGACGGCGCGCCGCCGGCCGGCTTCAAGGACGGTGCGCAGGTCGTGCTGGGCGGCTCGCTCGACGCCTCGGGCGGCGTGTTCGACGCGACATCGGTGTCACTGAGCAAGTAGTAGCCCGAGAGGGCTTGGACGGAGGAGAGCGGATGACCAGCCTCGGGAACCTGTCGCTGGCCCTGGCGACGCTGAGCGCGCTGATCTCGGTGGGCGCCTTGTGGTACGGCGACCGCCTCGGCCAGAAGGAGGGCGAGGGGACCACGAACGTGGGCTATCTGGCCACGTTCGGAGTGCTCGTGTTCTCGACGCTCTCCGTGCTCGTGCTGCTGTTCGCGTTCCTCACGAACAACTTCCAGTTCGAGTACGTGGCCACGAACCACACGACCGACATCTCGAACCTTCGATGGCTGTATCAGATATCGGGCGTGTGGGCGGGCCGCGAGGGCTCCCTGCTCTTCTGGGAGTGGCTGGTCGCGTGCTTCGCCGCCTTCGTGGCGTACAAGCGCCTCTCCGTGACCGACCGGCTCTCCAACATCGCGCTCGCCGTGACGAACGTCATCCAGGTGTTCTTCCTCGCCGCGCTGTTCATAGCGACCAACAACCCGTTCAAGGTCTCGCCCGCGAACTGGTTCGACCCGACCACGGGCAAGCTCGCCATCCAAGCCGCGATGAATCCCCTGCTGCAGCACTGGGCGATGATCCTCCACCCGCCGACCCTGTTCATCGGCTACGCGGGCCTCACGATCCCGTTCGCGTTCGCGATGGCCGCGCTCATCGTCGGCGACGGCAGCAAGAAGTGGGTCGAGCTGTCGGACCGCATCACGGTGTTCGCGTGGCTGTTCCTCGGCGTCGGAATCGGGCTCGGCGCCATCTGGGCGTACGTCGTGCTGGGCTGGGGCGGCTACTGGGCCTGGGACCCGGTGGAGAACGCCTCGCTGCTGCCGTGGCTCACGGGCGTGGGCCTGCTGCACAGCTTCACGATGTACCGCCGCCGCGAGGGCTTCAAGCTGTGGGCGGTGTGGATGTCGGCCGTCAGCTTCGCCGCCGTCGTGCTCGCTACGTTCATCACCCGCTCCGGCGTGGTCGAGTCGGTGCACGCGTTCGAGAAGGACCCGCTGTCGCTGTACCTGTTCCTGACGCTGATGCTCGGCTCCATCGTCGCGGCGGGCGTCGGGATGTTCCTCCGTAAGGACGCGTTCGCCTCGGCCGAGGAATTCGAGAGCCTCACCTCGCGCGACGCCGCCTACTACTTCAACAACGTCCTCATGTTCGTCGCCGCGCTGATCGTGGCGCTGATGACGCTGTCACCTGCGCTGTTCGGCGGGATGAAGTGGGGCGCCCCGACGTACAACCTCATCGCGCACATCGTCGGCATCGTCTACGTCTCCATCATGGTGGTCTGCCCGCTGCTTTCGTGGCGGCGCACCGAGGGGGCGAAGTTCTGGGCGAAGTTCCGCACGCCGCTGATCGCCGGCACGGGACTGGCCGCGGTGATGGCGGTGCTGTGGTTCACGCAGCTGCTTCCCAACGCCGAGGCGGGCATGACCGCCGCCAGCGCGGTGCCCATCGACAGGATGCTCTGGCGGCCGCTGTCGCTGGTGGGGCTCATCGTGGCGGCGTACGCCATCACGATGCCGATCTACCTGTTCTGGGCCGGTGCTAGGGCGCGTGCGGCATCGAAGGGCGAGAGCTTCGGCGGCGCGCTGTACGGCATCGTCACAAAGGCGCGCTCGCAGTCCGGAGGCTACCTCGCGCACCTCGGCGTCGGTATCATCCTGGTCGGCCTCGTGGGCTCGGCCATGTTCGTGCAGGACTACAAGGGCGCCGTTGCGAAGCCGGGCGACACCTTCAAGGCCGGCGACTACGTGATGACGTACGTCAGCACGGACCAGAAGCAGCTGGCCAACGGCGACCAGCTCACCACGGCACACTTCACCGCGGCGGAGAACGGGCGCCCGGTGGGCGGCGTCGCCCCCGCCGAGCTGTTCAACGCCGTCGCGCAGCAATCGACGCGCAACGTGGCGATCGTCTACGAGCCGCTGCGCGACGTGTTCATCGTGCTCGAGCAGGTCAACCAGGACGGGTCGCTCCAGCTCTCCGCTAAGGTCAACCCGCTCATCAGCTTCACGTGGCTCGGGTTCGCGCTGCTGATCGCGGGCACGACGGTCGCCGTCTGGCCTCGCCGCGTGGCGGTCGCGCGCTGATCATGTCCGAGGACGGCGCGTACGCCGCGATCCAGGTACGGGACCTCGTCCGCAGCTTCGGGACGCGCAAGGCGCTGGACGGCGTTTCCTTCGAGCTGCCCCGCGGAGCGTTCCTGTCGATCTTCGGTCCGAACGGCGCTGGCAAGACCACCCTCGTCAAGGTGCTCACCACGCTGATCGCACCCAGTAAGGGCTCGGCCGAGGTCGCCGGCTGCGACGTGGTCGCGGACGCCGTTCAGCTGCGCGACAAGATCGGGCTCATCAGCCACAACCCGCTGCTCTACCCCGACCTCAACGCACAGGAGAACCTCGAGTTCTTCGCCGAGATGTACGGCCTGGAGCACCCAAAGGAGCGCATCGACGAGTTGCTCACCGCGGTCGAGCTCGACCATCGGCGACTCGACCTGGTGCGCACGTTCTCGCGCGGCATGCTCCAGCGGCTCTCGATCGCGCGCGCGCTGCTGCACCACCCAGACGTGCTCTTCCTCGACGAGCCGTACTCCGGCCTCGACCCCCACGCGATGGACATCCTCGACTCGCTGATCGCGCAGGTGCGCAGCGAGCACACTTTCGTGATGATCAGCCACGACCTCGACAAGGGCCTCGAGCTGTGCAGCCACGCGCTCATCCTCGCCCGCGGGCGCGTGGTGCTGTTCGAGCCGCGCTCCGAGATCGACGAGGCCGTCTTCGCCGCCACGTACCGCACCACGGTGGGCACGGGGGTGGCTTGAGATGGCGGCGGAGCGGAAGTCGCTCTCGGGGAGGCAATTCCGGGCGATCCTGAAGAAGGACATCGTCATGGAGCTCCGGACCTTCGAGATGCTCACCTCGATGGGGCTCTACACGCTGCTCACGATGGTCGTCTACTTCGTCGCGCTGGCGGGCGCGGGTCAGGACTTCGACGTGCGCAAGATCGCGGCCGGGCTCATCTGGCTCGCGTTCGTCTTCACGTCTCTGCTGGGGCTCAACCGCAGCCTTGTGCACGAGCACGACCAGGGAGTGCTCGACGCGCTCCTCCTCTCGCCGATAGACCGCCCCGTCATCTTCTTCGCCAAGGCGGCCGGCAACTTCATCTTCATCACCATCGTCGAGGCGCTGTCGGTGCCCGTCTTCTACTTCCTCTTCCTGCAGGGGAAGGGGTTCGGCGGCCCGCTGTGGATGCTGCCGCTCTCCATCGTGGCGGCCTCCATCGGGCTGTCCGGCATCGGCACGTTCCTCGCTACGATGTCCGTCAACAGCCGAGGCAAGGACGTCCTGCTCGCGGTCCTGCTCATCCCGCTGATCTATCCGCTCCTGCTGGGTGCCGTCTCGGCCGCGAGCTCCTCGATCGTGGGAGGACCGCATGCCTTCTCCGAGTTCTGGCAGGCTATGGGCTTCATCGGCGGCTTTGATGTCATAATGCTCCTGGCCTCGTTCGGCCTTTACGAGTTCATCGTCGGCGCCTGAGCGCCGATAGGGAGGATCCATGGCCCGCAACAAGACCACGATAGCCACCCTGGCGCTCGGGGGGCTGCTCACCACAGCGGCCTTCCTGATGGCGTTCCTGTGGGCGCCGATGACGGATTTCGGCTCCGTCAACATCGGCGGCGCCGAGATCGCGCGCCCCGACATCGCGCAGAAGATCTTCTACTTCCACGTGCCCGTGGCGGAGGCGAGCTTCCTCGTCTTCTTCTTCGTGGCGCTGTACGGCGCGCTCTTCCTGGCGAAGAAGGACCGCGTCTACGACACGAAGGCCCGGATAGCGGCCGAGGTGACGCTGATGTTCGTCATCCTCACCATGATCTCGGGCGACCTGTGGACGAAGGCCTCGTGGGACACCTGGTGGGTATGGGAACCTCGGCTGACCACGTATTTCATCATGACGCTGCTGGTGGTGGCGTACTTCGTCCTCCGCAACTCCATCGAGGACGAAGAGCGAAGGGCCACGTACGCAGCGGTCTTCGGCATCGTCGCGTTCCTCGACGCGCCGCTGAGCTTCATGATCACCCGCTGGTACCGCTCGATCCACCCGGTGGTGATCGGGGGGGCGAGCGGCAGCTGGCTGTTCGGCCCGCGCCTCGTCACGTTCATCGTGGCGCAGGTCGGCATGCTCGCTCTCGGCTACGCCATCTACCAGCTGCGCATGCGCGAGGAGCTCACCAAGGAACGCATCGAGGCCGCCAAGGCCGCGTTGGAGGGATAGTGCAATGGACAATCTCGAGGTCTATCGTGTGGTTCTGAACGGGGCGCCGTACGTGATCGCCGCGTACGCGCTCATCTGGGCTACGCTCGCCGTGTTCGTAGGGCTCACGTTCCGCCGCCTCACGCGGCTGGAGCAGGAGCTGGCGGTCGTGGAGGACGCCGTCGAGCGCAGGCAGAAGGCTTAGGGGCGCGTGCGAGAGGCCGTAGTCATAGCGTTCTGGTTCGCGATGGCGCTCCTGGCCGGCGCCACGGTCCTGTACGCGTACTACTTCGTCGACAAGCGCCGGTCGCTCTCGATCTCCGCGACCTTCCTCACGGGAGCGGGCTTCCTGGCCCTGACGGCATCCATCGGCCTGCGCTCGCTGACCACCCACGGCACGCAACTCGTCGGCCCGAACTCGCTCGTGCTCGCGGCCTGGACCCTCGTGCTCGTGTACTTCGTCGTCGAGCACGTCGTGCGGCTGAAGGTGTACGGCACCGTGCTCGTGCCGCTGTCCGTGTTCCTGCTCGCCGCGGCCCAGCTCCTCGGAGTCAACTCGGCCGCCGCGGTGTCGCTGACGCGGGAACAGCTCGTGCAGCTGCAGAACTGGAGCGTGGGCATCCACGTGGGGCTGGTGATGCTCGGCAACGCCGCGTTCGCCGTGGGAGCCGTAGCATCGATCGTCTACCTGCTGCAGGAGTCTCAGCTCAAGAGGCATCGGTCGAGCACGCTCTTCCGCCGCCTGCCCTCGCTCGCACAGACCGACACCATCGCTCGTCGGTCGATCGTAGTCGGCTACCCTGCTTACACCGCGGCGCTGCTGCTCGGAGTGACGCGTGCCGTCGAGACCGTCGGGCCGGGCTGGTGGCTCGACCCTCGAGTCATGCTCGCCGGTGTCGTGTGGGTGATCTTCGGCATCTACCTGGTGTTCCGGTACGTCCGCGACGTGTCCGGAAGGCATGCGGCGTGGATCGCGGTGGCCGGCCTGGTCGCTGTCGTGATCCTCTCCATCGCGGCGCGGACCGTCCCGCTCGGCTTCCACGTCTTCGGCGTCGGCCGCTGAGATGGAGTTCAGGCCCTACTACCCTGTCTTCCTGTCGCTCCGGCACCGCCTCGCCGTCATCGTCGGCGGCGGCGACGTCGCCGAGCGCAAGGTGCGCACGCTGATGCGCTACCAGCCCGACATCCTCGTCATCGCGCCGGAGGTGACCAACGGCCTGGCCGAGCTCGAGGAGACGTGCGACCTGATCGTGGAGCGGCGCGGGTACGTCCGGGGCGACCTCGCCAATGCCGCGATCGTCATCTGCGCGACCGACGACAACGAGGTCAACCGCGCGGTGTTCCGCGAGGCTGAGGAGCGCGGATGCCTCGTCAACGTCGTCGACGTCCCCGAGCTCTGCAATTTCATCGTGCCGTCGGTCGTGCACCGCGGGCCGTTCCAGCTCGCGATCTCGACCGCCGGTGCCGCGCCCGCCGTGGCCAAACGCGTCCGGCGCCGCCTTCAAGCCGAGTACGGCGCCGAGTGGGAGCCTTACGTTCTGCTGCTCGGAAGGCTCCGCACCCTCGTGATGGAGCGCGTCGAGGACCCGGACGAGCGCAAGCGCATCTTCGAGGCGGTGGCCGACTCCGACCTCCTGGAGCGCATCCGCTCCGGCGAGGAGCCCTCGGCCGAGGAAGTGTTCGCCGGAGCGACGAAGACGCGCGAAGAAGAGGGGTGCGAGGAGTGAGGGACTTCCGAGGCAAGTCCGTCGTCGTCACCGGCGGAAGCAGCGGCATCGGTCTGGCCACGGCGAAGCTGTTCGCCGCTCGCGGTGGCGACGTGGCGATCGTGGCGCGCGATCCGGAGCGGCTCGAGAACGCACGGGGTGAGGTCGAGAGCGCGAGGCGCGAGCCGGGTCAGCGCGTGCTCGCGCTCACCGCCGACGTGACGGACCGGGATGCCGTCGTGGCCGCGATGGAGCGCGTCTCGCGAGAGTTCGGGACGCCCGACGTGCTGGTGAACTCGGCGGGGATCTTCCTGCCGGGGCACTTCGAGACGATGCCGGAGGAGTGGTTCCGCGACCACCTCGAGATCGACGTCCTCGGCCTCATTCACACCACGCGCGCCGTCGTGCCCGGCATGATCGAGCGGGGCAGCGGCCACGTCGTGAACGTCTCGTCCGTAGCCGGCTTCATCGGCTGTGTGTACGGCTACACCGCCTACTCGACCGCGAAGTTCGCCGTCATGGGCTTCTCCGAGGCGTTGCGCAGCGAGATGAAGCCGCTCGGCATCAGGGTGTCGGTCGTGTGTCCGCCGGACGTGGACACGCCGGGGCTCGCGAAGGAGAAGTCGCTTCGGCCGCCGGAGACCGACAAGGTGTGCGGCAACATGGCGGCGATCAAGCCCGAGGCCGTGGCGGCCGAGATCGTCCGCGCGGTCGAGACCGGCAAGTACTACGTCATCCCGGGCGCTCTGGGCAAGGTCTACTTCCGGTTGAAGGGTCTCCTGCCCGGTCTGTTCTTTGCTATCACCGACGGCGACGTCGCCAAGGCACGCAAGCAGCGTCTCTCGGAGGCTCCCGAAGCCGCCGTCGAGCGTGAGTGAGCGGCCGTTCGTTTGTCCGGCATTCGTACGGATGGTAAAGTGACGATGTTCAGGCAGGATGCAGACAGTGCGTTACATAGAAGGATCGATATCGCCCTCGCCGGGCCTGCTTGCCTGAACAACAACGCACTGCTCCGGCGAGGGCGACCCTTTGTCTTAGCCCCGATCAGCCCAGTGAGGCGATCTTCGCAACCATGCATCTGACCATGGTCGGCCTGTCCCACAAGACGGCCCCGATCGAGATACGAGAGAAGCTGACGTTCCCGCCGCATCGGCAGGAGGACGCGCTGGCCCGGCTCACCGGCAGCGACGAGGTCTCGGAGGCCGTCATCCTCTCGACCTGCAACCGCACGGAGATCTACGCGGTCACGACCACCGAGGACGGCGGGACGGACGCGGTCATCGACTTCGTCTGCGACTTCCACGACCTCGACCGCCACGAGCTCGTGCGCTACCTCTACATCGAGAGCGGCGAGGCGGTCGTGCGGCACCTCTTCCGCGTGGTCGCGTCGCTGGACTCGATGGTGATCGGCGAGGCGCAGATCCTCGGCCAGGCGAAGGAGGCGTACGAGTACGCCTTCGATTTCGGCGCCACCGGCCGGATCTTCAACAAGCTGTTCCGCCAGAGCTTCGAGCTGGGCAAGCGCGTGCGGACAGAGACCGATATCGGCGAGTCCGCGGTCTCGATCAGCTATGCCGCCGTCGAGCTGGCGAAGAAGGTGTTCGACACGCTCGAGGGCCGCACGATCCTCGTCGTCGGTGCCGGCAAGATGAGCGAGCTGACCGCGAAGCACCTGGTCAGCAACGGCGTGCGCTCGGTGCTCGTGGCGAACCGCACGTACGAGCGCGCGGCGGAACTCGCGGAGCGCTTCGAGGGCGAGGCCATCCGCTACGACGACCTGTTCACGCGAATGCACGACGCCGACATCGTCATCTCCTCGACCGCGGCGACCCACTACGTCATCAGCCGAGAGCAGGTCGCGCCTGTCATGAAGGGCCGTCACGGACGCCCGCTCTTCCTGATCGACATAGCCGTGCCGCGCGACATCGACCCCGCGGTCAACGAGATATCGAACGTGTTCGTCTACGACATCGACGACCTCAACGGTGTCGTGTCGAGCAACCTCGAGGAGCGGATGCGCGAGGCGCGCAAGGCCGAGCTCATCATCGAGGACGAGCTCGCGGCCTTCGAGGCGTGGCTCGAGTCGATGGAGGTCGTGCCGATCGTCGCGGCGCTGCGCGCGAAGGCCGAGCAGGTGCGCCAGGCGGAGCTCGAGAAGGCCATGAAGCGCCTCGGCGGTCTGTCGGAGAAGGATCTGCAGACGATCGAGATGCTCACCGAGGCGATCGTCAACAAGATGCTCCACGGCCCCACCGCGCGGCTGAAGGAGATCGCCGGGTCGCAGTACGGCGTGGGCTACATCGAGGCGGTGCGGTACCTCTACGGGCTCGACCAGTCGGAGACGAAGGCGCACCCGGCTTCCAAACTGAGGGAGATCCTCGGCAAGGCGTCGGGAAACGCGAAGAAGGAGATGGGGGAGAACCTTGGCTGAGCGCTCGAGGCAGGGGATGAGCCGCGAACGAAGTGAGTCGACTCGATCCCCTGCATCTCTCGCCGCGGGTCGGCGAGAGATCGTCATCGGCAGCCGCGGCAGCAAGCTCGCGCTGTGGCAGAGCAACTACATCAAGGACAAGCTCGAGGCGCTCACCGGTCTTCCCGTCGAGATCAAGGTCATCAAGACCACCGGCGACAAGATCCTCGACGTGCCGCTGGCGAAGGTGGGCGGCAAGGGGCTGTTCACCAAGGAGATCGAGGTCGAGCTGTCCGCGGGCACGGTGGACCTCGCCGTGCACTCGATGAAGGACGTTCCCACCGAGCTGCCCGACGGCCTAGTGATCGCGGCCATGCCGCCGAGGGTCGACCCGCGCGACGCGATCGTGTCCGGCAAGGGCTACGCGCTCGACACGCTGCCCTTTGGCGCGAAGGTCGGGACGAGCTCGCTGCGCCGCTGCGCGCAGCTGCGGGCGCTTCGCCCCGACGTGTGCATCGTGGACGTGCGCGGCAACCTCGACACGCGCATGCGCAAGGCCGAGGAAGGCGAGCTCGACGCGGTCATCCTAGCCGCCGCCGGCATCACCCGCATGGGCTGGGCCGACCGCATCACACACTACGTCGAGCCCGAGCAGATGGTGTCCGCCGTCGGGCAGGGTGCGATCGGCATCGAGATCCGCGCCGACGACGCCTTCATGGTAGAGGTGTGCGCGAAGATCGCGGACCCCGAGACGATGGCGTGCGTGACCGCCGAGCGCGTAGTGATGCGCACGCTCGAGGGCGGCTGCCAGGTGCCGATAGGCGCGAGGGCGAACATACACGGCGAGACCATGCACATGGAGGCCGTCGTCGGAAGCATCGACGGCACCACGATCGTCCGCTACGGCCTTGACGGCCTCGCTTCCGAGCCGGAGGCTCTCGGCGCGGCGATGGTGGACCGCCTGCTCGACCTCGGCGCCGGAGAGGTCCTCGCGGACGTCCGCGCGGCCGCCGAGGCGGACGTGGGCGTGGACAAGCTGATCGAGACGTAGGCGGCAAGTAACGGAGAGCACGGAGGCGACCAGCCGGCACTGGGGGCCCTCGTTTCCGCGAGAACGAGGAGGATGCTTGTGGCTTCACCGGTCGTTTACCTGATCGGAGCCGGGCCGGGAGATCCGGGGCTGATCACCGTCAAGGGCATCGAATGCGTCGGCAAGGCCGATGTCGTCATCTACGACTACCTCGCCAACTCACGCTTCCTCGCCGCCGCGCGCCCGGACGCCGAGCTGATCTACGTCGGCAAGAAGGGCTTCTCCAAGCATGCAACGCAGGACGAGATCAACGCGCTCATCGTCGAGAAGGCGCTCGAAGGCGGCGGAAAGGTCGTGGCGCGCCTGAAGGGCGGCGACCCGTTCATCTTCGGCCGAGGTGGGGAGGAAGCACTCGCGCTCGTCGAGCATGGGATCGCGTTCGAGGTCGTGCCCGGCGTCAGCAGCGGCTACGCCGCCCCGGCGTACGCAGGCATCCCCGTGACCCACCGCGGCATCACCACGGACATGGCGTTCGTCACGGGGCACGAGGACCCGACGAAGGAGACGAGCGAGATCCGCTGGGACAAGCTCGCCACGGCTGTCGGCACCATCTGCTTCTTCATGGGCGTGAAGAACCTGCCCGAGATCACGAGCAAGCTCATCGAGAACGGACGTGCCGCGTCCACTCCGGTCGCCCTCGTGCGCTGGGGCACGACACCTCGGCAGGAGGTGCTCACGGGCACGCTTGCCGACATAGCCGAGAAGGCCGAGGCGGCAGGCTTCAAGGCGCCCGCGATCACGGTGGTCGGCGAGGTCGTGAGCTTGCGCGAGCAGCTCAAGTGGTTCGAGGACAAGCCGCTGTTCGGCAAGACGATCGTCGTCACGCGCTCCCGCACGCAGGCGAGCGAGCTCACCGATCGCCTCGTCGACCTCGGCGCCGAGGTGCTCGAGTTCCCGACGATCAAGATCACCGACCCCGAGAGCTGGACGCCGCTCGACGAGGCCATCCGCAACCTCGACGTGTACCGCTGGGTCGTGTTCACGTCCGTCAACGGCGTCGAGAAGTTCTTCGAGCGTCTGCGCGCCAGCGGCCACGACTCGCGCGCGCTGGCGCACGCGAAGGTCGCTGCCATCGGGCCCGCCACCGCCGCCCGCTGTGCCGATCTCGGGGTAGTCCCCGACTACGTGCCGGAGGAGTATCGAGCCGAGGGCGTTCTCGAGGGCTTCTGCGAGCGCGGCGTCGGCGAGGGCGTGCGCGTGCTCATCCCGCGGGCGCTCGAGGCGCGCGAGGTGCTGCCCGACACGCTGCGCGAGCGCGGCGCGATCGTCGACGTCGTCACCGCGTACCGCACGGTGCTCGGCGCGGGCGAGGCGAGCGTGCTCGAGCGCCTCTCGGAAGGCAGCGTCGACGTCGTGACCTTCACATCGAGCTCGACCGTGAAGAACTTCATGAAGCTGGCCGAGGGCATGGACGTTGCTTCCAGCCTTAAGGATGTCCTCGTCGCCTCCATCGGCCCGATCACCTCGGACACCGCGCGCGGCCTCGGCTTGACGGTGGGTGTCGAGGCCGCGGAGTTCACGATCCCCGGCCTCGTGAAGGCCGTCTGCGACCACTACGGATCGGCCTGCTAGAGGGCCGCGACCGAAGAGACGACGCGGGGCTGAGCCGCGTTCGATAGAAAGGACCGACAAGCATGATAGGTATCTCGAAGCTGTACTGCGGAGCCGTGGAGCCGGGCGACGTCCTGCGCTACGACCGCGACTCGAGCAAGCTGCCGAGCGAGCTGCTGCAGTTCTCGCGCGACAAGAAGCCGGTCGTGGTGTGGAACTGCACCCAGCGCTGCAACCTCAAGTGCGTGCACTGCTACGCGCAGTCGGAGGATCGCGACTACAAGGGTGAGATGTCGACGGAGGAAGCCAAGGTCATGATCGACGACCTCTCCTCGTGGGGGGCGCCGGTCCTGCTGTTCTCCGGCGGCGAGCCGACCCTTCGCAAGGACCTCGTCGAGCTCATGCAGTACGCCAAGGACAAGGGCATGCGGGTCGTCATCTCCACGAACGGCACCCAGATCACGCCCGAGAAGGCCGAGCAGTACGCGAAGGTCGGGCTGTCGTACGTCGGCGTGTCGCTCGACGGTGGCCGCGAGACGCACGACAAGTTCCGCGGCATCCCGGGCAGCTTCGACAAGGCCATCCAGGGCATCCGCAACTCGAAGGCCGCCGGCATCAAGGTCGGGCTGCGCATGACGATCAACAAGCGCAACTGGCAGGACATCAACGAGCTGTTCGACGTCATGGAGGCCGAGGACATCCCGCGCGCCTGCTTCTACCACCTCGTGTACGCCGGTCGCGGCAGCGAGCTGATGAAGGAGGACCTCGACCACACAGAGACCCGCAAGGCCGTGCGGCTCATCATGGACCGCACGAAGGCGATGTTCGACAAGGGACTCTCTCCCGAGGTCCTCACGGTCGATAACCACGCCGACGGTCCCTTCGTGTACATGGAGATGTTGAAAGAGGACCCCCAGCGCGCCGAGGAGGTCCTGCAGCTCCTGCAGTGGAACCAAGGGAACTCGACCGGCAACGGTATCGGCTGCGTCTCCTGGAACGGCGAGGTATACGCCGACCAGTTCTGGCGTCACTTCTCCTTCGGCAACGTCCGCGAGCGGCCATTCTCCGAGATCTGGACGGACACCTCGGACAAGGACGAGCGCACTCAGCTCATGGGCAAGCTCAAGGACAAGCGCCCGCATGTGAAGGGCCGCTGCGCGCAGTGCGAGTGGCTGCAGATCTGCGGCGGCAACTTCCGCGTGCGTTCGGAGGCGGCGACCGGCGACCTGTGGCTCGAGGACCCGGCGTGCTACCTCACCGACGAGGAGATAGGCCTCGAAGCCGATCTCGCCGAGGCCGAGGTGTCCGTCGACACCGGTTCTCCGGTGGGTGGAGAGATCGACTAGGGGCGGCGCGGGGCCGTTCTCGGATTGACAAAGCTGCCCGCGGTGGGCATCCTATCATATGCTTTGGCGCTCGGCGCCAGCACCCAGTGGGGATGTGGCTCAGTTGGGAGAGCGCTGCCTTCGCAAGGCAGAGGTCGGCGGTTCGAATCCGCTCATCTCCACCAAGGTATCGATGTCGAGGCGTCCGGCCGAGAGCCAGGCGCCTCGACTTGTATCGCGCTCACGGCTACGAGAGGAGAGATCGGATGCAGGGTCTGATCGCGTGGTTGACGCAATACGGGCAGGTGGTCGCGTTCTTCGCCCAGCTGCTCTACTGGCTCGTCATCGCGGCCGCCGCCGTCTACGCGGTCATGCTGCTGAAGCGGTTCGTCGACAACGCATGCGGCATCCCGCCGAAGAGCGCCCGCACGGCCGAGGACCAGGGCGTCTCGGTCGAGGAGTTCACCGACTAGCTCCTTCCTGACCAGGAGGAATGACACATGCAGTTCCCAGCGTACCGGCCGCGCCGTCTTCGCGCGAACGAGACGATCCGGGCGATGGTCCGGGAGAGTACGCTCGACGCGAACGACCTCGTCTATCCGATCTTCGTCAAGTACGGCAAGGGCGTCCGCAACGAGATCCCGTCCATGCCGGGCGTCTTCCAGCTCTCCGTCGACCAGCTCGAGGCCGAGGCCAAGGAGCTGCTCGAGCTCGGCGTCCCCGCGGTCATCCTCTTCGGCCTGCCCGAGACCAAGGACGAGGCGGGTACCGGGGCGTACGCCCACGACGGCATCGTGCAGCAAGGGCTCCGCGAGCTGAAGGCGAAGGCGCCGGAGCTGTATCTCATCACCGACGTGTGCATGTGCGAGTACACCTCGCATGGGCACTGCGGCATCCTCGACGACCGCGGATGCGTCATCAACGACGTCACCCTCGAGTTGCTCGCGCAGACCGCCGTGAGTCACGCCGAGGCCGGCGCGGACATGGTCGCGCCGTCCGACATGATGGACGGCCGCGTGGCCGCGATCCGCGCCGCGCTCGACGCAGAGGGCTACGAGACGACGCCGATCATGGCGTACTCGGCGAAGTACGCCGGCGGCTTCTACGGCCCCTTCCGCGAAGCCGCGGATTCGGCGCCCGCGTTCGGCGACCGCCGCGCCTACCAGATGGACGTCGCGAACGGCGACGAGGCCGTGCGCGAGACCGCGATGGACATCGCCGAGGGTGCGGACATCGTCATGGTGAAGCCGGCGATGGCCTTCCTCGACCTGGTGTGGCGCGTGAAGAACGAGTTCGGCTACCCCACCGCCGCGTACAACGTCTCGGGCGAATACGCGATGGTCAAGGCCGCCGCCGAGAAGGGCTGGATCGACGAGCGCGCGGTCGTGATGGACACGATGTACTGCATTAAGCGCGCGGGCGCCGACCTCATCCTCACCTATCACGCGAAGGACGTCGCGAGGTGGCTGCGGGAGGGGTAGGGGCTCGAGCACGATGGGATCAAGTGAAGGCCGCCGATGGCGGCCTTCACTGCGTCTTTTGACCGCCCTCCGCGAGCCCCGGTCCCGGTCGCGCCGGCAGCAACACCCGGCCAGGGCTCCGCGAAGGGAGGGCAAGGGTGACTCCCCTTCGGGGGAGTCGCTCCGAGCTCACACCCTCACGAGCCCGCAGCGACTCCCCCGAAGGCCCTCGTGCTACTGGGTCGCCTCCTCGGCCGGGACCTGTTCGTCCTCCGCATCGGGGTCGATGCCGAGGACTTCCATGCACTGGACGAATCTCTGGCTCATCAGCTCGCGCATCGCTCGCATGGCTGGCTGATACCCTCTCTCCTCCGGGACCTCCGCCGCCGCCTCTCGTATCGCGTCGGCGAGTTCGCCGTCACCGAGGACCTCCTCGATCCACTGCGCGGCTGCCGCCGGCTGCACGTAGGCGATCTGCACGTTCGTCCCGCCGAAGCAGCTGCCCTCCTCGACCGTATCGGCCGTGTTGTCCTTGCCGAGGAAGCCGATCGTCGATTCGAGGGAGTACAGGGTGACGTTCACCATCCCGGACGCCTTGTAGAGGTATCCGCCGAAGCGCTCGTCGTAGTCGAGCTCACGCACGATCCGCTCCGCTTGCTGGGGGGAGGGTGGGGTGAGTACCGCTGCCATCATCACGTCGCCGCCTTCCATCGCTAGATCTTCTTCGCTGCGGCGAGCTCGTCGGCGACCTTTGCGAGCCCGTGCTTCTCGAGCGTCGCGCGTGTCGGGATGCCCTTCTCGTTCCAGCCCTCGAACTTGTAGTAGCGGGTCTTGAAGTCCTCGAACTTGGCGTGATCCAGATGCCGGCCCCACACGTTCTTGTATTTCCACTCGCCGTTCTCGAACACGGTCATGACGTAGGGGATCTCGTAGGTCGAGTGGGCCGCGGGCGCACCGGTGCGGAACTGCCACTCGTCGAGCTTGTCCAGGTCGCGCGTCCGTCCCTGGAGGGCCCAGATCGCCCGGTCCAGGTTCCAGATCTTCGTGCCCATGCTCATGCCGTCTTCGAAGCTGATGTGCTGGCCTGTGACGGCGTTGTAGAACTTCGGCTCGATCTCGGGCGTCAGGCCCTTGTAGTCCTTCGTGTACGGGTTCAGCCAGTCCGCGATCCCCCAGTCACAGTACATCGCCGACTGCTTCCAGAACCTGGTGTACGCACGGTGCCACGACACGAGCTTCACCATCGCGTCGGAGTAGATGCCCTCGTCGCTGAAGTCGAGCATCATCGGGTCCTTGTACGGCAGCAGCGTGCTGCCGATCATCTCGACCATCTCTTTCGCGGTCTTCACGTGCTTGGCGCCCATCAGCGGCACGAACGAGGTGTACCAGTACAACACCCATGTGATGTCGTGCTCGTTGATGTCGCGCTCGCCGAGCGCCGTGCCGAAGCCCCACTCGGACTCCGTCCGAGCGTCGTAGTGGTGTGCATAGCCGTGGGCGCACAGCGCGAGGGTACCACTCGTGGTGTCCTCCTCGTAGCGGCCCCACTTCTCGGCTGCACGGGCGACACCCTCGGCGAGATCGGCGCCGATGTCCTTCCTGTAGGCCACCGCCTCGAGGTAGACCTTGTTGAACGCGTCGGTGCCGACCTGGTCGAACGGCAGCTGCGAGTCGATCTGCTTGCCGGGCCCAAGGATCCCCTTCTTGTAGAGCGACACGAGCCAGGGCAGGGCTACGCTGCCTTCCCACGCGTTGATGCCGAGCCGCTGGAGCCGGTCGGCTGCCGCGCCGGCATCGACCTCCGGATGCCCCCATTTTCCAGCGGACTGTGCGCTGTACCAGGTATCGAAGCAGTGGCTGCCCGGAGCGAGCCCGGTTGAGCTCCTGCCGCCGTGACAGAGCTTCGTGCACGCGAGGCAACCGTTGCCGCGGTAGGCGATGTCGCGAACGGCGCCTCCGTCCGCGGCGGCGGCCGGACGCATGTCCCACATGCCCGGCAGGTTCGGCTTGAGCTCGCGGATGTCCCAGATCGCTTCCTGCGCCCACTTGCGAGCATCCATCATCGCCTTCGGGTCCGCGATATCGAGGCCTCCGGTGCCGATGACGCTGATCGCCTTCAGGTTCTTCGAACCGAAGACGCCTCCGAAACCTCCCTGTCCCGCGCCGCCTCCGCCCTCGTGGATTAGGGAGGCGACGCGGCCGAGATTCTCACCTGCCGGGCCGCAGCCCACGACGCCCGGGTTGAGGGCCGACCTGCCGCTGTCCCGGCCTCCGTATATCGTCCAGTCGACGGGGTCCTTCCCTCGCACGAGCTCGTAGATCCGCTTCTCGGCCTCGACGGTGTCGAGGCCCCAAAGCCCATCTCCCGACGCGCTTGCGTCCCGTATCGCCACGTTGCCGTCCCGGATGTCGATCCAGACCGGCTTGTCGGCCTTGCCAGTGACGGCGATGCCGTCCCATCCCGCGAACTTCAGCTGACCGGCGAATCGTCCGCCGAAGTTGCTGCGGGTGAACCACTCGATCGGGTAACCCTGCGCCCCGATCCCCTGGACCTCCGCGCGACCCGACCCGTACGGCGCCATCGTCGCCTGGATCGGTCCAGTCATGATCGTGACCACGTTGGCGGGATCGAACGCTTTGACCGTCTTGTCCTTGCACAGGTCGAAGAACACTGCCGAGCCGATGCCATGACCTCCGCCGAAGTCCTTGTAGTCCTCGGTCTTCAGAGTGGACGTGGCCCGCTTGGTCAGATCCACGACGAGGATCTTGCCTGCGTATCCGTTAGCCATGCTGCCTCAAGCCTCCTTGGGTCACCGTGCGACGCTCTGCGTCGTCCGGAGTCGTCTAGTGCTTCGGCGCGGCCTTTGACGCCGCCGCCATTGCGGCCGCAGCGGCGCGTGCGGCATCCACTTGGCTCTTCGTGTACTTGCCGTCGTCACCGAGCGGGAGGCCGAGCTCGGCCGTGCCGTCTGTCTTGCGTAGGTTGACGTCGTAGCCTGCGTCCTTCTGGACGGGGACTTCCTTCGTGAAGGAGATCGCCTTCATCGGGCAGGACTCGATGCACGCCTGCTTGCCCCCCGGTCCGCCTTTCTCGTTCCAGTACGGCGTCTCGGCGCACAGGTCGCACTTCTGGGCGTGCTTCTCTTGCGAGTTCCAGAGCGCGCGCGAAGGCGTGAACGGACAGGCGTTGACGCAGCGCTCGCAGCCGATGCACTTGGCCGGGTCGACGGTGCGGACGTTGCCGTGGGCGGTATCGACGTGGTTGGCACCGGTCGGGCATGCGTCCACGCATGCCGGATATGGGCACTGCCTGCACTGGTTCTGTTCGATGTCGTTCGGAAACGTCACGAAGGGGTTCTGCACGATCTGGATGCGGGAGTTCGAGAAGCTCGTGCTGCCGTGGTGGACGAGCGAGCACGCGAGCATGCACGAGTCGCATCCGACGCACTTCTTGGTGTCCACGAGGAGGTAGCCCTGCGAGGCCGGGATCGCGAGCACCTTGTCGGGAAGCAGGAAGCTGCTCCCGACCAGCCCGCCGAGCACGGCACCCAGGCCAAGCCCGCCGACGCCGGTGACGAACTCTCGCCGGGTGTAGTCCTTCTTCTTGGTCTCTTCGGTCATCTCGTCTCAGCTCCTCAGCTGGCCGTGGCCGCGTGCTTGGCGGCCTCGTCGTCGGGCTCGGGGCGGGTCTGCGAGGTCAGCTCGCGGTACCAGCCGGCGTGGTGCTCGCGCACGTAGTCGAGAGGCACCAGGCCGGTCAGCATCGAGCGCAGTAGCGGCCACGACCAGGGCACCAGCGCGCCGGCTACGGCGTGCGCGACGAGGTAGAGGCCGAGTACCACGGCTGTGATGTCGTGGGTGAGTGTGACCGCGCCCATGAGGCCGCCCGGTATGTTCGCGCCGTGCGCCGCGACCTTGATCAGCCCGGTGAGCAGGATCAGCGTCGAGCCCACGGCGGCGATGGGGTAGGTGAGGTGCTCGGAAGCGAAGTACTTGCCCTCCGCGGGGAACTTGCCCTTGCCCAACACGGCGGAGTAGTGCGCGGCGACGACCCTGAGGGACGAGCCGACATCGTGGGGCAGATGCTCGGACAGCCGGCCGGACATCAGCGTGTTGCCGGCGTAGTAGAACGAGCCGAATACGAACAGCACCGCGCCCAAGAAGTGGATGTTGAACGCGACACCGTCGGCGTAGGTGCCGGCCACGAGGCGCGGCAGGAACCCTCGGATCCCTAGAGCGATGCCGCTGCCCACCAGGATGAGAGTCCCGGCCGCGTGCGCCCAGTGTTGAAGGATCGCCGCATCGTCGTGGCGCAGTACCTGACGATCGATGATCCTCGGTTCCTGGCGCCTGGTGAAGCCCGAGGCGAACAGCGCCGCGAACGGAGCGAGCCACACCGCCCATGCCGCCGAATCGAACAGGAGTCTGGGCGCGCCCCTGATACCGAGCGCCGCCGTTGCTGCCGAGGCGGACTTGAGGGCGAGAAGCACGCCCGCAGCGACCGCCAGCGACAGCAGCACCGCAACAATGCTGCGTCTGCCCATCGCTATCCCCTTACCCTTGTCAATTGGCTATCAGTGATAGCCGCCGGTGATAACGAAGGTATCAGTGTCTGGAGAGAGGTGTCAATATAGACTCCGACTGATGACAGGTCGGTGTGGAAGGAAGTAAGAAGGTACCGGGTTACCGGCGAACGGATAGCCGTTACAGTCGACGCGCCCATTGCCCGCGACGCAGAGAGAGGCTGGCACCTCGATTGCTGCTATCAGACAGCCTGGAAACCGATAGCGCTCAACCGGAGCGGGAGCATCGCGATATCGACGGTGATATACTTTTTGGAAAGAACGTTGTAGCGGCGACCCGAGGAGCTGAAGAGTGACCAGCGGCGTCAATGGGGGATCGGTGTGGGACATCCTCGCCGACGAGAACTTCGCATCCCTTGTCCGCAGGGACTACCGCCACTACCTGAGCTGGGATGAACTCACCTCATCGCCGCTTCCCCAGGGAATGAGCGCGAAGGAGACATGGGACCTGCTGTTCGCCCTCCGTCGCATCTCGGCGGTCTGGTTCCCGCTGGAGAATCCTGAAGGCGTCCGCTACGGCTACTTCCTCGCGCAGGACGTGGTGAATCATTTGCGGACGATCGAGCAGTACTGCCGTTCGCATTCCAGTCTTCATCAGGCGATCCAGGAGAGGGAAGGCCGCCGCTTCCTTACCAGGTCACGCATCCAAGAAGCGATAGCCGCGATCGAGCTGGACGGAGTCGCGATCGAGCATCGGGACGCAGGAAGGCTCTTGCACGCGGGGAGGACGCCTCGATGTGCGGACGAACAGCTCGTCTTGAACTCGCACGAGCTGCTCGTCGAACTTGAGGGGCTCGCGTCCGGCCCGTTCTCCCCCGAGCTGTTCACGCACCTGTACGAGCGGCTTACCGCCGAAGTCGACACGGGCCAGCTCGTCCGGGGGACAGTGCCCCACCGCTTCTTCCCGTATCCCGCAGTGTCGGAGAGCATCGGTGGGGACCCGTCCGAGAGCCTCCAGGCGATCTGCGACTACGCCAACGGCAAGACCGGCGACCCGGAGGAGCCACCGGTGATAGCGGCGCTCGCGGTGGGCGAAGCTCTCGCGTTCTGGAGGCCGCTGCCTGATTTCAACAATGCGATTGCTTGGATCGCGTTCCGCTTGTACGCGCTCAAGCACGACTACCCCGTACTCGGCTATCTTCCGCTGCTCAACGCGGGCCTTCGCTGGGAGCGTGGAGAGCTGCCTCCCGGGACGGTGCGCTTCGACTTCGTCGAGGACCATCCCTTCGAGCGCTTCCCGAAAGAGGCCGACTGGACGCCGAGGATCCTGACGAACCTGGAGCTGGCCGTCGCCGCTCTGCAGACCCTGCTGGGCTACGTCGAGGTGTCGGACTCGCGCGACTCCGAGATCGCGGCGTTCGATCCGAGCCTGAACCATCGTCAGCTCTCGGTCGTTGCGCGCGCGCTCAGGCGCGCCGACGCCGAGTTCCGCGTCAGCTACCATCGCGTCACGCACAACGTCGCCTACGCGACGGCTCGTGCGGACCTTCTCGACCTCGTCGAGAAGGGATACCTAGTGAAGGAGCTGCGCGGGCAGGAATTCGTCTTCACGCCCGATCCCAGGCTGGGACATCGCATGGAGGGTGTCGCCGCAGACAAGGTCGCCCACGACTGAGTTCCCCGCGGCGCTACTGCACGCCGAGCGCCTTCAGTGCCTTCGCCCGAAGCTGGTCGGTCTTCGCCGCGGACCCCGTTATCCGCGTCTCGAGCTCGGCGAGGCGCTTCTCGACCCACTTCGGGTCCTTCACGATGTCCGGGTCGCCGATCGCCGACGCCTGCTTGCGCAGCTCCTGTGCGCGCTTGATGTCCCTGTTGTAGGCGCTCGACTTGCCGGCTTTGCCTTCATCGGCCATCTGGACCGCCAGGTCGGCCTGCTCCTTCTGTTTGACCAGGTATGAAGCCGCTTTGTCCAGGCCCGCCGAGGCGTCCAGCTTCGCGGCTTCGCGAAAGAGGAGCTCGGCCTTCGCGTACCCGGCCGAGGCCGCCTGCGCCCGCTGCCTCATGCGCGAGTAGTCGCCGGAGTTGCCGGCGTCTATCGCGGCGTTCAGGTCCTCGGTGCCCTTCGATGCCGCGGCACCGGCCTCGCGGACCTTCGCGACCATGCCCGTCGCGGTCCCCATGTAGCCGACCAGGTCCTGCAGCGCGTCGAGTGCGTCGGTCGCGGCGGTGAGCGACGCGAGATAATCGGTCTTGCCCTCCGAGGCGTCGAGCCGTTCGGCTGCCGCACGCGCCGCGGCGATCTCGTCGCGGCCCGTGCGCAGGGCCTTCCCGGCGCTGTCGATCGCGGCGCTCGCCTTCGGGTCGTCGATCCCTCCGGCTTGTTTGACGGACGCGCTCGCTGTCTCGACCGCCGACATCGCCGCCGTGAAATGCTCCTCGGCCTGCTTCACGATCGCCTTCTGCCCGCCGCTCCCGGACACGCCGAGGGCGATGACGCCGGCACAGCTCGCCAGCACGCACAACAGCAGGACGCCGACTACGATCCCGATGATGAGCCCCGTGCGCCGCTTCTTCGGTTGCTGCGGCGGCGCCGCAGCAACCTGATCCGGGAACAGTCCGGGGGGCGGCGGGGGCGGCGGGGGAGCCATGCCCGGTTGCGGCGGATAGGCGCCAGGCGCTCCTCGGCCGTACACGTCGTCGCCCATGAGGCCCCCTCGCTGCTCGTAGCGTGCCGTCGCCTGCTCTATCGGCGATGCTACCATCCGTCTTGAAGGTAGCGGAACTTGAGGGCACGCTCGGGAGAGGCGGAAGACATGGCTATCGCCGGCCGATGCAGGATATGCGGGCAGAACGTCTGGTTGAACGACCAGTGGGGCTGCGTCAACGGGCACGCGTGGACCGAGATCGGCGACTGGTACGACCCGGCGACGGGCATGGCCGTGACGCCGTACTGGCTGCAGCCGCAGACGCCCGCGCCCGTGGACGCACCTGCCCCCGTCGCCCCTCCAGCCGAGGTGCCCGCAGCACCGCCTGCCGAGGTGCCCGTCCCGGTCACCGCGCCTGTTGCGGAGCCGCCCGTGCCGCCGGCCGTCGAACCCCCGGCAGCACCTCCCGCACTCGCGACAAGAGATGCACTCCTGCCCGCCATCCTGGCCGCTTTCGCCGCCTACCCGGGATACAACGTCCGCTACGGTACCGACACCGATGTGGTCATCGACAACCGGGTCGCAGACGCGTCGTGGGGCACCGGCAAGAAGAAGGTCGAGTACGAGGCCATCCTCAAGGCCGTCGAAGGCGAGCGCACGCTCTACTTCTGGGAGATGCTGAAGGAGCAGGGCGCAGGCGTGAGCTTCGGAGGGTTCGAGTCGGAGTCGTACAGCACATTCGGCGCCAAGCGCTGGGGCAAGACCAAGGAGGTCGTCGTCGGCCCGGGCGGCAAGGCGATGGACTACGAGTGGGACTACGCCGCGACGCGCCGCATCGTCGAGGACGTCGCCGCGCGTGGCGGGTGGAAGGTCAAGGTCGTGCTGCGCAAGAAGTCGGCCCAGTGGTAGTCGTCCTCGGCGACTCCCGCCCGCTGGAATCCCCGGCCCGCTTCTTGCAGACTTACGAGGGCATTCCCGGAGACCCACGAGGAGACTCGTCACATGGCTGAGAACGTAGGCGACAGCGGCGCGCGCCCCGACCTCGAGCTCGAAGCGGAGCTCGGTGAGGACGAGGGCACGCTCACGGAACAGGAGATGGCCGAGGCCGAGGCCGGCTGCGGTGAGGCCGCCGTCGGCATCGCGATGGGCGCGGGGCATCCCGCAGGCATCCCGAAGACCGGCGGCCACCAGGGCGGCCACCCGGCGGGGATCCCGATGGAGCGCCAGCGCCACGGCGGCGCGCGCTCGGTCGGCTTCCGTCCCGGCGGCGGGCCGCAGGCGCTCGCGTACGAGGAGCGGACGGGCATCAAGGCGCCGCGCATCATCGCGTGGGAGATCACGCGCAGCTGCAACCTCTCCTGCGTGCACTGCCGTGCGGCCGCGGAGTTCGGGCACTACGCGGGCGAGCTGTCGCTCGACGAGATCAAGGCGACGATCGACGACATCGTCACCATCAGCAACCCGATCATCATCCTCACCGGCGGCGAGCCGCTCATGCGACCCGACATCTGGGAGATCGTCGACTACGCGCAAGGAGCCGGCGCCATGCCGGTCATCGGAACGAACGCGACGCTGATCACCGACGAGATCGCGCGGAAGATGGCGGAGCACAAGATCCCGCGCATCTCCGTGTCGGTGGACTTCCCGACCGCCGCCGAGCACGACGCGTTCCGCCAGCAGGAAGGCTGCTTCGAAAAGACCCTCGAGGGCATCAGGATCGCGAAGCGCCACGGCATCGGCGTCCAGATCAACACTACGGTGACCACGCGCAACGTCGACACCCTCGAGGAGATGCACGCGCTCGCCGAGTCGCTCGGCGTGGACGCGTTCCACATCTTCATGCTCGTCCCGACCGGCCGCGGCTCGGAGCTGCTGGCCGAGGAGCTGCCGCCGGCCGAGTACGAGAAGGCGCTTGAGTGGGCGTACGAGCGGCAGAAGACCTCGCCGCTTCACTTCAAGCCCACCGACGCGCCCCACTACTACCGCATCATCCGGCAGAAGGCGAAGGCCGAGGGCAAGAAGGTCACGCGCGAGGAGTACGGGCTCGACGCGATGACGCGCGGGTGCCTCGGGGGGATCACGTTCTGCTTCATCTCGCACACCGGCGACATCCAGCCGTGCGGTTACTTCGACATGCAGCTCGGCAACGTGAAGGAGCAGCCGTTCAGCACGATCTGGACGGAGTCCAAGGTCTTCAACGAGCTGCGCGACTACTCGCTGCTGAAGGGCAAGTGCGGCATCTGCGAGTACAAGGCCGTTTGCGGCGGGTGCCGTGCGAGGGCGCTGTCCGTGACGGGCGACTACCTCGCCGAAGAGCCGTACTGCGTGTACCAGCCGAAGCAGCTGTCCAAGGGCTGACGACGAGGAAGGCTCGGGGGGAGTGAGAGAGCGAGCGGCCCGGCTCTGGAGGGGCCTCGACAAGCGTGCGCTGGCCGTGGCCCTGGTCGCGGCCGGGGTGCGTCTCTTCTGGATCGCCGTGGTCCACGCCGAGCCGGTCAGCGACTTCGCCTTCTACTTCTCGCGGGCGGGCGATCTCGCAGCGGGCAAGGGCTACTTGCTCGCGGGCCATCCTACCGCCTACTGGCCTCCCGGCTACCCCTTCTTCCTCGCCGCATTCTTCCGGCTGTTCGGGTCGAGCCTCGTGGTCGTGCGGCTGCTCAACGTCGCGATGTGGACAGCGTCCGCGGTGCTCATGTGCCTCTTCGGCAAGCGGCTCGGGGGTCCCTCGGCGGGGCTCGTCGCGGGCCTCGTCGTGGCTCTGTATCCGGAGTACGTCTTCTTCACGGGACTCGTCGCCTCGGAGGGCCTGTTCGTCCTTCAGATGTCGGTCGTTGCGTTGCTGCTCGCCGTGGATCCGCGTTCCCGCCGGCAGCGGCTGGCCATCGCCGCCGCGGCGGGCCTCCTCCTGGGCTGGGGCGTGATCACCCGGCCGGCATCCGTCCTGCTCCCGCTCACGCTTTGCGTGGCCGTGTGGCTTCTGCGCCGACGCGAGCAGGGGTTCACGACCGCGCTCGTCATCGGCATCTGCGCGCTGCTCGCGATGGCGCCCTGGGTGATCAGGAACCGCGTGGTGATGGGCGAGTGGGTCATCGCGACCAACGGGGGCACCTCGGTGTGGGGCGGCGCGCACGAGGGCTCGACCGGCACGTTCCTGCGCCCCGACGAGCCGATGCCCTGGATGCGCCGCATGACCACGACGCGGGACGAGCTCCACAACAACGCCGAGGGGGGAAAGGCGGCGGTCGCCTTCATGCGCGAGCACCCGTGGGCGTGGCTGTCCCTGGCGCCCACGAAGCTCTCGGGCCTGTTCGCCGAACCTACCGGCATCGACTGGAACTTCGTGCGCTACGACCCGACGACGTTCCGGACGACCGTGCGGAGCCTCGGCCGTTTCGAGAACCTGGTCATCAGACTCGCCAAGTCCTACCGGCACGTGCCGGGGTCCATGAGATGGTTCCAGGCGCTCGAGTGGATCCTGGGGACCCTGGGGCTGATCCTCGCGCTCGCGGCTCGGCGCAAGGCGGCGGCATGGCCTCTCACGATCATCGTGTACTGGGTGTTCTTCCAGATCACCCTCTCGACGGGTCAGCCCAGATACCTCGTCAGCACCGGGCCGCTGCTCGCGCCCGGCCTCGGCTTCCTCTGGGTCGTGGTCGCCACTCGCCTGCGGCGCGGATCCGCCGGGCCGCTCGCTGGCGACGGCACCGCGCCATCCGGTAGGCTAGCATCTGCCGCTCGACGTGAGGTCGGCTAGACCGGGCGGCGGCCGGGGCATCGACCTGACGGCCCCGTCTGCGCGACCGAAGGAGACCTCGATGGAGCTCTCGGACCTCGACAAGCGCGTCCTGACACGCATCCAGGCGGGATTCCCGATCGGATCGCGCCCGTACGCCGCGCTCGGCGAGTACCTCGGCGTGAGCGAGGCGGAAGCGCTGGCGTCCGTGGACGGACTGCGTGAGGCCGGCGTGATCCGGCGCATCGGCGCGATATTCGACAGCAATCGGCTCGGCTACCGCTCCACGCTCTGCGCGATCGCGGCACCGCCGGAGCGGGTGGACGAGGTCGCCGCCGTCGTGTCGGCCTACCCGAACGTCACCCACAACTACCTGCGCGAGGACCGCTACAACATCTGGTTCACCCTCATCGCCCGCTCCCAGGCGCGCATCGCCGAGATCCTCGCCGAGATCGCGAGCGCCACAGGCGTGACGGACATCCTGGACCTGCCGGCGATCCGCCTCTTCAAGATCCGCGTCGATTTCGACCTGACGGGCGAGAAAGCGGCACGCTCCGCGGAGCTCGGCGTGGTCAAGCCGGCGGAGGTCAAGCCGGTGGAGCTCTCGGAGGACGAGCGCCGGCTCGCGGTGCTCCTCCAGGCGGACCTGCCGAGGAGCGAGACACCCTTCCTCGAGCTCCACGAGATGCTCGAACACGGCGGCGTGGACGTCGGCGAGGAGTGGGTCCTGGAGCGCACCCGCCACTGGGTCGACACGGGGTTGATCCGGCGATTCGGCGCCGCGATCCGGCATCACAAGACGGGGTTCACCGCGAACGCGATGGGCGTCTGGAGATGTCCGGAGGAACGTGTGGAGGACGCCGGACGCGCGATGGCCACTTTCGCCGAGGTGAGCCACGTCTACCAGCGCCCGGTCGCTCCCACGTGGCCCGCGAACCTCTACACGATGATCCACGGGCGCAGCGAGCAGGAGGTCGAGGAGACGGCCGAGCGTATCCGCGCCGCGGTGGACCTGCCGGCACCTCGGCTGTTGTACTCGGTGCGGGAGTTCAAGAAGACGTCCATGACGTACTTCGCCGAGGACGGCCTCTAGGCTGGGCTAGACGGCCTTGGCCACCTCGTCGTACGGCTCGGCCTTTGCGCTCTCGGCAGGGGAGAGCGAGCTCAGCGCGAGCGGGACGCACGCCAGAAGCGCGGGCACGACGACGTCAGCCCAATACATCGGCACGACGGTCATCGCCTCCCCGTCCGGATGGAGGAACGTCAGCGCGAGCGGGCCGCCGATCGCGCATGTGGCGAGGACGGCCCCCAGTGCGCGGTGGCGCTTCAGCACGACGAGCGCGCCGACGGCGGCGACCAGCAGGATAGCCCACGCCAACGGCCGAGTCCCGAACGCGGCGGCGAGGCGTTGCACCAGCGCGAGGAGTCCCCGACCGCGTGCGTCGAACCAGCCCATCTTGATGTTCGGCTGCGGCCCGAGGGCGCGTACGGCGGCGTGTACGGCGGCAGCGTGCGCGAAGTAGAGCGCGGGTACCGCGATGCCCGCAACCGCCCACGCGAACCACACCTTCGTCCGCCGCAACTCGGGCAGCAATGCGAGTGCGAGCCCGAACAGCAGGAACGGCACCGCGAGCTCGCGCACGAACACCGCGAGGAACGCGGTGACCGCAGCTGCGTAGCCGAGCGTCACGGTCTCCGGGTCGAACCACCAGCGCGCCAGCAGCGCGAGCGTCACGAGACCGAGGACGCCCGCGACGGGCTCCGTGTCGAGGACCGACCCCGTCGTCGAGATGTACGCGTACCAAGCGGCGACGCCTGCGGAGGCGACAAGCGCGAGCGGTGGGCCGGTGAAGCAGCGCGCAAGGAGGTACGCGGCTACGGCGGCGACGGACCCGAGGACCAGCATCGAGTAGAGTATCGAGACGCCGTTGAACGGCAGACGCGAGAGCAGCCAGTAGTACGCTGGTGGCCGGAAGCTCGTCGGCGTGCGGAGGTCGTCTCGTCCCTTGAAGGCCTTGTTCGCCTCGTCGAGGGTGCGCACGGACGCCTTGTAGTAGTCCTCCCCGTTCTTCATGCGCTGCACGATGATGAGGAACAGCGCCTCGTCGGCGACGTCTTTGGTTATCGGTGGGGGTGAGGCGAGCAGGCCGACGAAGGTCGACCCGTCCTTGGCGGGAAGAGTCGCCGTGCCCGTGATGACGAGCCACAGGGTGGCGACCACGAACGCCAGCGCCGCAGCGGGCATGAGCTTCACGCTCCGCGGCGACTCGTCGAGGAACCAGCGTGCGGCCCACGCGAGGAGCGCCGCGATCCCGGCGGCTACGGCGAGGGCGCCGGCGGCCGTGGCGGAGAAGTCGGCGGACGCCACCAGCCCGGCCAGGATGCCGGCGCCGGCTACGACCGAGGCCTCGGCACGCCGGTCGGACACGAGCGCTGCGACGACGGCCGCAGGCGGCACGAGGCCGATGAGGGGTTGCGTGCGCAGCAGCGGCCCGCCGAGGAGGACGAGCCCGGCGATCGCGGCGATGGCGACGCCGTCGCGCAGGGCGTTCTCGGGCGAGATCAGCGGTCCGGACGGTTCGGCCTGAGCGTCGCTGCCTTCGTCGTCCAGCGCCTCGTCCTCCACCCACGACGGTTCGGGCTCCGCATGGACTTCCATCGGCTGCCTCTCTCGCCGGCGACGGGGAACATCCTGCGATAGTAGCATCCGCTGTCGTAAGGGAGCGGGGCGGAAGGTAAGGTGGCTACACCTGAACCGCGCCGTTCGGGTACCCTTATCCTGTCCGCATGCGCTCTCGCGCGCCCGTCCGAGGAGTCCTTCGCCATGCAGCACACCGCGTCCGACCGTCTGTTCGCCGAAGCCCAGCTGACATGTCCCGGAGGCGTGAACTCGCCGGTGCGTGCGTTCAAGTCCGTGGGCACCGGCCCGGTCTTCTACGACCGCGCGAAGGGCGCTCACGTCTGGGACGTGGACGGCAACGAGTACGTCGACTTCGTCGCGAGCTGGGGGCCGATGATCCTCGGCCATGCTCCCGACGCCGTCCTGGACGCGGTCCGCGAACAGCTCGACAAAGGCACCAGCTTCGGCGCTCCGACCCCTGTCGAGGTGCGGATGGCCGAGACCCTGCGCGGCATCGTGCCGTCGATCGAGATGGTGCGGATGGTGTCGTCGGGCACCGAGGCGACGATGTCCGCGATCCGCCTCGCGCGCGGCTACACGGGCCGCGAGAAGTTCATCAAGTTCGAGGGCAACTACCACGGCCACTCCGACGCGCTGCTCGTGGCGGCCGGTTCCGGGCTCGTCACTCTCGGCATCCCGAGCACTCCCGGCGTCACCAAGGGCGCGGCCGCCGACACGATCGTGCTGCCCTACAACGACCTCGGCCCCGTGGCCGAGGTGCTCGAGCGCGAGGGCGATCGGGTGGCGGCGCTCATCGTCGAACCGGTCGCGGGCAACATGGGCGTCGTCCCGCCGAAGCCCGGCTTCCTGCAGGGCCTCCGCGACCTGTGCACGAAGCACGGCGTCGTGCTCATCTTCGACGAGGTCATCACCGGGTTCCGCGTCGCCCTCGGCGGCGCGCAGGAGCTGTACGGCGTCACCCCGGACCTCACGACTCTCGGCAAGATCATCGGCGGCGGCTTCCCGGTCGGGGCGTTCGGTGGCAAGGCGGAGATCATGCAGCAGCTCGCGCCGTGCGGCCCGGTGTACCAGGCGGGCACGCTCTCCGGCAATCCGGTGGCGATGGTGGCCGGGCTGGCGCTCATCGAGCAGCTGAGGAAGCCGGGCGTGTACGACGAGCTCGAGCGGAAGGGCCGGCGGCTCGCCTCGGGACTGTGCAAGGCGGCGCAGGCAGCGAACGTGCCGAGCTTCTGCACCCGCGTCGGCTCGATGATGACGATGTTCTTCACCGACGCCGAGGTGACCGACTGGACCACGGCCGCCACCTCGGACACGGACCGCTACGCCAGCTACTTCCGCTCGATGCTCGACGCGGGCTTCCTGCTCGCGCCGAGCCAGTTCGAGGCGACGTTCGTGGGTCTCGCGCACAGCGACGAAGACATCGACCGCGCGATCGAGGCCGCAGTCGCCGCCCTGAAGGCGCTGTAGGAGGGGGCTGAGCATGAAGGCCATCATCCCCGCGGCGGGACTGGGGACCCGCTTCCTGCCGGTCACGAAGGCGCAGCCCAAGGAGATGCTGCCCGTCGTCGACAAGCCGGTCATCCAGTACGTCGTCGAGGAGGCCGTGGCCGCCGGCGTCGACGACCTCCTCATGGTCACGGGCCGGGGCAAGCGAGCCATCGAGGACCACTTCGACCGCAGCATCGAGCTCGAGGAGATGCTGAAGCGCGCCGGCAAGGAGGTGGAGCTGCAGCAGGTGTGCGACGTCTCCACGATGGCCGAGGTGTTCTACGTGCGGCAGAAGTATCCGCGGGGCCTCGGCCACGCGGTGCTGTGCGGAGCTCCGCACACCGGCGACGACCCGTTCTTCGTCCTCCTCGGCGACGTCCTCGTGCCTAAGAACGACTGCCTTCCCGCGCTCCGCGACGTGCACGAGCGCCTCGGCGGCTCGGTGATAGCCGTGACCCCGGTGCCTACCGAGCACGTGTCCCGGTACGGCGTCATCGCGGGCGAGGAGGTCGAGCCGGGCGTGTGGCGCGTGACGGATCTCGTCGAGAAGCCCTCGGCCGAGGAGGCGCCCAGCAACAAGGCCATCTTCGGGCGCTATCTGCTGACGCCCGCCGTCATGCGCATCCTGCCCCGGATAGCTCCCGGTCAGGGCGGGGAGATCCAGCTCACGGACGCGCTGCGCGAACTGTTGCGCGAGGAGCCGATACACGCCGTCGTGATGGACGACGCCGGCTACGACACCGGCAACATCCTGTCGTGGCTCGAGGCGAACCTCGCGCTGGCCATGGACTACGACGACCTCGGTCCTCAGCTGCGCGACGTGATGCGGCGCCTTCTGGGCGACTGATCCCGGCCCAGGACTCGGGCGAGCCCGATCGCGGTGGTGCGCGCCAGCGCCTCGGCGATGATGCGCCGCGAGATCTTCGACACTCCCGCGCGCCTGTCCACGTAGACGATCGGCACCTCCTCGACGGCCGCGCCGAGGCGCGTCAGACGGTCCAGCATCTCGATCTGGAAGCTGTAGCCGTCGCTGCGAAGGTCGTGCAGGCCCACGCGCTCCAGGATCTCACGCCGGTAACACCGGAACCCGCTGGTGCAGTCGCGGACGCGCGTCCCGATCATGGCGCGCGCGTACGCGCTGCCGAGCCTGCTGACGGCGGTGCGCACCGGCCCCCACTCCGGCACCTCGAGACCGCCGCCCGCGACGTACCGCGAGCCGATCACCACGTCCGCCCCCGCGTCGATCCGCTCGAGCATCGCCGGGATGACCGCTGGGTCGTGGCTGAGGTCGGCGTCCATCAGCATGGCGAGCCCGTATCCGTTCCCGACCGCCCAGGCGAGCCCGTCGACGCAGCTCCCCCCGTAACCGCGAGGCCCCTTCCTCCGCACCACGTGCATCCGGCGTTCGCCCCGCGCGATCTCCTCCGCGAGGTCCGCTGTGCCGTCCGGCGAGGCGTCGTCCACGACGAGGACGTCGATCGGCGGGACGAGCGCGAGCAGCCGCTCGGCGAGGACGGGGAGGTTCTCGGCCTCGTCGTAGGTCGGCACGACCATCACCGCGCGCACGGTCACTCCTTGCGCTCCAGTACGGCATAGGGCCCGATCAGGGTCACGACGCGGTAGCGCGCCGCGAGATACGCGCGCAGCTCTCGGCCGAGGTCGGGCGGAGAGTCGCGCTCAGCGAACGTCTCCGGCCACATGAGGTACGCCGCATACGACCCCCCTGGGACCCTCCGTGCCGGTTGCGCCGTGGCCGCCTGGGCGAGCGACGCCGCGGTGCTCTTCTCGACCATTATGTACCCGGCGCCTTCCAGGTGCTGCTCCATGGTGGCGAGCTGCTCCGGAGTGAAGGGCACCCCTCGGAAGTACGGGGAGGCGAGCCACCCTCGGCGGCCGAGCTCCAGACCCGTGCCGTCGACGAAGCCCAGCGGCGCGGCGAGCGGCCGGTACGCCGCGAACGCATCCACCTCGGTCGACACCGGCTTCGCCCTGCCGCGCTCCCAAGCCGTCCAACCGCGTGCCCGCGTGAGTCCTACCGTGAGCGCGATCCGCCCGCTGACGCGGCGCGAGATCCCTGGAGTGCGGCCCGCGGCATCCACGATGGGCGCGCCGTAGTCGTAGCGTATGACCAGCCAGTGGGCGAGCGTGAAGACGAGCGCGAACAGCACGACCCACGCCGCGAAGGCCCGCGGCCGGGCGGCGGCGAGGAGGGGTGCCGCGCCGAACACCGTGACGAGGCCGTAGAAGAACACGTGGCTGGTGTCGGCACGCCCGAGCGCGCCCGCGAGCATGACCGCGCCCGCCACCGCGAGCGCGAGCAGCGCGGGCGCGCCGGGCCGATCGGCGGAGAGGAAGCGCGGGAGGAGCGCGGCACCTCCGAAGAGCGCCGCGAGCAGGACCAGTACCGACGGCGACGGGACGACCGGGAAGTTGAGCGCTCCGCCGGCCATCCCCCGGAGGTGCGTGAAGACCGCGGGTCCGAAGGCGAGCACGGCGAGCGCGGGGGCGAGCATCAGGCCGCCGAACGCCCAGAGTGCCTCCCGCCTCCTTCGCGCCCGAGCGGTCCAGCCGAGGTAGACGCCGAGTCCGAGGAAGCACGCGATACCCACCTCGGGCGACATCGCGAAACACACCGCCGCGGCGGCGAAGCTCCAGCCGCCGAGGGCGAGGGCCGCGGGGCCGCCGTGCCGCTCGAGCGCCTTCGAGGCGCGCGCGTGGAAGAAGAGCACGGCGGCCACCGGCAGCAGGAAGCGCACGAGCAGCCCGTTTATGCCGACGGTCTCGTTGAACGCGGTCGCGGCCCACGTGGACGCGAAGAGCGCCGCTCGCTGCCCGCGCGCGAGCCCGAGCCGGTTCGCGGCGTACGCGAGGAGAGGGACTCCCGAGGCGAACAGCACCACGTACACGGCTTCGTACGCCGCGACCGGCGAGACGCCCAGGGGGGCCAGCGCCCGCCAGGCTGCGGCGGGCAGGTAGGCCAGGAGCGGGCCGTAGGTGAACTCCATGTCGCGGTAGGGGACGTTGCCGTTTAGCACGTAAGCCATGCGGTCGAGGAAGTAGTTCTTCTCGCCGTACGTCCACGTCCCGTAGGCGATCCAGGCGAAGAAGACCGCCGAGGTGACCGCCACGAGCAGCGCCACGGCGACGAGCTGCCAGGGGACGGCCTCACCTCGGCTGCAAGGATGTTCGCGAACGAACGAGCGGCCGTCGGCGCCCTTTCTGCCGGCGATCCCGAGCGCGAAGAGGGCGGCGGCGGTGAGCAGCACTCCCGCGACTGACGCCCGGTTGCTGAAGCCGACCGCGTAGCTGCTCGATTCCGCGGGCGCCCCCGCCGCGACGTGCCAGGGCACCACGAACACGAGCGCGTAGCCGGCCGCGAGCACGGCCGCGTACGCGAGGGGCAGGAACCGGCGGATCCGCATGCGTCGAGTATACCGGTCCACGCTCGGAGCGAGACGGGGCGGGAGCGGTCGCGACGTGCGCTACTGGTATAATCGGCAGTCGGGAACGCCGGGGGCGGACGTGGTCGGGAAGGTGCGGTGATCGCCAGTGACGCGCGGGGCCGGACCGTTCGGCGGCGCCTACAAGGACCGGAACGTGCTGGTGACCGGTCACACCGGGTTCGTGGGATCGTGGCTGAGCCTGTGGCTCTCCGACCTCGGTGCGAACGTCGTCGGCTTCGGCGTGGGGCCGTCGGCGACGCCCAACGCCTTCGAGGCGTTCCGGCTCGGCGAGCGCATCACCGACATCCGAGGCGATGTTCGTGACGCGGAGGCCTTCACCGCCGCGATGCAGGAGCACCGCCCCGACATCGTCTTCCACCTCGCCGCCCAGCCGCTCGTACGCGAGAGCTACGCGCAGCCGCTGCTCACGTACCAGGTGAACGTCATGGGCACCGTCAACCTGTTCGAGGCCGTGCGGCAGACGCAGTCGGTCTTCGCGGTGGTCAACGCCACCTCGGACAAGTGCTACGAGAACCGCGAGTGGCCGTACGCGTATCGCGAGACCGATCCCATGGGCGGTTTCGACCCCTACTCGTCGTCCAAGGGGTGCGCCGAGCTCGTCACCAGCGCCTACCGCCGGAGTTTCTTCTCGGCCGAGGGGGCGCCGCTGATAGCGTCCGTGCGCGCGGGCAACTTCATCGGGGGCGGCGACTGGGCCGCGGACCGCCTCGTCCCCGACTGCGTCCGCGCGCTGGCGGAGGGCAAGAGCGTCTTCGTCCGCAAGCCGTCGGCCGTGCGGCCATGGCAGCACGTGCTGGAGGCGCTGTCGGGATACCTGTGGCTCGGCGCGCGCCTGCTCGGCGGCGACGCCGCGCTGGCGGCCGCGTGGAACTTCGGGCCGGGGCCGTGCGGGGCGGTGACCGCGGAGGACGTCGTGAAGGCTTTCATCCGGGCGTGGGGCGAGGGTGGATGGCACACGCTGCCGGCCGACGCGTCCGAGGAGCCGCACGAGGCCGTGCTGCTGAAGGTCGACATCACCAAGTCGGCGGACGAGCTGGGCTGGTGCCCGCTGTGGGAGATCGAGCGTGCCGTCGCCGTCGCCGCCGAGTGGTACCGTGCGTTCCTGGAAGGGACGGGCGACCCCGTGCTCCACACCCTCGACCAGATCGACGAGTACGTAGGCGAGGCGGCGCGGCGTGGCGTGGCTTGGGCGCTGAGCGAGACCTCGGCCGGCTAGACGGAGGACGAACGCATGACCGAACGCACGCCGCTGTTGTCGGTGGTCGCGCCGTTCTACTACTCGGAGAAGACCGCCGCCGAGTTCTACCGGCGGCTGAAGGCCGTCGCCGGGGGGCTCGCCCCCGGGATGGATCACGAGCTCATCTTCGTGAACGACGGCAGCAAGGACCGCACGCTGGAGATGCTGCGCGACATCGCCGCCCGCGACGCACATGTGCGCGTGCTCGAGCTGTCGCGCAACTTCGGGCATCAGATCGCCATCACGGCGGGCATCGACGCCGCGCACGGTGACGCGGTCGCCGTCATCGACGACGACCTGCAGGACCCGCCGGAGGTCATCCTGGAGATGCTCGCGAAGTGGCGCGAGGGCTACAAGGTGGTCTACGGGGTCCGCACCAAGCGCAAGGGCGAGAACGCCCTGAAGCGGGGGAGCGCGAAGCTCTTCTACCGCCTGCTCAACCGCCTCTCGGAGATGCCGCTGCCGCTCGACACAGGCGACTTCAGGCTGATGGACCGGCAGGTCGTCGACGTCCTCAAGGACATGCGGGAGGAGAACCGCTACGTGCGCGGGATGGTGGCGTGGGTCGGCTTCCGGCAGCTCGGGCTGCCTTACGAGCGCGACGCTCGCTACGCCGGTGAGACGCACTACACCCTGGGCAAGCTGTTCGAGCTCGCCGTCGCGGGCATCATGAGCTTCAGCCGCAAGCCGCTCGAGCTGTCGACCCGCTTCGGGCTGGCGGTGACTGCCGTGGCCTTCCTGGCGGGAGTATGGGTGATCACAGGCAAGCTGCTGCACCCGGGGACGGTCATCGCGGGGTGGGCGAGCGTGCTGATCGCCGTGCTGTTCATGGGCGGCGTCCAGCTCATCTCGGTCGGCGTGCTCGGCGCCTACCTAGGCAGGGTGTTCTACGAGACGAAGCGGCGTCCGCTGTACGTGGTGGCCGAGGACATCGGCGCGCCGGCGGAGGACGACGAGTGACCGGGGCCGAGCCGCGCATCTCCGTCGTCGTCCCCGTCTTCAACAACGACCGGTACCTGGGCGAGACGCTGCGCCGGGTCCTCGACCAGACCGCCGGGGACTTCGAGGTCGTCGTGTGCGACCAGGCCTCGACGGACACCTCGGCCGAGGTGTCCGCGTCCTTCCGCGACCCGCGGATCCGCATCGTCACGAACGCCGAGACGAAGGGAGCCGTCCCGAACTGGAACCGGGGGATGGCCGAGGCGCGCGGGCGTTACGTCAAGCTCCTGTGCGCCGACGACCTGCTGTATCCCGCGTGCCTCGAGCGGCAGGCGGCCGTCCTGGACGACCCCGCCAACGCCGGTGTGTCGCTGGTGACGGCCGTGCACGACGTAATCGACGAGGAGGGCAAGCGCATAATGGCGCGCGGCTTCCGCAAGCCGGGGCGGATGGCGGGCCGCGAGGCGATCCGCCGCGTCGCGCGCAGCGGGTCGAACCTCGTCGGCGAGCCTTCGGGCACGATGTTCCGCGCCGAGGCGTATCGCGCGGCGGGGCTGTGGAGTGAGTCGGCGCGATACGTCGTCGACCTCGACATGTGGGTCCGCCTGCTGCTCGTGGGCGACCTCTTCGTCCTCGGGGAGACGCTCTCGGCCTTCCGCGTCCAGCGAGGCAGCTGGAGCAACGCGCTCACCCACACGCAGACCGCCGACATGCGGCGGTTGCTGGACCGCATGGCCGCCGACCCGGCCTACGGCGTGAGCCGCGCGGACGCCGCTCTGGGTGCGGTCGGCGCGTGGCGCGACACGCAGCTGCGCCGCCTCTTCTACCGTGTCTTCCTCCGCGGCGCGGACCTCTCGCGCCTCGGCGACTGATATCATTGGGCGCGACCCCTATCCGAGCGGAAGTCCGATCGATGTCATTCGGCGGTAAACGCGCGGTCGTGTTCGGCGGCGCCGGGTTCCTCGGCTCGCACGTGGCGAGCGCGCTGACGGCGCGCGGTGCCGACGTGCTCGTCGTCGACCGCGTAAGCCCGCGGCCGGCGCTGCTCGCGGCCGTCGAGGCGCGCATCGCCGACGTGCTCGACTCCGAGGCGGTGCGCCGAGCCGTCCACGAAGCGGACCACGTGTTCGCGTTCGCGGCGCGCGCGGGGGCGGGCGACAGCGTGTCCGACCCCCTCGGCGACCTCGAAGGGAGCTGCCGCACCCAGCTGGTCCTGCTGGAGGCCGTGCGACAGGTCGCGCCCGAGGCGTCGGTGGTCTTCCCCGGCTCGCGGCTGGAGTACGGCAAGCCGAGCTACCTGCCGGTGGACGAGGCGCACACCACGCGAGGCGACACGCCGTACGCCATCCACAAGACGGCGTGCGCGGCCTACTACCGCTTCTACGCGGAGCGCCACGGCCTGCGCACGTGCGTGCTCCGGCTGAGCAACCCGTACGGCCCGCATGCGGCCGAGGGGGCGTTCAAGGGTTTCGGCATCGTCAACCACTTCGTGGACGTGGCCGTACGCGGCGGCACGATCGAGCTCTTCGGCGGCGGGCCGCAGCTGCGCGACCTGCCGTACGTCGAGGACGTCGCGGAGGCGATCCTGGCGGCGGCGTTGAGAGCGCCCGCCGGGTGCGTGCTGAACGTGGGATCGGGCGAGGGGGTCTCGCTCGCGGACGCGGCGCGCACGGTGGTGGATGCCGCGGGCTCCGGTTCGATCCGATCGGTGCCGTGGCCCGAGGAGTACCTCTCGGCCGAGACCGGCGACTTCTACTTCGACATCTCCGCGGCCCGAGAGGTCCTCGGCTGGTCTCCCCGGACACCGCTGACCGAAGGGTTGGCCCGGACGGTCGCGGCGGCCCGGAAGGAAGGAGAACAGGCATCATGAAGGCACTCGTGCTTGCGGGCGGTAGCGGGACGCGCCTTCGCCCGATCACCTTCACCCGGGCGAAGCAGCTCGTGCCCGTGGCGAACAAGCCCATCCTCTTCTACGGTCTCGAGGCCATAGCCGCGGCGGGCATCACCGACGTCGGCATCGTGGTGGGCGAAACGGCGCCGGAGGTCATGGCGGCCGTCGGCGACGGCAGCCGGTGGGGCCTGTCCGTCACCTATCTGCCGCAGGACAAGCCGCGCGGGCTGGCACACGCCGTCGTCATCGCCGAGGAGTACATGGCGGGCGAGCCGTTCGTGATGTACCTCGGCGACAACCTCATCAAGGACGGCATCACCTCGCTGGTGCGCGAGTTCGAATCCGCCGAGGCGTCCGACGCCCACATCCTGCTGGCCCACGTCCCGAACCCGACGGCGTTCGGGGTGGCGGAGTGCGACGACGGGAAGGTGGTGCGGCTGGTCGAGAAGCCGGCGGAGCCCAAGTCCGACCTGGCGCTCGTGGGCGTCTACCTCTTCCGCCCCGCGATCTTCGAAGCCGTCAACTCCATCGGGCCGTCGGGCCGCGGAGAGCTCGAGATCACCGACGCCATCCAGTGGCTGGTGGACAACGGCCGCACGGTGACGCCGCACGTCATCGAGGGCTGGTGGAAGGACACGGGCAAGCTCGACGACCTTCTCGAGGCGAACCGCATCCTGCTGGAGGACCTCGAGACCGAGATAGCCGGCGAGGTGGGCGAGGGCGTGCGCATCGAGGGGCGGGTGCGGATCGACGCCGGTGCCGTGGTCGAGGGACGGACGACGCTGAGGGGGCCGATCTGTATCGGCTCCGACGTGCGCGTCGTGGACAGCTACATCGGCCCGTTCACCTCGCTCGCCGACGGGGTGCAGGTGCTCGGCAGCGAGATCGAGCACTCGATCATGCTGCAGTACTCGCGGCTCGAGTCGGTGCGCGGGCGCGTCACCGACAGCCTGTTCGGCGTCGGAGCCGTGGTCCGCTCGACCGCGGCGACGCCCTCCGCGAGCCGCTTCATGGTTGGAGACAACTCCGAGGTCGACATAGCGAGATAGCGAGGCAGCACGTGACCGATACGTTCCGCAAGGTCCTCGTCGCCGGCGGCGCCGGCTTCATCGGCAGTCACTTCGCGCGGCTCGCGCTGCGCGAGCTGGGCGTGGCCGTCGTCGTGTACGACAAGCTGACGTACGCGGGCAACCTGGAGAACCTCGCCGACCTGGAGGGCGATCCGGGGTACTCGTTCGTGCGCGGCGACATCGCCGATCCGGCGACGCTCGGCCCCGCGCTGGAGGGCTGCGACGCGATCGTGAACTTCGCCGCCGAGACGCACGTGGACCGCTCGATCCACGACCCGGAGGCGTTCCTCGACACCGACGTCACGGGCACCTATCGCCTGATGCAGACGGCGCACGAACTCGGCGTGCGCAAGGTAGTGCAGGTCTCTACGGACGAGGTCTACGGCGACGTGGCCGAGGGCTCCGCGACCGAGGGGTGGCCGCTCGCGCCTTCGAGCCCGTACTCGGCGTCGAAGGCCTCCGGGGACCTGCTCGCGTTCGCCTTCCACCGCACCTACGGCCTGCCGGTGTGCGTCACGCGCGGCAGCAACACTTACGGTCCCAACCAGTACCCGGAGAAGCTCATCCCGCTGTTCGTCACGAACGCGCTGGAGGGCGTGCCGCTGCCGCTGTACGGCGACGGGATGCAGAGGCGAGACTGGCTGTTCGTGACCGACCACGCGCGTGGGATCGCCACGGCTCTGCTGGAAGGAGCGCCGGGGCAGGCGTACAACGTGGGCGGCGACAACGAGCGCACGAACCGCGACATCACCGGCATCATCCTGCGCGAGCTGGCCTTGCCCGTCGACGTCGTGAAGCACGTCGAGGACCGTCCGGGGCACGACCGCCGCTACTCGCTGGACTCCGGCAAGCTGCACGGCCTCGGCTGGAAGCCGGAGACGCGGTTCGAGTCCGGCATCGTCGAGACCATCCGCTGGTACCGCGACAACCGAGGCTGGTGGGAGCGGATCAAGAGCGGCGAGGCGTTCACGGAGTGGCGCGAGCAGTGGTACGCCGGCAGGGAGTGAGATGAGGTCCCCGCTCCGCGGCAAGGCGCCCGCCGACGTGGCGCTCGGCGTCGCGGCCGTGGCCGCGGCGGTCGGCACGTTCGTGCTGATGGCGTTGCGCCTGCGCTACGGCGTCGACTTCAAGGACGAGGCGTACTACGCGGCGCTCGCGTACCGCTTCGTCCTGGGCGACCGCCCGTTCGTCGACGAGATGAACTTCCTCCAGCTGCCTTCGCTGATGACGTATCCGCTCGTGAAGGCCTTCGTTTCGCTGACCGGAGGAACGACCGGGATCATCCTGTTCATGCGCGTGATGTGGCTCGTGTCCTCGGCCGGGTTGGCGGCGGCGGGCTTCGCCTTCCTGCGCACCGTGATGCGCTGGGAGGTCGCGCTGATCGCCTGTCTGCTGCCGCTGGTGTCGGCCCCGTTCAACATCCCGAGCCTCAGCTACAACTCGATGGGCTCCGGCCTGCTCGCGGCGGGGATGATCGTGGGCGCCTGGGCGGCGGTGCACGGCCGGACGAGGCGGTGGCTGCTCGCCGCGGGCGTGCTGCACGGGCTCGCGGTCTTCGCGTACCCGACGCTCGGCGTCGCCGTGTTCGCCTTCGCGGCCGCGCTCTTCGTGCTCTACCGCCGAGGTGCCGTCAAGGCGCTCGTGGCGTACCTCGGTGGCGCCGCCGCCGTCGGAGGGGTCCTGGGCGCGATCCTCGTCGCGAGCGGGGTCGCCAACGTGGTGCGGGACTGGCGCTTCATGACGAAGCTGGCGGGGTACGGCGGCGGGGAGTCGAAGATCGTCAAGCTCGGGCAGCAGGCCGGGACGTTCTTCATCCAGCAGCCGCTCTTCCTCGTCGCCGTGGTCGTCGCCGTGGTGCTCGCGGTGGCGCTGAAGGAGCGCGGGCGCTGGGCGCTGCTGCTGCCGGTCGTCGCGATGTTCCCGGTGCACGGCTCGCATATCGCGTACACGCTCGTGTTGTACGCGGTCACGCTGTACGGGCTCGCGGGCGTGCTCCTGGCCGCGGGCCTGAAAGGCCGGCCGCTCGCCCAGCGCCTGTACGTGTGGGGCGTGCTGCCCGCCTTCGCTGCCGGGTGCGTCACCGCCTACACGAGCTCCAACGGCTTCATGAACGCCGCGATCGGCTTCTTCCCGGCTCTCCTCGCGACGAGCGGCGTCATGGCGCTCGTCATGCCTTCCGCCGAGGCGAAGCGCAGTCTGGGCGCCGCGCTCCTGCCGTGGGCGCTGGCGATCGTGTTCGCGCTCGCCGTGGTGAGCCTCGGCAGATACCAGTACCGTAGCGTCTACCACGACTCGCCACGCCGGTACCTCAAGGCCACGGTCCCGGCCGGTCCGTTCGCCGGTCTGCGCACGCTGCCCGAGACAGCCAGGTTCGAGGCGCAGCTCCGCGGGGACGTGGCGGCGTACGTGAAGCCGGGGCAGCTCGTCCTGTTCTTCGACAACTTCCCGGCCGGGTACCTGTTCACGAGCGCGCGGCCGGCCGCCAACACGCTCTGGCTGTCGTATTCGGACAACAACTTCGGGCCGAGGGACCACCCCACGCTGGAGTGGTGGAGGCGGACGGGCAAGTACCCGGACGTGGCGTTCCGCTACCTGTACCGCGTGAAGTACGCTCCGCACCACGTCGTCAAGGAGTACGTCGCGCCCCCGAGGTACCGGCGCGCGGTCGAGCGCCCGCGCTACGAGGTGTGGGTGCGCGCGGGGACGTGACGCGCCTGCCGCGCTCGACCCCCCCGAGTGCTTCCGCTATCGTTCGAGCTGTACCTCCCGCACACCCGACGCTGGGACACGCATGGACTTGAGGGACAAGAAGGTGGTCGTCACAGGCGCCGACGGGTTCATCGGCAGCCACCTGACCGAGGCTCTCGTCGCGGGCGGCTGTGACGTCAAGGCGTTCGTCTACTACAACTCGTTCGACTCCTGGGGCTGGCTCGATAGCGTGCCTGCCGAGACCATGCGCGAGGTCGAGGTGTTCCCGGGCGACATCCGCGATCCGAACGGCGTGCGGACGGCGCTGAAGGGCGCCGACGTCGTCTTCCACCTCGCCGCGCTCATCGGCATCCCGTTCAGCTACCACTCGCCGGACAGTTACGTCGACACGAACGTCAAGGGCACGCTCAACGTCCTGCAGGCGTCGCGAGAGCTCGGCCTGCAGCGCGTCGTGGTGACGAGCACCTCCGAGGTGTACGGCACCGCGAAGTACGTCCCGATCGACGAGAAGCACCCGCTGCAAGGGCAGTCGCCGTACTCCGCGTCGAAGATCGGCGCGGACAAGCTGGCCGAGGCGTTCTACCGCAGCTTCGGCACGCCCGTCGTCACCGTGCGCCCGTTCAACACCTACGGCCCGCGGCAGTCCACCCGCGCCGTCATCCCGACGATCGTCACCCAGCTCCTGCGCGGCGAGCGCGAGCTGCGGCTGGGATCGCTGCACCCCACCCGCGACCTGACGTTCGTCGAGGACAGCTGCCGCGGCTTCATCGCGCTGGCTTCCTCCGACTCCGCCGTGGGGCGCGAGGTGAACCTCGGCACCGGGCAGGAGATCGCGGTGGGAGAGCTCGCAGCGCTGCTCGCCGAGGTCGCCGGCGCGGACGTGACGATCGTCTCCGCGGACGACCGCAAGCGCCCTCCTCTCTCCGAGGTGGAGCGCCTGGTGTCGGACAACTCGCTCGCGCGCGAGCTCTCAGGCTGGCAGCCGCAGGTCGGACTGCGCGAGGGGCTCGAGCGCACGCTGGCGTGGTTCCGCGACAACCTCGGCCGGTATAAGACCGGCTACACGGTATAGGGGCGGCGCGATGAAGAAGGCAGTGATACTCGCCGGAGGCAAGGGGACGCGTCTCGCGCCGTTCACGACCGTCTTCCCGAAGCCGCTCATGCCGCTGGGCGAGACGCCGATACTCGAGATCGTGCTCCGTCAGCTCGTGCGCGCCGGCTTCACGGACGTGACGCTGGCCGTGGGCTACCTCGCGTCGCTGATCGAGTCATACTTCGGCGAGGGGGAGCGGTACGGGCTGCGGCTGACGTACTCGCGCGAGGACGAGCCGCTGGGGACCGCGGGGCCGCTCGCGAACATCGGCGGCCTCACCGAGCCGTTCCTCGTCATGAACGGCGACGTGCTGTCCACGCTCGACTACGGGGCGTTCCTCGACGCGCACGTCGCCTCCGCCGCGGAGGCGTCGATCGCCACGCACCGCCGGGAGAACAAGGTGGACTTCGGCGTGGTGGAGACGGACGGCGAACGCGTGGTCGACTACGTCGAGAAGCCGTCGCACAGCTACCTCGTGAGCATGGGCGTGTATGCCTTCTCGCCCTCGGTGCTCGCCCGGATCGAGAAGGGACGGCCGCTCGACTTCCCCGAGCTCGTGCTGCGCCTGCTCGGCCAGGGCGCGTTCGTGCGCTCGGTGCCGTTCGACGGCTACTGGCTCGACATCGGCCGTCACGACGACTTCGCCCGCGCGCAGGAGGAGTTCGCGGCGCGCCGAGCCGAGTTCCTGGGCGAGGGGGCGTAGATGGAGATCCGCGTCCCGCTGTTCGATCTCGACTACGACGAGCGCGAGGAGGAGGCCGTCCTCGCCGTGCTGCGGTCCAAGTGGCTGACGATGGGAGATCGGACGGCCGAGTTCGAGGAGCGCTTCGCGGCCTCGGCCGGCTCACCGCACGCCGTCGCCGTCGCCAACTGCACCGCTGCGCTGCACCTCGCCGTGCGCGTGCTGGGCATCGGTCCGGGCGACGAGGTCATCGTGCCCGACCTCACCTTCGTCGCCACCGCGAACTGCGTCCTGTACGAGGGAGCCGTGCCCGTTCTCGCCGACGTGGTGGGCTTCAACGACCTCACGCTCGACCCGGCCGAAGTCCGCCGCAAGATCACCCCGCGCACGAAGGCCGTCATCGTGATGCACTACGCCGGCTTCCCGTGCCGGATGGACGAGGTCACGGGGATCGCGCGGGAGCACGGCCTCGCGGTCATCGAGGACTGCGCGCACGCGCCGGGAGGGACGTTCGGCAAGAGGGCGCTCGGGACCATCGGCGACGTGGGCTGCTTCTCCTTCTTCAGCAACAAGAACCTCTCCACGGGCGAGGGCGGCATGCTCACCTGCGCGGACCCCGACGTCGCCGGCCGCTTGCGGCTTCTGCGCTCGCACTGCATGACCGCCCAGACTCTCGACCGCCACAAGGGCCACGCGTGGGGCTACGACGTGGTCGACGTCGGCTACAACTACCGCCTCACCGAGATCGAGGCCGCACTCGGCATCGTGCAGCTCGCCAAGCTTCCCGAGGCGAACGCCGCGCGGCGGCGGTGGGTGGAGCGCTACCGCGACCGGCTGGCCGAGATCCCCGGCGTCGTCGTGCCATTCGCGGGCTTCGAGGCCGGCGAGATGCCGCAGCGAGGGAAGTCGGCATACCACTTGATGGAGATACTGCTGCCCGAAGGTGCCTCCCAGCAGACGGTGGCGGAGAAGCTGGCCGAGCGCGGGGTGCAGACGTCGGTGCACTACCGGCCGTTGCACACGTTCTCGAGCCCGAAGCTCGCGAACGCGCCCGCCGAGGGGCTCGAGAAGCTCGACGCGATAGCGCCTCGGCTGCTCACGCTGCCGCTGTATCCGACGATGGGCGAGGAGCGAGTGGACTACGTGTGCGAGGCGCTCGCGGAGGCGGTGTGATGGAGGGGGCGGCGCGGCCCGAACGCCCGTTGCGAGTCGTCCACCTGCCGTCGAACATGGCGTCGCTCGCCTCACACAACGTCCGCGCGCTGCGGATGCATGGGGTCGATGCGCGAGGGTTCGTCCTTGGCGAGGCGCACGGCATCGCCACCACCGAAGGAATGACGCTGAAGCCCGTCCCCCGGCGTCGCCATCCCTGGCGATGGCCCGCCTACCTCTCGTGGTACGCCGGAGAGCTGCGTGCGGCCGACATAGTGCATTGGTACTTCGATTCCCGCGGGTACATGCCCGGCGATCTCGACCTACGGCTGGTGGCCTGGCTCCGCAAACCCGCGGTCGTCCAATGGCTCGGGTCGGACATACGCATCCCCGAGGTGGAGTTCGAGACGAACCCGTACTTCGAAGCGGCATGGGAGAGCGGGTTCGAGGCGAGGGACGGCGTTTCCGCCTGCCACTCCTGCGACAGCCAGCGTCTGTTCGCCGAGGCCGGTTTCGTCCCGATCGTCACGCCCGGGATGCAGCAGTACATCATGCGCGACCTGCATCCGCTGACCGTGCCGGGCGACCGCTTCCTCGTCCTGTCGGACTACGACGTCGCCTTGCCTGATCCGTCGGTCGTCCGTCCGCGCGTCGTCCACGCGCCCTCGGCTCCCAACGTCAAGGGCACCCCGCGGCTCCTCGCCGCCGTACAGCGCCTCCGGGAGCGTCTCGACTTCGAGTTCGTGCTGCTCCAGGGTATGACCCGGGATCGCGTCATGGCGGAGATGAGCCGCGCCGACATCGTCGTGGACCAGCTGGTCCTCGGGGACTACGGGATGGCCGCGCTCGAGGGGATGGCGTTCGGCAAACCGGTCGTGTGCCACGTGAAGCCATCGATCGCGCGACGCTACCCGGAGGATCTGCCGATCGTGAGGGCGGACCCCGACGACGTCGAATCGGTGCTCGAGGGATTGCTCACCGACGGGGAGCGGCGCCGGCGCGTGGGCGAGGAGAGTCGCTGGTACGTGGAGCGGCACCACGGTGAGACGACGTGCGCTGAGGTGCTCTCCTCGGCGTATCGCACGGTGATCGAGTACCGGCGCGAGGGCGCTCGCTAGCCCAGCCGCATGGCCAGCACGTGCACGTCGCTGCAGCGATCGCGGTAGGCTTCGTAGACTTCGGGCAGGTAGTACTCGCGGAAGAGCAGGTAGTCGCGCGAGAAGACGACCGACAGCCCCTCGTCTCTCAAACGAGCCTCGACGCGCTCCCACTCGATGTGGTCCTCCGGCCACGTGTGGATGTCGCCCAGGTCCTCGGCGGCGCGCTTGTAGTAGAGTTCGCGGAGCTTCCGCAGGTACTTGGCGGGCTTGAGGAAGCGCAGCCGGTCCTTCACCGCGGGTTCCGGGCGGTTCGCCTTCGACGTGAACTCGGCATATACCGGGTCGTTCTGCCAGTAAGCGTCGGTCACCTCGTGGTCGAGGTAGATCACGCCTCCCGGGCGCAGGAGCGGCACCAGGTCCGCCAGAGTGGCGAGGTAGTCCGGAAGGTGGTGGAGCACCGAGTACGCCGTGATGAGATCGAACGAGCCCTCGGGGATCGAGTGGAAGTCCTCGCCGTTCAAGAGCACCGTCCTCAGCCGCCCGGTAGCCCCCCAGCGCTTCTCTACGAGGGTGAGGAAGTTGTCGGCGACGTCGGTGGCCGTGACGCAGAACCCCATCTCGACGAGGTGGCGAGTGACGTTGCCGGAACCGCAGCCGAGATCCATCGCGGCGATGCGGTCGGGCGACTTCCCGGTGGCCGCGGCCGCCTCTTCCAGCGCAGCTCGGAGCCGGGTCTGTTCGACCTCGGTGAATATCTCCGGATGCCAGTCGTCGTACAGGTTCGCGATCCTGTTGTGGAGGACGACGTTGCGCTTGACCGGGTCCGGAGTCGGGTTGTCGGGCATCGGTCTCCTTGCTCCGTTTCGGCCGGCCTGCTACTTCACCATGAACTTGAGCGGGGTGCGTGCCAACGCGAAGACCACCACGGCGGTGAGGGCTACCACCGCGACAGCCAGTGAGAGGTCCAGCAGCAACGTCCCGCCCGGGGCCACGATGCGCAACGGCTTGAGGATCGGCTTGAGGAAGAAGATGAAGTACGGGTGCACGATGAAGACCCCGAGCGTCCACGTCCCCAGCCGCGAGAACGATGTCAGGGCTCGGGCGGCTCGGCCGGCCAGCTCCCCGGCGGCGAGATACACGAGCGCCGCTCCCGCCGTCAGGGGCAGGCGCGCGTAGTACAGCGCTCCTAGAGACACCAGCTCGAACCCGGGCAGCCGCGTGGTGAGCAGCAGCTCCCAGGCGATCGCGGCGACGTACACGCACGCGGAAGCCACCGCCAGCCGGGACCTCGGGACGCCGGAGTCCAGCAGCACGGCGAGGAACGGGTAGACGGCGAACGGCCAGAAGCTCCAGAGCATGACGCTCCGGACCCCGACGACGGGAAGGGCGAGGAACGCGATCGCGTAGCAGGTCACGACGAAGGCGCCGAGCCGGCGCGCGGCGCCTTCGCCCCACGCGGCCCGAACCCGGGCGAGCCCTTCCAGGACTACGTAGAGGAGCATCAGGTCGACGAGGAAGTACAGCGCCGGCGCACCTCGGCCGTCGAAGGTGGGGCCGCCGACACGGAGCGTCAGCCAGGTCACCTCGGGCAAGGACCGCGTGTACGCGGCCACCAGCGCGAACTGGACGGCCATCCAGGCGAGCAGGGCGAGTCCAGTCCGCTTCGCCCGCCTCGCGAGGGCCGGTCCGCGGGACCTGGACCGAAGGTAGAGGATGCTGGACACGAGGAAGAAGGTGGGCACCGCCGTCGGGATCACCCAGGCGTACGAGCCGTCCACCAGCAGGTGCATCGCGCGGCTCGTCAAGCTCGGCCCGCTCGAATCGTACGCGAACAGCGTCAGGTGACCGGCGAGGACGAGGAGTATCGCGACCGCCTTGGCGAGGTCGACGCCGAGGTCCCGGCCCGGCGAGGGGGAGTCGGGAGCGGTCCGCTCCGGCGCGATGCCGATCATCGGGGCAGGGCCTCGTCCGGTCCGCGCTCACCGGGCAGGTACGACGCGAGCGACTGACGTATCGCGCGCAGGTCCTCACGGTCGAGGACGAGAAGAGCGCGGAGACGCGCACCCGTCTCCCGGCGATACAGCCCGATCAGGATGACCCCCATCAGGGTGTAGGAGATGGACGATGAGACCGCCGCGCCGACGATGCCGAGGCGCGGCACGAGCAGCAGGTTCGCGACGAGGTTGACGCCGGCCGAGAGCAGGCCCAGCAGCGGGTACAGCTTGCCGTGCGCCGCGAGGTAGCTGCTCAGGATCTTGACGATGCCGAGCATGATCACGCCCGGGAGGAGCCAATAGAAGGCGGCCGCCGAGTCCACGAACTTCCCTGTGTACAGGAGCGTGAGGACCGGCCTGATGACCAGAGCGGACACGCCAGCCAGCACGATCATCAGCGCCACGGTGATGCGCGAGGACCGGGCGGTGAACTGCGCCCCCGCCTCGTGCTGGGCGGCCATCGACTTCGAGAGGATGGTCGTGGAGAGCGCGTTCGGGAGGTACCAGAGCAGCTCGGCGAAGGTCACGGCGATGGAGTAGAGGCCGAGCTGTGCGTTCCCGGCGAGGTACCCGACGACGAAGACGTCCTGGCGGTAGTTGAGGAAGCTCGTCAATCCCGCGAAGTAGGACTTGAGCGAGTAGCCGGAGGCTTCGCGCAGCGCCGTAACGCTGACCCGTACCGGATCCGTGCGCGCCCGCTCCACTCCGGTGACCAGGACGAGGAAGGTGATCGTCAGCATCAGCGGCGAGGCGGCGGCCGCGATGCCCAAGTCGAGCCTGTGCGTGATGAAGGCCAGCGCCACCAGCACGGTGCTCGCGAGCGCGCCGAGGAGCGAGGCGGCAGCCTGCCTCGGCAGTTGCTGGAGCGCCGTCCCGATACCGCTGACGAACGAGACCAGCAGTGAGAGCGGGAGCACGGCGGCGACCAGCATCACCGGCACCAGCGGGAACCCGCCTGGTGGTGCGCCGGGGCCTCGCGTCAAGACGAGGTAGATCGGCAGCCCGACGAGGGTCGCGGCAGCGGCCGCGAGGAGGGAATTCCCGAGCGTCACACCGACGCCGTGCACTCTCCGGCCGACGAAGTAGGCGTTCGCGGCGGGGATGCCCAGCCCCGCGAACATCGCGATGGTGCCGGGTATCTGCAGCAGCAGGGTCAGTTGCCCCTTGCCCGCGGGCCCGAGCGCGCGCGCCAGAAGCACGCTGGTCGCGAAGCTCACGCCCAGCGTGACGACCTGGGCGATCAGGAGCAGGGCGGTCGTGCTCCCTATCCGGACCTGCTTCGATTCGGCTGCTGCCATCCGGTCTCTCTCCGCGGCTGCCGGCCGGGACGTGCGCCGACGCCATGGGTGCGTGCGATTGAAGGTATCCTATCATCTAGCACCCGCGTGCCGGGTCACTCGTCGCCGTCGCGTCGGAAAGCGCCTGCATGAAGCGCGTCCTCGTCATCGCATACTTCTTCCCGCCGCTCGGGGGCGTGGGCATACAGCGGACTCTTCGCGTGCTCCGCCATCTGCGCGGCATCGGTTGGGAAGCCGAGGTCCTGACGGTCGGGGCGTCGGGCTACCCGTATCGTGATGAAAGCGCCCTAGCCGGCCTGCCCGCGGACCTCGCCGTTCACCGCGTCGAGGCGCCGGACCCCGAACGCGTGCAGCAGTCGCTCGGGACGTCGCTTCCCGGGAAGGCCGCGCGCAAGGTGCTGACCGAGTGGCTCTACCCGCTGCTGTACGTGCCCGACCGCTTCGAGCCGTGGGCGCGGCGCGCCGAGGCCGAGGCCGGCCGCCTGCTGGCCACGGGGCGCTTCGACCTCGTCTACGCGAGCGTGCCGCCGTTCTCGTCGACGCTGACGGCCGTGCGCGCCGGGCGCCGATCGGACGTGCCCGTCGTGCTCGACTTCCGCGACCTTTGGGTGGCGAGCCACTACGACCCGCCGCACCCGCTCGTGCGCGCTGTGCAGGAGCGGCTCGAAGCGGAGGCCGTGGCGGGCGCGACGCGCGTCATCTGCGTGACCGAGGGCCTTGCCGACAGCTTCCGCGCGCGGTACCCGGGCGACGCGAGCCGCGTGACCGTGATCCGCAACGGGTTCGAGTCGGAGCTGCTTCCGGAGGCAGAGCCGCCGGGCGCGGCGCGCGAGCTCCGGCTGCTGCACACCGGCTCCCTCTACGGCGGGCGCGACCTCGTGCCGCTGATCGACGGCCTCGCCGCGTTCCTCGACGGCCGTCCGGACGCCGAGGTGCGGCTGCGCCTCGTCGGTTCTCTTCCCTCGCGCGTCACCTCGGCGATCGAAGCAGCCAGCCTCGACCGGGCGGTGGAACGCTCCGGCCGTGTCGGTCACGCGGAGAGCCTGCGGTTGCTGGCCGAGAGCGACGCGGCGGTGGCGGTGCAGGTGCCCGGTCTCGACCTCGACGCGGTGCCGATGAAGATCTACGAGGCGATGGGGCTGCACCGCCCCGTTCTGCTGCTCGGGGAGCGGGAGGCGGAGTCCGCGCGCATCCTGGAACGCGCGGGCCTCCTGTATCGCGCCGATCCCGGCGACCCCGCTTCGTGCGAGCGCGCCCTGGAGGCTCTGTACGCGGACAAGCAGGCGGGGCGTCTCGGCGCTAACATCGACGAGGACTACGTCGCGTCGTTCGACATGCGCAACCAGATCGCGCTGTTCGGGGAGGTGTTCGACCGTGCCGCAGGAGGCTCGTGAGGCGGAGCTCGCGCGCGCCAGGGCCAGCTACGCGGCGAGGGACGCCGACGCGCGCGGCGGATGGGAGTGGTCGCCGCTCAACCCGGCGGCGGTCGCCGTCCGCCAGCAGCGCGAGCTGGCCTTCCTGCGGCTCTTCGGCGCCCGCGGGATCGCCGATCCCGCGGCGTTGCGAGTGGCGGACTTCGGCTGCGGGGGCGGGCAGTTCCTGAGGTGGCTCGAGGAGCTCGGCGCCGAGGAGTCGCGGCTGTTCGGCGTCGACCTGTCCGAGCCGCGCATCGCCCTGGCGCGCGAGCGACAGCCGAGGGCTACCCTCGTCACCGGCTCGGCGGACTCGACCGGGCTCCCGGACGCCTCCTGCGACCTCGTCGCGCAGCTCACGCTGCTCTCTTCCGTCCACGACTCCGCGCTTCGAAGCGCTATCGCGGCCGAGATGGACCGCGTGCTCGCGCCCGGCGGCCACGTCCTGTGGTTCGACGTGCGGCCGCCGACGGTGTCCGTGCGCGCCTTCATCCTGTTGCGGCGGCTCGGGTGGTGGCTGCTGCGCGGCGTGTGGCGCCGTGCCCCGTTCCCGCGGGACGACGGCGCGCTGGTGTACCTCGGCCGGGCCGAGGTCGCGGACCTCTTTCCGGGCTACCGCGTCGACGGAGGCCCGGCGTGCGTCAGCCGGGAGGTGGTGCGCGTCCGCGGCCGCGGGACCGCGTTGCTGGCCGCGCTCGCCGACCTCTTGCCGCCGCTGCGGGCCGACCTAGCGTTGCTGCTCACGAAGCCGGGAGGTGAGCGGTGACGCGGCCGCTTCGCCTGCTCTTCTTCGGCGACGCCTCCTCGCCGCACACCGCGCGCTGGTGCCGCTGGTTCGCCGAGGCCGGGCACGAGGTGTGGCTCGCGTCGGATGCGCAGCCGGAGGAACCGGTGCCGGCGGTGACGCTGCTGCGCCTCGGGGCGTCGTCGCTGCCGACCGCGCTGCGGTTCCCGTACCGCCTCGCCCAGGCTCGGAGGTGGGTGCGCGAGCTTCGCCCGGACGTCGCGCACGGGCACTACATCCAGCAGTACGGATATCTCGCGGCACGCTGCGGCGCGCCCGTCTACGCCGTGAGCGCGTGGGGGTCGGACGTGCTGCGGCTGGCCGAGCGGGGCGCGCGCCACGAACGATGGACGCGCGAGACGCTGCACGGCGCGGCCCTGGTGACCTGCGATTCCCGTGAGGTCGCCGAGCTGGCCGTCGCTCTCGGAGCCGAGCCCGAGGCGGTTATGGAAGTCGTGTTCGGCGTCGACCTCGACGCGCTCGAGCGGGCCGACGGCTCGCGCGTGCGCCGGGAGCTGGGGATCGAGGCCGGCGAGGTGGTCGCGCTGTCCGCGCGCAACCTCGAGCCGCTGTACCGCCCCGAGCTCGTCGCGGGGGCGATGGCAGCCGCGTCGGCTGCGCGGCCCGGGCTGCGCGGCGTCGTGGTCGGAGGCGGGTCGAGAGCGGCGGCCGTGGAGGCGATCGCGTCGCGCTCCGGCGGGCGCGTGCTGACGCTGCCGCGGCAACCCGAGTCCCGGGTGGCGGACTTCTTCGCCGCGGCGGACGTGTTCGTCTCCGTCCCGGAGACCGACGCCACGTCCGTCTCGCTGCTGCAGGCGATGGCGGCGGGCGCCGTGCCGGTCGTGAGCGACCTTCCCGCGAACCGCGAGTGGGTGGCTGACGGCGAGACCGGGATCGTGCTCCAGGCGGCCGGCGACGCCGAGCTGGAGCGCGCCCTCGCCGACGCGCTCGTGACGCTCGCCTCCGACGACGCGCTCCGCGCGCGCCTCGGCCGCGCGGCGGCGCGCTCGCGCGTCCGCGAGGTCGGCTTCGCTTCCCAGATGGCGCGCGTCGAGGCGGCCTACCGTCGGATCGCGGGGGTGTCTTGAGGATGCCGCGCGTCCTGCTGGTGACGTACGAGTTCCCGCCGATGGGCGGCGTGGGCGTGCAGCGCTGCCTGAAGTTCGCGAAATACCTGCCGAGGGCCGGCTGGGACGTCTCGGTGCTCACCGTCGCGGACCCGCCGACCGCCCTTCTCGACGAGAGCCTGCTCGCGGAGCTCCCGGCGTCCGTGCGCGTGCACCGCGCCTGGTCGCTGGAGCCCACGCGCCTCATCCAACTGCTGCGCCGGAGGCGCTCGGAACCGACGGTGTCGCCGGCTCTCTCGCCGTCTTCCTCCGGCCGCGCGGGGTTCTCGGGCATGCCCGCGTGGGTGATCCGTGTGGTGCAGGCGTTCTTCGTCCCCGACGAGAAGCGGCTGTGGCGAGGGCCCGCGCGTCGCGAGGCGCTGAGCGCCGTGCGTGAGGACGCGTGCGACGCGGTCGTCTCTTCCGGTCCGCCGTTCACCGCGCATCTCGTGGCCCGCGACGTCGCCCGCCGCACCGCCCTGCCGTGGGTCGCCGACTTCCGCGACCCGTGGGTGGGCAACTACTTCTTCCGCCCGCCGACGCCCCTGCACGGGGCGCTCCAGGCCCGATGGGAGCGGCGCGTCGTGCGCGAGGCCGGGCTCGTGGTCGTCGTGAGCGAGGCGATGGCCGAGGACCTGCGGCAGCGCTACCCGGACCTGCCCGCGGACCACTTCCGAGTGATCCCGAACGGCTTCGACCCCGAGGACCTGCCGGTGCCGTCCGCGCCGTCGGCCGAAGGGCCGTTCACCTTCGCCTACCTCGGCGTCTTCCAGGGCGCGGTCTCGCCGGATGCCTTCCTCGCCGGGCTGCGCCGCGCGCTCGACGCGGGCTCGCTTCCCGCTGACGGCGTGCGCGTGCGTCTCATCGGCCCGCGCAGCGCTTCGGCCGAGGAGGCCGTCGAGCGCTACGGGCTGCGCGACCTCGTCGAGACGACCGGCTATCTCCCGCACCGACGTGCTCTGGCGGAGGCGGCTCGCGCGCATGTCGGGCTGCTCGTGCTGCCTCCCGGCCCGCGGAGCCGTCCCATCCTCACGGGCAAGCTCTTCGAGTACCTCGCGCTGGGACGCGCCGTGCTCGCGCTGGTCTCACCCGGGGACGCGCGAGCGCTCGTCGAGGAGGCGCGCGCGGGCGTCGTGGCCGACCCTGCCGATCCCGCCGCGGTTACCGCCGCGATCGCTTCGCTGTACGCCTGCTGGCGAGAGGGCCGCTCGCTGCCTTCGCCCGACCCCTCCGTCGTCGCGCGCTACGACCGCCGGAAGCAGGCGGCGGCGCTGGCGGACCTGATCGCCGGGATCGCGGGAGGCCGCTCGTGACCGCTCGCGACGAGGACCGCGCCCGCGCGCTGTACGCCGAGCGTGACGCGGACGCCGAGTGGGCGGCGCGCTGGTCGGCCGACAACCCCGTCGCGCGCTTCGCCGCCGAGGGCCGGCTGCGCGGGCTGCGCGCGCTGCTGCCGGACCTGACCGCCCGCTTCGGGCCGCCGTCGGGATGGCGCGTGCTGGAGGCCGGCGTCGGCTCGGGCGGGCTGCTGCCGTGGCTGCGCGACGAGGCCGGGGTGCCCGAGGATCGCCTGGCCGGGATCGACCTGTCCGGGGACCGCATCCTCGCGGCCGCGCGGGCGCTGCCGCGCGCGGACGTACGTCCCGGATCCGCCGCCGAGCTGCCGTGGCCGAGCGCGAGCTTCGAGATCGTCGTGGCGTCGACGCTGTTCTCGTCGGTGCTCGACCCCGACCTGCGCTCGCGCATCGCGGGCGAGTGTCTGCGCGTGCTCGCGCCGGGCGGGGTCGTGCTCTGGTACGACATGCGCGACGACTTCCTGCTGGCGGGCGTGTTCCGCCGGCTCGCCAAGCCCGCCGAGGACTGGCTCGGCCGAGGAGAGATCGCTCGCCTGTTCCCGGGCTGCACCCTGCGGCTCCGGCGGGCGACGCTCTTCCTGCCGCTGGCGCGGCCGCTCCTGAGCGTGTCGCCGGCCCTCGCCCGCGCCGCCGAGGCCGTGAAGCCGTTCCTGCGCGGCCATTACCTCGGCCTGGTCATCAAGCCCGGAGGCGATGTGGGATGATCGCCGGATGACCGAGCTCACGGGCGTCCCCATCGTCTACGTCAACAACTTCCCGGGCCCGCGCATGGGCGGCGGCGAGGCGCATCTGCTCCACCTCGTCCGGGGAGCGATCGCCGCCGGGATGGAGGTCACCGTCGTGGCGATGCCCGCGTCCGGGACCGCCGCCGCCGCCCGCGAGGCGGGAGCGCGCGTGGTCGAGGACGAGCTGACGCGGGGAGTCCCGTTCGGCGCCGCGTCGCGCCTGGGGCGGTACCTTCGGGATGCGAACGCGGGGATCGTCCACGGGACCGGCTTCTACGCGAACCTGCTCGCGCGGCGCGCGGGTCACCGCGCGGGCGCGCTCGTCGTCGACGGCGTGCACTGCGAGCCCGCCTCCACCCTCGCGTTCGACCGGAGCGCGGGCGCCCGTGCGTCGCAGGCCGCCCGCTCGCTGGCGGACGCCGCCACGCGCGGCCGCGCCGACGCCGTGATCTGCGACTCGCGAGCGCTCGCGGACGCGGTGATCGCCGCTGGCACGCCGGCTGGGATCGTCACCGTGATCCACAACGGGATCGATCCCGGCGCACTGGCGGCAGCCGCCTCCGAGGCCGCCTCCGCTGCCGAGCGCGAGGGCGGCACGCTGACGGTCGGCACCCTCGGCCGAGTGGAGCCCGTGAAGGGCCTCGGCTTCCTGCTAGACGCAGCGCGCCTCGTCGCCGCGGTGCACCCCGAAGCGCGCTTCCTCGTAGCAGGCGAGGGGCCGGAGCGCGACGTGCTGGAGGCGCGCGTGGCGTCGGACGAGGCGATCGCCGGCCGGGTGCGCTTCCTCGGCTTCGTCCCGGACGGGCCTGCGTTCCTGGCGTCGCTCGACGTGTACTGCCTAGCGTCGCTGTCCGAGGGCTTCAACACGACGGTCCTGGAGGCGATGGCGCTCGGCGTGCCTGTGGTGGCGACGGACGTGGGCGGCACCCGCGAGGCGGTGATCGACGGGAAGACCGGGCGCCTGGTCGCCCCGGGCGACCCCGCGGCGCTCGCCTCGGCCGTATCGCACCTTCTCGGCGACGGAGCGGAACGCGAGCGCCTCTCCGCCGAGGCGCGCGCGCTAGTCGAGCGCGAATTCACGGTCGCGCGGATGGTGGAGCGCACCCTCGGCGTCTACCGCCGCCTCCTTGCGCCGGCAGGGGTATAGACCCTCCGCGGCGGCCGCCAAGGCGGGCGGCGGCGGGGAGGGGCGGCATGCAGGTCACCTACGAGGAGCTTTCGCGATATGCCGGCCGCGTGGCGATGGTCGACGGCTGCTTCGATCCGCTGCACGCCGGGCACGTCGCGTACTTCTCGAGCGCGGCGGCGCTCGAGTACCCGCTGCTCGCCAACGTGCAGTCCGACGCCTACATCCGGAGCGCGAAGGGCCGCCCCAACCTTCTGCCCGAGGAGGAGCGGGCGGCGCTCATCGACGCTCTCGCCGACGTCTCCTACGTCCACCTGTGCCGCACCTCCACCGCCGACGTGCTGAGGCGGCTGCGTCCCGCCGTCTACGTGAAGGGGTCGGACTGGCGAGGGCTGCTCCCGCCCGAGCAGCACTCCCTCGCCGAGGAGCTCGGGTTCCGCATCGCGTTCCTCGACACGCGGGGCAGCAGCTCGAGCGAGCTGGTCTCGCGCTTCCTCGCGCGGTCCGAGTCGGATCCGGCGCCGCCTTCCGCGGAGCTCCCGCTGCCCCCGAAGAGGCGTCCGTACGCGGCCGTCGTCACGACACACACGAACCCGTACCTCTCCGGCGTCGCGAAGTTCTCGGCGCTGCTCGCCCGGCGCCTCGGCGTTCCCTGCATCCCCCTCGCGGAGGCGCCCAAGCTCCTTCACGGGCCGCTGCTGCTGTCGGTGAAGCTCTCCGACGACGGGCCCAGCGCCGCGAGCCGGACGGCGGCCGCGCTCCGCGCGCTCGAGCATGCCGGCGTCGCGTTCGACGTCTTCCTGCATGCGTACGGCTCCGCGCCCGAGGAGCTGTCGTTGGCCGAGGCGGCGCGCCGCCGGTTCGCCGGCAACGCCGAGATCTCGCGCCGCCTGGCGGCGGACGGGCTGCCGGCGGAGCCGCTGTGGTGCCCCGAGCTGCTGGACCACGCGAGGCCGGTGGGGGAGCACGTCCTGCAGCTCTTCTCCTTCGGGATGGCGCACAAGGTCCGCGTCGGCGGCTACGAACGCCTGCGGGACCTGCTGGAGGGCGCGGACGTCGACTACTCCGTGACGGTCTCGACAGCCTTCCACGAGAAGGCGAGCTTCGGCGAGATCGACGCGATCGCGGCGGGCTTCGCCCGCATCTTCGGCGACCGGGTGTCGCTCCTCGGCTTCCTGTCCGACGCCGCCGTGGGGCACTTCCTGAGGCGCGCCCACGCGTTCGTCGCGTTCTTCCCGGGGGGCGTCCGCTCCAACAACACGAGCGTACTGGCGGCGATGGCGGCGGGCCGCGTGCCGCTCACCAACCTCGATGCCGACTCGCCGCAGTGGATGTGCCACGGGACGAACGTGCTCGACATCGCACGCACCTCGGCCGAGGAGCTTCGCCCGGCGAGCCTGCTGCGCCTCGGCGGGCAGTCGCGCGAGGACGCGGCGGCGAACGCCGGTTGGGAGGCACTCGTCGAGCGGTTCGTCGCGCTGCGGGAGCAGGAGCCGGTCGTCGTGTCCGCGCCGTGGTGACCGCGCCAGGGCCGTCGCCGCAACGCTATACTCGTCGGCATGGCCGCGCCTGGAGCGAAGCGATGAAGGGACCGGAGTGCAGGACGGATCTCCCCGATGAGAGCGCCTTTCCGCGGTGCCAGCTTCGTCTTCCTCTCGAGCCGTAACGGCGCGTCGCTCGGCCGCATCGAGCGGCGGCTGATGAAGGTCATGGAGGCGCTCGCGGAGGCCGGCGCGGACGTCCACTTCATCTGCCCTCCCGACTCGCCGGCCGTCGCGCTCGCCCGGGCTGCCGGCGCGGACGTGGCCGGCTACCGGCTCACGAAGGCGAACTACCTCCGGACGCGCTCGCGCCTGCGCAAGTTCATGCTGCGTTACCATCCCGTGGTCGCGCACTCGACCGGTTTCGAGGCCGACGTGCTGCTGCGCATGGCCGCCGAGGACCTGCCGGTCAAGGTCGTGAACTCGGTGCACTGCGCGGCATGGCCGCGGAAGCGCACGAGCCGCTCCTCCACCACTCTGCGCAAGCGGCTGGACGCGAAGACGTTCGGCCGCGTGGACGTGCTGACGGCGGACTGCGCGTGGATCGCGGAACAGCTCGCCGAGGCGGGACTTCGCGTGCGCCGGGTCGTGATCGACCCGCCCAGCGTCGATCTCGCCCGAGTGTATCGCGAGGCCGAACAGCCGCTGACGCTGCCGCCGTCGAAGGGACGATGGGTCGGCTACGCCGGGCGTCTCGAGCGCACGCGAGGCCTCGGGACGCTCGTCGAGGCGTACCCGAGGCTCGAGGCGGCGCATCCGGGCGTGCGCGTGGCGCTCGCGGGAGAGGGAGCGGCCCGCGCGGAGTTGAAGCACATAGCGAAGCCGGGGGTCTTCTGGCTGCCCGGGAACGTGGTGAGCGTGCCGGCGGTGCTGTCGCACCTCGACGTCTGCTGCTTCCCCTCGACCAGCCCGGGGGTGCCGACGTCGCTGCTCGAAGCCGCCGCCCTCGGCCGTCCGATCGTCGCGTCGCGCGTGCCGGGGATCGCCGACCTCTACCGGGACGGCAGGGAGATCGTGCTCGTGCCCCCGGGCGACCCCGAGGCGCTGGCCGCCGCGGTCGCCGCGCTGCTCGACGACGCCGGTGCGGCGGCGGAGATGGGGGAGCGGGCGCGGCTGCGGACGGTCGACGAGTACGGGTCCTCGGCGGCAGTGCACCGCTACCTGAGACTGTACGAGAAGCTGCTGGCCTGAGCCGCGCGCGGCGGGGACCCGCTTCAGGCCAGGTCCCATGTGGCAAGATGTAAGCGGCATCGGAGAGCGCTCCGCGCTGCCGATGTGTAGCGTCGAGCGGAGGTCGGGGAATGAAGGCTGTCGTTCTCGTCGGGGGTCTGGGCATGCGGCTGAGACCGCTGACCGCGACCGTTCCCAAGCCGATGCTCCCGCTCGTGAACCGGCCCTTCTTCGAGCGCACCGTGCGGAGGCTCGCCGCTCAGGGCGTGGACGAGGTGATCGTGTCCGGCGGGTACCTCGGCGAGAGGTTCGAGGCAGCCTTCGCCGACGGCCACCGGCTCGGCGTGAAGCTCGTCCACTCGATCGAGCAGCAGCCGCTCGGGACCGCGGGCGCGGTCAGGAACGTCGCCGAGATGCTCGACGGCGGGCCCTTCCTCGTGCTCAACGGCGACATCCTCTCCGACATAGACGTGCCGGCGCTCGTGGCGTTCCACCGCGAGCGCGGCGCGGAAGCCACGCTGGCCCTGACCGCGGTGGGAGACCCGACGGCGTTCGGGCTCGTGCCGATGGACGCGTCCGGGCGCGTGCAGCGCTTCGTCGAGAAGCCCTCGGCCGACCAGGTGGAGACGAACCTCATCAACGCGGGCTGCTACTGCCTGTCGCCCGGCCTGCTCGAGCGCGTGCCGCCGGCGCGCCCCTACAGCTTCGAGCGCGGCTTGTTCCCCGAGCTACTGGCGGCCGGCCGGCCGGTCTTCGGCTTCCAGCACACCGGCTACTGGCGCGACATAGGGTCGCCGGCGAACTACCTGGCAGCGCACGTGGACATCCTCGACGGCGTCTACGCCGCCGACATCCCAGGTACCGAGCAGCGGCCGCGCGTCTTCGTGGGCGACGGCGTGAGGATCGATCCCTCGGCGACCGTGTTCGGCCCTGTGGTGATCGGCAGCGGCACGTCGATCGGGCCAGGCGCAGTGGTCAGCTCTCACGTCTGTCTCGGCGAGGGCGTCACCATCGCCGCGGGTGCGAGGGTCGCCGGCTCCGTGATCGGAGGGGGCTCGCACGTCGGCGAGGGGTGCGCCGTGACGGGCTCCGTCCTCGCCCGGGACGTGCAGCTCGGCGCCAGGTGCGTGCTCGACGAGCTCGTGGTGGCTGGCGAGGGGGCCTCCGTCGGCGCCGAGAACCGCTTGTCGCGCGGGGTGAGGCTCGCGCCGTACTCCGCTCTCACGGGAGGCCAGCTGTCGTTCTGAGGGCTTGTCTCGTCGCGTTTGGAGAAAGGATGGGGATGGCAGACGACATCCGGTTCGGGACGGACGGCTGGCGGGCCGTCATCGGGGACACGTTCACGTACGCGAACGTGAGGCGCATCGCCGACGCGGCGGGACGGGTCTTCGCCGAGGACCAGCCCGGCTGCCGCGTGATCGTGGCCTACGACACGCGCTTCGAGGCCGGCAGCTTCGCGGCCGCCGCCGCCGAGGTCCTCGCGGCGCGCGGCCTCGCCGTCACGCTGTCCGACCGCGCGGTGCCGACGCCCACGCTGTCGTGGGCGGCCGACCGCTCCGACGCGAAGTACGGCGTGATGCTCACCGCCAGCCACAACCCGGCCGAGTGGTGCGGCTTCAAGATCAAGACGGCCGACGGCGGCTCAGCACCTCCCGACCTCACCGAGCGGGTGGAGGCGGCCATGCCCGTCGAGCCGCCGGCCGAGCGGGCGGACTTCGAGACCGCCGACATCGTGACCGGCTACCTCGAGGACCTGAAGTCGCTGGTGGACGGCGAGGCGATACGCGCCGCGCAGCTGCGCGTCGTCGTCGACCCGCTGTACGGCGCCGGGCAGGGCTTCCTCGCGCAGGTGCTGACGGACCTCGGCTGTGAGGTGGTCGAGGTGCACGGCGAGGTGAACCCCGGCTTCGGCGGGCTGCACCCCGAGCCGATCCCGCCGCACATCGACGAGGCGTCGGCGCTGGTGCGCGACGGCGAGTTCGCCGCAGGCTTCTTCACCGACGGGGACGCCGACCGCATCGGCGCGTGCGACACGATGGGCGGGTTCGTGAACCCGCAGCGCATCTTCAGCCTCGTGCTGAGGCACCTCGTCGAGGACAAGGGCATGCGGGGGACCGTGGTCAAGACGCTGACCACGTCCGTGCTGCTCGACCGGTTGTGCGACCGGTTCGGCCTGGTGTGCGAGACCACGCCCGTCGGCTTCAAGTACATCTACGAGAAGATGGTCGCGGACGACGTGCTCATCGGCGGCGAGGAGTCCGGCGGCATCGGCGTGCCCGCGCACCTGCGGGAACGCGACGGGCTGTACATGGCGCTGCTGCTCGCCGAGATGATGGCGCAGGGCGGCAAGGGGCTCGACGAGCTGCTCCGCGACCTCTTCGACCTCGTCGGCCGGATGGAGTACGGGCGCGTCGACCTGCGACTGGACGCCGCGACGGCCGACTCGCTGCGCGCCAAGCTCCCGACGCTCTCACCGGCCGAGGTGGGCGGTCAGCGGGTCGCAAGGATCGACCGCACCGAGGGCGTGAAGTTCCACTTCGCCGAGGACGCCTGGCTGATGTTGCGCGCTTCCGGCACGGAGCCGCTCGCGCGTGTGTACGCCGAGGCGCCCACGCAAGAAGACGTAGAGGCGCTGCTCGCGGGCGGCCGCTCTCTCGTGCTCGGAGAGGCGTAGCGCATGGCGGAGCCGCTTCCGGAGCAGCTGCGCGGTCCCGATGCGTCCCCTCCCGACCCCGGTGTCCTGGACGACGCATCCGGACGTGCCCGGCTGGATCCGAGCGGCATGCTGCGCCTGGCCGAGGAGTTCCCGGAGCAGTGCGAGGCGGGTCTCGCGTTCGCTGGCGGCCTGACGGTCCCCGCATGGCCGGCGGCGGTCCGCTCGATCGTGCTCGCCGGCCTCGGCGGATCGGGGATCGTCGGCGACCTCGCGGTGAGCGCGCTCGCGGAACGCCTCACGATCCCGATCACGGTCGTCAAGTCCACACGCGTGCCCGGCTTCGTCGACGGCAACACGCTCGCGTTCGTCATCAGCTACTCGGGCGGCACGGCGGAGACCGTCGAGGCGTGGCGGCGCCTGAAGGACGCGGGAGCGCTCACGGTGTCGATCGCCTCCGGCGGCGAGCTGATCGCCTCGGCGAAGGAGGCGGGTCATCCGCACCTCGTCGTGCCGGGCGGGATGCCGCCCCGCGCGGCGGCGGGCTTCCTCGCGATGCCCGTGCTCTCCGTGCTCGCGCGCCTCGGCTTCGCGCCGGAGCTGGCGGACGACGCGCAGCGCACCGTCACGCTGCTCCGCGGCCTGCGCGCCGAGTGGGGCCCGGACGTCCCGGCCGCCGGCAACCTCGCGAAGCGGCTCGCGGGCGAGCTGTACGGGCGCCTGCCGCTCATCTACGCCGCCGAGGACGGGCTCGCCGCGGCCGCGCTGCGCTTCCGGTACCAGCTCAACGAGAACGCGAAGGTCCCGGCGTTCCACAACTCTTTCCCCGAGCTCATGCACAACGAGGTCGTGGGCTGGGACGGTCTGCGGGCGCTCTCGGCGGTGACCGCCCTCGTCGTGCTGCGCGACCCCAACGCCGACCCCACGTGCGTCGATGCGACCCTGCGGCAGCTGCAAGGCAGATTCGCCAGCGTGACCCAGGTCGAGGCGCGCGGCGCCACGCAGCTCGAGCGTTCGTTCTCGCTGATGTACCTCGCCGACTGGACGAGCATCTACCTCGCGATGCTGGAAGGCGTCGACCCCTATCCCATCGACGCGATCTCCGCGCTCAAGGACGACCTCGCGGGGCAGCGCTGCGACGGCAAGACGCGGTAGGATAGCCTCGTATCCGTCCTGCGAAGGAGAGCCGTGACCATCCGCGCCCGCGCGCCGCTGCGGATCAGCTTCGGCGGAGGTGGGACCGACGTGTCGCCCTACCGCGACGAGCGCGGTGGCGCCGTGCTGTCGGCCACCATCGACCGCTACGCGTACGCGACGCTCGAGCCCGTGCCCGACCGCATCGTCGTGCGCAGCCTCGACTACGACGTGTCGCTCACCTACTCGCTGGACGAGGAGTTCGTCTACGACGGCCAGCTCGACCTGGCGAAGGGCGTCATCGAGCACTTCCGCCGCGAGCGGGGGCTCTCCGAGGGGTTCGACGTCTTCCTCCACAACGACGCGCCTCCCGGGTCCGGTCTCGGCTCGTCCTCGGCCATCGTCGTGGCGCTCATCGGCGCGCTCTCCGAGCACCTGCACCTCACGCTGGACGACTACGCCCTCGCGGAGCTCGCGTACAGCATCGAGCGCGAGGAGGTCGGCATCCGGGGCGGGCGGCAGGACCAGTACGCCACGGCCTTCGGCGGGTTCAACTTCATCGAGTTCGCGCCGGAGGCCACGGTGGTCAACCCGCTCCGGCTGCGCGACGAGACGCTGTTCGAGCTGGAGTACCGGCTAGTGTTCGCGTACGTCGGCGGGCAGCACCTGTCCAGCCGCATCATCGAGCGCCAGCAGGACAACTTCACGAACGGCGACACGGACGCGATCTCGGCGATGGATCGCCTGAAGGAGCTCGCGTACGAGATGAAGGACGCGCTGCTGCTGGGGCGGATCCGCGACCTCGGCGCGCTGCTCGACGAGGCGTGGGCCGCGAAGAAGCGGATGGCGGCGGAGATCAGCACGCCGCGCATCGACGGGGTGTACGAGGCGGCGAAGGCGGCCGGCGCGATCGGCGGCAAGATCTCCGGCGCGGGCGGCGGCGGGTTCATGTACTTCCTCGCCGAGCCGGAGAGGCGCTTCGCCGTGCAGGAGGCGCTGCGAGCACATGGCGCCGAGCTCGTGAACTTCGCGTTCGTGCCCGACGGGATGCGAGCCTGGAGCGTGAGATGACCGACGACGCCGAGCTGTTCGCCGAGGTGCTCTCGGAGCACGAGCACATGATCGCCGCGCTCTCGCCGCTGGGACCGCGCGTCGGCGAGGCCGCCGCGTTGCTGACCGCCGCGCTGCGAGCCGGCGGACAGGTGCTGGTGTGCGGCAACGGCGGTTCGGCCGCGGACGCGCAGCACGTCGCGGCCGAGTTCAGCGGGCGGTTCCTCAAGGAGCGCCGACCGTGGCCGGCGCAGGCGCTGACGACGAACACCTCGGCGCTGACGGCCATCGGCAACGACTACGGCTTCGACGAGGTCTTCGCGCGGCAGGTGCGCGCGTTCGGGCGCGACGGCGACGTGCTCGTCGCGATCTCCACGAGCGGGAACAGCCCCAACATCCTTCGGGCGGCGGAGGCCGCCCGCGAGCTGGGGATGCGGACGATAGCGCTGACGGGCGAGGGGGGCGGCATGCTCGGGGGCGCGTGCGACGTCACGCTCGCCGTGCCCTCGGCGTCGACCCCGCGCGTGCAGGAAGGCCACGTCTTGCTGCTCCACCTGCTGTGCCAGCTCGTGGAGGACGCGCTTTGCTGACCGAGGCCGTCATCCTGGCCGGCGGCGAGGCTTCACGCCTCGGCCCGCTGGCCGCCGAGACGCCCAAGACCCTCATGCCCGTCGGCGGCCGCCCGTTCCTCGACCACCTCGTGTGGAACGTTCGCCGGCACGGCATCCGCCGCGTCGTCTTCGCGACCGGCCGGCTCGGCGAGCAGGTCGAGGCGCACGTCGGGGACGGGAGCGCGCTCGGCGTCGAGGCCGTGTACGTGCGCGAGGATGAGCCGCTCGGGACGGGCGGCGCGGCGCGACTCGCCGCCGCCGAGGTGTCCTCCGAGCGCTTCCTGCTTCTCAACGGCGACACGGTGTTCGACGTCAACTACCTCGACCTCGCGCTCCTCGCCTCCCGGCCGGGCACGGACGTCGCGGTCGCGCTGCGCGCCGTGGACGACGTCTCCCGCTTCGGGCGCGTGGCGCTCGACGGCGAGCGCGTCGCGGCGTTCGGCGAGAAGGACGGCGCGGGACCGGGACTCGTGAACGGCGGCGTGTACGTCGTGGCGCGCGAGGCGCTGGCGCCGCTGCCGAAAGGACGCTCGTCGCTCGAGACCGGGCTGCTCGCGCCGTTGGCCGCTGCGGGCCGGCTCGCCGGGCGCCCGTACGGCGGCTTCTTCCTCGACATCGGGTTGCCGGCGAGCCTCGAGGAGGCGCAGAGGACGATGCCCGCGTGGCGGCGCAAGCCGGCGGTGTTCCTCGACCGCGACGGAGTGCTCAACGAGGACGTCGGCTACGCGCACACGCCGGAGGAGTTCCGCTTCATCCCCGGCGCGCCGGAGGCCGTCAAGCTGCTGAACGACGCCGGCCGGCTCGTGTTCGTCGTGACGAATCAGGCCGGTATCGGCCGAGGCTACTACACCGAGGAGGAGTTCGCCGCGTTCACCGCCTGGATCGGCGAGAGACTGGCCGAGAGAGGCGCCCACGTCGACGCCACGTACTACTGCCCGCATCACCCGACACACGCCCGTGACGCCTACCTGCGCGCATGTGGCTGCCGCAAGCCGGCACCGGGGATGCTGCTGCAAGCGATGGCCGAGTGGGACGTGGACGCCGACGCGTCGGTGGTCGTGGGCGACAAACCTTCCGACGCTGCCGCAGCGGCCGCAGCGGGTCTGCGCTCGGTGACGTACGCGGGTGGAGACCTGCGCGCGCTCGTGCGAGAGCTGCTCGGTGCGACGGCGCCCGACGATACCCCGGAGGCCTGAGTGCGCGTCACCATCGTCAACAAGTACTTCTGGCCGCCACACCTCGGCGGGGTCGAGCACAGTCTCAACATGCTCTCGACGGGGCTCGCGAAGCTGCCGGACATGGGCGTGGACGTCATCGTCGCCAACGAGGGCCGCGAGACGGTGCGCGAGGAGTACGAGGGCGTGCACCTGCTGCGCCTCGGACGTCTGTTCGCCTACGCCTCCACGCCGGTCGCGCTCGGCATGCGCCGCGCAATCCGCGCCGCAGCGCGGACGGCCGACGTGATGCACCTCCAGTTCCCGTACCCCTGGGGAGAGCTGTCGTGGCTGCTGGCGAGGCCCGCTGTGCCGACGGTGCTCACGTATCACAGCGACATCGTGCGCCAGCGCCGGCTCCTCGCCTTGTACCGCCCGCTACTGGAGCGCGTGCTGCGACGCGTCGACCGCATCATCGTCGGCGCGCCGCAGATGATCGAGAACAGCCCGTTCCTCGCCCCGCACGCCGGCAAGTGCGTGGTCGTGCCGTTCGGCATCCACACCGAGCGGTTCGCACCCACGCCGGAGCTGCTCGCCCGTGCCGAGGAGCTGCGCGCGAGCCACGCGCGCCCGGTCGTGCTGTTCGTCGGCCGGCTCGTGTACTACAAGGGCGTCGACGTGCTGGTCCGTGCGATGGCGGACGTGCCTGCCGACCTCGTGTGCATCGGGACCGGACCGCTCGAGGCCGAGCTGCGGCAGCTCGCGGCGGCCCTGGGGGTCGCGGACCGCGTGACCTTCCTCCCCCCGCAGCCCGACGACGAGCTCGCCGCATGGTATCGCGCGGCGGCAGTGTTCTGCCTGCCGTCCGTGGCGAGCTCCGAGGCGTTCGGCCTCGTGCAGATCGAGGCGCACGTCTCGGGCACGCCTGTCGTGTCCACGCGGCTCCCCACCGGGGTGCCGTTCGTGAACGCGGACGGGGTGAGCGGCCTGACTGTCCCTCCCGGCGACCCGGAGGCACTCGCCGAGGCGCTCCGCCGCCTCGTGACCGACCCCGGGTTGCGTGCCCGCTTCGGCGAGCAGGCGCGCGTGAGGGCGCTCGCGGAGTTCACCATCGAGCGCACCGTGCGCGATACTGTATGTGTGTACGAAGACGTGCTGCGAGAAGGGGCGTAGATGTCGCGCGGCAGGTTCATCGCGCTTTCGCTGCTCCTGGACGCCGCGCTCGTCAACGTCGGCGTGGCCGGGGCGTTCGTCATCCGCTTCTACCTCGCCTTCCTCGGCCCGCTCACTCAGCGCAACGTGGACCCGTACCTTCGCCTCGCGGTCCCCATCACCGTGCTCTACCTGGCCGCGGGCTACATCTACGGCCTCTACGAGCCGGAGCGCACGGAGAATTCCTGGGCGGTCGTGGGTGCGGGCTCGCAAGCCGTCCTCGCGGGCTCGCTCTTCACCCTCGCGGCGTTCTACATAGCCGGACCGGCGTACTTCGCCTTCCCGCGCCTCGTGCTCGTGATCGCATTCCCGCTCCAGGTGCTCCTGCTGCTCGGCTGGCGCCTCGTGGCGATGCGGACCTCGCCGATCACCTGGCCCGAGCAACGCGTGCTGATCGTGGGCGCGGGCGAGCTCGCCGCCGAGCTCGCGGTCGAGCTGGAGCGGAGGTCGCGGTGGGGATACCGCGTGCTCGGGCTGGTGGCGCGCGACGAGGGTGAAGCGGCCGCGCTGCGCTCGGCGGGCGGCCGCTTCCCCGTGCTCGGCACGGTCGACGGGCTCCGCGGGATAGTGCGCGGAGGCGCCGTCGACCGCATCATCGTCGCTTCGCCCGTCGCTCTGCGGGAGATCGTGGAGGACCTCGCGCTCACCGACGAGAGCGACGTTCGCGTCGACGTCATCCCCGAGCTGTACGAGATCTTCATCGGGACCGTGGACTCGATCGTGGCCGACATCCCCCTGATGGAGATCACCCGGCGCACCGTGCCTGCGTGGTTCGGCGGCGCCAAGCGCGGGATCGACATCCTTTTCGGCGCGGTGCTGCTCGTCATCGCGTCGCCCGTGCTCCTCGTCGCGGCGCTGGCCACCGCGCTCACCTCGGGGTTCCCGATCCTGTTCCGCCAGGAACGCGTCGGCAAGGATCTGAGGCCGTTCCCGGTGCTCAAGCTTCGCACCATGGTGAAGGACGCCGAGAAGCTCTCCGGGCCGGTTCTGGCCACTGAGGACGACCCGCGGATCACATCCGTCGGCCGCGTGTTGCGGACGTTCCGGATAGACGAGCTGCCGCAGCTCGTCAACATCCTGCGCGGTGAGATGAGCTTCGTCGGTCCTCGGCCGGAGCGCCCGTTCTTCGTGGAACGGCATCTGCTCGAGATACCGGGGTACCGCGAGAGGTTCCGCATCAAGCCGGGCGTGACCGGTCTGGCTCAAGTGTCCGGCGGGTATGCCACGACGCCGGAGCGCAAGCTTAAGTACGACCTCATCTACATGTATCATCAGAGTCTGCTGATGGACACGCAGATCCTCGTCGAGACGTTGCGCGTCGTACTCACGGGCAGGGGCGCGCGCTAGGAGGCTTTCAGTGGCAGGTCCCAACAAGAAGCGGACGGTTCCTAACCGGCCGCCGCAAAGCGCTCCTGCGCCCGCGCCTTCGCGCGGCCTTTCCGGCGAGGTGGTGCGCGCCGGGATGGACCTCTACGACAAGATCCTGTGGTACTGCCTCCACGCCCTCGTCATCGTCATGCCGATCGCCATGTCGAACCTCACGTTCCTCGGCATCGGCGGCGGTCTTCCTCTGACGTACGACCAGTTCGACATCGCCAAGGTCTTCGTCATGCGCGGCCTCACGCTCATCGCGCTCGCCGCGTGGGGATGGAAGATGCTGATGAAGGGCGGGCGCATCCGCCGCACCAAGGTCGACTGGATCATCGTAGCCTTCCTCGCCTGGGTGCTCGTGACCACGTTCGTCTCCATCAGCCCGGCGACGGCCTTCTGGGGCAAGTACCGCAGGTTCGAGGGCCTGCTCTCGTTCGTCAACTACGCGGCCGTCTTCTTCCTGGTCGTCCAGATCACGGACCGCCCGTCGCGCATCCGCTCGCTGGCGCGCTCGCTGTTCATCGGCGGAGTCCTGGTGGCGTTCTACGGCGTGCTCCAGGCGGTCGGCATCGACCCGATCCGGTGGGGCAACCTGCCGTTCGAGGTGAACCGCAGCTTCTCCACGTACGGCAACCCCGACCTCCTCGGCGGGTACCTGATGTTCCCGCTGCCGATAGCGTTCGGCCTGTGGCTGAGCGAAGAGAACACGGCTTGGCGCTTCGTCTACGGCGGCGGCTTCGTGCTGGTGCTTGCGTGCTGGATCACCGCCTTCGTCCGAGGAGCGTGGATCGGCGGCATCGTGTCGCTGCTGATCCTCGTCGTGGCGGCGGTCATCCTCTTCCGCCGCAAGGAGCTCGTCTTGGGCTGGGTGGACGCGGTCATCGCCGGCCTCGTGCTCTTCTTCGGCGGTGCGTTCATCGTGAGGAGCCTGCGCAGCTCGAACTCGGTCATGAACGTCGCCGAGCGCCTCAAGTCGATCTTCCAGTTCGGCGAAGGCAGCGCGAAGACGCGTTTCGAGATCTGGCAGGCCGCGGCTTCGGCCATCAAGGAGCGGCCGGTCACGGGCTGGGGCGCCGACACCTTCCGGCTCGTCTTCCCGAAGTTCAAGCCGCTCGCGTACACGAAGGACGCCGGCTATCTGTCCGTCGCCGACAACGTGCACGACTACCCCTTGCAGCTGGCGAGCGGCATCGGGATCCTGGGGCTGCTGCTCCTCTACGTGGGCGTGTTCGGCTCGGTGCTCGTGATGTCGATGACCGGCATTCTGCGGAAGGCGACCGGCCCCACACGCTACCTGCTCCTCGCGTTCTGGGCGGCGGCCGCCGGCTACATCGTGCACCTGTTCTTCGGCCTGTCCGTGACCGGATCGACCGTGCTGCTGTGGTTCTCCTTCGGCATCCTTCTTTCGCCTCTGGCCACGAGCAAGGACGTGAAGGCGCCGGGATGGGGCTCCATCGCGGCCGTCGCGGTGCTGGCCGTCACGGCGTTCGGCCTGCTCTACAACGTGCTGTACATGGTCGCCGACAACCACTATCTGCAGGCCCGTGTCAGCCAGAACGGGGACGCGCGCGTGAGCCAGGTCAAGGAAGCGCTATCGATCAACCCGTGGAACGACATGTACAAGGCCGAGCTGGGTCTCGCGTACCAGGACCTGATGGTCGGATGGCTCCAGCAGGCCTCGCAGGGCGGCGCGACGCAGCAGCAGGCGGTCCAGAACGCTCGCCAGGCGTTCACCGACGCCGAGGCGGCCATGAAGGCCGTCATCGAGTTCGTACCGTCGGAGTACGACAACTACGTGTTCCTGGCGAACCTCTACAACCAAGGGGGGGCGTACTTCGACCGCGCCTACTTCGACCGGGCCATCGCCTTGTGCGAAGAGGCGATAAAGAACGTGGAGCCGAACGGTCCCGCGGTCCGGTTCCAAGAGGGGCTTGCGTACCAGTACAAGGGCGACGACGCGAAGGCCATCCAAGTCCTCGAGGGCGCGGCCGCGCAGGACCCGGCGTACAACGACCCGAAGCTTCTCATCGGCCAGATCTATCAGCGCAAGGGCGACCTCAAGGCCGCGAAGCGCTGGTTCGAGGCGGTAGTGCAGTCGGGCGGGGGAGGCTACGCGGAGCGGCAGGCGAAGCAGGCGCTCGCTGCCGTCGAGGCCAGTCTCAACCCGACCACGACCGTCCCGCCGAAGAAATAGCGGCCGAGAGGCCCGGCGAGGCGACATGGAACAGCACAGCGTCCCACAGACCACGATAAACAGGCTGCCCATCTACCTGCGCTGCCTTCTCCAGGCGCAGGCCATGCGCATGCCCGTCATCAACTCGCTCGGGATCGCGGAGATGGCGGGCACCAACGCCCCGCAGGTCCGCAAGGACTTGAGCTACCTCGGCGAGCTGGGCACCCGCGGGATCGGCTACGACGTCGACTCGCTCATCGCGCACATATCCCGGCTCCTCGGCTTGACCGCCGACCGCCGCACGGCGATCGTCGGATTCGGCCGGCTCGCGAGCGCGCTGCTCGGCTATGCGGGCTTCGGTGAGCACGGCTTCTCCGTGGTCGCGATCTTCGACACCGATCACGCCAAGATCGGAACGCGGTCGCTCGGCATCGAGATCTCCGACGTCGACGATCTCGAGCGGGTGCTGACCGAGCTTCGCGTCGACATCGTCGTCCTGACGGTCCCGGCGAAGGCGGCGCAGGCGGTGGCCGATCGCGCCGCCGCCGCGGGCGTCAAGGCGATCCTCAACTTCGCCCCGGTGCGTCTCGAGCTGCCCGCCGACGTCGCCGTCCGCCAGGTCGACCTCTCGACCGAGCTGCAGATACTCTCGTTCCACCTCGCCGTGCAGCGGAGGGACCAGTGAGCGTGGACGACACGGAAGACGGTACCGATCACCCCGGCCGGCGCGAGGAGCAGCTCGTTCCCGCGTGGCTCGCCGCGCTCGTGCTCGTGCTGCTGCTGGCGGTTGCGGGTCTCGCCGGGTACGCGGCACACGCCCGCCTGTCCCCCACCGGCCCGCGTGACGCCGCCGACATCGCCGTCGCGAAGGCGAGAGCGTCCGTCGAGGCGCACCCCTCCGACCTCTCGGCGCACCTCGACCTCGGCTTCGCCTATCAACTGGCGGGGCAGTACGCCGAGGCGATCCGGGAGTACGACATAGTGCTCGCCAAGGACCCCCGCAACTCGGCGGCGACATACAACAAGGGGATGGCCTACTTCCAGCTGAAGGACCCGAAGAAGGCCGAGGAGCTGCTGTGGAAGGTGCTGAAGGCGGAGCCCACGCACGCGCTCGCGGCCAAGGCGCTCGGGGAGTACTACGCGGGCAAGCGGCAGTACAAGTCGCTCGTCGTCGCGGTCAAGCCCGCGGCGGACGCGCGACCGGACATGGCGGACCTGCAGTACCTGATGGGGCTGGCGTATGAGAACACCGGGCGCGGCGAGTGGGCTATCGGACGGTACCGCGACGCCTTGAAGTACGTGCCGGACATGCCCGAGGCCAGAGCGGGTCTCAAGAGGCTGGGGGTGGCGAGATGAGCGAGCAGCCCGAGGAGATTCGCGCCGAAGGGGCCGCCGGTGGCGACGACGTCCTCACGCCCTCCGAGACCGAGGAGCCGGAGCCTTCTCCGCGACGCGGCCTCTACCTCACTCCGAAGCAGGCCTTCATCGGGCTTGCGATCGCGCTGCTGCTCCTGCTCATCGGGCTGCTCGCGTACGTGTACTTCCTTCTCCAGCCGCGCGCGCTCGGCCAGCGCGGCGGTGCCGTTTCCGAGGGCATCCAGCCGCTGTTCACCGTCGAGGGTCCGGGCAAGGGTGCCCAGCCCACGTTCAACCGGCCCCTCGGCGTCGCCTTCGGGGACGGCGGGAGGATCTACGTCGCGGACACCGGCAACAACCGGATCTGCGTCTTCGACTCGAACGGCGGCTACCTCAAGGAGTGGGGCGGCTTCGGCGTCGCGAAGCCGGCGCCGGGCGGGACTTACAGTTGGAAGCCGGGCAAGCTGAACTTCCCGGCGGGCATCGCCACGGACACGCGAGGCGACGTCTACGTGGCCGACTTCCGCAACGACTGCGTCGAGGTCTTCGACGCCGAGGGGAAGTGGCTGCGGCGCTTTCCCGATCCGGCGAAGCCGGTGGGCAGGGGCAGTTCGGGCCAGGACGGCCGAGGCATCGCCGTGACGGCGGTCGCCGTCAAGGGTGGGCGGGTCTACGCGACGGATACCTACCAGGTGTTCGTCTTCACGACCGACGGCAAACTGCTTTCGCAATTCGGGAAGCCCGGCCGCGGCTCCGGCGACCTCGACCACCCGAACGGCATTGCGGTGGCCGAAGACGGCACGATCTACGTCAGCGATTCGAATCACGCGCGCGTGACGGCCTTCACGGCGGACGGCAAGCCGAAGTGGAACGCAGGGCGGATACCGGCGAGCATGAACGACACTTCGCCCTCGACATTCCAGCTGCCTCGCGGGATCGCTCTCACTCTCGGCGGAGACACCATCGTCGTCGACGTCTTCGCGTTCGGGCTCGTACGTCTGTCGCCCGCGGGCAAGATCGTGGCGAGGTACGGGACGAGGGGTGTGGCGCCGGGCGAGTTCAACTTCCCGAACAGCGTCTCCATGGCGGGCAACACCCTTGCGGTCGCCGACAAGGAGAACGACCGCGTGCAGGTGCTCCGCCTCGTGAAGCGCTAGACGGGCCGCCCAGCTCACACCCGTCGCGTACTGCCGCGCGCCTCCTTCGTGCCGTACACTGTCGTAGGGAGACCCTTGCCTTCGGTAACGTCGGGGCACGCTTGTGACTGATGTCACGGTAGGCACGGACGCGCGGGACGATAACGAAGATGAATAGGTGCGTGATGCATCCGCACGCGGGCGGATACGGGAGGTCGTCGGAGATGAGAGCGCGTAGGTGGGCGCCGGTCGTCGCTGTGGTCGCAGGATGCGCGGTCGCAGCGTCTCTTTTTGCTTCCGGGGTGGCGTCGGCCGGGGTGCAACCCGTCTCCATAGGCGCCGTGCGGCCGGAGAGCCCTGCCGTCTCCGGCGGTCGCCTCGTCTGGGCCGACCGCAGGACCTCGCGCTATGACATCTATCTCTACGACGTCATCACCCGCGCCACCCGCTGTCTGACCTCGGGCGCGGCCGATCACGTCCAGCCCGCGATCTCCGGCGACCTCGTGGTCTGGGCCGACTACCGCAACGGCGACTCGGACATCTACGCCTACGACCTCGCCACAGGGACCGAACGTCCGCTCGTCGTGGCACCCGGCGACCAGATCGCGCCTTCCGTCTCGGGGCGCTGGCTGGTGTGGGAGGACCGCGGGTCCGGCTATTCCGGCTCGGTCAACGCGCTCGACCTGTCGGTCCCGGGCTCGTTCCCCATCCGTGTCGCGACGAACGCGCGGCGCCCTCAAGTGGCGGGCGACCTCGTGGTGTGGGAGAGCACGAGCAAGTCCGCGCCGGACATCAGGGCGCACAACCTCTCGACCGGCGTGGACTACGATGTCGCGACGGGGCCCGGGGCTGAGATGCTCCCCGCCACGGACGGGCGCTACGTAGCTTGGGCGCAGGACAACGGTGTCGATCTGGACATCCGCGCTTTCGATACCGCCACCTCCAGTTACGTCACCTGCGCCGCGAGCAGCGGCGAGCAGTCGTTCCCCGCCGTCGGCAACGGCGTCGTCTATTGGGTCGACAACTCGCCCGGCCAGCGTCTTCATGTGGACACGTACGACATGGTGTCCGGCAGGTCCGCGCGATTCAACGACTACGGGACCGAGGATGTCGCCGCCGTTGCGGCGTCCGGCGGTGACGTCGGGTGGCTCGCCAAGTCCGGCACGTCCTGGCGCCTCCGCGGCGCGTTCAGCACCGGCGGGCTGGTCACCGCAGCGCTCCAGCGGCTCGCGCCCGTCTTCTCGACATCGGCGCCTCTGGCGCAGCTCGCAGCGGATCCCGCTCCGCCGACGGTCGTCTCGACGTCCATCCAGCGAGGGGCGCGGCGGGTGGCGCGCGACGCGTCCTTCTCGGTGTACTTCTCGAAGCCGCTCGACCCGTCCACCGTCGGCGGTAACGCCGTGCGCCTGCTGGACTCGCGAGGGCGCCCTGTGCGAGGGCGGGTGCGCTATTCCGCGCTCGCGAAGGCGATCACGGTGACGCCGTCCGCTCCTCTCGACGCCGGCACGTACACGCTCTCGGTCTCGCCGGCGATAGCCGATCCTTCCGGCAACACGCTCGAGTCGCCTCTGGCGGTCAGCTTCTCCACGATCGACATCCTCGCCGATACGTCTCCGCCGACTATGCCGGGCAACCTCGTCACCAAGGTCTACCAGGGCAATCAGGTCTCGCTCAGCTGGAGGGCCTCCAGCGACAACGTGGCCGTGCAGGACTACTACATCTACCGCTCGGCTTCCGCGGGCATTCCGATAACGGCTTTCCCGGCGGGAGCATCCTTCGTGGCTTCGACCACGGCGACCACCGCGACCGTGAACCTGGCGGCCGACGAGAAGGCGAAGTCCTTCACTTACTACTACGTGGTCGTAGCGCGCGACACGTCCCTGAACCAGTCGGCTCCGTCGTACAACGACGCACCCGATCCGCACGGCACTTTCACCGCGAGTCGTTCCACCAACCTGTGTCAGCGCTGCCATGCCGTCCACGGCGGCCCCGCGGGGAGCATGGCCCTGAACGCGAAGAGCGCCTCCGCGTGCTACGTCTGCCACGGCAGCACTCCCGCCACGGCTGCGTACGGCGCCGCCTCGAGCATGGACGCGCAGGCGGACTTCCGTGACGACACCGTCATCGCCGCCACCGGTCCGGAGATATCCGGCCGAGGCTCGATCCACCGCAACGCTTACATGGCCACTATCCAGCGCGAATGCGACGCCTGCCACACGCCGCACAAGAAGTCCTACGACGTCACGGCCACCAACAGCTACAACCGTCTTCTGCGCACGCAGCTGTCCACGAGCCCGGCGGGATACGACTACAACACCGATGCCGTCGCTATCGGTAACCAGTTCTGCACGGACTGCCATGGCGCGTCGAGCACGAACATCGCGATCATCGGCGGTGACACCGCCTACAGCAACACGGGCGGGAATCACGTGTCGGACTACGGCTCCTCCGCCCATGCGACCGCGTCGGTCGCCGTCAACGCCGGCGACACGAACCCGTCGATCCAGTGCGAGGCGTGCCACAACAATCATGCGGCCGGGGCGACCAAGCTCATCGACTACCGTCTCAGCGCCACTTCGACCGCCGCATACGACCAGTCCGGCCTGTGCTTCGCGTGCCACTCCACCCAGGCGTTCCCCGCCGGGCAGGAGACCGGCAAGCCGAACACCTGGAACGGCCGCGACGTGAAGGCCGAGTTCGCGAGGTCGTCGCACCACCCGTACTCGGTCGGCGGCGGGCAGTGGGTGCCGCAGACCGGCAAGCAGGTCTTCTCCCAGACAGCGAAGGCCGAGTTCGACACGGACACGCTGTTCCAGACGATGACGAACCTCTCCGACGTGCCCGACGCCAACGGCGCCGCCGTGCTCGCCACGCACACGACGACAGTCGACCCGCCGCTGGGCCCGTACCTCTTCTTCGCCGACCCGCTGCCGCGCTTCGACTCGCTCAGCCCGGCGTCGACGGTGTGGAACGAGGACTTCACCCCGACCAACATCACCGCTCCCGCCACCGGCGCTAACTCGACCGTCAAG
>DASXUP010000003.1:0-50657 GCA_036504755.1 Coriobacteriia bacterium
TCTTTGGCGCCCGCCACCTCATCCTCCCTCACCGCCCACAAGCCCCAGATAGCCGTGGTGCGCTACCTCGGCTCGACGAGCGTGGTCAGCCCGGCGGTGCGTACGGCCGTGTTCAACTTGCTGAAGTAGGCGCCGCGGCGGACGACGATCTCGCTTACGGGATGATGACCACGCGCGTGCCGACCTGGACGCGTTCGTACAAGTCCTCGATGTCCGGCATGTGCATGCGCATGCATCCGTGGCTCGCGGCCGTCCCGATCGAGTAGTCCTTCGACGAGCCGTGGATGCGGATACCCGACGCGTTCAGGTCGAGCGCCCGCGTGCCGAGGGGGTTGTAGTAGCCCGGCGGGATGTACGGCGGCATGCCCTTGGCCCACTCGCTGCCGTTGTTCGTCCAGGTGGGCATGTAGCGCTTGTTCTCGATGACCCACCAGCCCGCCGGCGTGGGGTGACCAGGCGTGCCGATCGCGCAGGGGTAGTCCTTCTCGAGCTTCGGGCCGTCGTACAGGTACAGGTGACGCTCGCTCTTCACGACGAGGATGGTCTTGCCGTACGAGTTCTCGGTCAGCCTCGGCTGAAGTGCGTCGACCTTCATGGTGACGTCGCGGGCCCCGTCTCGCAGCGCCTTGCTGAGGATGGCTACGGTGCTCGGCCTGTCGAGCTTGTAGCCGACAGCCGACTTCGAGATGTCGAGCCGCTCCTTGACGATGCTGATCGAGGAGTCGACCGCGCGCTTGTCGATCTGCGCCGCGGTCTCGTCCACCCAGGCGCTCAGCCCCTCGGCGTCGACCTTCAGCTTCCGAGGTACGTTGACGTTCACGCTCCCGCCGATGGCTCGGCGCAGGACGCGCTCGGCCAGCGTCGAGGTCCGCTGCGGCCCGAACGTATCGTCGACCATGCCCTCGCAGTCCACCGACAGGTATCTCGCGCTGTCGAGAGTGAAGGACTTGTCCAGGAACGTCAGCGTCATCGGCGCGGTCAACAGCTTCTCGACCTTCTCCCGCACCAGGCGCACGGCCTCGTCGCGGGGGAGCCCGCCGACATGCACGCCTTCGACGGTCGCGCCCTTGGGGACGATCTGCTGCCGAGAGAAGTCGTCGACGAACGCCCAGGTGAAGCCGACCGAGAACGCGGTGAGCGCGAGCGCGACGATGACGGTGACCATGCGGGATCCAAGACCGGTGCGGGCCATGCGCGAGCTGCCTTTCTCGGATGCGTGTGAGACGCCATTACTCTACCATCGTTGTATCGTAGACTCACGTGTGCCGTTCTCGTTCGGCAGGAGTGCCTTGGAGCTTCCAGAAGCCGACAGCGTGTACCGCGGCGACCTCGACCGGCTCATCCGGAAGGTGCGCGAGGAACGCGGGCTCGACCTGCATCAGTACCGGCGGGCCTACGCGGAGCGGCGGCTGGCCGCGCGGATGCGCACGCTCACGCTGCACACGTACAGGCAGTACGAGCGGTATCTGGACGCCCACCCCGACGAGTACTCGAAGCTTCTCGACACGCTCACGATCAACGTCACCGACTTCTATCGCGACGGCAGCGTCTACGAGATCCTTCGCGGCAACGTCATCCCCTCGCTGCTCAAGGAGAAGGCCAGGGCGCGGCAGCGCTCCATCCGGGTCTGGTCCGCCGGGTGCGCCACGGGCGAGGAGGCGTACTCGGTCACGATGGCGTTCCTCTCGGCCATGGGCCGCGACGCGGACGACTTCCTGCTGAACGTCTTCGCGACCGACATCGACCCTAGAGCACTTGAGACGGCCAGAGAGGCCACGTACGACGTCGCCAAGCTGCCACACATACCGAAGGCAGAGCAGATGCGCTTCGTCGAGAAGTCGAAGGACACCTTCCGCATCAAGCCCGAGGTGACGCAGCACGTACGGTTCAAGCGCTTGAACTTGTTCGAGGACGAGCCGATAAACATCGTGGACGTCATCCTGTGCCGGAACGTGTTCATCTACTTCACGCGAGAGCAGCAGGCACGGGTGCTCGAGTCGTTCTGGCGGGTGCTCTATCGAGGGGGCTACCTGGTGCTCGGCAGGAGCGAGAAGATGGCACCCGCTCTCGCGGCGCGCTTCGAGCTCGTCAGCGGACGCGAACGCGTGTACCGGAAGCCGTACAATGGAGGCACACGGCGCTCGTAGGTGTCGTTCGGGGGACTGCCTCAAGGCGGCAGGGGAGGAGCTGCAGGATGATCGACCATCGGGATAGCAGCGTGAAGCGGGGGCTCTCGTTCGTCTTCACCATCTGGACTTGGGCGACGATCGGCCCACCCGTCCTGATCGGTCTCGGCGCTACCGCCATATTCATGGCCTGGTACCTCAACACGTCATTCACGCAGCTCGTGGTCGTCGCCTCCTTCGGCGGTGTGATCATGCTCGCGCTCGCCGGTCCCGGCACGTGGTTGTGGAACCGTCAGTTCAGAGCCCGCGTCCTCAACCCCTTGCGTGATCTGGGGGCGGTGATGATCCAGGCCGGCTCCGGCGACCTCACCGTCAGGGCGGGCATCCGCACCGGCGACGAGATCGAGGTGCTCGCGGATGAGTGCAACAACCTGATCGCGTCGCTGGCCGACATCGCGAGCAACGTGCGCCGCTCCGCCGAGTCCGTCTCCGCCGCCGCCGCGGAGCTGTCCGCCTCTTCGGAGGAGATCAACTCCTCCACGATGGAGATCTCCAGCTCGGTGCAGCAGATCGCGCGAGGCGCCGAGCTTCAGTCTCGGAAGGTCGAGGAGACGTCCAGCGCCGTCGGAGCGATCACAGACACGACCGGGTCGGTCGCTACCCGCGTGGAGGAGGCCTCCCGCACGAGCGAGGAGGCGGCCAAGATCGCTCTCCGCGGCGAAGAGGCGACAACGCAGGCGATCTCCAAGATCGGCGAGGTGCGCAGCGCGATCGAGACGCTCGCAGGCTCGGTCGACCTGCTCGGCCACCGCTCGCTCGAGATCGGCAAGATCGTGGACGTCATCACGTCCATCGCCGACCAGACGAACCTCCTCTCACTCAACGCCGCGATCGAGGCGGCACGCGCCGGTGAGTCCGGCCGAGGCTTCTCCGTCGTGGCCGAAGAGGTCCGCAAGCTGGCGGAGGGGTCGGGCAAGGCGGCCGAGCAGATCGGCGAGCTCATCAAGGAAGTCCAGGATGAGACCGCCAAGGCCGTCAAGTACATGCAGATCGGGTCGCAGGAGGTCGCGATCGGGTCCGAAGTGGTCGGCCGGAGTGGCGAGGCTCTGCGCCAGATCACGGAAGCGGTCACTCGCACGGCGGCGTTGTCGCAGGAGATCGCGGCGGCGATGCAGGAGCAGACGGGGCGGACTGCGGCCGTGGACCGGGCGATGCACGACATCGCGGCCGTCGTCGAGGAGAACGCGGCTTCGGCCGAGGAGACCGCCGCGGCCGCCGAGCAGCAGACCGCGTGCATGGAGGAGATCTCCTCCTCCGCGCAGGAGCTGGCGGACATGGCCCGGCGCCTCGAGGAATCGGTCCAGATCTTCCGCGTCGACTAGGAGGCGCTCGTGGGAGAGACCAACGACCGGACGAGCCAGTACGTGCTCTTCCGCCTGGGCGAGGAGGTCTACGGCTTGCCGATCGAACAGGTGAGCAGCATCATCCGCTTCGAACTGGCGACACCGGTGCCCCACGCACCGGAGTCCGTCGACGGCGTCATCAACCTCCGCGGACACGTGATCCCCGTCGTCAACCTGAAGCGACGGCTGCTCGGGCAGGAGTTCGAGCCCTCCGCGACCTCGCGCATCGTCGTGGCCGAGGGCGAGGCGGGGATGGTCGGCCTCGCGGTCGACGCCGCGAACGAGGTCGCTACGATCGCGCTCGACGAGATCAGTCCCGCGCCAGACGGGACGCTGTCCGCCGAGACAGCGGAGGCGTTCGAGGGCGTCGCGCGCCGCGAGGGGCACCTCGTCATCCTGCTGAACCTCGACAAGGCTCTGCCCTGCTCCGACTACGAACGCGTCTCCGAGGAGGTAGAGCCCGATGTCTAGGACCGTACTCGTCGTGGACGACGCCGCGTTCATGCGGATGATGATCCGCGACATCCTGAGCAAGGAAGGTTACACGATCCAGGAGGCGGTCAACGGGCGCGACGCGGTCGAGAAGTACGAGGAGCTGCGTCCGGACCTCGTGACGATGGACATCACCATGCCCGAGATGAGCGGGCTGGACGCGTTGCGCGCCATCCGCGGGAGCGATCCCTCGGCACGCGTCCTGATGGTGAGCGCCATGGGTCAGCAGAAGATGATCGTCGAAGCGCTGGAGGCGGGTGCTATGGATTTCCTGGTGAAGCCGTTCCAGCCGACCAAGGTCCTCGAGACGGTCAAGAAGTGTCTCCAGTCGGTGCCTCGCTGACCGCTCCTCGAACATGATCCCCCTCATCAAAGTCCTCGTCGTCGACGACTCGGCGCTGATCCGCCAGATACTGACACGCGCCCTGGTCCTCGACCCGCGCGTCGAGGTCGTGGGCACGGCGCGAAACGGCGTCGAGGCGATCGAGAAGGCGAAGGAGCTCAATCCCGACGTCATCACCCTCGATATCGAGATGCCGATGCTGAGCGGACTCGAAGCCCTTCCCTTCCTTATGAAGGAGACGGAATCCCGCGTCATCATGCTCACGTCCGTCGACGACCCCTCGACCACCTACGAAGCGCTCTACGCCGGTGCCGTGGACTTCATCGTCAAACCGAAGGGCGGGTTCGCGTCGTCGATCACCGACCTTTCCGACGGGCTGCTCAAGCAGATCAAGACCGCGTACCGTGTCGCCCCGGGAAAGCGCACCACCCACGCGTCGGCTCTGATCGGCCGGATCATGGGCGCCGGGACGGACACGGCGAGGAAGACGGGACGAACGGCAAGCGTGGCACTCGAGCGCGTCGTGGCGATCGCGGCGTCGACCGGCGGGCCACCTGCTCTGGAGCGCGTGTTCTCCGGTCTGTCGGCCGAGCTTCCGGCTGCCTACCTGGTGGTCCAGCACCTCCCCGCGGGATTCACGTCCTCGCTCGTGCAGCGCTTGCGGCGCGTCACGGACATCGACGTCGTAGAGGCGGGCCCGGAGACGGTGCTCCGTGCCGCGACGGCGTACGTCGCCCCGCACGGCGTCCATATGACGGTGGGCAAGAGGGCCGGGACGTCGCGACTCTACCTGGAGGACGGGCCTTCGATCCACGGGGTGAAGCCCGCGGCGGACCCGCTCATACAGAGCCTCGCCCGCGCGTACGGCACGGACTCCGTGGGAGTCCTCCTGACCGGGATGGGAAGCGACGGTGCCGAAGGTCTGGTGGCCGTGAACGGCAGCGGAGGCACGACCATCGTGCAGGATGAGGCCACCTCGGTAGTCTGGGGCATGCCCGGCGCCGCCGTGAAGCGCGGGGCGGCGCAGCACGTGGTGCCCCTGAGCGACGTGGCCGCGGAGATCCGCAGAAGCGTTCGGGGAGGTGCCTGACCCCGTGGGAGACATGGACGCGTATCGCGACATCTTCCTGTCCGAGAGCGCCGAGTACATCCAGGGCATCATCGACGGTCTGCTCTCGTTGGAGCAGAACCCGAAGGACCTCGAGCCTGTGGAGACGGTCTTTCGAGGTGCGCACAGCCTCAAGGGCATGTCCGCGACCATGGGCTACGAGCGGACCGCCGGTCTGACGCACAAGATGGAGAGCTTGATGGACACCGTCCGCAAGCGCGAGCAGGCGCCCGATCACACCTTGATCGACCTGATGCTCGAAGCCGTCGACATCGTGAAGTCGCTGATCGAGTCCGAGTCGGGCGGGTCCGAGCTCCCCGAGACCGAGCGGATCGTCGAGCGGCTCGTGGAGCGAACCGAGAGGAAGTCGCCACCCGCCGCGATGATCACCGAGCCCGAGGCGGCGGACTGCGAGAACGGCGCAGGCGAGACGTCCTCGGCCGTGTCGGTCGGCACATCGGGGGAGATGATCCAGCGCATACGCGTGCAGCTCGAGCCCGAGTGTGTGCTGAAGTCGGTGCGCGCCTACATGGTCATCAAGCGCCTGTCGCACATGGGCCGGATCGTCGAGACGCGTCCCGACGCGCGTGAGATCGAGGACGAGCAGTTCGACGACGCCTTCGAAGTGGTGCTCCAGACGCCTGCCACGCCCGAGCAGGTCGTCGAGGCCGCGATGTACGTCTCAGAGGTTCGCGACGCCACGATCGTGGAGACGGTCGACGCCGGACCGGCGTCCGCGGCGGATGAGGAGCAACTGGCGCAGCGGTCTCAAGCAGGCGGGCGCAAGGAGATCCCGAAACTGTCCGAGACGCAGACCGTGCGGATCTCGATCGGGCACCTGGACAGCATGGTGAACCTCGTCGGTGAGCTCGTGATCCTCCGCTCGCGCCTCGAGGCGATGGCCAGGCACATCGACCTCAAGCCGATGCTCGACGCGCTCGAGGAGCTGCACCAGATCTCCAGCGAGCTCCAGCACGAGGTCATGGAGACGCGCATGGTGCCGGTGGGCAACATCTTCAACCGGTTCCCGCGGATGGTGCGCGACCTGGCGCGGGACCTCGGCAAGGACATCGCCTTCGAGATGGACGGGCTGGACATCGAGCTCGACCGCACCGTGTTGGACGAGATCGGCGATCCCATCGTCCATCTGCTCCGCAACGCCATCGACCACGGCGTCGAGCCCGCGAAGAAGCGTGCCGCGGCGGGCAAGCCCGAGCGAGGGATGGTCCGTCTCTCCGCCACGAGAGAACGCGACTCGGTGGAGATCGTCGTCAGCGATGACGGCGGCGGCATGGACATCGAGCGGATCTGGGCGAAGGCGTGCGAGCGCGGTCTGGCCGACGCCTCCCAGCGTGACGCGTACGACGACGAGGACGTGCTCCGCTTCACGTGCACGCCCGGGTTCTCCACCGCAGAGACCGCGACCAAGGTGTCGGGCCGGGGCGTCGGTATGGACGTGGTGCGCGGGAAGGTCGAGTATCTTGGCGGCTCGCTGCTCATCCGGTCGGTCCTGGGCGAGGGGTCGCAGTTCATCCTTTCGCTACCGCTCACGCTCGCCATCATCCAGGCGTTGCTCGTGAGGTGCGGCGAGTATGTGTTCGCGCTCCCGCTCGGCTCCGTGGCCGAGGTGCTGCCGCCCGCCGAGGCGGGGATCGACACGGTCGACGGCCGGCCCGTGGTCGTGCTCCGTGACGGGAGCATAGCGCCGCTGACGCGGCTGTCCGTCATCGTCGGGCTCACTCCGGCGTCCGACGGCATGCCCGCGGAGAACGAGCACGTGGTGCTCGTCGAGATGCCCGACCAGACGCGCGCGCTGGCCGTCGAGTCGCTCATCGGCCGCCAGGAGATCGTCATCAAGCCGCTCGGAAGGATGTTCAAGCAGCTGAGGGGTCTGGCAGGCGCTACCGTCCTGGGAGACGGACGAGTCGCGCTCATCCTCGATCCCCGCAGTCTGTTCTCGATGGGAGATCAGCGATGATGAGACCGGAGCAACTCACCGACCTTCAGCTGGACGCTCTAAGAGAGGTCGGGAGCATCGGCGCGGGGCACGCGGCCACCGCGCTGTCGCAGCTCGTAGGCCAGAAGGTCGATCTGTCGGTCCCCGTGCTCCAGCTCGTCCCCGTGGGTCGGGTCCCGGAGATCTTCGGCGGTCCGGAGACGCTGGTCGCGGCAGTCTACAACCGGCTGCTCGGCGACCTCTCCGGCAGCATCCTTCTCGCCGCGCCGCGTGCAAGTTCGCTCGCACTCGTCGACATGTTGCGCGATCGCCCGCCCGGTACGACGAAGTCGTTCGGCCGAGGTGAGCAGGGCCTTGTGACGCACGTCGCGTCGGTTCTCGCCTCCGCGTACCTCGCGTCGATCGGGCGTCTCGCCGACCTGAACCTCCTGCCCGCGCCGCCGAGCTTCGCCCTAGACATGGCCGGCGCGATCCTCGAGGCGGTCACGCTCGAGGTCGGGATGCGGGCGGACTGCGCGCTGCTCGTGGTGACACGTTTCTTCGAGAGCGCGTCGCCGGTCGACATCCATCTGTTCTTCATGCCGGACCCGGAGAGTCTCGAGGTACTGCTCGGCCGGCTCGGCATGACCTAAGGAGACGGAAGGGGGCATGGAGCCGCTGCGTGCCGCAGGCACGAACGTCATCGAAGTGGGTGTGGGCGAACTGGCTTTCGGCCAGTTCCCGTCGCTGCTGATGACGCCTGCCCTCGGCAGCTGTGTCGGCTTCACCCTCTGGGATGATGTGAAGCAGCGCGGAGGCATGGCTCACATCATGCTGCCCTCCGCCGGGGATTCGATGATGAAGGGCGAGCCGACCCGCTTCGCGACCGTCGCCGTGCCGATGCTCGTCGACAAGCTCGTGCGCATGGGCAGCCCCGTGAAGCGGCTCGAGGCGAAGCTCGCTGGGGGCTCGGCGATGTTCCGCGGCGATTTCGGCATGGCGTCGATAGGGGAGCGCAACGTCGCCGAGGTGAAGGCGCAGCTGGACCGCTACGGGATCCGTCCTGTGGCGGAGGACACAGGTGGAAACCACGCACGCACTATAGAATTGCACCTGGACACGGGGTTGCTGGTCGTGCGGAGCTACCTTTATGGCATTCGCGAGCTGTAAAATAGAGGTTCCTGAGGCCGACGAGGAAGGCTCTCCATGGAAGAGCTAGAGCTCGGCTCGGTCGTGTCGCGTTCGCGCCAGGGTCGCCTCCGTGTAGCGATCGTGGGGGCCAACATCCGGGCTGCGTCCATCCTGCGCCTGCTGAACGAGGTCGAGAACCTCCAGGTGGCGGCCGTGGCGGACCCGAACAAGTCCGCACCCGGGATCCGTCTCGCCGAGGAACTCGGCATCTTCGCCACCTCGGACCTCACGGAACTGTATCAGGTCCACGGGCTCGACCTCATCATCGACATGTCCGAGGATGCCGACATCCACCGCACCCTGATATCCCAGAAGCCGGTGAACGTCGAGCTCCTCGGGACCGGCGGGTCCGAGATGGTATGGGACCTTCTCATCGCCAAGAAGCGCGGCGAGGAGCAGGAGAAGCTCTTCGTGGAGCTGCAGGTCGCCTACGACAAGATCCGCAGCCACGAGCGCCGGCTCCAGTCGAGCAAGGAGGCTCTCGAGCGCGCGAACGAGGAGCTCGAGAGCCGTCTCGCCGAGATCTTCTTCACCCACGAGTTCTTCAAGGCTCTGACCTCGTTCAGTTCCGTCGATGACGTCACGTCGCTCATCGTGGACGGGGCCAACGGTATCCTCGGCGCGGAGATATCATGCGTCTACCTGCTGGACCACACGGACTGGACGCTGCGGCTGCGCGGTTGCCAGGGCCGGGGCGAGGACGCGTTCGTGCCGGTGCTCCCGGTGTCGGACACCATCCTCGGCAGGGCGTTCACGCAAGGCGACGTGGTGCAGGAGTGCGACATCGCACCTCGCGACGCCTCCGTGACATGGACGTACATCCCCGAGGAGATCCGCAGCCAGGCCGCTCTGCCTCTGCGGACCGGCGAGACCATCGTCGGTGTGCTGGCGATCGCGTCGACGAACTTCCGGGAGTTGGCCGTGTCGGAGGTCGAGCGCCTACAGGTCATCGGGAACCAGAGCTCGCTGGCACTGCAGAACGCGCTGCTGCACGAGGAGCTGGAGCGGCTGTCGGTGACGGACCGCCTCACCGAGCTGTATAACCACGGCTATTTCCAGCAGCGCCTGGAGGAGGAGATCGGCCGAGCACAAAGGTTCGGGCGCACGCTGTCGCTCCTCATGCTCGACATCGACGACTTCAAGGACTTCAACGACACTTTCGGCCATCCACGCGGCGACAAGGTGCTGCAGAAGGTGAGTTCGATCATCCGCGACAACCTGCGCGAGATGGACGTCGCGGCGCGGTACGGCGGCGAGGAGTTCGTCGTGGTGCTGCCCGAGACCGACGCCGAGGGGGCCGCCGCCGTCGCCGAACGCATCCGGCAGGGCGTCGCGGAGTTTCCCTTCGTCGGCGCGGACGGCCAGCCGGCGGTGAACAAGACCGTGTCGATCGGCGTCGCTGCCTACCCGCATCACGCGACCGCTCTGAGCCGCCTCGTCGACCTCGCCGATCGGGCGATGTACCTTGGGAAGCGCAGCGGGAAGAACCGGGTCGTGGTGGCGGACCCGTGACGGACGGCATACCTTCTTACGTTCAGCTAGGGTAAGGTTCCCGATAGGAGAACGTAGGGAGGGAATTCCTCTTGGGGCTGCAGATGGCGCTCACGCAGTTGCACCCGGACCGTTCGGTCGACGCGGTCGTGCGTGACGTCCTCGTGTTCTTCAACAGCCATCCCGGCGAGCCGTTCTCTCCGTTCGAGGTCGCCCGCCGGACGTCGCGCCCCTACACCCAGGTCGAGCCGATCCTCCTCACGCTGGGGCGCTGTTTCGTGCTAGACTTCCAGTCCGACCCGCCGTCCTTCCGCTACCTGACCGACCCTGTTCTGGACATGGAAGTGGAGCGGTTCCTCAGGCGCGTGGGAACCGTCGAGGGACGGCTACAGGACAACGTGGCGCGGTTCAGGCAGCGGCACGAGACCTTCTGATCGGCGACCGTCCCGCGGGCAACGACTTCGGCGAGAGGCTCATGCGACCTATCCGTCAGGGTGACAGGGGCCCGGGCGTCGAGGACGTCCAGAAACGCCTCCTCTCGCTCGGCTACGACATCGGGCACACGGGCGTGGACGGCGTCTTCCTCGGCGCCACGCTTGCCGCCGTCCGCAACTTCCAGCGCTCTCGCGCTCTGGCCGAGGACGGCATCGTCGGGCCCGAGACGTGGGCGGCTCTGGTCGACGCCACGTTCACCCTGGGCGACAGGCTGCTGTACCTGCGCCTGCCGTACTTTCACGGCCGCGACGTGCATGTGCTCCAGGGCGCGCTCAACGCCCTCGGCTTCGCCTGCGGCGGCCCGGACGGCATCTTCGGTCCCTTCACGGAGCAGGCGGTGCGCGAGTTCCAGCGCAACACCGGACAGCACGCCGACGGTATCGTCGGTACCGAGACGGTCCGCGCCGTTCTGAACCTGCGTCACGTGTGGGGCGACAAGGACCCAACAGCGCCGGTCGCGCTCAAGCTGGTCGCAGCCCGTGCGGCCGAGGTGCTCGCTCGCGCGAGCGTCGTCGCGTGCCACACTGACGCGGCCGGTCTGGAGGTCGCTACGAGGCTCGCGAACCTCGCCGTCGCCGCGTGTTCGGAAGCCTCCGTGGTGATCGGGGGCTGCGGCGAGGGCCGAGACGTCGCCGCCCAGGTCGTGCTCGTCATCGGAGGATCCCCGCTGCCTTCCGACGCCCCCGCCGCTCGCGTGGCCATCGAGGCGTCGTACGGGTCCGAACCGTCCGCAAGACTCGTGACCGCGCTCGAAACGGTCCCCGGCCCGCGCCGGGAGGTCGGGGTGGAATTGGCCGCGGGGCGGGAGAGCGACGAACGGTGGCTGCAGCATGCCGCGGTCGGGTTGCTCGACGGGCTGTGCGCCGCGTTGGCCGACCTCAGGCCCCCTGTGATACCATGACATGGTTTTGCAGCGCTCTGCCCCGCGTCCGCCAGAGGAAGGCAACGACCCTGACGACCCGCAGATACCGCATCGGCGCCGTGCTCGTGGCGCTGGTCATCCTCCTAAGCTCGGTCCCCGCGTACGCGGATCCCATATCCGACAAGCAGGCTGAAGCGACGCGCATCCAGCGGCAGATCGGCGCCCTCGACACGAAGGCCGAGATCGCGACCGAGAACTACAACCGCGCCGCGGACCGCTACGCGAAGTTGTCGCGCAAGGTGCGAACCACTTCGCGTCAGCTGTCGCGTATCCAAGCGAAGATGAGCAAGCTTCAGAGCCACCTGTACACCCGCGCCGACGACATGTACCGCAGCGGCCCGCTCGGATTCCTCGAGGTCCTTCTGAACGCGAAGAGCTTCGACGAGTTCAACAAGACGTGGGACCTCCTAACGGACATGAACACCCAGGATGCGGCTTCCGTGAAGGACCTGCGTTCCGCGAGGCAGGAAGCGCGGCAGTACTATGCGGTCCTCAGGGCCTCACAAGCGGCCGCGGAGACGCAGAAGACCGCGATGGCGAAGAACAAGAGGGCGGTCCTCGCGCAGCTGGCGCAGCGCAAGAAGTTGCTGGCCGGTGTCAACGCCGAGATACGGAACCTTCTCGTGGCCAAGCAGGCCGAGGAGGCAGCGTCCGCGCGGCGCGCGTATCTCACGAGCAGCCGCGGTGGCAGTGCGTGGGCGGATCCGGGGGGCAACCCGCCGAGCAACCTGGCGCGCGGCGCGACTGTCGTGTGGTGGGCGAAGAGTCGCCTCGGCAGTCCCTACGTGTGGGCCGCGTCCGGCCCCAACGAGTTCGATTGCAGTGGGCTCGCGATGTGGTGCTACGACAAGGTCGGCGTCTCTCTGCCCCACAGCTCCGCCGAGCAGTACAACTCGGGTCAGCACGTTTCGCAGGCCAATCTGGAGCCGGGCGACCTCGTCTTCTTCGGCCGAAGCGGGATCCACCACGTGGGGATCTACGTCGGCGGGGGGCAGATGATCGAGGCTCCCCACTCGGGGGCAGTCGTCAGGTACGCCAACGCGTTCCGCGACGATTACGCTGGGGCTTGCAGGCCCTAGCTCGCTGTGAGGTAATCTTCGAGCCACTCTTCCACGCTCGTCCGTTTCTCGGGGGGAACGATGACCGCGGGTTCCATCTGGGCACCCCTGCGGGCACCCGACTATCGCAGGCTGTGGCTGGGCCAGACCATCTCGGTGGTGGGCGACAAGGTCAACCAGATCGCGATGGGCGTCATGGTCTACAAGCTCACGGGCTCCCTGTTGCAGATGGGCGTGATGCTCGGAGTGACCATGCTCCCCGCGGCGCTGTTCGGCGTGTTCGCCGGAGCGTACGTGGACAGATGGCATCGGGGGCGGACGATGTTCGTCTCGGACATGCTGCGTGCCGGACTGGTGCTGCTGGTGCCGCTGACCGTCCGCCTGGGCGTCGGTTACGCATACGCGATCGCGTTCATGGTGGCGACCGTCTCGCTCTTCTTCGAGCCCGCGAAGCTCTCGCTCATCCCCGAGCTCGTCAACTCGGAGCACCTGATGGCGGCGAACTCGCTCGACAGTGCCTCCATGGCGGGAGCGGAGCTGTTCGGCCTCGCTCTCGGCGGCGCGCTCGTTGCTCGACTCTCGTTCGGCGGAGCATTCGCCCTCGATGCCGCCACCTACGTCGTGTCTGCGTGCTTCGTGGCGACGGTGGCGCGTCGGGCGGGGAAGGCGCCCGTCAGGCTCTCGGACGAGCGGGGTCTGCTGGGGGACGTGCGTGAGGGGCTCGCGTTCATCTGGCGCGCGCCGGTTCTGCGCGACCTCGTGGGTGTCTACTCCTTCGCGGTGGTCGGCGGGGCCGCCTCGATCACTCTCAGCTACCTTCTCGCGCTGCGCACGTACGCGCAGGCGGGCCCCGTGGAATCCGTGCGACTCGCGATGATCGACACGGCCATCACCGTCGGACTGCTCTTCGGCAGCGTGCTGGTCGCAAGGAGCGGCGCGGGGAACGCCGGCGGGAAGTTCCTGTCGGGCCTCGTGCTCTTCGGAGTCGCGTTCGCGTCGCTCGCGTTCGTTCCCTCACTGTGGGTCGCCATCCCCATCATGCTCGTGGCCGGAGTCGCCAACATGCGGTTCCAGATCCCGATGGCGACGTTGCTGCAGCAGCAGACGCACGAGTCGTTGCGCGGGCGCGTCTTCGCCGCACGCGCCACCGTCGTGCGGGTCTTCACAGTCGTCGGGCTCGTCGGGGCGGGTGTGGCGGCCGAACGCTTCGGCATCCCGGTGGTGGTGGGAGCGGTGGGCATGCTCGTCGCCCTTGCGGGTCTCGCGGGCTGGGCTTCGCCGGCATTGCGGTCGGCATGAGCGGGCGATACCGGTCGTCCCGCCGCTGGGCATGAGTCTCATGCCGCCGGTCGCTTCGTCCGATAGTACGATGGTGACGTCAGGCACGTCGGCGACCGGGGCGGGGTGACATGGCTGAGATCGACGGGCTTCTGAAATACATGGCTGACCAGGGTAGTTCCGACCTGCATCTGAAAGCGGGCAGCCCTCCGGCGATCCGGCTGAACGGTCGGCTCATCGTCATCCGCGATCTTCAGAAGCTCACGGCGGAGCAGACGTCCGCCCTCGCCTTCGGCATGATGGACGAGAGGCAGCGAGCGAGCTTCGAGAACCGTCAGGAGTCCGACTTCGCGTACTCTCTCCCCGGCGTCGGCCGTTTCCGTGTGAACGTCTTCCATCAGCGCGGGAGCATCGGCATGACGCTGCGGCGTGTCACGACGGATCGAGCCTCGATCGAGGATCTCGGCCTGCCGCCCGTAGTGCGGACGCTGGCCGAGGAGTCTCGAGGGCTCGTACTGGTCACGGGCACCGCCGGGTCGGGCAAGACGACCACGCTCGCGGCGATGATCGACCACATCAACCACACGCGCGAAGGGCACATCGTCACGGTCGAGGATCCCATCGAGGTGCTCCACCAGGACGACCTGTGCATCATCAATCAGCGGGAGATCGGCATCGACACCGAAAGCTACGCCGACGCGCTGAGGCACGTCGTGCGGCAGGACCCGGACGTGATCCTGATCGGCGAGATGCGCGACCACGAGACCGTCTCGGCCGCGCTGACCGCAGCGGAGATCGGTAACCTCGTCTTCTCGACGCTCCACACGATCGACGCCACGGAGACGATCAACCGCATCATCGACTTCTTCCCCCCGTACCAGCAGAAGCAGATCCGGCTCATGCTGGCATCCACCCTGCGCGGCATCATCTCGATGCGACTCATCCCGTCGATCAACGGGGGCCTGGTGCCCGCGGTCGAAGTGCTGGTGAGCACGGGCACGATAAAGGAGTACGTCATCGACCCCGCTCAGACGTTCAAGATCCGGGATGCGATGGAAGAGGGCGAGTACTACGGCATGCAGACGTTCGACCAGTCGCTTCTGCGCCTCTACCAGGCCGGACGGATCACCATGGACGACGCGACGTCGATGGCCGCGAACGCTCACGACTTCAAGATCCGCGTGCGCCAGCTCGGGGTCTCGTCGCAGTCCGCCGCCGAGAGCGGCATCTACTAGCCACAGACGCGGACTTGGCCGCGTCTGTGGACGGGCATCCAGTAGACTCGCTGCGCTCGCAGCTGATGCCCGTCGCGTCGCTAGGCCGAGAGCTTGAGTCCCATCCGCGCCAGCACCTCGTTCACCTCGGCCGGCATCTTTCCGAGACCGCCCATGTACTGCTTCAGGTAGCTGTTCTCCATCAGCAGCTTCATCGTGACCATGAAGTAGTCGCGCTTGTCCGGCGTCATCTGAGGCACCTGCTTCAGCTTGCCCATGTAGAAGCGGCGGTAACAGTCGATGACCTGCTCCATCAGCGCGTCCGTCGTCATCGCCTTGGGCTTGACGACGGGAGCGACGAGGTTGTAGTCCTCGTAGTCCCTCGACACCACGTAAGGCTCGAGGTCGGGGTACATGTCCGCGTACGGCCACGGGGCTATCGTGAGGAAGAACGCGAGGTCGGGATCGTAGTGCCGCGCGAGCTGGAACGTAGCCTCGATGACCTCGGGAGTGTCGTCGGGCAGGCCCAGAACGAAGCTCGTCTCCGAGATGATGTCGTGCGAGTTGATGAGATCGAGGGCCTTCTTGCCCATCGCGACCTCGGTGTTCTTCTTGAACATGTCGAGGGTGGCCTGGTCGGTGCGCTCGACGCCCACGTAGATGTGCCGGATCCCTGCGGCGCGGTAGCGCGGCATGAGGTCCTCGTCGCGCAGCACGTCGTCCACGCGCGTCTCCATCAGCAGGTGCAGGCCGAGGTCGCGCTCGATGAGCAGGTCGAGGATGCGCTCCCACCGCTCGCGGTCCAGCGTCGGCGTCTCGTCGGAGAGCATCATCACGCCCACGCCGTAGCGGTCGCGCAGCATCTGCAGCTCGTCCACGAAGTCCTCGGGCGAGCGCGCACGCCAGTGCCGCTGCCAGAACGCCTGCTGACTGCAGAACGAGCACGCCTGGTCGCAGCCGCGCGACGACGAGACCACCGCGAGGTTCGTATCGGGCAGCGGGAAGAACTCGTACAGGCTCCAGTCCACGAGGTCCCACGCCGTGGGGAGCCGGTCGAGCGAGGCGAGCCAAGGCTGCGGCTCCGTCGCAACGACGCGGTCGCCGTCGCGGTACGCGATCCCGCGCACCTTGCCGACGTCGTCTCCGGCGTCGAGGCAGGCCACCAGCGCGGGCGCGGTCCGCTCGCCCTCGCCCCGCAGAACGAAGTCGATGACGTCTCCGTCCGCCATCAGCACTTCCTCGTACATGAAGTGTGCGTGCACTCCGCCGATGGCGGTGACGACGCCGGGTACGGCATCCTTCGCCAGACGCAGCAGCGAGACCGCCTTGGGGTACGACGAGGTGTAGGCGGACGTCATGACCATGTCGGGGCGCATCTCGGCCAGCTTGCGGCCGATCTCGGGCAGGTCGTCGCCGGCCGTCATCGCGTCGTAGATGACGGGCTCGAAGCCGGCTTGGCGCAGCGCCCCGGCGATGTAGACGAAGGCGACGTTCGGCCATCGCCCCGCGGTCTCCACCACTCCGCTATGGTACGGCGGGGTGACGAGTGCTACGCGCTTCATCGGATCACGCCCAGAATGTCCCGTGAGTCAGCAAGTTTTTGCATTCTAGCATGCTGACCCTCTTCGGCCGCGCGCACGCGACCCTCGGCCGTCTTTCGGAGACTGTATCGGCCGGACTCACGCATCCGACAAGCCCTTTCGCCTCTTGAGCAGCCATCCGACGAGGATGACGCAGCCTACCGCGACGGCCGCGCCGACAGTGTCGGCGGCCCAGTCGGCCGGGTCGGGCGTGCGCCCTGGCGTGAGGAACTGGTGGAGCTCGTCGGTGACACCGTATGCGGACGAGACGGCCACGGCGAAGACGGCGTCCACCCGCGTGCCCCAAGTGCGTCGTGCGGCGAAGAGGAGCAGCACGCCGAGGACGGCGTACTCGCCGAGGTGCCCGAACGGGCTGAATCCGGCGACGGGAGAGAGCTCCGACCCCGTGAGCGACGAGAAGCCGAAGATCACGCCCATCCATATCGCGGACGGCGCCCATAGCAGCGCGAGCCTGGCCGTCGAGCCCCTCTCCATCGGTCCTCCTTCGAGACGTCCGGCCAGTCTATCATGCGGCCCCCGCCTCCGCCGTTGTGCTTCAATGGCACCTGTCGCCGAAGTCCAGGGAGGATCGTGGACCGCAAGCTCGCGCTCGTACTCGTGGTGGTTTCCGCGGCATGCTTCGGCACGCTGGGGATACTCACTCGGTTCATGTACGCCGCTGGAGTCGGCCCTCTCGCGCTCCTCACGTGGCGCTTCGCCGCGGCCTCTCTGCTGATGGCGGCCTTCCAGCTCGTGCGCGACCGCCGCTCGCTGCTGGTCACGGCCCGCGACCTCGGCCGATACTCGCTTCTCGCACTCACCGGTTACGGCGCCGCCTCGCTGTGCTACTTCTTCGCACTGCCCCTCGTCGGCGTTTCGGTGACCACGGTGCTGCTGTACACCTATCCCGCCATCGTCGCGCTCATCGGCTGGCTCTTCCTCGGCGAGCGGTTCGCCTGGCCGCGCCTCTTCGCGATCGTGTTCACCTTCGCGGGTTGCGCGCTCGTGGCGCGCGTGTTCGAGGCGAGGGCGGCGGTCAGCCCGCTCGGCGTGCTGCTGGGCTTGGGCGCAGGCGCCGGCTACGCGGTGTTCAACGTGCTGTCGTTCCGTTTCATGACGCGGCGCCCGCGCATCGTGCTCATGGCGTACACGTTCGGGATCTCGGCGATCGCCATCGGGATCGCCGCGGTGGTCACGAAGCGGTCGCTGTCGGTCGCCTCGTGGACCCCCGCCGTCTGGGGCCTGCTGCTGGCGATCGTGCTGGTCCCGACGTTCGCCGCGGTCGTGCTGTATCTCGAGGGGATCCGCCGCCTCGGCGCGGCGCAAGCCGCCATCATCTCGACGTTCGAGCCGCTGTTCGCCATCGCGCTGTCCGCGGCGTTCCTGGCGGAACGACTCAGCATCTCACAGTGGGTCGGAGCCGCGGTGGTCCTGGGCGGCGTGGTGATGTCGGAGTGGGGCAGCGCCGGCGTCACGGTGGAGGAAGCCGCCGCCCTCTAACGGACGGCGGATACGTACAGGAGCGCGCTGGCCGCGACCCATCTGACCACCGCGGCCGCGGCCTCCGCACCGAACGCGACCGCCGCCGCCCGGCGCGCCTCCCTTCTCGGGACCCCTCCGCCTTCGAGGGCGCCGAGGGTGAGCCACGCCGACGCCGCCAGCGCCAGCACGCGCAGGACGTCGGTGACGCCGAACGCGGCCGGGAGCAGCCCCGCCGCCCATGCCGCCCGGACGCGGCCCGGAGAGGTGCGAGGGGCGGCCAAGCGCAGGATGCCGAGGCGCAGTCCTGCCCAGCCGAGTGTCCACACGACCGCGACGGCGACCTCGGCGAGCGGCATGCGCAGCGGGCGCGCCAGCGCGAGCGAGAGGACCGCGCCCATGGCGAGCGAGACACCGCCGGCCACGCCGAGCGAACGCCCACGCGGGACCGCCGAGGTCGTGCGCCGCCACAGGCTCGCCAGCGCGCGAAGGATCGCGGTGAGCGCGCGGCGCCAGGCCAGGAAGAGCGCGGACACCGCCGATGCGACGACGGGCGGCGCGTCGCCGCCCGTCCCACCGCGTGCTACCATCGTGGCGCGCCTGTAGCCGTTCGCTCCATGGCTCCAACTGTAGCCGATGAAGGCATGCGACACGATGTCACGCCGAGCCGGGCCGTCCACAGATTCCAAGGATCGCGCACACGGGGCCGAGGCAGATCGACGGAGTCGCATCGTTCGCGGCCTCGAGATCGCCATCGTCGGCCTCGGCTTCCTCTTCGTCCTCGTGGCCGGCATCGGCATCTACCTCTACTCGATCTCGCGATCGCTCCCCGACCTCGACGTTCGCTCGGCCTCCTTCAAGGTGCCGCGCACCTCGACCGTGTACGCGGCGGACGGGACGGTCCTGGCGGAGTGGCATGGGGAGCAGGACCGGCACGTGGTGGGGCTCGAGGACATCGCGAAGCCGATGCGCGACGCGGCGGTGGCGATCGAGGACGCGCGCTTCTATGAGCACGACGGGGTGGACTGGGAGGCGATCGTCAGAGCGGGGCGGGCCGACTCAGGGCGGGGAGCCGACACGCGTGGTGGCAGCACCATCACGCATCAGCTGGTGAGACTCCTGATCACGAAGGGCGACCGCACCCTCGGCCGCAAGGTACGCGAGACTCTGCTCGCGTACGAGCTCGAGACGAAGTCGGACAAGGGGAGCGTCCTCGAGACGTACCTCAACATCGTCTACTTCGGGCACGGGGCGTATGGCGTCGAGAGCGCGGCGCGGACCTACTTCGGCAAGCCGGCGTCCGAGCTCACCGTTCCTGAGGCCGCTCTGCTGGCCGGACTCATCCGATCGCCGGCGAGGTACTCGCCCACCGCGAGCCCCGCGATCGCGAAGAAGAGGCGCGACGTCGTGCTCGCCATGATGCGGGAGCAGGGCTACATCTCCGCCGATCAGGAGGCCGAGTCGGCGCGCTCGAAGGTCTCGACCTCCATGGCGAGAGCGGCGCCCCAGATCGCCCCGTACTTCGTGGAGTACGTCAAGCAAGATCTCGTGAGCCGGCTCGGCACGGACCTGGTCAACAACGGCGGGCTGCAGGTGCACACCACGCTGGACACCGCGATGCAGCGGTCCGCCGAGGCGGCGGTCCGGCGCATCCTTCCCGCCCCTGCCGATCCCGACGTCGCGGTAGTGACGATCGAGCCTAAGACCGGCCGTGTCATCGCGATGATAGGGGGCCGGGACTTCCGGAAGGACAAGTTCAACCTCGCCGTGCAGGGCCGCAGGCAGCCGGGGTCGGCTTTCAAGCCGTTCGTGCTCGTCACGGCGCTGGAGCAGGGCGTCTCGCCCGACCAGGTGTTCGACGCGCGCCCGTACACGGTCGGTGTGAAGGACGGCGTGTGGCGGGTGGACAACTACGAGAACGCCGCCACCGCGCCGTCGGTCACCCTGCGGGCAGCGACCGCCTGGTCCGTCAACTGCGTGTACGCTCGGCTGGTGATGCAGGTGGGGCCGGACAAGGTGGTGCGGACGGCGAAGGCGATGGGCATCACGACGCCTCTGGACGCGAACCCGGCCATCGCGCTCGGCGGGCTGCGATTCGGCGTGTCGCCGCTGGAGATGGCGAACGCGTACGCGACTCTAGCGAACGGCGGGACGCGTGTCCGCCCCTCGGGCGTCGACACCGTCACCGACCTGCGCGGCAAGGTCGTCTACCGGCCGATGGGGAAGGCGGAGCGGGCGATACCGGCGGCGGTGGCGGAGACGGCATCGCAGATGCTTCACGAGGTGGTGGAGCGCGGGACCGGCACCTCGGCGCGTATGGGCCGCTGGGCCGCGGGCAAGACCGGCACCACGCAGTCGTATCGCGACGCCTGGTTCGTGGGCTGGACGGATGACCTGACCACGGCCGTGTGGGTCGGCTACGCGAAGGGCCAGGTGCCGATGCTGAACGTTCACGGCATCAAGGTTACCGGCGGCAGCTTCCCGGCGCTCATATGGAACGGAGCGATGGCTCAGGCGCAGCCGAGGTCTCAGCAAGCGGCCGGCGGCAACGGGGGCATCCCCGAGCTGGTGCTCGTTCGCCTGTGCACGGACACGATGCTGCTGGCGAACCCGCGATGCCCGAACGTTATCGAGATGTACCTGCCCACCGGCCGGGCGCCGGCGTCCGTCTGCACGAAGCACTGACACAAGGAGCGACGAGGACGTGGACCACTATCGCATGCTGCAGGTGAGCCGTGACGCCGAGCCCGAGGTCATCGAGAAGGCGTACAAGGCGCTCAGCCTGAAGTATCACCCCGATGTCGCGCGGGACGGACGGGCGGAAGAGGCCACGAGGCGCATGCAGCGCATCAACGAGGCGTACAGGGTGCTGTCCGACCCCGCTGCCCGCGGACGCTACGACCTGACGCTGGCTGCGGAGGACCGCGGCGGGGGAAGCGGTTGGGAGCGGTTCTGGGACGCGGGGCTGGCCGGGCTCTTCCTCGACTGGCTCGAGACGCGCGCCTGACCTAGCCGGCCGGCTGCTCCAGTCGCATCTGCACCGCGCGAAGGATCACGGCGTGCGAGACCGCCCCGTCGTACACGGGTTCGCCGTCGATCACCGTCACGGGATAGAGCAGGCCCTCGTCGTGGATACGCATGATCACGTCCTTGTGCGCCTCACGGATCTCAGGCTTGCCGGTGTCGTGGTAGAGGACGGCCGCGGCCCCGCTGAAGCGGCGCTCCACCTCGGCGCGGATGATCGCCGTGATCTCCTCCGGAGACCAAGACGGCCCTCAACCGCCGCTCGAGCACGCAAGGGTCTCGGAGGGAAGGTCGAAGACCTCGACGGTGACGTTCGGCTCGCTCATCTTCGCTGTTCCTTATCCCTCGAGTCCGACCGCATCGAACGGACACGCCCGTCGGCACACGAGGCAGCCGGTGCACCGCGCCTCGTCCACCCGGTAGCCGTTCGCCCCGGGGTAGCTTCCTCCCGGTATCGGGACTATAGCATCCTGCGGGCAGAACCGGGCCGCGACGCATCCGGGCGAACGGTCGCATCTCGTGGTGTCGATCGTGGCTCTCGCCATCGGGGTCCCTTCTCTCACCGGTGTCGCTGTTCGCAATGATACCCGTGGGGGTATACCTTTGGCAACCCGCTTTGCCGATTCCTCCTGAAGCCGCCGAGTTGCTACACTCTAGGCAGCGAGGGGCCCGAAGGGAGAGGGAGAGCGTGGCTGACGACCGAGGCGGCGGTGCCGCACGCAGGATGTTGCTCACAATGCTCGTGCTCGGAGCCGTGGTCGGCGCGCTCGTCCCGCTCGTCGGGATCGCGTTCGTGACGCCGAGGGGCCTGGGCGCGCTCCTCGCGTTCGTGGCTCTGTCCATCGCCGCGGGAGCGGTCGTCGGGCTGGGCTGCTGGGCCTTCGCCTCGAACGCCGTGGCGGCTTCTCTCGCGAGCGTGCTGGAGCTGGCGTCGCGCAGTCTCGGCGTCCCCGCGTCCGCACCGGCCGGCACCGAGGAGGTGCGCGCCGAGCTCGAGCGCGTGTTGTCGCAAGCTTCCACGGCGCTCACGCAGATACGCAGCGTGAACGGCCGCATCAAGCACCTCACCGCGGACATCCTCTCCGCGACCGAGCAGCAGGCATCCGGTGCGGCCGAGCAGGCCTCCGCCGTCTCGCAGACCTCGGCGACGTTGGAGGAGCTTGCGCAGACGTCCAAGCAGATCGCCGACAACTCCGAGGCCGTCGTCCAGGTGGCCGAGCGCACGCTCGCCTCGGCCGAGGAGGGCATGAACGCCGTCTCGGACACCGCGAGCGGGATCGAGGAGATCCGCGTCACCACTCAGCAGAGCTCCGACCGCATCCTCGCTCTCGGCGAGCGCAGCCAGGAGATCGGCCGTGTGCTGACGATCATCGACGAGATCGCCGAGCAGACGAAGATCCTTGCGCTCAACGCGGCGATCGAGGCCGCTCGCGCCGGCGAGGCGGGGAAGGGGTTCTCCGTGGTCGCCGAGGAGATCCGGAAGCTCGCGGACTCCGTCACCGAGTCCACTCAGGAGATCGGTCGCGTGGTACGCGAGATCCAGGCGTCGACGTCGGCACTCGTCATGGCCACGGAGCGTGCGGCGAAGAAGGTGGACGAGGGCAAGCAGCTCGCGATGGCCACCGCTACGTCCCTCGACAAGATCGTGTCGCAGGTCGAGGAGACGACCGACGCCGCGAAGCAGATCTCGATCGCGACCCAGCAGCAGCGGACCGCGTCCGACCAGGTCGTGGTCTCGATGCGCGAGGTCGCGCAGGTCTCGCGCCAGTCGGCGGAGTCGTCCCGGCAGGTCTCCGGCGCGCTCATGGAGCTCGACGAGCTCGCAGACGCCATCCTCGGCAGCTAAAGTGGGCCGTGTCACCGACCGCCTGGCCGCTGCCGGGCTCGTCCTGCCGAAGCCGGCGGACGCCCTCGGGTCGTACGTGCCGGCGGTGCGGACGGAACAGCTCGTCTTCACGTCCGGGCAGCTGCCCTCGCGCGACGGGTCGCTCCTCGCGTGCGGTCTCGTCGGCGGGGAGGTCGATCTCGAGACGGCGCGGGAGTGCGCGCGGCAGGCGGTGCTGAACTGCCTCGCCGCGGCCTCGTCCGTCTGCGACCTGGATGACGTCGAGACCGTGGTGAAGCTCACGGCGTACGTGGCCTCCGCTCCGGGTTTCCGCGCGCAACCGAAGGTCGCCGACGCCGCCAGCGAGGTCCTCTCGGCCGCCTTCCCCGACGCGGGCGGGCATGCGCGCGCGGCGGTCGGAGTCGCCGAGCTGCCCCTCGGCGCTCCGGTGGAGGTGGAGCTCGTCCTCGCCCTCCGCCGGGAGTGACACTCCTCGGCAGGTGTGCGGCACGTGCGCGGCGAACACGACTCGGGGGACCTCACTGTCCAGCGCCTCGCGAATGACATCACTTGCTCCGATCGATGACGGGAGGGGTCCGTCGATCGGCTCGCGCCACGGCGCGAGCTCGAGCGAGGGGGGTGTACATGCGCAGGCTGCTGGCAGGGTTCAAGGATCCGATCCGCCGGCCGCGGTTCATCATCTGGCTGGGGACGGTGGTGTTGGCGCTCGCGGCAGGCGTCGTCTTGATCCTCGGCGCCGTCTCTTCACGCTGGTTCTGCGCGACGATGTGCCACAAGGTGCAGGACGACGCGATGATCGCGTACAGCCACTCGTCGCACGCGAAGGTGTCGTGCTTCGCGTGCCACGTGCCCGTCAACGCCGGAACGCACACGCTGATCTACTACAAGCTGAAGGACATGATGGGGGTCATCCCGACCGTACGGAACACCTACGAGCTGCCTCTCAACGCCGAAAGCGAGCTGGCGCTCAACAAGAAGGAGATGCCCGAGGAGAAGTGCACGCAATGCCACGACCTCGCGCATCGCAAGATCACCCCGAGCGCGGGCATCATCATCAACCACGACGTCCACTCGAAGGCCGGCTACCAGTGCACGGTGTGTCACAACCGCATAGCGCACAACGAGGACTTCGATCTGACGCTGCCTGGTAACACGAAGCACGCGGACTTCATGAAGATGGACGCCTGTTTCCGCTGCCACGGGCTCCAGCCGGGCGCGAAGGCCCCGGGCGAGTGCGTCGCGTGCCACCCGAAGGACTTCAATCTGAAGCCCCGGTACCACCTCCAGGCGGACTTCTATCCGACCGGCCACGCGAAGCTGGCGCTGCTGGCCGAGGAGACTGTCGCCGCGGCCGAGGCGGCCGAGAAGGAGGCCGCCAAGCAGCAGTCGGGCTCCGAGGAGAAGGCCGACATCCCTGCGATGGGGACGGTCGACACGTGCACCACCTGTCACGTGAAGGCCACGTTCTGCGACAAGTGCCACGGCATGGACATGCCTCACTCGGCGGCGTTCAAGGAGCCGAAGAGCGCCGATGACCCGGCCGGGCACCCGGTCTTCTCCAAGGCGGAAGCCACCTCGGCGAAGTGCGAGTTCTGCCACCATCAGAGCAAGACGTCCTTCTGCGACGACTGCCACCACGGCAGCTACGTCAAGTGGATGTTCGACTCGAAGACCCCGTGGCGGCAGCAGCACGCAGCGGCGGTGACTCGGAACGGCGCGGATGGTTGCCTCGGCAAGTGCCACGACACGAAGTCCTGCTCCGACTGCCACAACAGGCTGAAGCCGATCCCGACGTCGCACAAGAACAACTCGTGGCTGCACGGGCCGAGTCTCAAGCTCTCGTCGCCTTCGCAGTCGGTCGAGAAGCGACTGGCGGGGCACGCGGTTTCCTTCCAGAAGCCTGGCGGGCCGAGCGCATGCGCGGTCTGCCACGGCGACGGCGGTACGAAGGCGGCGTTCTGCAAGGGCTGTCACAAGCTCGACATGCCGCACCCGGTCGGGTTCGGCCCGGGCGAGGTGAAGCCGACGAAGGACAACGGCGGCGATCACGCCAAGGACTTCCAGGCCGACCCGCCGAAGTGGCCGCGAGGCCAGAACGGTTCGGTCGCCGGCGTGTGCGTCAACTGCCACACGCAGCCCTTCTGCGATTCGTGCCACCACAAGGACGGTTTCCGGGGCAGAGCGCCGTGGGGCGTGCCGAGGGTCGGCGCGGTCCAGGAGCACCCCGCACAGGTGCGCGCAAAGGGCGCCGAGGCGTGCATGGGATGCCACCAGGAGGCCTACTGCTCGCACTGCCACGTCTCGAGCAGGTAGGGGAGTTACCCGGGGGGCTCCCGACTCCCCGAGCTGCCGAGAGGCCCGTCCGCCTTCGCGGGCGGGCCTCTTCGTGTGGCGATCGTGCGACGCCGTTCACCGTAGCCGTGCTCACGGCATGCAGGAAAGCGTCGTTCATACGGCGAAGGAATGGGTCGAAGAAGAACATTGGGATCGGTAAGTCGGACCTTCGTGAACGTTTGCGCAAGGCGAGTCGTTACCGTAAGGTTGGAAGTGCCGGCGGGGAGGGGTCCATCGCCCGGCTCGTTTGATTCCACAAGACCGATCTGAGCAAGGAGAGATGTCTATGCCGAGGATCTCCCTAGCCGGGTTCAAGGATCCGGTCCGTCGGCCGCGGTTCATCATCTGGACAGGCACTACGGTCCTGGTGCTGGCTGCCGTGGTCGTTGTGGCGCTGGGGGTGACATCGAGCCGCTGGTTCTGTGCTGACGGGTGTCACAAGGTGCAGGACGACACGATCATCGCGTACAGCCATTCGTCTCACGACAAGATCTCGTGTATCTCCTGTCACATCCCGGTCAACGCGGATCCCGTCACGTTCCTCATCCACAAGGTCGAGGCAGGCCTCGGGGTCATACCGACCGTGCGCAACACGTACGAGCTGCCGCTCAACGCCGAGGACGAGGTGGCCCTCAGCAAGATCAAGATGCCCGAGGCCATCTGCACGCAATGCCACGACCTCGCGCATCGCAAGATCACCCCGAGCGCGGGCATCATCATCAACCACGACGTCCACTCCAAGGCCGGTTATCAGTGCACGGTGTGCCACAACCGTGTCGCCCACCCGGAGGACTTCAAGCTCACTCTCCCCGGCAACGCCAAGCACGCGAACTTCATGAAGATGGACGCGTGCTTCCGGTGTCACGGACTGCAGCCGGGCGCTAAGGCGCCGGGCCAGTGCAACGCCTGTCATCCGAAGGACTTCAAGCTGAAGCCCGAGTTCCACCTGCAGGCCGACTTCTACCCGAAGGGTCATGCGGAGCTGGCGAAGGAAGACATCGCCAAGGTGGAGGAGGCCAAGGCCGAGGAGAAGAAGGCCGCCGGCGAGACCAAGGCCGAGGGCGAGAAGGCCGAGATCCCGGCGATGCGCACCGTCAGCAACTGCCAGACGTGCCACGTCAAGGCCACGTTCTGCGACAAGTGCCACGGCATGGAGATGCCGCATCCGGCGTCCTTCAAGGAGCCGACGGACTCCAAGGATCCGAACGGGCATCCGGCGATGTCCAAGGCGAAGGCCACCGCGCCGAAGTGCGAGTTCTGCCACCATCAGAGCAAGACGTCGTTCTGCGACAACTGCCACCACGGCAAGAAGGTCAACTGGAAGTTCGACGCGGCAACGCCCTGGCAGCGGCAGCACGCCTCGGCCGTCACACAGAACGGTGTCGACGGCTGCCTGGGCAAGTGCCATCAGTCGCAGTTCTGCCGTGACTGCCACACTCGCCTGAACCCGCTTCCCACGTCGCACAAGGACAAGAACTGGCTCCATGGAGCGACTCTGGTAGTCTCGAAGGACGGCAAGCCGAAGACGGCTCAGCCTTCCGCCCAGCACGTCGCTGCCTTCCAGAAGGCCGGCGGGCCGAGCGCCTGCGCGGTGTGCCACGGCGACGGAGGGACGAAGGCCGCCTTCTGCGCCGGATGTCACAAGCTGGACATGCCGCACGCTTCGGACTACGGGTCCCAGCCGGGCGTTCACGCGACCGCGGGGAAGAAGAACCCCGCCGTGTGCTCGAACTGCCACCAGTTCCGCGAGCTGTGCAGCAACTGCCATCACGTCGGGGCGAGTGACGCGAACCCGTGGCTGGGCCAGCACGGCAAGTCGGTCAACACCGCCGGGAACGCGGGCAGCTGTCTAGCGAAGTGCCACAAGAAGGCTGACTGCGTGCAGTGCCACACCACTCGCAAGGTGGTGCCGGCTTCGCACGGCGCGGCCACGTGGTTGCATCGCCCGAGCCTGGCCGCCAAGGCGGGCCACAGCGAGCTGTACAAGAAGTCGTCGGAGCCGTGCACGTACTGCCACGGCGACGGTGGCGCGAAGGCGGCGTTCTGCATGAACTGCCACAAGCTGGAGATGCCGCACCCGAGCGGGTTCGGTCCGGCCGAAGGTGCCAAGCCGTCGAAGGAGAACGGCGGCGAGCACATGAACGGCTTCAACGCGAAGCCGCCCACGTGGGCGCGCGGGCAGTTCGGTGCGGTCAACGCTCCATGCGCGAACTGCCACACCTCGTTCTTCTGCGACTCGTGCCATCACAAGGACGGCTTCAACGGCAAGCTGCCGTGGGGTGTCCCGAAGGTCGGGACTCCGCAGGCGCATCCGGCGCAGGTCCGCGCCAAGGGATCGGCCGATTGCTTCACGTGCCACAAGGAGACGTACTGCTCGTTCTGCCACGTGCGCGCGAGCAGGTAGCACCGAAGGGGAAGGGGCGTTTCGGCCCCGCACGAAGAGGAGGGCCCGTTCCTGCCGATCAGGCAGGCGGGCCTTCCTCTTTCGCGCTGGTCGAGAGCGAGGATCGGCCCGGGAGGGCGGGCGGGAAGAAGGGATTGGCTCTCGTCCCGGCGACCGTGTATGATAGCGACCCGTCGGGATGTGGCTCAGCTTGGTAGAGCGCTGCGTTCGGGACGCAGAGGTCGTGGGTTCGAATCCCGCCATCCCGACCATCCGACTGCTCGGCGGCAGGCCCGTTAGCGGCCTGCCGCCTTCGTTATCGGGACGGTCACATGGTCGACGCGCTCCTGCACTGGCTCGGATACGGGTTGTGCCATCAGCTACCTGAGCGGTCGTTCTTCGCCGGCGTGCACCAGGTCCCCGTATGCGCGCGCGACACAGGTATCTACCTCGGCTTCGTAGTGTCGTTGTTCGCGCTGTGGGTGCTGTCGCGGGGCAAGCGTCCTTCCGACCTCCCCTCGGCGGGGATCGTCGCTATCGCCGTCGCCTTCATCGGTGCGATGGTGGTCGACGGCGTCACGAGCTACGCCGGGTGGCGGGGCACGACCAACGAGATCCGCCTCGCCACCGGATTGCTCGCGGGCTACGCCATGCCCGTGCTGATGCTGCCCATACTCAACGGCCAGCTGTGGCGGCATCCGGGGGAGGGGCGCGTTCCCGCTGACGCTCGCCAGGCGCTGTGGTGGCTGGCGCCGCTGCCCGCGGTTTTCGTCATCGTGCGCTGGCCCTTCGAGTGGCTCGGCATCTTCTATCCGCTGATCGTGGCTGCCGCCATCCTCGGCACGTTCACGATCGTGAACCTCGCCGTCGTGTCCGTGCTCCCGGCAGCCGAGGGCAAGGCGGAACGGCTTCGCGACGCGTGGCCGTGGATGGCGATCGCGTTCGCGCTCACCGTCACGGAGATCTCCGCGTCCGCGTGGTTCCGGCTGACCGTCACACGCCTTGCAGCCGGTGGCCGGTGACGAAGCCGGTTGCGTCAGGTTGACCAGCGGCTTACGCTGTTGCGGGGGATGGTAGCCGGATGAGAGGCTGACACGTGTACGCGACCAAGGACCGGATCCGCGTCGTCGTAGTGATGGCGGCATTCCGCATCGAGGGCGACATCCACGTCCTCTCCGGCAGCCGGCTGACCGATGCGCTCAACTCAAAGGCGAAGGACTTCTTCGCGCTCACCGAGGCCAAGGTGTTCAGGATCGACGGCGACGAGCTCGTCGCCGCGCCGAGCTACCTCGCGATCAACCGCGAGTCCATCGCGTGCATCTTCCCGATGGACGAAAACGCCTAGCGGTAGGTCCGAGAGTCGAGCACGCCGCCCGTCTCACGGTCGAAGACCCACAGCCGGCGAAAGACCAGGTTGCCGGTCCGCCCACCCCAGGCTTCCACGATCACCCAGCATGGGCGCCCGTCGATGCGCGCCGCCTCGACGTAGTAGGGCACCGCTTTCGTCACCGGAGGGAACTGGCGGGTCATGAAGTCGGCGGCCTGGGCCGCCAGCGCGCCGTCGCCGCGCATACCCGCCAGCACCCGCTGGCGCACTTCCGGGGCGTCCTTCACCGTCACGCTCGCTGCGGGACCGGCCTGCAGGGACTCGGCGGCTCTGTCCACATCCGCGAGCGTCCGGGTCTTGTCGTCGCCGACGAACCGCACGCGAGGACCCTCGGAGCAGCCTTGCATGAGAAGCATGCCGACGAGGATGAGCGACGCGAGCAGGATCGTGTGTGCCGTGCGCGCTTCTTTCATCGGGCCCCTCCGGGGTATGGTCTCCATATCGCGATGATATGCCATCCCGGTACCGACCAGCAGTCACAGGAGGTGCGCGGAGCGTGCAGTCGATCATCGGCTTCGTCTCGGACTTCGGACTCGAGGACGCGTGGGTCGGCGTCTGCCGTGCGGTCATCTACGGCGCCTGTCCTCAAGCGCGGGTAGTCGACTTCGCCCATCAGATCCCCCCTTTCGACATCCGAAAGGGCGCGGTGGTCGCGTCGGCGGGCGTGTGGCAGCTGCCGGATGCCATCCATCTCGTGGTGGTCGACCCAGGCGTCGGCGGCGGCCGTAAGGACCTGTGTATCGTTACCGAGGGCGGGACGATGCTCGTCGGTCCCGACAACGGCGTGCTGCTGCCGGCGGCGTGGCACGCGGGCGGAGTCAAAGAGGCGTACTCGATCGATGCCTCGAAGCTGGCTCCGGGACCGCCCCTCGCGACGTTCCACGCGCGCGATGTGCTGGCCCCCGCGGCAGCGGCGCTGGCGTGCGGGGTCGAACCTCGATCGCTGGGTGAGCGGCTGGATCCGGCGGACCTCGTGCGCGCCCCGTACGAACTGGCGCACCGGGAGAACGGAGTCGTCGTCACCGAGGTGCTCGACGTGGATCGCTTCGGCTCCCTTCGGCTGGGGGTGTACGCCGAGCAGATGGAGGAGTTCGGGTTCCAAGTCCCTCGGCTGGACGTGGCGCTCGGGCATCTGACGGTCAAGGCGCCGTTGGGCAGAACGTTCTCGGACGTGGGGGAAGGCGAGCCTGTGTGCATGCTCGACTCGTCGGGCCTGCTCGCGCTGGCGCTGCGGCTCGCGAGCGCCGCGGAGAGGTATGGGGTCGAGCCGGGGGACGGCGTGCGTATACACCCGATCGGCTGATCGCGCTCGAGGCGCCACGGATGTCGGGGCGTTCGGCTAGAATGGCTGAGGTTTCCCGGGAGTCCGAGTCGGCCAGGAGGACGGAATGAAGTACCCGCAGGCGGAGATCGGCGTTTTCGGCGGCAGCGGCTTCTACTCCCTGCTCGAGGGCGCCGAGGAGTTCAAGGTCGACACGCCGTACGGTCCGCCTTCCGCTCCGGCGACCGTGGGCGAGATCGGCGGGCGCAAGGTCGCCTTCCTCGCGCGTCACGGCAAGGAGCACACGATCCCCCCTCACATGATCAACTACCGGGCGAACGTTTGGGCGATGAAGGAGCTGGGCGTGGGCCGCATCATCGGTCCGAACGCGTGCGGCTCGCTCCAGGCGAACGTGCAGCCCGGCGACTTCGTGATCTGCGACCAGTTCGTGGATCGCACGTCGGGTCGCAAGGACACCTTTTACGACGGCCCCACTACCGTGCACGTCTCGTCCGCGGACCCCTACTGCTCCGTCATGCGCGAACACGCGGTGAAGAAGGCGCGAGAGCTGGGGATCTCCGTGCATCCCACGGGAACCGTCGTGGTCATCCAAGGCCCCAGGTTCTCGACCCGCGCGGAATCGAAGTGGTTCGCCTCGCAAGGCTGGGAGGTCATCAACATGACCCAGTACCCGGAGTGCTACCTCGCCCGGGAGCTGGAGATCTGCTACTGCAACATCTCCCTGATCACCGATCACGACGCGGGCGCCGAAGGAGCCAGACCGGTGACCAACGATGAGGTCGTCCGGGTATTCAATGAGAATAACGAGCGGGTTCGCGCGCTGCTCTTCGCGATGATCCCGGATCTGCCCGACACGCGAGACTGCACGTGCGCACACGCTCTGGAGGGCGCCGCGTTCTGACGCCCGTGGCCGGAAGGGGACCTCGGTGTTCGGACTGCGCAACTGGCGGATAGGGTCTCTCTTCGGCATCCCGCTCGAGATAAACGTCACGTGGCTGCTCGTATTCGCGCTGGTCGCGACGACGCTGGCGTTCAGCTACTTCCCGAGCTCCGACGTGCTCCCGAACAGGCCCACCTGGCTCTACATCCTGCTCGGCGTGATCACGGCTGCGCTGTTCTTCGCGTCCGTGGTCGCTCACGAGTTCAGCCACTCGCTCGTGGCGAAGGCGCAGGGGGCGCGCATCGCCCGGATCACCCTCTTCATCTTCGGAGGCGTGTCCGAGATGGAGGAGGAGCCGAGCGGCCCGGGGCGTGAGTTCGTGATGGCGATCGCCGGCCCGGGGATGTCCATATTGCTCTCGGCCGTGTTCTGGGTCGCGTTCGCGGCTCTGCAGGTGCTCCACGGGCCCGATGTCGTCTCCAAGGTGCTCGAGTACCTTGCCGCCATCAACCTGCTGCTCGGCATCTTCAACCTCCTCCCCGGGTTCCCCATGGACGGAGGAAGGGTCCTGCGCTCGATCCTGTGGGCGATCACGGGCAACCTGCTACGGGCGACCCGCTGGGCGAGCCGGACGGGGCAGACGATCGGCTACCTGCTCGTCGCGGCAGGCATCCTGGGTGTCGTCGTCGGCAGGAGCCTGGATCTCGTGTGGTTCGTCTTCCTCGGCTGGTTCCTGGCGAGCCTGGCGGATTCGGCGTACCAGCAGCAGGTGGTCAAGACGCAACTCTCACAGGTGCCCGTCTCGGCGGTTATGTCGTCGCCCGTGGTCTCCGCGCCCGGCGATCTGGATCTCGAGACGATGGTGGAGAAGTACTTCATCGGCGGGCACCACAGCCGGTACCCGATCGAGCAGGACGGCCGATTGATCGGGATGCTGAGCCTGCCTCAGGCCAAGGCGGTGCCGCGAGAGCGCTGGCGTTCGACGAAGGTCGCCGACGTCGCTGAGCGCGACCTTGAGAGGCTGGTGGTGCCGTCGCAGGAGCCGCTCGATCAGATCCTCGACCGGCTGGTGGGCGCGCCAGGGGCCGTGCTCGCCGCGAACGACGGCGAACTGGTGGGCATCGTCACACGGAACGACGTCGTCCACGCGCTTCAACGCTCGCGTCGCCCCTAGCAAGGTGCCTCGGCTGTTGCCCGACTTCGTAACAGTAGTTACGATGTTCCCACGCAGCCTCTCTCGTCTGGAAGCGTCGTGGCAGGTCCTCTCACAGAGCGCGTCCCAGCCGGAGTGATCGAGCGCCTTCCGGTCTACCTGAGCGTGCTCATCCAGCTTCGCCAGTCCGGTCACTCCACCGTCTCCTCAGCCAGACTCGGCGAGCTCACGAGCGTCAATCCCGCGCAGATCCGCCGCGACCTCACGCACTTCGGCTCGTTCGGCAGGCGCGGAGTCGGGTACGAGGTGGGGGTGTTGATCGATCGCATCCAGCAGATCCTCGGGACCGATCACACCCATCGGATCGCCCTCGTCGGCGCGGGGAACCTCGGTTCGGCGGTCGCGAGCTACGACGGCCTCCGCAAGCACGGCTTCCTCGTCTCCGCGATCTTCGACGTGGACCCGAGCAAGGTCGGTACGCGCATCGGGGACGTGCTCGTGCGTCACGTCCAAGACCTGGCCCGGGTGGTTCGCGACCAGTCCATCCGGATCGGCGTGGTGGCAGTGCCTCCGCACTCCGCGCAATCGGTCGCGACGGCGCTGGCGGAGGCGGGCATCCAGGTGATCCTCAACTACACGCCGGCGATAGTGGAGGTGCCGCCGGGCGTGACGCTCCACAACACCGACCCGGTATTGGAGTTGCTACACACGCTGTACTACCTATCGGATCCGAACGGCGTGGCGCCACGCGGGCGATGATGGTACGCTACGCGCTGGTATCTCGGTCGCCAAGCCGGTGAGCGGCGACTTTAAGCAACAAGGAGGCGTTGGATGGGCATCTTGAGCCCCACACATCTGATCATCATCCTGGTCATCGTGCTGATCATCTTCGGCCCGAGCCGGCTCCCGCAGCTCGGCAAGTCGCTCGGCAAGACAATGAAGGCGATCCGCGACGGTGCGGACGGCGATGCCGACGAGGACGAGGACGAACCGGCCAAGGCGAAGGCGGCCAAGGCGAAGGCGAAGAAGCCGGCCGTCAACGACAACGACGCAGTGGACGACGACGAGGAGTAGCCGCTCCCCGGCGTCGAGTGAAGGCGTCCGCCCGAGTGGCGGGCGCCTTCTTGTCTGGCCCGGCGATGACCCGTATACTCTCGTGAGCATTCACGGCCTCGGCCTCGCCGGGCAAGAACGCGAACCGGACCTTCGACGGGAGCAGAAGCAATGCAAAAGGAAGTCGCTCTGACGCCTGAGGGCCAGGCCCGCCTGGAAGAGGAGCTCCATCATCTCGAGACCGTGCGCCGCCGTGAGGTGGGCGAGCGGATCAAGGAAGCCAAGGAATTCGGCGACCTCTCCGAGAATTCCGAGTACGACGACGCGAAGAACGAGCAGGCCTGGGTGGAGAGCCGCATCGCGGAGATCTCGCAGATCCTGGCGCACGCCACGATCATCGCGTCGCCCAAGAAGAACGACAAGGTCACGCTGGGCGCGCGCGTGGAGCTGCAGGACTCCGAGGGCGACAAGTACCAGTACCAGCTCGTCGGTTCCGCCGAGGCCGACCCGGCGCACAACAAGATCAGCAACGAATCGCCGGTGGGACAGGCCGTCCTGGGCGCCCGCAAGGGCGACAAGGTCAAGGTCCAGGTACCGTCCGGCAAGGTGCTCGAGTACCTCATCGTCTCGATCCGCCACTAGGGGATCGCATGGCCGAGCCCGTCGAGCCCAGCGCCGACCGCCACCTCGGGAACGAGGATCCGCTGGCCGCGCGGCGCGCCAAGCTCGAGGCTCTTCGCAAGGCGGGCGAGGAGACGTACCTCTCGCGTTTCGACGTGACGCACCGCTCCGGAGAGCTGTCGGACGCTTACGCCGGATTGGAGCCGGGGCAGGACACCCCGGACGTCGTCTCTGTCGCGGGCAGGCTCGTAGCGCGGAGGGACCAGGGCAAGATCGCGTTCCTCGTCATCCGCGACGCGATCGGCGACCTTCAGCTGTTCTGCCGCAAGGACGCCCTCGGCGACGAGGAGTTCGAGCGGGTGCTCGACCTCGACCTCGGTGACTGGATCGGCGCTTCGGGCACCGTCCTGCGGACGCGGCGCGGCGAGCTGTCGGTGTCTCCCACGATCGTGATCCTGCTCAGCAAGTCGCTCCGGCCCCTCCCCGAGAAGTTCCACGGTCTGACCGACGTCGAGACCCGCTACCGCCAGCGCTACGTCGACCTGATAGTCAATCCCGAGGTGCGCGAGGTCTTCCACACCCGCTTCCGCATCATCTCGGCCGTTAGGCGCTACATGGAATCGCGCGGCTTCGAAGAAGTCGAGACGCCGATGCTCCATCCGATCCCCGGAGGTGCGACGGCTCGGCCGTTCGCGACGCACCACAACACCCTCGACATGGAGCTGTACCTGCGGATCGCGCCGGAGCTGTATCTCAAGCGCCTGCTGGTCGGCGGCTTCGAGCGCGTCTTCGAGATCAACCGCAGCTTCCGCAACGAGGGCGTCTCGGTCCGGCACAACCCCGAGTTCACGATGCTCGAGGCTTACCAGGCGTTCACCGACCTGGCCGGGATGATGGACCTGTGCGAGGCGCTGATCCGCAAGGTCGCGGAGGAGGTCCTCGGCAGCACGCGCGTCACGTATCAGGGAACGGAGATCGACCTCGGCTCGCCTTGGCGGCGTGCGACCATGATCGAGCTCACGAGCGAGGCGGCCGGCGAGGATGTCGGGTTCGCGCGCTCGCTCGAGGAGCTGCGCTCGTTGTGCCGCGAGAACGGAGTCCCGTACGAGGAAGCCTGGGGGAAGGGCAAGCTCGTCACCGAGCTGTTCGAGAAGTTGGTCGAACACACCCTGGTCCAGCCCACGTTCGTCACCGAGTATCCGCTGGAGACATCGCCGTTGGCGCGCAAGAAGCCGGGCGAGCCGGAGCTCACTGAACGGTTCGAGCTCATAGTCACCGGCCGCGAGATGGCGAACGCGTTCTCGGAGCTGATCGATCCGGCCGACCAGCGTGAGCGGTTCGCCGAGCAGATGGCCGCGAAGGCGCGGGGCGACGAGGAGACGATGGGCTACGACGAGGACTACCTGCGCGCGATGGAGTACGGCATGCCGCCGTGCGGGGGTATCGGGATAGGGATCGACCGCCTCGTCATGCTGCTCACGGACTCGGCATCCATCCGCGACGTCCTGCTGTTCCCGCACCTCCGTCCGGAGGCTTGATCCTGTCGCTCGAGGGTGCGTTCCGGCCGTCCGTCATTGGCACCCTGCTTGCTTTCATCGCAGCGCATACCCACCGGCCGTCGTGTCGGACGGCCGGGGTATACTGTCCGTGGGGGGAAGGGTCGATACTCCCCCTGACCTCGCTATCCGGGGTCCGCTAGGCAACGAAGGAGGGACGACCACACATGTTCGAGCGATTCACAGAGAAAGCTCGCCGGGTCGTCGTATACGCGCAGGAAGAAGCGCGTATGCTCAACCAGAACTACATCGGCACCGAGCACCTGCTGCTCGGCCTCATCCGTGAGCAGGACGGGATCGCCGCGAAGGCGCTCGAGAGCCTGAACATCTCGCTGGAGGACGTTCGCAGCCAGGTCGAGGAGCTCATCGGCAAGGGCACGTACGTGCCGACGGGTCACATCCCGTTCACGCCGCGCGCCAAGAAGGTGCTGGAGCTGTCGCTGCGCGAAGCGCTGCAGCTCGGCCACAACTACATCGGCACCGAGCACATCCTGCTCGGCCTCATCCGCGAGGGCGAGGGCGTGGCTGCTCAGGTGCTGCTGAACCTCGGTGCGGACCTCGAGAAGGTCCGCTCGGCCGTGATCCAGCTTCTCTCCGGGTACCACGGCAAACAGGGCGAGGCGGCCGAGCAGGGCGGCAGGGGCGGTCAGAGCAGCCAGCTCCTCGACGAGTTCGGCCGCAACCTGACGCGTCAGGCCTCCGAGGGCAAGCTCGACCCGGTGGTCGGCCGCGCGCAGGAGATCGAGCGCGTGATGCAGATACTGTCGCGCCGCACGAAGAACAACCCGGTGCTCATCGGCGAGCCTGGCGTCGGCAAGACCGCCGTCGTCGAGGGCCTCGCTCAGAAGATATCGCGGGACGAGGTGCCGGAGACCATTCGCGGCAAGCAGCTCTACACGCTGGACCTCGCCGCGCTCGTGGCAGGCTCGAAATACCGAGGCGAGTTCGAGGAGCGCCTGAAGAAGGTCATGAAGGAGATCCGCGAGCGGGGCGACATCATCCTGTTCGTGGACGAGATGCACACTCTCGTGGGCGCGGGCGCGGCCGAGGGCGCTATCGACGCGGCTTCGATCATCAAGCCGGCGCTGGCCCGCGGCGAGCTGCAGACCATCGGAGCCACGACGCTCGACGAGTATCGCAAGTACGTGGAGAAGGACGCCGCCCTCGAGCGCCGCTTCCAGCCGATCATGGTCGGCGAGCCGAGCGTCGAGGAGACGAAGGAGATCCTGCGCGGCCTGCGCGATCGCTACGAGGCGCACCATCGCGTGCAGTTCACCGACGACGCCATCGACGCTGCGGCCACCTTGGCCGACCGCTACATATCCGACCGGTTCCTCCCCGACAAGGCGATCGACCTCATCGACGAGGCCGGCTCGAAGATGCGCATCAAGATGATGACCGCTCCTCCCGGAGTGAAGGAAGTCGAGGACCGGTTGAAGCAGGTCCGCCAGGAGAAGGAAGCCGCCATCGAGGCGCAGGAGTTCGAGAAGGCCGCGAACCTGCGCGACGTCGAGAAGCAGATCCTCGCCGAGAAGCGGCAGATGGAGGAGGAGTGGCTGAAGCCCGACACCCGCCGGCTCGTGGAGGTCACCCCCAACGAGATCGCCGAGGTCGTGTCGATGTGGACGGGCATCCCCGTCACGGCGCTGACCGAGGAGGAGACCGCGAAGCTGCTGCGCATGGAGGCGACGCTGCACGAGCGCATCGTCGGCCAGGACGAGGCCGTCTCGGCCGTGTCGCGGGCGATCCGCCGCACGCGTGCGGGTCTCAAGAACCCCAACCGTCCCTCCGGGTCGTTCATCTTCCTGGGACCGTCGGGCGTCGGCAAGACGGAGCTCTCCAAGGCGCTGTCGTCGTTCCTGTTCGGCAGTGAGGACGCGCTGATCCAGCTCGACATGTCGGAGTACATGGAGAAGCACACGGTGTCGCGCCTAGTCGGCTCGCCCCCGGGATACGTCGGCTTCGAAGAGGGCGGACAGCTCACCGAGCAGGTCCGCCGCAAGCCGTACTCCATCATCCTGTTCGACGAGATCGAGAAGGCGCACCCGGACGTGTTCAACGTGCTGCTGCAGATCCTGGAGGAAGGTCACTTGACCGACGCCCAGGGCCGCAAGGTGGACTTCAAGAACACCGTCGTGATCATGACGAGCAACGTCGGTGCGCGCGACATCGTCAAGAACAAGGCGATCGGCTTCGCCGCCGAGACCGGCGACGGGACGATCACACACGAGACGATCAAGGAGCGCGTCACGGGCGAACTCAAGAAGATGTTCCGTCCCGAGTTCCTGAACCGCGTGGACGAGGTCATCGTGTTCCATGAGCTGACCCACGAGGAGATCCTGGCGATCGTCGATCTCATGGTCGCAAGGCTGCGCGAGCAGCTGTCCGCCCAAGGTATCGGGATCGCCCTCTCGGACGGCGGCCGTGAGCTGCTTGCCAAGGAGGGTTTCGACCCCTCCCTCGGCGCACGCCCGCTGCGGCGCGCGATCCAGCGCCTGGTCGAGGATCCCTTGTCCGAGCAGATCCTGGGCGGCCAGTGGAGGGCAGGCGACGTCGTCGAGCTCGTGGCCGAGGAAGACCACATCGCGTTCGCCAAGGGCGATGTCGAGCTGGCGGTCGACGTCGAAGCGGCGACTGCCGCTTCGACGGACACGCCGAAAGCGTCCATGCCGAGACGAGCCTCGAGAGGCACCAGCGGCAGCGCCGCCGGCGGCGCGATGGGCGCGTAGTGGCGAAGCCCCGCAGCGTGTGGCGCTGCCAGCAGTGCGGCACGACGGCCGCCAAGTGGCTGGGACGGTGCCCGGACTGCGGTGAGTTCGGAACTATGGTCGAGGAGGCCGAGGCGACGCGTGTCGCCTCGGCCTCTCGCGTTCCGTCCGCCAAGACGATGAAACTCTCGGAGATCACCCTGACCTCCGAGCATCGGACGACGACCGGGATCCCGGAGTTCGACCGCGTGCTCGGAGGCGGCCTCGTGCGCGGATCCCTCGTGCTCCTCGGCGGCGAGCCGGGCATCGGCAAGTCGACGCTGCTCCTGCAAGCCGCGGCGTCGCTCGCCAAGTCCGGCGCGAGCGTGCTGTACGTGTGCGGCGAGGAGTCCCCCGCGCAGGTCAAGATGCGGGCCGAGCGACTCGGCGGGTGCGCGGGCGATCTGTCGCTGCTTCCCGAGGTGGATGTCGCCGTGGTGGAAGCGACGGCGCTGTCTGCCAGACCGGACGTGCTCGTGGTCGATTCCATCCAGACCGCGTTCGATCCCGACCTCGGCGGTGCGCCGGGCTCGGTGGGGCAGGTCCGTGCCGCCACAGCGAGGCTCATGCGCCTAGCCAAGGACGAGGGGGTCACGACGCTGATCGTCGGGCACGTCACGAAGGAAGGAGCGATCGCCGGGCCGCGCGTGCTGGAGCACATGGTGGACACGGTGCTCTACTTCGAAGGCGACCGGGATCATGCGTTCCGGGTCGTCCGCGCGGTGAAGAACCGCTTCGGCTCGGTGAGCGAGATCGGCGTGTTCGAGATGGGCGAGGCGGGCCTGGTGGCCGTCGGCTCTCCCTCGGCCGCGCTGCTCGCCGAGCGGCCGGAAGGCGTTCCCGGATCCGTGGTGATGGCGACCGTGGAAGGCTCGCGGCCGCTGCTCGTGGAGGTGCAGGCGCTCGTGACGCCCAGCTACCAGCAGATGCCGAGGAGGCTTGCGACGGGAGTGGAACTCCCGCGCGTGCTGCAGGTGCTCGCGGTTCTGGAGCGCCGGGCGGGCTTGCGCTTCGGCGATCAGGACGTGTACGTCTCGGTGGCAGGCGGCGTGAAGGTGAGCGAGCCGGCGGTGGACCTGCCTCTGGCGCTGGCGCTGGCCTCGGCGCGCCGCGACGTCGTGCCACCGCCGCGCTCCGTCGCGTTCGGCGAGCTCGGCCTCGCCGGGGAGTTGAGGCCGGTGCCGCACGTGGAGGCCCGGCTGAAGGAGGGGGCGCAGATGGGATTCGCCTCGGCGTTGACCGGCGGGGGGAAGGCGCCGAAGGCGGCCGGTATCGAGGTCAGGCGGCTGGCATCCGTGAGCGAGGCCGTCGGGATGCTGTCGTGAGCGGGCCCGACGGGATAGTGCACTGCGCCGCGATCGCCGCTCCCGGTACGGAGTTGCGCACGGCGCTGGATACCCTGGTCGCGACCGGACTCGGTGCGCTGATCGTGGTCGGCGACGAAGAGAGGGTCTCGGCCCTGGCTGATGCGGGGTTCGAGCTGGACGCGCCGTTCTCCGCCGAGGGGTTGTGCGAGCTGTGCAAGATGGACGGCGCCGTCACCCTGGATGCGGGAGTGAGGCGTATCCTCCGGGCGAACGTGCATCTCGCGCCGGATCGGCGGCTTCCCACCTCGGAGACGGGCATACGTCACCGCACTGCGGAGCAGCTTTCGCGCGCGACCGACGCGCTCGTGATCGCAGTGTCGGAACAGCGCGGAGCGATCACGCTGTATCACCGCGGGGAGCGCGACGTCGTGACCGCGTGACGCCGGTACTCCACGCGGAGCCGACGGATGCCGATATATCGTTCGTGCTAGTATCGGCACGTCCTCATACCATCATCATCCATCCGATCGGATTCCGCATATGCGAAGGGAGGTGAAGGCGCGGCGACGCTGAGGCGTCGCGGATCGGACGCGTCGACCCTCAAGTGATAGTCCAGCTCTCCCGCTTCGTGTTCACGGTCGCGGGCGCGCTGGCGGGGATCGCGGTCTCGCGCCTGGTCGATTGGGCAACCCAGCTCGGCCTCTCCGAAACAGTCGTCATCATCATCTTCCTCATACTCGGAGCGGCGATCGGGTACCTGCTCGGCGGCATAGTCGGCCGTGAACTCGCCCGCGTTTACAACATCGTCGAGGAGCATCTCGCCGAATACGCGACGACGGACCTTATCCTCGCGTCCGGGGGGATGCTGCTCGGTCTCGTGTTCGCCCTCATCGTCACGTACCCGGTCCGCGTCGTGCTCAAGGAAGCCGTCGTCACGTTCCTCGTCCTGCTCCTGATCTTCGGCCTGTCCGGCTACGGCGGCATGCGCATCGCCTTGTTGAAGCGTCGGGATTTCCGCATGGCGTTCGGGAAGCTCAACGCCGAGGACGCGCCGGCGCCGCAGCTCGTCGTCAAGTACCTGGACACGAGTGCCGTGATCGACGGGAGATTCGTCGAGCTGCGGAGGGCGGGCCTGCTCGAGGGAACGCTGCGTGTGCCGAGGTTCGTGCTGTCGGAACTGCAGACCCTGGCGGACTCGGCGGATGAGACGAAGCGCGCTAGGGGCAAGCGCGGTCTCGACCTCCTCGAGACGCTCGTGGACGGCGAGTCCGGCCCCGACGTCTTCCAGATCGACTACCCGGACATCCCCGACGTCGACTCGAAGCTGCTGCGACTCGTGCGCGACGCGGGCGGCGCCTTGGTTACCGTCGACTCCAACCTCTCGAAGGTCGCACGGGTCCAGGGGTTGTCCTCGATCAACATAAACGAGGTCGCTGCGGCGATGCGCCCCGCGTACCTCCCCGGGGAGACGCTGCGCCTCGTCATCGTGAGGGAAGGCAAGGAACCGGAGCAGGGCGTCGGGTACCTCGAGGACGGCACGATGGTCGTCGTCGCCGACGGAAAGCGCCACATCGGCGAGGAGGCGGACGCCGAGGTGACTTCGGTGCTGCAGACGGCGGTGGGCCGGATGGTCTTCGCGAGGGTGCGCTCGGCATGACCGTCGCCACCGTGATCGTCGCCGGTGGCACGGGCGAACGGTTCGGATCGCCGCACGGCAAGCAGCTGGCCGAGGTCGCGGGGAGGCCGGTGCTCTCCTGGAGCGTCGGCGCTTTCGAGGCCTGCGACCTCATCGACGCGATCGTCGTCGTCGCGGATCCCGACCGCGTCGCGGAGTATGCCGAAGCGGCTCGGGCACGCAAGACGGTCGCGGTCGTGCCGGGCGGCGAGACCCGGCAACGGTCGGTGGCCGCCGGGCTCGCGGCGTTGCCGCCGGGTGTCGAGATCGTCGTCGTCCACGACGGCGCACGCCCGCTGGTGACCCCCGAGACGATCGCGGGAGCGTTGCGCGCGCTCGAGGGTCGACCGGGCCTCGCGGGAGTGGTGGTCGGTCATCCGCAGTACGACACAGTGAAGCGCGTCGCCGGGCACGACGAAGTGCTCGAGACCATCGACCGCTCCGGTCTCTGGATCGCGCAGACGCCACAGGTCTTCGGCATCGCGGCCCTTCGTGCCGCATACGAGTCGGCCTCGGCCGAAGGGTACATGGGCACGGACGACGCCTCCCTCGTGGAACGGGCGGGCGGGCGGGTGATGATGGTCCGCGGTCCGCGTGAGAACATCAAGGTGACCGTTCCCGAGGACCTCCTGATCGCCGAGGCGGTCTTGAAGGCGCGAGGAGAGGGCTGACTCGAGTGGCTGAGATGCGAGTGGGACTCGGATACGACGTTCACGCATTCGCGCCGGGCAGGCGTCTCGTACTCGGCGGTGTCGAGATCCCTTACCCGCGCGGCCTTGCCGGGCACTCCGATGCCGACGTCCTGACGCATGCGCTCATGGACGCCATCCTCGGCGCGATGCGCATGGGCGACATCGGCCAGCACTTCCCCGACACCGACCAGCGCTGGCGCGACGCGGACAGCCTCGAGCTGCTCCGCAACATCGGCGAGATGATGCGCGGGAGCGGCTGGTTCCTGGTGGACGCCGACTGCGTGCTCGTCCTCGAGCAGCCCAAGGTGGCGCCGTACCGCGATGGGATGCGTCAGGCGATGGCGGCCGCCCTCGGAGTCGCCGTCGAGCAGATCGGTCTGAAGGCGACGACCACCGAGGGCCTCGGGTTCTCCGGCCGCGGCGAGGGGGTCGCGGCGCAGGCGGTCGCCCTGCTGGAGTGGGTATCGTCGTGACCGGGCTCTGCGAGGCGGCGACAGCGCTGGGCGCCGAAGAGGCGGTTCGGCGGCTCTGCCGCACGGTTGACACCGCCGAGGCGGGGAAGTCATAGTGAGCGAATCACGAGTGATTCGGTAGGGAATAGCCCGGTGGATCGGGCGGGTGAGGCGAGATGTTCACAAGGCTGCGCAGCGACATACAAGCCGTCAAGGAGCGGGACCCGGCCGCGACCTCGACGTTGTCGGTGCTGACCAACTACCCGGGTCTCAAGGCGATTCGTGCGCACCGTCGGCAGCATTGGCTGCACACGCACGGCTTCGTGTACCTCGCGCGGGCACTCTCTCAGTGGACGCGACACCGCACGGGGATCGAGATCCACCCCGCCGCGCGGATCGGCGAGGGCTTCTTCATCGACCACGGCATGGGAGTCGTCATCGGTGAGACCACCGTGATCGGGAACGACGTCACGCTCTACCAGGGCGTCACGCTGGGAGGCACCGGCAAGGAGCGCGGCAAGCGCCATCCCACGCTCGAGGACTGCGTGGTCGTCGGGGTCGGCGCGGCCATCCTCGGCGACATAACCATCGGCCGAGGCACCCGCGTCGGCGGCGGCGCCGTCGTCGTGAACGACGTGCCCCCGAACTGTACCGTCGTGGGCGTTCCGGGCAGAATAGTGGTGCGCGAGGGCCAGCGTGTCGAGACCGTCGACCTGCACCATGAGGACCTGCCGGACCCGGTGGTGGAGATGTTCCGCTGCTTGCAGAGGCGCATCGACCGTCTCGAGTCCAGGCTGGCGGCGGACGAGGCCGAGGTGTCCGAGCGCGAGGAGATGCGACCGGCGGTCCCCGCCGGGCGGAGGCGCGGAGGCGCGGATGGCGATCCGTCTTCATAACACGCTCACTCGGAGCAAGGAAGAGTTCGTACCGCGCGACCCGGGACGGGTCGCGATGTACGTCTGCGGCCCGACCGTCTACAACGACATCCACGTCGGCAACGCGCGCACCTTCCTGTCCTTCGACGTCATCCGCCGCTATCTGATCTGGCGCGGGTTCGACGTCGACTTCGTCCAGAACATCACCGACATCGACGACAAGATCATCCGCCGTGCCGCCGAGGAGGGCATCTCCGCTGCGGAGGTGGCCGAGAAGTACACCGAGGCGTTCCTCGCGGCGATGAGGGCGCTCGGGGTGATGGAGCCCACGCGGCAGCCGAGGGCGACCGAGGAGATCCCGGGCATGGTCGCGATGGTCGAGCGGCTGATCGCCGCAGGTCACGCGTACGAGAGCGGCGGGGACGTCTACTTCGCGGTGCGGAGCTTCGCCGACTACGGGAAGCTCTCCGGGCGCGACGTCGAGGACCTCATGGTGGGAGCGCGAGTGGAGCCGGGCGAGCTCAAGCGCGACCCGCTGGACTTCGCGCTGTGGAAGGCCGCGAAGCCTGGGGAGCCGCACTGGTCGAGCCCGTGGGGCGAGGGCCGTCCGGGATGGCACCTCGAGTGCTCGGTGATGTCCGAGAAGTACCTGGGCACGAGCTTCGACATCCACGGCGGCGGCGCGGATCTCGTCTTCCCTCACCACGAGAACGAGGTGGCGCAGTCCGAGGCCGCCACAGGCGAGCCGTTCGCGCGCTATTGGCTTCATGGCGGCATGCTGCAGATCAACGCCGAGAAGATGAGCAAGTCGCTCGGCAACTTCGTGGTGCTGAGGGAGGTGCTCGAGCGCTACCCCGCCGATGTCTTCCGCCTGCTCGCGCTGCAGACGCACTACCGCAGCCCCCTCGATTTCGGGGACGAGCGCCTCGACGAGGCGCGGAGCGCTCTCGAGCGCCTGGCGACGGTAGTGCGCAACCTGCGCTGGGCGCAGGACGTGCCTTCCGCCGCCGCGGGCGCGGACAATGAAGAGCGCGGGGCGCTCCTCGGCTCCGCCGAGAAGGCACGCGAGGAGCTCATCGCCGAGATGGACGACGACTTCAACTCCGCCGGCGGGCTGGCTGCGCTCTTCGACCTCGCGAAGACGGCGAACGTCTTCCTCTCGGATCACCCGAAGCTCTCCCGCGAGGACCTGAACGCCCTCGGCATGGTGGCCGACACGCTCGTGGAGCTCACCGGTGTGCTCGGCCTCAAGGTAGGCGAGTCCGCGGGCGGCACGTACCCGCGAGAGGTCGTCGCTCTCGCCGGCGAGCTCGCAGGCTACGCGGGTGCGGACACCTCGGCGGCCGTAGCCGCGCTCCTCGCTGCCCGCGACGCGGCCCGCACCGTCAAGGACTGGCACGCGGCGGACGCCGTGCGCGACTCCCTTGACGAGCTCGGCCTGCGCATCGAGGACACGCCGAACGGCTCTCGCGTCGTCTTCCGGGACTGACCGCCATGCCGGCCGAGGTGATCGAGGGCCGCAACGCCGTGTTGGAGGCGCTGCGAGCCGGGCGACGGATCACGCGCCTCCTGATGGCCGAGGGCGTCAAGCCGAACCCGGCGCTCGACGAGATCCGACGTCTCGCCGGCACCGCCGGCGTCCGCGTCGAGCAGGTCCAGCGGCGCGCACTCGACTCGCTGTCGGCGCGAGGCGCCCACCAAGGCGTGGCCGCGTACGCCGAGCCGTTCGCGTTCACGGCTCTGGGCCGCGTCGCCGCCGAGCATCGTGAGGATCGTCGCAGCCTGATAGTCGCGCTCGATCACGTCACCGACCCCGGCAATCTCGGTGCAGTCGCGCGCAGCTGCGAAGCGGTCGGCGCCCACGCGGTCATCGTGCCGAAGGACCGCTCGGCTCCCGTGACGGCCGTGACCGAGAAGGCGGCGGCCGGCGCGCTCAGCTACCTCCCGCTCGTGCAGGTGACCAACCTCGCGCAGTCGCTGCGGACGCTGAAGGACGCCGGCTACTGGGTCGCCGGCGCGGACGAGGACGCCGAGACCGACGTGTGGGACGCGGACTTGGACGCCAGGCTCGTCGTGGTCGCGGGAGCCGAGGGGAGCGGGCTGTCGAGACTCACCCGCGAGAGCTGCGACTTCCTCGTGCGGCTGCCCGTGGTCGGCCGGGTGGGGTCGCTCAACGTCGCTCAGGCCGTGAGCGTGCTCGTCTACGAGTGGCTGCGGCGCGGCCGGCATCGCGAGGCGTGACGTGCGCCACTTGATCGTCGACGGCTACAACGTGCTTCACGCGGATGCGGCGTACGAGAGACTGGCCGCGCGCGACGTCGATGCCGCGCGCGCCAGGCTCGTCGAGGACGTCTCGGCATGGGCGGCGGGGGAGAGCCGTGCGTTCGTCGTCTTCGACGGCGCGGGCAATCCGGCCTCGACCGGCCGTCCCCACCACGTCGCCGGCGTGGCCGTCGTCTTCTCGCCCTCAGGGGTGGAGGCCGACTCGGTCATCGAGTCCCTCGCGCATCGTTTCCGCGCCGAGGGGCACGACGTGGTCGTCGCCACGTCCGACGCGCAGACCCAGTACGCCGTCATGGGTGCGGGCGCGGTGCGGATGTCATCCGCTGAACTCGCCCGTGAGCTGCAGCGCGACCGGGAGGAGACGAGTGCTCGCGGGGAGTCCGGGAGCAGGAGCGGACGTCTGGAGGAGCGGATCGACCCTCGCGTCCGTGACGTCCTGTCCCGATGGGCCAGGGGGCTCTGAGCTCGGCTCACCCGCCCCTCCGGCGCTACCTACCGCTGGGCAAGCGAGGATGACCGGTCGTCAGGCTTGTTAACGTTCGGCCCAACTCGTTGACTCCCCGTTACCCGGTGGTATGGTCAAGACACATACTTCGCCACGGCGGAGACATACCAAGTGCCCTCCCCCATAAAGTGGGGGCTTTCGTGGGAGGGAATGTGAATGCAAGCACAAACAGCGACTTTCCGTCGTAGGCAGTCTCGGGGGGATCAGGAGACCGAGCTGATTCTGGCTGCGCAGTCCGGAGACGAGGGCGCGAGTGCAGCGCTCCTGTCCCGATACCGCAGCTTCGTCAGGTGCAAGGCTCGCTCGTACTTCCTGGCGGGCGCGGATCGGGACGACGTCATCCAAGAAGGTATGATCGGTCTCTACAAGGCGATCCGCGACTTCAAGTTCGAACGCCAGGCGTCCTTCCGTTCCTTCGCCGAGCTGTGCATCACCCGCCAGCTCATCACGGCCATAAAGACAGCGAAGCGGCAGAAGCACTCGCCGCTCAACACCTATGTGTCGCTCAACCGCACCACGAGCGGCGACGAGGAAGGTGAGCGCATCCTCTCGGACATCCTTGCCGCGCGTGAGGTGTGCGACCCGGCCGAACTCGTGATATCGGAGTGGGAGGCCGTCGACATCAAGAGGGGCTTCTCCGAGGTGTTGTCGCCTCTGGAGTCAGAGGTGCTGCGCCTCTACGTGGACGGCAAGAGCTACCAGGAGATCGCCGTCTCCCTCGACCGCCACGTGAAGTCCATCGACAACGCGCTGCAGCGGGTCAAACGCAAGGTCGAGTGCCAGATGCGGCGCCATCAAGAGTGCTAGCGGGCTTGGCCGCCGCACGGTGAGCGGGTACCATAGCCGCTGTCGCCGGCGTAGCTCAACGGCAGAGCACCGGTTTTGTAAACCGGCTGTTGGGGGTTCGATTCCCTTCGCCGGCTCCATCGACGGACCCGACGGCCGCGGCGCTCCAGCGCTGCGGCCGTCCGTGCGGAGACACTAAGCGGCGGAAGGCTCGGACTCCGGACGCTTCGGTTGCTGGCCTTCGTCCCAAAGGACCTCGTACACGTCGATGGGACGCGTGATGTTCTTGAGAGAGAAGCCGCCGTGCGACACGACCGGCGACGGCAACTCGGCAGCCGAGTCCACGACGTCGGCAGCGGCGAAGACCTGTCCGCCGTCGGCGAGGCCCATGACGCGCGCCGCGCGGTTCAAGGCATCACCGATGAAGGGGCATCCGACCCGATCCACGATCACCTCGCCCGAGGCGATCCCCATGCGGACGAAGATGCGTCGATCCTCCGTCCGCTTCTCGTTGTAGCGCTTGAGCTCTCGCTGCATCATCACGGCCGCCTTGAGTGCCTCGTCGGCCGAGGCGAACGCGGCCACCAAGCCGTCGCCACCGGTGGACTTTCCGTGACCGGTGTGCTGCGCGATCACGGGCAGAAGCAGGTCGCGGTGCTTCTGGATCGCCTTGGCCGTCGCGACCGTCCCCTGCTCCTGCGTCATCCTCGCGAACGCCTTCATGTCGGTGATGAGCACGACGCGTTCGGCGGAGTGCCGCTCTTCCAGTGCCTCCTCGGCGTCCGCGATCATGCGCAACAGCTGGTCGACTTCCGCGTCCTCGGTCGTGAGCGACGGGAGAGCCGTATCCTCGGGAGCGTGTACCAACGGGAAGACCCAGGCTGCCAGGGCCGCGAAAGCGCCCGACGCGACGATCGAGATCGGGACCGCCGATGCGAGCGCGACGCCGCCCACAGGGCCGCCGAGCGCGCGCATGACGCCGATGCTGGCGCCGGCCAGCAGCACGGTCGCGCCGACGACCGCGGCGAGCGAACGCACAGGCGAGTCTCGCTTCGCGAGACTGCCGGCCAGCGCTGCGGCCGCGCCCCAGAGAACGGGCTGGACTACGAGGAGCGGCAAGTTGCGGGCGGACGACAGTGTCTTGAGGACGGCATCGACGTCCATCCTGCCCACCGCGCCCGCGAGCCAGCCGAACGACAGCGGATCGCGCAGCGAGGCCAGCCCCGCGGCGTCCACGAGGGGCTTCACCCCTCCAGTCGCGAGGATCCCGGTCGAGCCGTGGCCGAGAACCAGCCCCGCGGCCTCGAGAAGCGCGACCGCCACGGTCGCCGCCACGGCGCCCTCGCCCGCGCCCAACATGTAGCCCGCCATGGGCGCCAGCGCCCATTCCGCTTTCAGCATCGACGCGACGAATGCCAGCGCCACGACCACGAACACACGCGCGCCGTCTTGCCCGAAGTACTGCACCGAGACCAGGCCGACGAGCAGGAACAGGGCGCCGACCAGGAAGTTGCCGGCCGCGAGGGCGATCGCCAGCGCGAGGACGAGCACCAGCACGCCTATAGCCGGGGCGAACAGTCCGAGGGCGGCGCAGACCAGAGCGAGCAGTGGTCGCACGCCGGAAGGATAGAAGGGGAGGGCCGAGAACGCGGCCATCGATGCGGCGAAGAACACGGCCGCACGGATCCACGGCAGGATGCCCGCGCGTCTGCGAACCAACCTCACAGCACTCAACTCGAGTCCTCCGCCCATCGGTGGCCACTTAAGGACAGACGCCTGTCTATTCGGCACGCACCCGTCGTCACTTGATGCGCCCTCCTTGCGGACCGCGACGGCTATGGACTAGCTTGGATGATGACGTATACAGCGTGCATCGTCGCTTGCGAGCGGCGAGGACGGGAGGATCGCATGCCCCACGAATCTTTCCTCGCACGAGTCCCGATCTTCTCCAACTGCACAGGCGAGGAGATCGCGGCTATAGGTGGAGTAGCCCAGGAGCAGGCGTTCCAGCCCGGTCAGATAATAGTCTCGCAGGGGACGCCCGGCCAAGCGTTCTACATGGTCCTCACGGGCCGCGTGGAGATCATCCGTGACAACAACTCGCTGGGCGCGTTCAGGCCCGGGGACTTCTTCGGCGAGATGGCGCTTCTGGATTCGGCGCCTCGCTCCGCGACGATCCGCGCGATCGAGCCGACGACGTGTCTGATGCTGTCGAGCTGGGATTTCAAGCGGCTGCTCGAACGCTATCCGTCGATAGCCGTGAAGCTGCTGGAGGTGCTGAGCCGCCGGCTGCGCGTCGCAGACGAGCGTCTGACGCAGTAGGGCGCGTCGACCAGGGGGGGAGTGGCCAGTGTCACCAGCAGGGGGGAATGGACTGCATCATGCCGTAGGGTGCCGGATCCTCGGCCGTCACCTTTCGCGGAACGGCGCTTCGGGCGTCGTCCTGCCGGATCGGTCGCTGGGCGAGACCGGCGGCGTGGACATCACTTGCTCGCGCAACGGGCGAGCCTCCGCGATCAAGGTCAAGGCGGACCCGTACTGCGGCACCGACGCGGGGAAGATCGCCGACCGGGAGTTGGTCTTCTACCGTCGTGAGGGCTCCGACTACGCGTTCGAGGCGATCTCGCACCACGTCACGCGGCAGCCCGGCTGGATCTTCAACTCCGAGGCGGACGATCTCTATTACTACTTCCTCGCGCTCGGCCAGCCCGAGAAGGAGATCGCTGCGCTCCTCGACGAGCCGGACGAAGTCTTCTTCGGAGAACTGAAGGTGGATCGCGACGACCTGCACGTCATCAAGATGGCGCCGCTGCGCACGTGGTTCGAGGACAACTTCGAACGCTACACTCCTCGGCCGGTGCTGGTCGGTGACCACTCCGCCTGGTACCGGATCGTGCCGCGGGCGACGCTCGCCGCCGCGGTGCCGATAGCCGTCGGCGGGCCGGTCTTCGCGGCGATCTCCCGCTAGGAAGTGCGCGCTCCCATGCGCATCTCTGCCAGCGCTTTTGTGGCCACGCCCGGCACCGTTGTCGGCGTTGACACTCTTGAAAGGCATGGAGTAGTATGCGTCGGAGCTTCTAGTGGTCAGGCAACTTGAAAACATGTATAGGTAGTCTTTTTTATTGTTGGGGGTGTGCCCGAGTGGCTAAAGGGGACGGGCTGTAAACCCGTTGGCTACGCCTACCTTGGTTCGAATCCAAGCGCCCCCACCAGAAACGATCGGGGATACTCGCACGCGGGTGTCCCCTTCACGTGCCCACATAGCTCAGTCGGTAGAGCACTTCCTTGGTAAGGAAGAGGTCACCGGTTCAAGTCCGGTTGTGGGCTCCAGCGATCCGACTGCCGGCTACGCCGGCGTGAGGCGGTGTAGCTCAGCGGCTAGAGCACGCGGTTCATACCCGCGGAGTCACTGGTTCGAATCCAGTCACCGCTACCAGCTTCACTGCGCGGCGACGCCGCCGCGTTGCCCGGATACATCGGAAACGGACCGGTCGAGCGAGCCGGTCGAAGGCGCGGCCTTCCACCGGCGCCGTCGTCAGTCCCCATAAGGAGGAGACTCATGGCGAAGAAGAAGTTCGAGCGCACCAAGCCGCACGTCAACGTGGGCACCATCGGCCACGTCGACCACGGCAAGACGACCCTGACGGCGGCGATCACCAAGCGCCAGGCCACCAAGGGCTTTGCGGACTTCACCCCGTTC
>DASXUP010000004.1:0-172102 GCA_036504755.1 Coriobacteriia bacterium
AGGGCTTCTACAACCCGCACCGGCGACACTCGTCGCTCGGCTACCGCAGCCCGATGGAGTACGAGAAGATGTGGGCGGAGGACGCCGAAATGGCGGCTTCCGTTCGAAGCTAAGGTGTCAACGAGAGCGGGGCAACCCCAACCCCAAGCTCACAGGTGGTCGAGGATGATCGGCTCGCGGAAGACGCCGCGACTCTGTATGCCGTGTTCTGGTCACCGTTCGTCGGGACTCTGCTGGCACTGGTGGTCAGGATTGTCGGTTGGAGTATGCGGTAGCCTCGACCAACCGAGGTCAGCGCTCTAGTTGATGAGGGGGAGGCCGGATGAGCGACAGAGAGCAGGCGCGCAGTCCTGAACCGCGCACAATCCCATTGTCCGTGAGGGCGCTCTGGGGACTCAGCCTCATACTTCTCAACGCACTTGTCGCCGCCTACACGGTGGCCTTCTGCTCGACGCTCGTTTCTCTCCTCGTCGGCATTGGAGGTCGTCAACCGCTCGGTCGGCTCTTCCTCGGCCCCAGGGCCGCTCCATTCTTGGCCATCATCGTCATAGCTGCTCTTCTCGTCTCGCTGGCACTCCTAGTCGTAAGTGTCGTTCACATTCTGATGGCGAGTGGATTGCCCAGGGATGCACAAGTACTCTGGGTGATCGTTGTATTGCTTGGCATGCAGCCCGGGATGCTGGCCTATTGGTGGACGAACGTCCGACGGGATACGTTGCGCTCGCAGTGATTGCTGCCGTCCGATGCGCCAACGGCAACCGCACGCACGCCTACGTGTCCGCCCGCAGCGTCGACGCCACGACGACCTTCGATGCGGCCGACCGGATCGCCACCTCGGCGGAGGCCACCTACACCACCGACGCCGACGGCTTCGTCACCTCCAAGGAGACGTCCGCCGGCACCACCACCTACCGCTACTCCGCACTCGGCGAGCTCACGACCGTTACCGTCCCCTCCCGACACACGATCACGTATGCCTACGACGCCTTCTCGCGGCGCGTGTCGCGCAGCGTCGACGGCACCGTGACCGACCGCTACCTCTGGGCCGACGCCACGCACCTGCTCGCCGTCTACCCCGCGACCGGCACCACCCCCACCTACCGCTTCACCTACGCCGACGGCCGCGTGCCGGCGAGCGTCGAGACGAGCGCGGGCACCTTCCGCCTTGTGACCGACCAGGTCGGCACCGTGCGCGCGCTCGTCGCGAGTGACGGCACGATCACCCAGCGGGTGGAGCGCGACAGCTACGGGGCGGTCACGTCGGGTACCGCCGGCTTCCCGCTCGGGTTCGCGGGGGGACTCACGGATGCCGATACTGGGCTCGTGCACTTCGGCGCGCGGGAGTACGACCCGGCGCTCGGGCGCTGGCTGTCCCGCGACCCGATCGACTTCGCGGGCGGGGACGCGAACTTGTACGCGTACGTGCTGGGGGACCCGGTGGGCGGCGTGGATCCGGAAGGTCTCGACGTCTGGACGGTGTCGGTGAGGAACTGGGATGCAGCGTGGATTGTTGGCAGAGGCAGTTCGAGCGGAGTCGTATGGGACGACCAAGGTCACATGGCCCACTTCCGAACCACTAACGACCTTGAGATCCGATCCAACATCTCTGCATCCACCGGCATTACCGTTCAACACTACAACTTCGACTGCATATATCAGATCGAGGGACGGTCTGCGACATTTCAACAGACAGCGGGATGGGCGGGTCGATCCTTTAGTTGGGGTTCGATCGATGCTTGGGACGAGAAAAACCACCGATGGATTGAGGATGTCGGCAGCAGCTACTCCCTCGATGCTGGCTTCAGTGTTGTCCCGTACGATAGAGCCGTTGTGTTCGGAGATACCCGAATCGACCGCTAGAGGTGGAGGGGGACTATTGAGCTCTTCTTGGGCTGAAAGCAGGCCAGTCGTCATCGGCTGGGGGGTCTTGGCAGGCGCAGTCGCCATCCTGGCGATGAGGTCGTACTACATCATTGGCAGAATGCTGTTCCCCGTCTTGCTCGGTGGTAGTATGCCGGACCCCTACGCTCTGGTTCCCGACGAGCGCGCCGTCGCCGCCCTCTCCGCTGCCAACACGATCGTGGTATTCGGCTCGTTTGTGCTCTTTGCCATGTCGATGCTTCACCTATGGACGCGGGCCGCCTCATCGCCCTCAGGCAGGCTGATATGGACACTAGTCGCCGTCGTCGGCGTTCAGCCGGGACTGTTGGCGTACTGGCTCTTCAACGTTCTCCCGAGCCTGTGGCTCGTAGGGGGACGTAGTTCGGAAGGCCACGGTCGAATGGAGAAACCTGATCAACCTTCCTGACGCTCAAGAGAGGTCAAGCCCCCGTACTGAGCGCATCGGCGCCGAGAGCCGCGCCCTCGACTACGGATACGACGCGCTCGGCCGCCTCACGACCGTCACGGCTGGCGGCGACGTCGTCGAGGCGTACCGCTACGACGCGAACGGCAATCGCACGCACGCCTTCGTGCCCGCCCGCGGCGTCGACGCCACGATGACCTTCGATGCGGCCGACCGCATCGCCACCTCGGCCGAGGCCACCTACACCACCGACGCCGACGGCTTCGTCACCTCGAAGGAGACGAGCGCCGGCACCACCACCTACCACTACTCCGCGCTGGGCGAGCTCACGACCGTGACCGTGTCGTCCGGACACACGATCGGTTATGCCTACGACGCCTTCTCGCGGCGCGTGTCGCGCAGTGTCGACGGCACGCTGACCGACCGCTACTGTGGGCCGACGCGACGCACCTGCTCGCCGTCTACCCGGCCGAAGGCGCCGTGCCCGTCTACCGCTTCACGTACGCCGACGGCCGCGTGCCGATGAGCGTCGAGACGAGCGCGGGCACGCTCCGGCTGCTGACCGACCAGGTCGGCACCGTGCGCGCGCTCGTCGCTTCGGACGGCACGATCAGCTCCCGGGTGGAGCGCGACACCTATGGGGCGGTCACGTCGGGCACCGCAGGCTTCCCGCTCGGCTTCGCGGGAGGCCTGCAGGATGCCGACACAGGGCTCGTGCACTTCGGCGCGCGAGAGTACGACCCCGCGCTGGGGCGCTGGATGTCCCGCGACCCGATCGACTTCGGCGGCGGGGACGCCAACCTGTATGCGTACGTGCTGGGGGATCCGGTGCGGGGGGCGGATCCGAGCGGCACGTCTGCTTGGTCATGGACCCAATACGCTCTCGATTCTGCGACCTTCGTCGGGACGGTAGGACAAGCCTTCACCGTTGGGTTTGGCCTCAACACTGCCAATCCGGCAACGGTTGGCGTCGGTCTCCTCATGGGCCGCGGCGTGATGGCGATTGACGCAATCGCAGACGCACATTTCGACGCGCACACTGGAGGTTGCCGATCGCAAGGAAACGAAGACAGGGCCGCTTGGTACCTCGCAAAGACCGGCGGGGGGACCCTGGACCCTGTCGCGAATGCATTCCTCGAGCTAGGTCGCGGGCTGGTCAAAGGAATACCCAGCAGCGTGAATACTCTGTATGACGACGAATACTGGCTTGAGAAGGAATGGGACATGTGAGCATGGAGACTGGATCTGTCGTCGCCCTGATTGCTGCCGGGGCCGTCATCTTTGCAGTGGCGTTGGGCAGTTACGAGATTATCGTCAGGCGCAGGAATCCCGAAATCGTCTTGCTCGTCGGTGCTGCCGCCTTTGGAGCTATTCTCGTCGCGGCCCTCCCGATGATTAAGGGCGATGTGAGAGTTGGACCTCTCCTCGGTCGGCTCGCCGCAGAAACGGGCGCGGCGCTCGCCCTCGTGGGACTCGTGCGGATGGAGCGGAAGCGCAGAAAGCGCAAGAGAGAAGAGTGACTGCCGTGGCTGTCGCTTATGACGCCAACGGCAACCGCACGCACGCCTTCGTGCCCGCGCGCGGCGTCGACGCCACGATGACCTTCGATGCGGCCGACCGCATCGCCACCTCGGCGGAGGCCACCTACACCACCGATGCCGACGGCTTCGTCACTGAAAAGGAGACGAGCGCCGGCACCACCACCTACCGCTACTCCGCACTCGGCGAGCTCAGAGAAGTCACCGTGCCGTCCGGACACACGATCACGTACGCCTACGACGCGTTGTCGCGACGCGTCACGCGCAGTGTGGACGGCACGCTGACCGACCGCTACCTGTGGGCCGACGCCACGCACCTGCTCGCCGTCTACCCGGCGGCCGGCACCCATCGCACAACCTCGACGCAGCGACGCGTCAGCTCCGAGTGACGAGGGCGCGCTCGACATCGGCGAGGAGCGACGGGAGCCGGGCGATGTTCTCCCAGACGATCTCGTCGTCGGCGTCCGCGTACCCGTGGATCACTCGGTTCCTGAAGCCGACGATCGCGCGAGCCTCGCGTATCTCCTCGCCGAGCCGCGGTTCCGCCGCACACGCCTGCGATAGCGCTTCGCCGATGATCTCGAACTGCCGCTCGACCGCGGAACGCAGCATCAGGTCGGCCAGGTAGTCCTCCAGCGACTTGCCGCGCACGAACTGCCCGATCGCCTCGGCAGAGCGCTTGATGTCGAAGAGGTAGACGCGGACGTCACGCGGCCTCATACAGCACCGTCTCCGTCCGGGCGATCTCGTCCTTCAGGTACGGATTGCGCACGGACGTCGACACGACGACATCCACCGGCATGCCGAGGATCGACTCCAGCTCCTCCACCAGTGCGAGGTACTCCGACGAGCGCATTCCCGGCGGCAGCGGCTCGAACGTCACGAGCACGTCCACGTCACGCGGCTCGGTGCCTTCGGTCTGCGTTGCCGAGCCGAAGAGGGCGACCCGGGAAGCGTGATGGCTCCGGCACGCCTCGACGATGGCGGGCACCATCGGGCGGATGCGGGAGTTCACCGTGGCGGGCCCGGCGCCGGCGAGCGCGGCCGACTTCACGACCAGCGCGCGAAGCTCCGTCTGCAGGGGGTGGTCCGCGGCGAAGAACATGCGGTTCGAGCCCACGCGCTCCGATGCTACAAGGCCGAGCCGCTCGAGGCGCGCCAGCTCACGCTGCACTGAAGACGGGCCCGTCCCTGTCCGTCTGACGAGCTCGCGCACGTGCAGGCGCGTGCCGGGCTCGGTGAGCAGCAGCTCGAGCAGCCGGGCGCGCGCCTTCGACCCGAAGAGGTCCACCAGGATGTCGCCGTTACCAAACATAGAACGAGTGTACCACAATAGGTGTGGGGCGACGTATCGTCCCTGCTACCCCCCGAGCAGCACCACCCGTACCCGGTGCCGCTTCCCGTCGTCGGCCAGCGGCACGCGGCGGTCGGAGAGTACCTCGCCGTCCACGCGCACCTGCTCGACGCCGCGGTTGACGCCGCGCGGGTTCTCCACGCGGATGTCGTAGCTCGTCGAGCCTCGGCGGTAGGTCGCGCGGAAGCCCGGCCAGTCCTTGGGGATGCACGGGTCGACCACCAGGTACTCCTGCCCGCTCTCGGTCTCGACCCGGATCCCGAGCAGGTGGCGCGTCGCCACGGTGTAGAACCAGCTCGCCGAGCCCGTGTACCACGTCCACCCGCCTCGGCCGACATGCGGCTCCACGGCGTACACGTCGGCGGCCACGACGTACGGCTCGACCTTGTAGCGCTCGCGGCCCTCGGCGTCGTCCGCGTGGTTGATCGGGTTGAGCAGGTCGAGCAGCTGCATCGCCGTGTCGCCGTCGCCCATGAGCGCGTAGGCGAGCACCACCCACAGCGCGGCGTGCGTGTACTGCCCGCCGTTCTCGCGGACGCCCGGCACGTAGCCCTTGATGTAGCCGGGGTCCTCCGGCATGTGGTCGAATGGCGGCGTCAGCAGCGCGATCAGCCCGTCCTCCCACCGCACCAGCTTCTCCTCGACGGCGCCCATCGCCCGCGAGGCGCGCCCGCGGTCGCCCGCGCCGGCGATGACCGCCCAGCTCTGCGGTATCGAGTCGATGCGGCACTCCTCGGCCGTCTTCGTACCGAGTGGCGTGCCGTCGTCGAAGAACGCTCGCAGGTACCACGCGCCGTCCCAGCCGTGCGTCTCGACGGCCTCCACGAGCGACTCCGCCCACGCGCGGAAGTCCGCCGCCCTCTCCGTCTCGCCGCGCGCGTCCGCCAGCCCGGCGAGCCGCCCCAGCACCACCACGAGGAACCACGCGAGCCACACGCTCTCACCTCGGCCGAGGTGACCGACGTGGTTCATGCCGTCGTTCCAGTCACCGCCGCCCATGAGCGGCAGCCCGTGCGCGCCGGTCTCGCGCCCCGACTCGGCGGCTGCCAGGATGTGCTCCCACACGCTGGCCTTCGTCATCGACTCCTTGGGCGCGAGGTAGGCGTCCTCCTTGCCGGCCTCCAGCAGTGGCGCCTCGAGGTACGGCGTCACCTCGTCGAGCACGCCGGCGTCGCCCGTGCGCGCGACGTACTCGGCCGCGACGTACGCGAGCCAGTGGCGGTCGTCGCTGATGCGCGTGCGCACTCCTCGGCCGGATGACGGCATCCACCAGTGCTGCACGTCGCCTTCGGGGAACTGGCGGCGCGAGGCCTCGACGATGCGCGTGCGCGTGATGTCGGGACGCGCGAGCAGCAGCGCGAGCGAGTCCTGCAGCTGGTCGCGGAAGCCGAACGCGCCCGAGGACTGGTAGAGCCCCGTGCGGCCCCAGATGCGGCAGGCGAGCGCCTGGTAGAGCGCGGGGCCGTTCACCATGAGGTCGAAGGCCTCGTCGGGCGTGTCGACCGTGAGCGTCCCGAGCAGCTCGTCCCACCACGCGTGCACGCGATCGAGCTCGGCCGCCACCGTCTCCGGCTCCCGGTATCGCGCGACGAGCGCGCGCGCCTCCTCGGCCGTCTCGCTCTGACCGAGCAAGAACGTCACCTCCACGCTCTCACCCGGCTCCAGCGCGAGCTTCGTCATGAGCGCGCCGCAGTTGTCGTGATAGCGCCCGCACACGCCGCCGAGGCCCTTGCGGTGCATCGCCGCCGGATCCCCCGGCCGACCGTTCCGGCCGAGGAACTCGGTGCGCCATGCGGTGAAGCCGTCGACCTCGCGGTCGCAGGCGAGGAACGCCGGCCGGCCGGGGAAGTCCTCGTTGAACCAGTTGTGCGCGAACAGCGTCTCGGTCCCGGCCTCCCACGCCGTCACCACGCGATGCTGCGCCTTGCTCCTCGAACTGCCGAGGGACCACTCCACCAGCTGCGTCACCGACAGGTGCCGCTCCTCCTCGGCCGTGTTGGTGAGCTTGAGGCGCGCCACGCGCACGGGGTCGTCCACGGGCACGAAGTAGGTGAGCTCGTGCGCGATGCCGTGTGCCGCGTGCTCGAAGACCGAGTACCCTCGGCCGTGCCGGATCACGTAGGTGCCCGTGTCGCGGACGGGCAGCGCGGTCGGGCTCCAGAAGACGCCCGTGTCCTCGTCGCGGACGTACAGCGACTCGCCCGAGCCGTCGGAGACCGGGTCGTTGTTCCAGGTGGTGAGGCGGTTCTCGTGGCTGTTGACCGCCCACGAACATCCGATGCCCGCCTCGGACACCATCGCGCCGAAGCCCTCGTTCGCCATGACGTTGATCCACGGCGCCGGCGTGGCCTGCCCTTCCTCCAGCACGACGACGTACTCGTCGCGCTCACGGTCGAACCCTCCGAGACCGTTGTCGAACGCGAGCTTCGACCGCTCGAACGACGGCGGCGGATACCGGCGCGGCTCGGCCTTCGGGAAGAGCGGGTCCGGCAGCGCGGGACGCTCGCCGCGCTGCTCGAGCTGAACGAGCAGCGGCCCGCGGTCGCCCACGAGGACGGCGCGCGCCACGGACTCGAGCAGGTTGAGCACGGCGGGCGAGATCTGGTCGGCCTTGCGGATGAACACGCCGCCCGGCTTGTCCATCAGCTGCAGCGCATGGCCCGTCCGCACGAGCAGCTGCAGCCGGTTGTCGAGCTCCGCCATGTACGCCGAGGGCAGCGTGTTGAGGATGACGAGGTCGGCCCGCAGCCCCTTGTGCCGCCAGTACTGGTGCGCCAGCAGCAGCTGCCGCACCAGCGGCATCTCCTCCACGCGCTCCACCTTCGCGAGCAGGATCGGCATGTCGCCCGAGATGCCGAGGCCCCACAACTCCGAGATCGGCAGCTCGTTCTCGGCCGGCGTCTTGACCTTGAGGCGCGAGTACGGATCGGTCAGCAGCAGGCGCGACGCGAGGCGCTGGAACACCACGGCCTCGTCCGGCGAGATGCCGAGGTCGCGCAGCTCGATCTGGCTCGTCGTCCACGCGAGGTCGAGCGCGCGCGTGCCCGAACGCGGGTCGCGGTACGTGCGCGCGAGCGACACGGCCTTCTCCCGCGAGTCCGCGACCGCCGTCGTGAACTGCAGACGCGCCGACTCGCCGGGCGGGATGCGCACCTTCTGGCGGATGGCGCACACCGGGTCGAGCACCGCGCCGACGCTGCCGGATAGCGGCTCGTCGCCGAAGACCGCCTGGGGCCGCGCCGCCTGGTGCAGCCTGCCGAGGAACTTCGCGCGGTCCGTCTCGAAGCTGTACTCGCACACCTCGCGCGCCTCGCACGCGAGCACGTGCACGCCCCACAGCCGCTTCTCGTCCGCGGAGCGCGGCCGGCGCGTGAACAGCAGCGCGCCCGCCTCGTCCAGCGCCTCCGTCTCGAGGAACAGGTTGCTGAACGTGCGGTGCGCCTGGTCCGCCGCCTGGTCCGCCAGCGAGACCTCGAAGTAGCTCGTCACCTCGATCTCGCGCACGCGCCGGCCGTGGTTCGTGACGGTGAGGCGTCTCACCTCGGCATCGTCCTCCGGCGAGACGACCACCTCCGTGTGCGTCTCGATCTGCCCGTCGATGCGGCGGTACTCCGCCTTGTCGGCCGCGAAGGTGACGTGGTACTCGTCGGGCCGCTTCAGCGTGGGCTGGAAGCCGCTCGACCACACCGCCTTGCTGCCGAGGTCCTTCAGGTAGAAGAACTGCCCCCAGCAGTCGCGCGTGATGTCCTCCCGGTAGCGCGTGATCGCGACGTCGCGCCAGCGCGAGTACCCGCCGCCGGCGTTCGTCACCATCACCGAGTAGCGGCCGTTGGAGAGGAAGTGCGTGGCGGGCGAGGGGGTGTCCGCCAGCGGATAGAAGCGCGCGACCGGCGGAGGCAGCTCGCGCACCGAGCGCACGAACTCGACCTCCTCGACGTGCGGGCGCGCCGGCTCCACGTGCCGCGGCACCTTCTCCTGCAGCAGCAGCCCCGCGGACTGCACGACGGGGTCGGACATGAACCGGCGCTGCATGCGCATGTCGAGCAGGGTGTTGGCGAGCGAGACGAAGCTCATCCCCTGGTGGTGGGCGAAGTACGCGAGCACCACCGCGCGTTCCTCGCCCGCGGGCACGCGTCCGGGCGTGTAGTCGATCGCCTCGTAGTACCCGAAGCGCCCCTCGCCGCCCTGCCTCGCCAGAACGGCGAGGTTCTCCAGCGACGGCCGCAGCGCGACCGGCAGCGCCAGCACGGTGGCGTAGGGCGCGACGACGGCGTCCTCGGAGAGCCCGCGTTTGAGGCCGAGGCCGGGCACCCCGAACGCCTGGTACTGGTAGGTGCCCTCGGAGTCGCGGGCGTTGAAGGCCGACTCCGACACGCCCCACGGCACGCCGCGTTGCCGGCCGTACTGCTGCTGCCGCCCCACGACCGCGCGGTACGTCTCGTCGAGGAGCGTGCCCGGCCAGTCGCGCATCACCAGCAGCGGCATGAGGTACTCGAACATCGACGCCGACCAGCTGATAAGGCCGTAGCCGAAGTCGGTCTTCGTGAGCGGGCGCGCGAGCTCGAACCAGTGACGCTGCGGGACGTCCCCCTTCGCGATGGCGAGGTAGCTCGCGAGCCTGCACTCGGACGCGAGCATGTCGTAGAAGCTGTTGTCGAGCCGGCCCTCGCCCACGTTGTAGCCGATCGAGAAGACCTCGCGTCCGGCGTCGTACAGCAGCGTGAAGTCGGTGCGCTCCCACGTCTCCGAGCAGATGCTCGCGGTCAGCCGCAGCTGCGCGAGGAACGCGACGCAGTGCGCGCGGCAGTCGCCGATCCCCTCGCGCACCCGGCGGCACCACTCGGCGCAGGCCTCGCGCTCGGCGGCGTCGGTGCCGGGAGCGTCGGCGGCCAGGCGTTCCAGCGCGTCCAGCGCCTCGACGAGACCCTCGGCGAGGCCGGCGAGCGACGGCACGTGCTCGAACAGCGGCCGGAGGTCCTCGGCCGCGGCGGACGAGCGCAGCGCCGCGGGGACCTGTGAGAGCAGCGGTGCCCACGACGCGCACGCCGACAGGTCGGCGGCGTGGCGGGCGATCTCGGAGGGGACGTCGAGCACGGCCCCGGCAGTGCCGCCGGGCAGCGCTTCGAGACGCGCCACGCGCTCGCGCAGAGCCTCGGCGGTCTCCGCCAGCTCGTGGAGCAGGCTCGACCACACGCCGAGGTCCCTCGGCGCCTGCTCGATCTCGACCCGGCGCCGCAGCTCCTCGAGCGGCTGGCGCAGCGCGGCCACCTCGTCGGCCGCCGCGTCGCCCGGCTCGGCGAGCAGCGCCTCGTCGGCGAGCCTCAGGGTGTCCGCCAGTCCCGCGAGGACCTGCGGGCCGAGGAGCGGGCGCTCGGCGGCCTCGATCAGCCCGATGCGCAACGTCAGGAGGTGCCCGACCAGGTTGCCGGAGTCCACCGTCGAGACGTAGGTGGGCCGCAGCGGCTCGAGCGTGCGCGTGTCGTACCAGTTGTAGAAGTGCCCGCGGAACAGCTCGAGGCCCGACATCGCGTTCAGCGTCCGGGCCACGCGCTCCACGAGGTCGCCGAGAGACGTGTAGCCGAGGTCGTACGCCGTCATGTAACTCAGCAGCTGCAGCCCGATGTTAGTCGGCGACGTGCGGTGCGCGATCCGCTCCACGTCCTCCTGGTAGTTGTCGGGTACGAGCCAGTGGTCCTCGGCCGTGACGAAGGCGTCGAAGTATCGCCATGTCTTGCGCGCGATGCGGCGCAAGGTCGCGCGGTCGCGCTGCGTGGGCTCCGGCCGCTCGCGAGGCAGCGGCTGCGACATCCACCACGCGACGACCGGCGCGGGCAGCCACGTCAGCCACGCGGGGACGATCAGCCACAGCTGCGAGGGATGCGCGACGGCGGCCGGTACGAAGAGCAGCGACGCTACGATGGACGCCGGCAGCATGCGGCGCACGTACGCGAGCGGCGACGCCTCGGCCGCGAGCTCCGCCTCGGCCGCGGTCACCCACTCGAGCATGCGGCGGCGCGTGACGTACTGCCGCCACAGCGCACGAGCGATCGCGTCGAGCATCACCTGCGCCTGGTGCGGGAGCACGACGAGCGCGAGCGCGGAGCGCTGGACGTCGCAGCGCAAGTCGCTCCAGGCCGCCTTGAACGCGTTGGCGGGCGAGAAGCCGCGGGGGTAGAAGACGATGAGGTCGCCCACGCGCAGGTAGGCGGGCGCGAACAGGATGAAGAACACGATCGCCGGCCACACCCACGACGGGTTCGGGATGACCCACCAGCCCACCGCGACGAACGCGATGAGCGACGGCGCGAGCAGGCTGCGGCGGAGGTTGTCCAGCATCTTCCAGCGCGCGAGGGCGTTCAGCGTCGACGCATAACGCTTGCCCGACGCGTCCGGCACCCGCCTCCGCAGCCACGGCAGCGTCTGCCAGTCCCCTCGCACCCACCGGTGCAGCCGCGAGGTCTGGGCGAGATACGTCGCCGGGTAGTCGTCGAAGACCTCGATGTCGCTCGCGAGCCCGGTCCGCAGGAAGCTACCCTCCAGCAGGTCGTGCGAGAGCAGCGTGTCGTCCGGTATGCGGCCTTCGAGCGCGGCGAGGAAGACGTTGACCTCGTAGATGCCCTTGCCCGTGAAGCTGCCCTCCCCGAACACGTCCTGGTAAGTGTCGGAGATGGCGCCGGAGTAGGGGTCGATCCCCGCGAGGCCCGAGTACAGCTTCGCGAAATGCGACTTGCGTGACGACGGCAGCGACATCGCCACGTGCGGCTGGATGAGGCCGTAGCCTGTCGCGACGCGACGCGCGTCGGAGTCGAACAGCGCGCGGTTGAGCGGGTGGGCGATGGTGCAGATGAGCTTGCGCGCGGCGTCCCTCGGCAGGACGGTGTCCGCGTCGAGCGTGATCACGAAGGTGACGCCCGGGAGGAAGGCCTCGTCGCCGAGGATCGTCGTGAAGCTGGTATCCGACGCGCCGCGTATGCGCTTGTTGAGCTCCACCACGGCGCCGCGCTTGCGCTCCCAGCCCATCCACGCGCCCTCGACGGCGTCGTATCGCCTGCCTCGGATGAAGAGATGGAACGGCCCCGGCTCCCCCTCGGCGGCATAGCGCTCGTTGAGCTTCTCGATGCCGAGCTTCGCCGCGGCCACGATCGCGTCATCGGCCGGTGTGTGCTCGTTCTCCGCGGAACGCAGGTCGCCGAGGAGCCCGAAGTGGACGTTCGGATCCGCATTGGCGAGGTAGGTCACCTCGAGGTGATCGAGGAGCTCGTGGAGGGTGCCGGTCGACGTGAACAGCGACGGCACGATGACGAGCGTTCGATGTGCGGTGTCCACCGGATGCCGGAAGTCGAGCTTCAGCAGCGAGCGCGCGGGGTAGAGCAGCGCGGCGAGGCGGTTGGTGTTCGTGACGGCGAAATCCGACAGCGGGATGAGCCCGAGCAGCATGACGACACCGACCGCCCACGGCTCCGCTCCGGCCCACCGCGCGTACCAAGCCGCCAGCGCCGACAGCAGGATGGCGACGGCGAAGATCGAGCCCCAGTAGAAGAGGGCGCGATACCGCAGCGGGCCGCGGTAGGCGCGCTCGCGCCCCTTCGGCTTGTATCGCAGCGAGTCCTCGAAGGCGTAGCGTCCGCGGCTCACCAGGTAGTAGCCGACGTGCGCCTTCACCGTGTCGTCCGGCTCGTCCGCGAGTGACTGCCGAGACGAGCTGATGACCCCCTCGGCCACCTCGATCTCGGAGAACGGGCAGCGTTTCGCCAGCTCCTCCACCGAGTGCCGGTACCGGTCGCGCGACACGAAGTCCATGCGCCCGTACGTGTCGACCGGGTCCTCGCGGAGTATCTGCTCGACGAGGCTGTGCCGCTCGAAGAAGGCTCGCCAGTCGAGCGCGCCGAGGAAGCGCAGGCTGGTGATCGCGTTCGCGATCGACACCTGGTCGGCCGCTCGCCGCTGCTGGACGTCGGACACGTACGCCTCGAGCGACACCCCGGACGACCGCACCTGCTCCTCGATCCAGCTCACGATCGGCATCACGACGTCGTCCTGGTCGCGCATGCGCTGCAGCAGCCGCAAGTAGAAGGTCGGTGAGAACCCGCCTGCGTGGCGCGTGAGCTCGCGCAGGAGCGCGGGCAGCTCGCCGGGGCGTTCCTGCGCGACGAGCAACAGCCGGTCGGCCCAGTCGTCCGCCAGCTGCTCGCTCTCAGAGGAGCGCGCGACCGTGGCCGCAAGCCGCCGCGCGTTCTCGAGCAGCGCGATCCGCAGCACGATGGGGACCGCCCACACCTCGCCCAGGTCGAGCGGGAGCGCCTCCTGGTAGCCGTCGACGAAGCGATGCAGCTCCTCGGCGTCTACGCGTGAGTCGGTGTGCTCCACGAGCGAGACCGCGAGCTCGTAGACGCGCGGATACCCCGCGAGTGCGCCCCACGTCAGCCGAGGGAGCTCGCCGGCATATGCGGGCGGGAAGTCCTCCTGGGTGAGGCGGATCTGCTCTTCGATCAGGTAGCTGTTGTCGAGGAGCCATTCCGTGGCGGGCGTGATCGAGCGCTGGCGCCGGATCGCGGCGGTCATCCGCGTCTCGAACTCCTCGAGCTCCTCGGAGGCGCGCATCACGAGCCTCGGCAGAGGGGAGGGGGACCGCTGGCGGGCAGACGTCCACTGCTGGCTGCGTGCGAGGGCGGCGGCCGCCTCGCCGAGGCGGTCCAGTGTCAGCAGCTCCGCGCGCAGGGGCCGCTCCTGACGCTCCTGCCGAAGCACGGCGCGCCCTGGGCGCCCGCGGCTTCCGGAGTCGCTGTCGCGTTCGGTCACGCGAATCCCCTCGTAGCCCGCATCACTTCGGAAAGGGTAGCATCTCGACTTGGTCACGGTCTTGCTATCGGAGCGCTACCATCTATCTCATAGATGCCCGTCTGAGCAGCAACAACGAGTAGAGAGAGCCGCGAAAGCATGAAGGGACCGAAGATCCTCATCTGGGGCCTGGCCGCGATGGTCCTGTTGGCGGTCGGTATCGCCGTCACGCGTCCGGCGGCCTCCATCCGCGAGGACATCGGCAATGCGCAGCTTCGGGACCTGCAGGCCAAAGGCGCCCGGATCGTCGATGTCCGCTCGCCGGGGGAGTTCGCGATCGGCCACATACAGGGTGCCGAGAACGTGCCCGTAGAACAGATCAGCCAGCTCGCTTCGTGGGGCCGCGACACCGCGATAGTCGTGTACTGCGCCACTGGCGCCCGATCCTATAACGCGGCGCAATGGCTCGCGGGGCAGGGCTTCACCAAGGTCTATAACCTGAAGGCCGGCGTCGCGGCTTGGGACGGGCAGCTCACGAAGGACGCGTCCCCCGCTCCGGCGGCGGTGAAGACGAACGGCAAGCCGATCCTCATCGACTTCTACTCCGACACTTGACCCGTGTGCGTGAAGATGAAGCCCGTGGTCGACGGGCTGGCCAAGCGGTACGCGGGCAGGATCGAGTTCCGGCGCCTCGACGCGAACGCGGCGGCGACGCAGCAGCTCGCCGACACGTTCGGCGTGCAGTACGTGCCGACCTTCGTCTTCATCGGCAAGGACGGCAACCGCGCCGACCAGGTCGTGGGCGAGATCAGCGAACAGGACCTGGTGCGCAAGCTGGACGCGCTCGCGAGCAAGTAGGGACCGGCCGACACGCGCAAGCATCCGAACGGCGCCTTCTGGGTGCCGTTCGGCGTCTTACCGAACCTGTTGTTGCGGATGGCCGCCAAGGGGGGTAGAACGAGGATGAGGGCTGCTGCAGCGGCCCGGGCACGTCCCCGAAGCGAAGGAGACGCGGAAGTAAAGGTGGAGGAAGCAGGACTTCAAGACTCTACCGGTCCGGCAGATGAAGGGCTTCGGCTGGGGAAAACCGAATAGCGCGTGAGTGTTTGTGACAGCGGACTGATCGTGAATGGGTCCTCTGCCCGCCGAAGACCCGGGCATAAGCTCCTGGCAGCACCGGAAGCATCCATGCAAGACGCGACAACGCCTGCTTGTGCGGGCTTTCGAGGATAGCCCTTTGGAGGGGATGCTCGAGCGGTGCGAAGGCCGGGACCGGGACCTACCGACCATGTAGGGGAGGGCACGCGGAAAGCGTGCCCTTCGAGCGTCTTGGGGGGAGAAGATGAGGGGACGCGACCCTGGGCTGGTCCCGTCCCCGCGGCGCCTGATACGCGGCGCCCCTTGCTTAGTTTCAATTAACACGACTGGCTAAACCTTACAACCCTGCTCGCGCCATCGCCGGTGCCATTCCTACCTGCGAAGGAATGCCAGCCGGGACCTCGCCCGGACGCCGGCGGGCATCGGCAGCTCGGACAGCACGCGCACGACCACCAGCGTGACGTTGTCCGGCGCGCCTCGTTCCAGCGCCTGCTCGAGCAGCACCTCGGCCGCCTCGTTCGGTGTCTTCTCGGCCGTCGCCTCCGCGATGTCGTTCCTCGAGACGAGATCCCACAGGCCGTCGGAGCAGAGCACGAACGTGTCCAGCGGCCGGATGTCGGTGCGGACGAGGTCGACCTGGACGGCCGGCGTGAAGCCGAGGCTGCGCGTCAGTTGCGAACGCGCGGGGTGGTGCGCCGCCTGCTCGGGAGTGATGAGGCGCATTCGCAGCATCTCGCCGATGCGGGAGTGATCCGAGGTGAGCTGGGAGCACTGGCCGGCGCGCACGTGGTAGGCGCGGCTGTCTCCGACGTGGGCGATGGAGGCTTCGGAGCCCGCCAGCGCGAGCGCGGTGAGCGTCGTGCCCATCCCGCGATGCTCCTGGTCGAGCGAGGCGGCGAAGACGGCTCCGTTGGCGGCGCGGGCGGCCGAACGGAGCGCCTGGTTCAGCGGTGCGGGAGTAGCCGTCGTCCACTCCCGCAGCAGCGACTCGACCGCGAGGCGACTGGCGACCTCGCCCGCCGCGTGGCCGCCCATCCCGTCCGCCACCACGAACAGCCGAGGGTGGTCGACGGCCTCGGCGGGAGCGTAGGCGCCGACGCAGTCCTCGTTCTCGGGCCGGACGACGCCGGGGTGCGACCGGAACGCCCACGACAGCTCGGGGAGCTCCGCATGCGCGGAGATCAGGCCAGCCGTCGTGTTCACCGCTGTCGGCCTCCTTCCCGCTGACGCCTGCTTCCCATCGTCCGGCACGCTCTCGCGAGCCGCGACACGCCGGGCAGGCCGACGGGCCGTGGACGAACCCGGCCCGGACGACCTGCCACGTTCCGGCTGCGCCGGCTCCGCCGCCGCCCGGGGATCCGAGCCTAACCTGCCGTAGCCTCGACGCGGCGGCCGGGGTCGTGCAGCAGCTTGGACCCACGCATCGCCGGATTCGTCGCCACCCAAACGATGCCCGCCACGATCCACACGGCGACCATCCCGATCGCGATGAACGCGTCGTTCGCGGTCGCGCCGCCGGCCGTGACGGCCAGGTAGACGATGCCCACAAGCTCGGCGACGTTCATCAGGAGGCCGAGGCCGGGGACCAGGTAGTGCTTCAAGATGCTCCGGTCCTTGTGGCTCGCGAACGCGACGATCGCGATGAGGCACGTGATGCCGTACACGAGGAACGTGCCGAAGTTCGACGCAAGCGTGATCTGCGTGACGGTGTCGACGCTGTACACCCCGTACACGCCGAAGGCGGCGGAGACGGCCGCGAGGATCCAGATACCCGCGTGCGGGGTCGCGAACTTGCCGTGAAGCAGGCCGAGGATGCTCGGCATCTCCTTGTCGCGGGCCATCGAGTACGTGATGCGCACGCCGCCGTTGAGGCAGGCCAGGGTGGTGCCGATGAGCGCGAGCAGCACGGTGAACGAGAACAGGACCGCCACGGCTGTGCCCGCGCCGCCGAAGACGGAGTTCACCATGTTCGTGAGCATGGTGCCGAGCGGGGCGGAGTCGACCGCCGCCGCGGCGTAGCCGGCGACCTTCTGGCCCGCCGCCGTGGTCGCGGTGATCGTCTGGCCGCTGATGACGAAGTTGGCGGCGAAGTACTGCGCGATGTGTGCGATGACGCCCTGGATGGCAAGGCTGATGAGCACGCCCCGCTTGATGTCCTTGTCCGGGTTGATGGCCTCGGCGCCGAGCGCGGTGACCGACTCGAATCCGACCAGAAGCAGGATGGCGATGGTCGACTGGTAGAGCACGTTCAGGAAGTTGTGCGGGATGAAGACCGCTGCCGCGCCGGGCAGTTCGTAGGCCGCGGCCGGATGCGTCGCACGGAAGTAGATGGCGAAGCCGAAGAACGCGGCGATCGCCGCCAGCTGGATGACCGTGATGACCAGGGCCGTGTTCGTGGACCCGGAGATGCCGCGGTACGCGATGTAGCCCGAGAGTGCCGCGAACGCGACCGCGACCACTGCGAGCACGGGGAACGACAGCGTCTGGTGCGTGACGGTCGTCCACAGGTATCCGAACAACGTCGCGGTGAACGCGACCATGATGCCCGGATACACCCAGTAGTACAGGTGGCTGATCCAGCCCAGGGACACCTTGGCGAGGCGCGCGAACCGCCGGAGTTGCGGCTTGTCCTTGTCGAGCAGCGCGGCCTCGGCGTAGTAGTAGCTCGACCCCGCACCAGCACCCGGATAGATGCGCGCCAGCTCCGCGTAAGCGTACGCGGTGAGGAACGCGAGGACGATCGCGAACAACAGGCCGGTGACCATGTCCGCCGCGGTGGAACCACCGCCGGCGCTCTGGGCCGCCTGCAGCTGGAACGTCGTCCAGAGGAAGGCGCCGGGCGCGATGAACGACATCGCGTTGACGGTGACACCCGTCAGAGTGAGCGTTCGTTTCATCCCGCCGGAGCTTGTCTCGGCTGCCATGGTGGTGCACTCCTTTCATAGAACGAAACGGACTGGAGTGTCTCGCCGCCATTGGCGATCCTCGACGCGATGCCTCCCTCTACGGAACGACGCATCAGCGCTCTTCGACGTTGAAGAGGTCTTATTTATCCACCGTGTTCGTTTCGCGGGAGCGCACGCGATGTTTCGCGGCCGTAAAATGTACGCGTCACCGGTGGGAACGAAAAGCAGCCTGCACGGAACAGGCTGCTCACATGAGGGCAGGCCGAGGGTCTACAACGCGTCCGGGCCGCGCTCTCCCGTCCGCACGCGTATCGCGGTCTCGCAGTCGTAGCGGAAGACCTTGCCGTCGCCGATCTTGCCCGTACGTGCGCTCTCGACGATGGCCTCTTCGACGCGTTCGGCCAGGTCGTCGCCGACGACGACCTCGATCTTGACCTTGGGCACGAAGTCGATCGAGTACATGTCGGAGCCGACGTAGACCTCCTGATGCCCCTTCTGGCGGCCGAAGCCCTTGACCTCGTACGCGGTCAACCCTGTGATCCCAAGGCGTCCGAGAGCGTCCTTCACGTCGTCGAGCCTGTGCGGTTTGATGACCGCCTCGATCTTCTTCATCCGCTCACGCCTCTTCCAGATAGCGCTCGAGCTCCCATGGTGTCACCTGCGCGCGGTACTCGGCGGCCTCGGCACGCCTGCCGTCGATCAGCCGCGAGAGGAGCTGCTGGTCGAACGCGTCGACCAGCAAGTCGTCGGCGATGAGCGCGCCCAGGGCTTCGTCGAGGTCGCGGGGGAGCGGCTCGGCGCGTGCCGAGTCGATCGCGGCTGGGTCGAAGCTGCCGATCTCCTCCTCGAACGCAGGGGGGAGCTCGATGCCGGAGGCGAGCCCGTCGGCGCCCGCGGCTAGCAGCCCGGCGAGCAACAGGTAGGGATTCGCCGACGGGTCCGCCGCGCGGTACTCGAGCGTCGCTCCCTCGGCGCCGTCGGGGCTCAGGCGAAGGAGTGCGCCGCGGTTGACGTGCGCCCAAACCACCGCGCTCGGCGCCTCAGCCCCGGAGTGGAGCCGCTTGTACGAGTTCACCGTCGGTGCCGCGAGGGCGCACAGCCCGCGAGCATGCTCCAGTTGGCCCGCGAGGAAGGATCGCCCGATGTCGCCGAGCGTTCCGTCCTCGCCGAGAAGCGGCACGCCGATTCTCTGGTGCAGGTGCATGCCCGAGCCCGCCTCGGCAGGCAGCGGCCTCGGCATGAAGGTGGCGAGCAGACCTGCCTCCGACGCCGCCCCCCGGACGAGCTCCTTCGCGAGCACGACCGCGTCGGCGATCGCGACGGGCGGCAGCGGCGCCAGGTCGATCTCGTACTGGCCGGGGCCGGCCTCGTGATGCAGCGAGTCGGTCGCGATGCCCGCGCTCGCGAGCGCGTCCGCGGCCGCGCGTACGACGGCCATGCCCGCGCTCTCCGCCTCTCCGAAGTACCCGGCGCCGTCGACCGGCTCGCCGGTAGGGTCGAGAAGGTAGAACTCGAGCTCGGCGGACACGGCATAGCCCTGCCCGAGGTCGCCGGCCGCCTCGACGACGAGGCCGAGTGCGGTCCGCGGGTCGCCCGGCCATGGACCGCCGTCGTTCGTCAGCACGTCACAGACGACCCGTGCGAGGCCGTCACCCAGCCTGACCAGGGTGTTCGGGTCGGGACGCAGGCGCATGTCCGTCTCGATGAGGCGCGCCCGCCCCTCCAGCGACGAGCCGTCGAAGGGCTCTCCCGCCTCGGCGGCCTCGGCGAACCGTGACGCGGGCAGCTGCATCGAGTGACTCGTGCCGAGCACGTCCACGAACGAGAGCCGGACCCACGAGATCCCGCTGAGATCGGCCGATGTGCTCATCGGAAGCCCCTTCCGAACACGATGACGAGGACGAGGAGTGCGAAGAAGCCGAGTGCGATCAGCGCGACGCGCAGCCACAGCTGCGCGGGGGTCATAGCCGCCGACATCCCGCCCATCGGCTTCTCCGGCGAGAGGTCGAACGAGGCGGGGTCCAGCGTGTCCAGGCGGCCGAGGTCGGTGATGAGCTCCTCGGCGGACCGGTAGCGGTTCTGGGGGTATCGGCGCATCGCCGTGAGCACGACGGCCTCGAGCGCGGGAGGCACCTCGGGGCGCAGCGTACGGATCCGCTCGGGCGTCCGCTGGAGATGGCCGCCCATGACGGCGAGCCAGTTGTCGCCCTCGAACGGGACGCGCCCGGTCAGCAGCTCGTAGGCGATCACGCCCCACGCGTAGACGTCGCTGCGCGGGTCGCCGCGCTCGCCCTGGATCTGCTCGGGGCTCATGTAGTCGGGCGTGCCGACGCCGTCGGTGAGATTGCGCCACGTCAGCCGCCGCGCGCCGATCATGTACGCGGTGCCGAAGTCCACGATCTTCAGCGTGCCGTCATCCGAGACGAGGACGTTCTCGGGCTTCAGGTCGCGATGCGTGATCCCCTTCGAGTGCAGGTACGCGATCGCGTGGGCGAGTTGTCGCATCCAGTCGAGCGTCGTGCCGATCGGGATCCGCCCCGCGTATTCCTGGATCTTGCGGCGGAGGTTCTCGCCCTGGACGTACTCGAGCACCAGGTACGGTTCGCCGCCGTCCTCGTGCAACTCCAGGCTGCGCTGAATGTTCGCGTCGTCGAGGCGCTGCGCGATCTCGGTCTCGCGCTTGAAGCGCTGATAGACCTGGGGGTCGCCGAACATGAGCGGGTTCGGGGACTTCAGCATGACGACGCGGCCCGTGTTCGTGTCCCGAGCCTTGTACGTCTCCGCGTAGGCGCCCTCGCCGAGCTCCTCCACGATCTCATAGTGATCGATGGTCTGGCCGGGCCGATACCGCATGCTCGGTGGCGCTCCCCCTGGAAGAAGGACTGACGACAAGTATATAGCCGGGCATTCTCGGCGCGAAATCCGCCTGTCCGGGCGGATCATGGCTTCGACCCGCTTCATTCGGCAGCCTCGTTCCGAACGTAGCGATATTCGGATACTGAGCCCCGAGTGTTTCGGTCGCGTTGCACGGCAGCGAACCTTGGGTGAATCTTCGAGAGCGCCGTCGGGGGGTACGAGGCTCTGGCCCGCCGGATGCTATACTCTGCGTCGCGATACGGGCGAGTGGCGCAACGGGAGCGCATCGGCTTTGCAAGCCGGGGGTTGAGGGTTCGAATCCCTTCTCGTCCACCAGCGATCCTAAGCGAGGCCTCGGCGATCTTCGTCGGGGCCTCGCCACCACCACGGTCGAAGATCCTCGTTTCGCTCCCGTGAGGCAGGGAGATACTGGAGGCGTCCGTACCGGAAGAGCGCGGGAGGTCACGAATGCGAGAGCATATCCTGTCCGTCGTGCGCCACTGGGTCCCGATAGCAGTCGCGGTCACCGCGATGAGCGGGCTCGTCTACCTCGCCGGGCAGCAGACCTATCGCATGGGTCTCAACGACCCCCAGCTGCAGCTGGCGCAGGACGCCGCGAGCAGGCTCGTGGACGGCGCGATGCCGAAGTCCGTGGTGTCCGGAGCGGTCGACATCGGCGCCTCGCTCGCTCCCTGGGTGATGGTGTACGACGCGACCGGTACTCCAGTGGCCGGCGGCGCCACGCTCGAGGGCACCGCCCCGGTCCCTCCCAAGGGCGTCTTCGAGTACGCGAAGGGCAACGGCGAAGACCGCGTCACCTGGCAGCCGAGGTCCGATGTGCGCGTCGCCACCATCGTGGAGTACTGGCGAGGCAAGAGCGGCGACGGCTTCGTGGTCGCGGGCCGCAACATGCGCGAGATCGAGGGGCGCATCGGGACGCTGGGCACGCAGGCGGCGCTCGCGTGGGCCGTCACGCTCGCGGCCACGTTCGCCGCGGCATGGGTGCTGGTGCCCAGGCGGCCCGAGCCGCGCGAGGGGTAGGCCGCACTCGCTCGGCCCCGCTACCATGGGGGACAACCGACGCCGAACCGGAGGTCGCATGGCCAGTCCGCTGAAGTCGTTCCTCATCGGCCGTCCGCTCAAGACCGAGCTGCTTCGACACCAGCGCGTGAGCAGGGTCATCGCGCTGGCGACGCTGTCGAGTGATGCTCTGTCGTCGGTGGCATACGGCACGGAGGAGATCCTCTTCGCGCTAGTGGTCGCGGGCAGCGGTGCGCTGAGGTTCACGTGGCCGATCGCCCTCGCCATCGCGGCGCTCATGGTCATCGTGGGGACGTCGTACCGCCAGACGATCAAGGCCTACCCGAGCGGCGGTGGCAGCTACATCGTCTCGCACGAGAACCTCGGCGTGATGCCGGGGCTCGTCGCGGGAGCGTCGCTGCTCGTCGACTACGTCCTCACCGTGGCGGTCTCGGTGTCCGCGGGGACGGCGGCCATATCCTCGGCGTTCCCCGCGGCGCGGCCGTTCGCGGTGGAGATCGCACTGGCGATGATCGTCCTTCTCGCGCTGGCCAACCTCCGGGGCGTCCGCGAGAGCGGGGCGCTGTTCGCGGGACCCACCTATCTGTTCGTCCTGACGGCCGGGCTGCTCGTCGTCGTCGGCCTCTTCCGCTTCGCCACCGGCAACCCCGTGGTGGTGCCGCAACAGCCCGTGGAGGCGGCCGGGGCACTCACGCTCTTCCTCGTGCTGCGCGCTTTCGCGAGCGGCTGTTCGGCGATGACGGGCGTAGAGGCGATCGCGAACGGCGTCCAGATCTTCAAGCAGCCGGAGGCGGCCAACGCGCGCGCCACCCTCGCGTGGATGGTGGGAATGCTGGTCTTCCTCTTCCTCGGCGTGTCCGCGCTGGCGACGCTCACGCACGTCCGGCCCGGCGCGGAGACGATCCTCTCCCAGCTCGGCCGAGGCACCTTCGGCACGGGCGCCGTCTACTATGTCCTGCAGGTCGCCACCGCAGGCATCCTCGTGCTCGCGGCGAACACCAGCTACGCGGACTTCCCTCGGCTGGGCTCGATCATGGCGAACGACGGCTACCTGCCGAGGCAGCTGCGCAACCGGGGCGATCGTCTGGTCTTCAGCAACGGGATGCTGCTGCTGACCGCGTTGGCCGCCGTGCTCGTCGCGGTGTTCCGCGCGAGCACCAACGCGCTCATCCCGTTGTACGCCGTGGGCGTCTTCACCGCCTTCACGTTCTCGCAGACGGGTATGGTCGTCCATCACTTGCGGCTGCGGGAACCGGGGTGGCATTGGAGCATCGTCGTGAACGGCGCGGGCGCGGTGACGACGGGAGTGGTGCTCGCGGTGCTGGCCGTCGCCAAGTTCGCCGAGGGCGCGTGGTTCGTGCTCGTGCTGATCCCCGTGCTCGTGGTGTACTTCCGGGCGATCAAGGCGCACTACGACGATGTCGCCCGCAGGCTGGCGCTGCCGGAGCGGGAGCGTTGCGAGAGCGTGGAGCTCAAGAACCACGTCATCGTGCTGGTGTCGCGCATCGACCGCCGGCTGCGTCACGCCATGGCGTACGCGAGATCCCTGCAAGGCGTCTCGTGCGAAGCCCTGTTCGTGGACGTCTTCGGCGACGGCGCGGCGCATATGCGCCGCGACTGGGACGAGTGCGGGTTCGACGTCCCGCTGGTGACGCTGCCGTCGCCTTACCGCGAGCTGATCGGGCCGATCCGCGAGTACGTGCGCGGGCAGGCGATGCCGTACAACGACGACGAGGTAGTGACGATCATCCTGCCGGAGTGGGTGCCCGAGAAGTGGAGCGACTACCTTCTGCACGACCCGACGCCGCTGCGCATCAAGACGGCGATGTTCACTGAGCCGGACGTGATCGTCACGGACGTGCCGTACCATTTCAGGGCGAAGCCGTCCGACGTGCCGCCCGGCAGGGTGTAGCCCTCAGGCCTTGCGGCCCGTCTCCCGCGCGATGACCGCTCGCACGAGCCACGGCGTCTTCAGCCCGATCGCCTGGGGCGGGCACAGCTCCTGGCAGCAGTAGCAGCGGATGCACGGGCCGTAGTCGAAGGCCGGACGGCTGTCGCGCATCTCGATCGCGCCGACAGGACAGTTCTTCGCGCACGTCGCGCACGACGTGCAGTCGTCGGGCCGCGCGAGGAACGGGCGCGACGCGATACGCTCGCGGATCCAGCGGCCGACACCCGCGGGCAGCCTCGAGCTCACGTCGCGCGCGGGCTTCTTGAAGCTGCCGGGAGCGATGTCGCGCCACGCCACGCCCGCCACGTCGATCTCATCGGCGCTCCGCGGGCCGAGTCCGCGAGCGTGCGCCGCCTTGTTGGTGTAGACCTCCATCGGGTCGAATCCCGCGACTGCCGAAGCGACCACGTCCAGAGCCACGCAATCCGCCGAAGCCAGCAGCGCGCCGATCCGGATGGGGTCGCCGCCGCCCGGCCCCTCGCCCTCCATCCCCACGACCGCGTCCATGACCGCCAGCGTCGGCTTGCAGGCCAGCAGCAGGTCCACGAGCATCACGCCGAAGTCGTAGCGGTCCGGCACCTTAAGGTGGAATTGGGCCTTCTCGAGACCGGGGATGCAGCCGAAGAGGTTCTTCACGGCGCCCGTGAACTGCTGGAACCCGTGCGTCTTGAGTTTCGGGAGATCGATCAGCACGTCCGCCTCCACGGCGGCACGTCCGAGGTTGAACGCCGAGAACAGGGTCGAGCCGGGCGTCGGCACGCGCACGACGTCGTCGTCGAAGAGCACGAGGGTCGCACCCTCCTCTTCGCACACCCCCGCCCAGCCCGTGACCTCCCACGCCGAGCGGATACCGTTCGCGTTCTGCCGCCCGCCGGGTGAGTCGCCGACGAGCACCTCGGCGGCTCCGCACGCCTTCACCTCGCGGATGACGGCGCGCAGCAGCGCGGGGTGAGTGGTCACGGCACGATCGGGCGTCGCCTTCATCAGAAGGTTCGGCTTGATGCACACCCTCTGGCTGCTGCGGACGAAGGCCTTCATGCCGCCGAGCGGCTCGAGCACCTCGGCGAGAGCGTCGGCCACGGTCTCGGGCTCGTACGTCCCGCATCGGGAGATCGAGACGCGCTGGCTGGTGATGTGAGGCATGATATCCTTCGGCCGAGGACGGTCCGTCCGCTACCTTTGCACGAGCGCCGCTGCCGGGCAAGGAAGATTCGGCTGGGGGCTGAGTGGAATACAGGAAGCGGGCGGAGGTAGCGCGCTTCGAGCCGACCCGGTGCCGCGCCAAGGGGGACGCGTGAACACGCGGGACGAACGGTCTCTGCTCGACGACATCCTGGATGCCGCCGGCTGCGCACTGCTGGTGCTCGCGCCCGACGGAACGCCCGTGCTTGCGAGTGCGGCGGCCGAGAGGGTGCTGGGCCTGGCCGGGGCGAAGTTGCTCGGCTCCCCGCTGCATCAGGCGGTCGAGTTCGTCGACGACGCGGGCGCCACGCTCCCCGAGGACAGGTTGCCGTGGGTCCGCGCCATCGCCGAGAACGCCGCGATCGAGGAGCGGATGCGTCTGCGCACGAGCCGCGGGACCGCCGAGATAGGCGTTAGCGCGACGAACGTGAGCGCATTCCCCGGCGTGATCCTCGTCTTGGAGGAAGAGCCGGCTTCGCTGGTCGAATCGCTTCGAGGCGAACTCGCGCACAGCACGGTGTTGCAGGAGGTGGCCGTCGTCTCGACCTCCAGCCCCGACCTGCGGGTGGTCTCCACCCGGGTGCTGAAGGCACTGGCGAGGCACCTCGGCATGGTCGCGGGGGACATCAGGGTCGCCTCGGTTGACGGGTCGACCCTGCGTCTCGTCGCGTCACACGGCTACCCGGAGGAGATGATCCGCCTGATCGAGGAGGTGCCCGCCGCCGGCAAGACCTCGATCGCGCAGAGGTCGTACTCGACCGGCGCGATACTCACCGACGCCGAGGACCGCACCGACCCCGAACGCGCGGCCTTTCTCGAGACCGGGCGGCACCGCGGCGTGCGGTACATCAGCATGCCCGTGGACGTCCGAAAACGAAGGATCGGCGTGATCACCCTCGCCTTTCCCGGAGCGGGACCGTTCCGCAAGGACGAGATCGGGCTCTTCCACGCGATCGCTCACACGATCGGGCAGGCGATCGAGGGCGCGCACCTGCTCGAGGCCGAGAAGGAGTCGCGCCGTGCGGCCACCGCGGAGCTCGAGATCTCCAACCTCCTGCTCGAAGCCGCCGAGCAGCTCTCGCGGCCGCTGGAGCTCCAGGGGGTGTGCGACACACTGGCCGAGAGTCTCCAGCGCGTCAGCGGGCGAAGCCGAGTGGTGGTGGCCCTGCACCAGCAGCGGCAGAACCGCATGGTAGTGACCGCGCTCCGCAACGCGAGCAAGACGCAGCTGGGCGAGAGCTCCGGCATGGACGGTCTTCCCGTCACGTTCCTCGACCACCTTTCGGAAGGCCGCCCCATAGTGGTGCGGCCCGACTCGAGCTCGCTGCCCGAGGGCCAGCGCGAGCGGGCGAAGAAGATGCGCGCACTGCTCGCCCTGGCGGTGCCGATGCGCGCGCACGACCGGCTGTTGGGTTTCGCCACGATCGACGAGCCCGGTTGCGACCGGCCTTTCACCGACCGCGAGATCCGTCTCGTCGAGTCGGTGGCGAGCCAGGCGGCGGTGCTGATCGAGAACGCGCGTGCGTACGAGTCCGAGCACCGGATCGCCGAGACGCTGCAGGAGACCCTCCTTCTCATGCCCGACCGTGTACCCGGCGTCCGTTTCGGTACGCTCTACCGCTCGGCGACCGCCGCCGCGCGCGTGGGAGGCGATTTCTACGACCTCTTCGACACGGCCGACGGGAGGGTGGCGCTCGTGGTCGGCGACGTGTCGGGCAAGGGACTCGACGCGGCGTCGGTCACCGCGCTGGCGCGCAACGCCGTGCGGATACACGCGAGCGAAGGGCTCAGCCCGGCCGAGGTGATGCGGCGGACGAACGAGGTTCTCCGGCGATCCACCTCGGCCGAGACGTTCGTCACCGCCTTCTTCGGCGAGCTCGACACCCGCACGGGCGCGCTGCGCTACGTGTCCGCCGGCCACCCGGAAGGTATGATCGTCGGCAAAGGCGGTTACGTCCGGACGCTCCGCGGAGAGAGCCCGCTCCTCGGCGCGCTGGAGGGAGTCGAGTTCGTCGAGCGGGTGACGGTGGTAGCACCCAGCGACACGATCTTCGTCTACACCGACGGCGTCACCGAGGCGCGACGGGGCCGCGAGCTGTTCGGCCTCGAGCGGCTGGCGGAGTTCCTGCGCGGCGTGGAGGACAACGACCCGGTCGAGCTGCCCGGGAAGGTCTTCGCGGCGATCGAGGCGTTCTCCGAAGGAAGGCTGCGTGACGACGTGGCGATCCTGGCGGTGCGGCGCGAACACGGCGAGGAGTGCGAGTGAGGGTCCACTATCTGCAGCATGTCGAGTACGAGACGCCCGGCAGCATACTGGAGTGGGCGGCGTCGCGGGGCTTCGGGGTCGCGGGGACGCGGCTCCACGAAGGCGAGACGCTTCCCTCGGCCGAGGAGTTCGACTGGCTGGTGGTCATGGGCGGGCCGATGAACGTGTACGAGGACGAGGCGCACCCGTGGCTGCCGTTCGAGAAGGCGTTGATCGACGAGTCGGTCTCGCGCGGCAAGGTCGTGCTCGGCGTCTGCCTCGGCGCGCAGCTTATCGCGGACGTCCTCGGAGGCCGCGTCACGCGCAACGAGGCCGAGGAGATCGGCTGGTTTCCGGTGACACTGGCGGCGCCCGGGTCGGAGTCGCCGGTCTTCGGGAGACTGCCGGAGGAGTTCACGGCGCTGCATTGGCACGGCGACACGTTCGGGCTGCCGCCCGGCGCGCTGCACGCGGCGGAATCGGCTGCCTGCGTCAACCAGGCGTTCTCCTGGGGCGACCGCGTCTTCGGGCTCCAGTTCCATCTCGAGTGCACCGCCGAGGGCCTCCGCGCGCTCGTGGGCGAGAACGCCGCCGAACTCGTCGCGGGGCCGTGGATCCAAACGGCCGGCGACATCCTCGGCCGGTCTGCGGAGCTTGCGCGCTCGCGCGAGCTGATGCGGACGCTGCTCGACGGGATCGTCGAGGAGACGGCTTCTTAAGGCACGGGGCCTTCCGCGGGTTACCGCCGCCACTCCTCGGCCGTCGTTGTGAGAGCATAGGGAACGCTGCTCGAAGCGACCGTACGGCGGAGGGGAAGACCTGGTGGAACACCAGCGCATGGACGCTCGGAGCCTCGGCGCGATGGCCGTCGTGCTCGTGCTGTGGGCGTCGGCGTTCGCGGGCATCAAAGCGGGGCTCGTGTCGTACTCTCCCGGCGAGGTGGCGCTGCTGCGGTTCCTCGTGGGTTCCGCGACCCTCGGTGTCTACGCGGCTCTCACACGCATGCGTCTGCCCGAGCCGCGTGACTGGCCGGGACTGGCCGTCGCCGGGCTGGCAGGGTTCACCTTGTACCACGTGGCGCTCAACTACGGTGAGATGCGAGTCTCGGCGGGCGCCGCCAGCCTCATCATCGCCGCGGTGCCGATCTTCACGGCGCTGCTCGCCGTGGTGTTCCTCGGGGAGCGGCTTCGGCCGGCGGGGTGGGCAGGGGTCGCGGTGAGCTTCCTCGGCGTGGCGCTCATCACGTTCGGCCAGGGAAAGGGCATCGCGTTCGACCCGTACGCGCTGCTCATCGTGGCGGCCGCAGCGGGCTCGAGCGTCTACTTCATCCTGCAGAAGCCGTACCTCGGCAGATACTCGCCGCTCGAGCTCACGACCTACACGATGTGGGCCGGCACCGTTCCGATGCTCGTGTTCCTGCCCGGCCTGGTGAAGGCGGTGCCGCACGCTTCACCGGCGGCGACCGCCTCCGTCGTCTACCTGGGCGTGTTCCCCGCAGCGATCGCGTACCTCGCGTGGAGCTGGATCCTGTCGCGGATGCCCGCGTCGGTCACGGCGAGCTTCCTCAACGTCTCGCCGGTGCTCGCCATCGCGATAGCGGCGGTGTGGATCGGCGAGGTGCCGACGCCGCTGTCCATCGCGGGCGGGGCGGTGGCGATCGCGGGAGTCGTCCTCGTGAACACCAAGGGCCGGATGCCGCGGCGGCCGAGACCAGGAAGCAGTAGACGGCCGTGGAGATCCGGCGCGCCGTGACGTTCATGCAGCGGAAGCTCGGTACGGAGTCTCAGTAGCGGAGACCGAAGCCGGTCTCGCCCGTGGGCTCTTCCCACTCGGTGACGATGTGCTCGACGATGGCCGAGGTCGGGCCGTGGCTCATCCACTCGACCGCCTCGCGCACCGCGTACTCGGGACCTTCGAAGACGGCTTCGACGCTGCCGTCCGGCCGGTTGCTCACCCACCCGTCCAGGCCGAGGTGCCGCGCCTCCTCCTGGGCGGCGCCTCGGAAGTAGACGCCCTGCACGACGCCGTACACCTTGACGCGCGCACGCACTCGCTGGTCCATATCGCACCTCCTGCACGAGGCACCGCTCGGGTCCGATCGTAGCGCGGACGCGTCAGCTGAGCGGCGGCCCGGCCTCCTCGGCGGAACGCGCCTCGGATTCGATCTCCTCGCGGGTGATACCCAGCTCCTGCGCGGTGAAGACGGGGGTGAACAGGTACCCGGCGTCCTCGAAGAGCGCCGCGGCGCCCTGCTGCCGGTCGACGAGCGAGACGACACGGACCACCTCGGCGCCCGCCTCCGCCTCGACCGCGCGGATGGCGTCGAGCGCGGAGCCGCCGGAGGTGGTGACGTCCTCGACGATCACCACCCGCGCGCCTTGCGGAAGCGGGCCCTCGACCCGCTTGCGCCGGCCGTGGTCCTTCGGCGCCTTCCGCACGATGAACGCCGGCTTCGGCGTGCCGAGCTCCCAGGAGAGCGCCGAGACCGCCGAGGCGATCGGGTCGGCGCCCATCGTCATGCCGCCGATGGCGTCGTAGCTGTCGGGGGGCACGGTCTCGAGGATGTGGCGGGCGAGCAGGTACGCGCCGTCCGCCCGGAGCGTGACCATGCGCGCGTCGAAGTAGAAGCTCGAGAGGCGGCCGGAGGACAACACCGTCGGCTCGTGGATGAGCGCGTCCATCACGAGCGGCTTCAGCTGGTCGCGGAAGGACGGCATGCAGGCTCCTCTCGGCCGGGCGAAGGTCGGCTCGATGCTACCACAGGGCGCCGCTCGCACGGCGCCGGACGTTGCGCCCGGAGGGTCGCACCTCCGATAATCGGGCGCGGGCCGATGTCGGGCGAGGGGGGACGCGGACTATGCCGAGTGCTTGGATGCTCCGACTCTACATGCTCGACTTCGCGCTGTTCGCCGCGCATGAGATGGACTCGGCGTACTGGCGCGAGTGGGACCTGTTCCGCCTTCCGGGAGGCGAGGCCGCCTTCGTGCTGCTGCACGTGCCGCTCGTCTTCCTGCTCGCATGGGGCGGCCGTGAGCTGGCCGAGGGAAGGCCGTGGGGCGACCGGGTCGCCGCGCTGCTCGCCCTTTCCGGCTTCGCGGCGCTCTTCATCCACGGCGGCTTCATCGCCGCCGGCCATCCCGAGTTCCGCACACCCGCCTCGGCCGGGCTCATCGCCGTGATGGCGGCGGTCTCCGTCGCCCTCGGCTATCTCGCGCTGCGGCGCCTCATCGGCGGGCGGCGAGCGTGAACGTCCCGATCGAGGAGTGGGCCGCCGCTGTGCCGCCGCGTCACTCGCGACGCCGCTTCACCGGCGAGCCCGTGACCGACGGGCAGGCCGAGGCGCTGCGCACGCACTGCGAGAGCTTCGAGCCGTTCCCGGGCGCGCGCGCGGTGTTCGTGGAGCAGCCGGCCGGCGACGTCTTCCGCGGTCTCGTCGGCAGCTACGGCAAGATCAGGGGCGCACCCTCGATCCTCGCGTTCGTCGCAGACGTGGAGGTTCCCGACCACGCCGCGAAGCTGGGCTACACCGCCGAGGCGGCCGTGCTCGAGGCCACCCGCCTCGCGCTCGCCACCTGCTGGGTCGCGGGCTCCTTCGACCGCCGCCTCACCGCGTCCGTCGTGGGGCTCGAGGCCGGCGAGCGCGTCTTCGGCGTGTCCCCCGTCGGCACGGCCGTGCCCGAGAAGGCGGGCTCGGAGCGCACGGTCGCGCGCCTCGCCCGGTCGCACGTACGCAAGCCGCTTCCCGAGATCGCGCCCGGGATCGACCGGGGCGGATGGCCGATGTGGGCGTTCGAGGGAGTGAGGCTCGCCCGCCTCGCCCCCTCGGCCGTCAACCGCCAGCCGTGGCGGTTCCGGATGGACGACCTCGGCTGCGTTCTGGCCACCGACGCGGCGGGTGGTGACCGCGGCATCAGCAAGCGCCTCGACTGCGGGATAGCGATGCTGCACTTCGAGCTGGGTGCGCTCGTGACGGGCGGTCTCGGCGGCTGGGAGTTCCTCGAGCCGCCGGACGTCGCCCGATACCGGTTGTCGCCGACGACGGAGGAGGTACCGGCAGATGGAAGGCCGTGAGATCGCGCGGCGCATCGAGCTGCTGTCCGGCGTGGGGCTGGTGGTGTTCGGCGGCCTGTTCGCGCTCGCCGAGCTTGCCGGGGGGAGGAGCTGGGGGCTGATCTGGCCGCTCTTCGTGATCGTCCCAGGCGTCCTGCTGTTCGTCGGCGCCTTCTCCTTCGGCCGAGGTGGCGGGTTCCTCGCGATCCCCGGGGCCGTCGTCACCGTCAGCGGCCTCCTGCTGCTGCTGACTAACACGCTCGACGCATGGACGGCGTGGGCGTACCTGTGGGCTCTTGTGGTGCCGGGCTCGGTCGGTCTGGGGCTTCTCGTCTTCGGCGCGCGCACCGGATCCCCCGCCGTCAGGAGCACAGGTATCTGGCTCGGGATCGCGGGGCTGGCGCTGTTCGGCTTCTTCGGCGCCTTCCTCGAGCTGGTCGTGGGCGTCTCCGGGCCGTTCGGACCCGCGCTGGGCCGCGTGCTCTGGCCGACGCTGCTGATCGTGGCCGGCCTCGTGCTGATCGTCGCCTGGTCGCGACGCACCTGAGGGACGCCGAAGGCCGGGACCGTGTCCGGCCCCGGCCTTCGTGAAGGCGGACGAGCGCCCGGCTTACGGCACCGGCTTGAGCGCGTCCAGGAAGTCGGGGAACACCGGATCGGGGACGACCGCGTTGCTGCCGAAGGCGCGCATGTGCGCCACGGATGTCTGGTGGTTGAAGACCCATTGCCACGGTGTATCGGACAGGTTGACGTCCGCCGTCTTCGTGAGGAGCATGACACCGCCCATCTTGCCCATCAGGGCTCCTCCGCCGAGGGCGTCCGGGAAGTTGGAGCTGGTCGTGATGCCCACGCAGCTCGAGCTCGCCCAGCTGCTGTCCACGGCGTAGCTGGCTATCGCGACGGCGGTCTCCATCCGGCCGCTGCCTTGGATACGTGTCGCGGGCACGCCGAGATGGTTCATCACCCAGTCACTGACCGCGGACGGACTGCCGCACACGTAGGCGTGGCCGATGCCGAGCTGCGAGAACGATGCCGCCGTCGCCGGCGTGACCGGAGGCAACGTGGCCACGAGCAGGATCGGCATCTTCCGGTGCGCCGCGATCGGTGCGGCGGCTAGCGCGTCCGGGAAGTCCGAGCCCTTGACGACGAAGGCGTCGCCGCTCCACGAATGGCCGAGCGCCAGCTCGTTGCGGCGGACCTCCTTGCCGATCGCGACCGCGGTCTCATACCGCGTCGGCCCGGCGATCCGCTTCACGGTGATGTTCCCGTGGTTGCGCAGGGTTTGCGCCACGCCGCTCTCCGAGACGGCCTTGTCGCTCCCGAGGATCGTGACGGTCGTGGGCTGGGACCCCCGCAGCCGGTCGATCTCGGCGATGACGGCGGTGCTCACCGAGTAGCGGGACGTGAGCAGGATCGGGCAGTCGTAACTGCCGGCGAGCGCGGAGGCCGCCAGCGCGTCCGCGAAGTTCACACCCGTCGCGAGCAGGACGTTCCGGCTCCCGCCGTCCGCGTACGCCTCACGAGAGATCGCGAGCGCCGTCTCATAGCGGGTGCCGCCCGCGAGCCGCTTCATCGTGATGGGAGGCGGCGTCACGCTCCACGTGAGCGTGTACGCGCCGGATCCCCAGAGCGACCAGACGTCGAGGTAGTAGATGCCGCTCGTTCCCGCCGTGTACGAGAACGTCTGCGGGTTGATGGGGGCTCCCAGATCGGTCGGACCTTGTGAGATGACCACGGGCGCGGTGTCCCAGCTCGGCACCTGATACAGCTCGGCCACGAATTGCACGTCGCCCGCCGGACCCATCACGGACACGTCGAGGGTCTCGCCGGGCTCGAGCTGCACCTGGAAGATGTCGTCGGCGTCCGTCAGTTCGTTCAGGGAGTCCGAATACGGGGACGGCGAGATGGCGACGCCCGGCATCTCGTCGTCGAGTGCGAGCGGGTGCGGCGCCGCGCGATGCGGCAGCGAGGCGCGCAGCGAACGCGCCGCGGCGACCGGTCTCGCCGCGGCCGGCGTCACCGGCGGGAACACCGCCAGCATCAGGACTGCGACGAGCAGCGAACAGGCTGTGCGGGAACGACGCTTCATCGAGACCCCTCCCCTGGTCTGAACGGGCGATCTCGCCCTAGGGAGAGATTAGCAGCAAGACTCGGCGTGCAGAATCGCCGAGGCCTACGTGTCCTCCGAACGGTCCCACACACGCGGATAGCCTCGCGAGAGCCCGAGGATGTTCGCACTGATCCAGCCGCCGGTGACGTCCTCGGCCTCCGCGCGCACGGGCTGTCCGTCCAGCAGGCAGACGTCCATCCTCCCCGGGTAGTAGGCGATGCGATCCGCGAGCTGCTCGAATCCGGGGTTCGGATCGCGGTAGGTCCACGCGCCGCTCTTGACCTCGCGGTCACCGACCACCACGTCGAAGTAGGAGGCCCGCCCTCGGTAGGAGCAGTGCGTGTGCACCCCGTTAGGCCTCAGATACGCCGACCGCACGTCCTCGGGCGGGAAGTAGTAGGCAGGGGCCAGACCCGTTTGCACCACGCGGAGCGTCGCGGATGAGTCGGCGATCACGAAGCCGTTGAGGACCACCTGCGCGTGCGCGGGGGATGCCTCGACCTCGGGCGGCAGGGGGTAGTCCCACACACTCTCGAGCGTCTTGCCCCCGCGGGTCGGCCCGGCTCCGGCGGCCATCGCGAGCACCTCTCGTCGTTCCTCGGCTACCTGGGTGTTGTACCCCGCGTGGAGCGCGGTGCGCGGGTCACTCCGGGCGTACGAGCAGGCGCTGGCGGAGATGGAGCAGTGACCGCCTCCTAGATCCCCGCCATCGCCACCGCGCTCGGCCGGCTCATGCGTTGCGCCGCGAAGTCCCAATTCGCGAGCTGCCAGAATCCGTCGACGTACTTCGGACGCGCGTTGCGGTAGTCGATGTAGTAGGCGTGCTCCCACACGTCGCACACGAGAAGGACGTTGCCGCCGCCGCGCATCGGCGTGTCGCCGTTGGGCGTGTTCACGATCTCGAGTGTGCCGCCGGTCTCCACCAGCCACGTCCAGCCCGAGCCGAAGAGCGTCGTCGCCTTCTGGGCGAACTGTTCCTTGAAGGCGTCGAAACTGCCGAAGTCACGCTCGATGGCCGTCTTGAGCTCGCCGGAGGGCGCTCCCGGGGCGTTGGGTGTGAGGCTCTGCCAGTACATCGTGTGGTTCCAGTGCTGGCAGGCGTTATTGTAGATCCCGGAGCCCTTCTCGGCCGTCTTCACGATCTCGTCGAGTGGGGCATCCTGGAGCGGCATGCCCGCGATGAGCTTGTTGAGGTTCGCGACGTACGTCGCGTGGTGTTTCCCGTAGTGGTATTCGATCGTCTCCTCCGAGATCACCGGCGCGAGCGCGTCCCGAGCCCACTGGAGTTCCGGCAGCCTGTGCTCCATCACGAAGCCTCCTGACCTTGTCTGGTCTTCGCGTACGCGTATCTACTTACCCGTGCGGCGGCCGCTGGTGCCCTGATATGCTTTCGTGGGGGCGCGTGCCGGCGCGCCCTTGACCCCGGGGGGAGCCGATGGCCGAAGATCCGAGCCCGCCGTCCGCCGTCGCGAAGGCCGGGATGGCGCTCCTGCTCGCAGCGGTCCTCGTCGTCGCGGTCTACGGGCTGACGCACGCCTCGATCCGGCCGGTGAACCCGGCGCAGAAGCCGCCGAAGCAGCACTTCGGGAAGGCCGCATGCGCGGTCTGCCACACCATCTCGGCCGAGGCGAAGCTGGTACAGGAGTGAGGGGCTAGGCGCACACGCCGAACGTGGCGTGCACCGAACGGTCGCCACCCGCTCCCTTCGCGTCGTACAGAAGCCTGTCCGCCGCGCGCAACATGACATCGAGGGATTCCGGCGGTTCGCGGAAGGTCGCCGTCCCCATGCTCACCGTGATGCTGGTCGACCCCTCCGTCACGCGTTCCCGCAGGCTCGTCTTCATGCGGTCCACCGCTCGTTCAGCCGCCTCCGGCCCCGTCTCGGGGAGCAGCACGACGAATTCGTCGCCGCCGAGGCGAGCGACCGTATCGACCTCTCGCGTGGTGTCTCGCAGCGCGTCCGCGACCAGACGGAGCACGTTGTCGCCCTCGGCGTGACCCTTCGTGTCGTTGATGTGTTTGAAATCGTCGCAGTCCAAGTAGACCAGGGTGAGGGAGCGGCCGAAACGCCGGACGCGGGCCAGCTCCGCGTCGGCCGCCTCGGCAAACGCGCGCCAGTTGGCGAGGCCGGTCACGTAGTCGATACGCGACGCGACGTGCTCGCGCTGCACCGAGGATCGCAGGGCCGCGAGCGCGAGCCCGAACAGGGCGAAGACCGAGAACTGCACGGCCGCGTTCCAATAAGGGACCAGCGGATTCCGGAAGCTGTCGATCACGAGCATGTCGCCGAAGAGGCTCAGGACCGCCGAGACCAGTGCCGCGACCGTCGCCCATACCGGCCCCGCGACCCACGCGACGAGGGCTATCGGGAGAAGGTACAGCACGATGATGCTGGTCTCCGAGCCGGTCGCGTAGTCGATGCGCCCTATGAGCGCGATGACCACGAGCGCGAGCGGGATCGCGATCCACGGCGACCTCGGCAGGGGCAGGTCATCGAAGGTGGAGCGTTCGGCCATTACCCCTCCGTGGGAACGGTCTCGCATGCCGCGAGAATCGTCTCATGGACGGGTACCGTGCACAACGCGAGCGCGGCGTCAGGAGGCGGCCGCCGCTGCACGAGCGGCTCGATAGGCGGTGAGCGTCGGCGTGTCGGGGGAAGGAACGACTATCCCGGTCGGCACCGGCGGACGGGGGGCCGCGAGCGGCAACGGGATGTAGTGCACGACCACGGTCAACGCCAGCAGGGCGAGCGTCAGCACCAGCAGCCAGACGAACGCACGATGAGCGGACACCCCGACTCACTCCCCTCGGTCGACGGACTCGGACACCACGGGCGCGCCGGCTGGAAGTGCCTCCGCTCCGCTCGCGAAGACACGGGGCTCCACCCGGACGTACTCCGCCTCGACCGCGGCGTTCCCCCACCGCGGGTCCCACACCGCCAGCCCGGCGGTGCCGCGGGTGCGGGCCCTCACCTCGGCCGAGGTCACCGTCGCGCCGTCGATGGCGAGGGCGATCCTGCGGCCGTCGGCCGTGACGACCGCGTCGAACGAGCGGCCCTGGTACTCCGGCGAGCGCGCGGACGCGAGCGTTCGCGAGACCCCGTCCGACACTTCCTCGATGCGGGCCGTCGGACCCTCGAGCACGCATGCGACATACGAAGCCGCGTCCTGCTCGCGGACCAGGAGCGACATGCGCTCGCCCGCGAGCCACCGCAGCCGCGTGCGCAGCGTGTAGTCCCGCCACGACGCTCCGCCCCGGACCGTCGCGACGCGCCCGTTCTCCGATCCGGTGACCACGAGCACATTCCCGCCGGAAGGCTCCGCGCCGTCCCACACGGTGCCGGCGTCCGCGCCGGAGGCGAGGACGGGCAGCGGTGTCGAGCGGTCGGAGGGTGCCGCCGGTGCCGGTCGGGCGGTGAGCGCGGAGGCGAAGGCGAGGAGCGAGAGCACGAGCATGACGCCGACGCCGAGGGCGCTGTCTCCCGCGCGGCGCGCCTCGGCGGTATCGGGTCTCACTTCCGTTTCGAGTACGGGGCCCATGGGTCGATCCTCCAGCCTCAGGGGATTGCATCTACCCGTGCCGAAGAGGTTGGTAAACCGTGGTAGCGGGTGCGAAGCGGTACCCCGGCATGCTAAAGTCGGGACAGAGGAAGAGGGGTCCTCTCGGATTCCTCATCCGGCTGATAACGGCGATCCTCAGCGGGGCTCATGCGGGAGACGGCACGACAGGCTCTCATCGGGCGGGCACCGGCTCTAGCAGCCGCGTGCCTGGTCTTCGTGTCCCTTCTCGCCGCGCCAGCCTGGGCGTACAACGAGAGCGGCACGGTCGACCCGGCGCTTATCGCATGCACTGCATGCCATCCGACGAACTTGAGGACCGGGGCCAGCCTGCCGAACGCGTACACGCTGGGCCCTCACTCCGACTACTCCACAGTGAGCGGGAACTGCGGGATCTGCCACGCGGTCCACAAGGCTGTGCGGACCGGGATCATCCTCATGCCGAAGCAGACGATCAAGGCGAACTGCGAGGTATGCCACGACGGCACTGGCGGCCAGGGCGTCTACGGGTCGATCGCGGCCCGCGGGCTGGCGGTCGGGGCCCAGCACCGCATCGACACCACCAATGCGGTACCCGGCGGCGACGCGGCCACCGGAGGAACGGCGTACGTCACGTTCACCGGCGCCGGCGGGAATCTCAGCTGCGACGACTGCCACAACCCGCACAACGGCGGCACCGTCGCGGGCTTCCAGGGCGATCGTCAGCGCGTCCAGGTCACGAACATCAAGCCCTATCTCTCGAGCAAGCTGCTCAAGCGGCGCCCTACCAGCGCCACCACCGACACGACCACGTACGGCTCCGACTGGTGCGGCGCCTGCCATAAGGGTCGGCTGTCCGGCGGTGGGATGCCCAACAACCATCCGGTGGAGTCGAAGCTCACGAACGCGGCGCCCTTCTACTACGGCAACGTGGCGCTCCTCTCCACCGACGCGCCGACCGGATCCACGGTGATGGGCGGGATGGGCGGCATCCAGCGCCTGTACACCGGCTTCTTGCCGAACAACGGCGGCAACCGCGGTTACCTCATGCCGCTGCAGGCGAACGGGCTGCGGACGCCGCTGCAGCAGGGGCACTACCCGATCTGCGAGCAGTGCCACGAGGACTCCCGGAACGTCGGCACGCTTTCGGCGGACGGGCTGACCGCGGACGCGGCGGCATCTGTCGTCACGAGCGCCGACGGCAGGGTGGCCTCGGACGATCCTCGCTTCCAGAACTTCCCGCACGAGACCGAGAACGCACGGTTCCTCGTCGAGACCGGTGACGATCTCTGCACGAACTGCCATCCCACCGGCATCCTGCCTTAGCGCGGCGTATACTCTCTAGAACGTCTCGGCGGGAGGGAACCTGATGACCATGGGTGTGGCCCCTCGGCAGTACTCGCTCGGCGAGGAGATCGCCAACGCCATCACTCACGGCCTCGGCGTGCTGGCCTCCATCGTGGCGCTCGTGGTGCTCGTGGCGGTGTCCGCGATCTACGGCAACATCTGGCACGTCATCAGCGTGTCCGTGTACGGTGCCACCCTCGTGCTCCTCTATACGGCGTCGACCTTGTACCACTCGCTGTCGTCGACCCGCGCGCGCCACGTCTTCAAGGTGATCGACCACGCGAGCATCTACCTGCTCATCGCCGGCACCTACACGCCCTTCACGCTCGTCACGCTGCGAGGCCCGTGGGGCTGGTCTCTCTTCGTGATCGTCTGGGTACTCGCGGTGGCCGGGGTCTCCCTCGAGGCCTTCTGGGTCTATCGGCCGAGGTGGGTCTCGGGTGTCGTGTACCTCGCGATGGGATGGCTGGTGGTCGTGGCGATCCGTCCGCTCCTCGCCGCCCTGCCCGCTCACGGATGGCAGCTGCTGCTCGCGGGTGGGCTAGCGTACACCCTCGGCGTCGTCTTCTACGTGCTCAAGCGCGTGCCGTACATGCACATGGTGTGGCACCTGTTCGTCCTTGCCGGCTCTGCGCTGCACTTCTTCTCAGTGCTGCTCTTCGTGCTGCCTCTGAAGGGGTGACGTTCCCTTGTGGAGGGACGACCTGCACGCCTTCCTCGGTGAGTTCCAGCACCCGGCGTGGGGGACGGGGCACAGCAGGCGCGTGAACGAACTGGCGCTGCGGCTGGCCGCGCAGGAGGGCATGGCCGTGGACCCGGACTGCCTCTACGCGGCGGCGCATCTCCACGACCTCGGCGCGATGGAGCCCTACCGGCACGACGGCGTCGACCACACGGAGCGGTCTTTGGAGGCGGCGCCGACCATCCTCGGCGAGGTGGGGTTCGACCCCGACCGTATGGAACGCGTGCTCGGGTGCATCCGCGGGCACATGTTCTACGCGGAGCCCGAGAACTGGCCCGAGGACCTGGTCTTCCATGACGCCGACACGCTGGACTTCATGGGATACATCGGCATCACGCGGCTACTCGCCGTCGTCGCCCGCGACGAGTGGACGCCGGACGTCCGCTCCACGATCGATCTCATCCGGCGCTTCCGTACGCAGTTGCCGGACACGCTGGCGACGGGTGCCGCCCGCTTCATCGCCGAGGCGCGCAAGGCCGAGATGGAGGCCTTCCTCGAGGGCGTGTCGGAAGCGTCGGACGGACTCCGGTTCTTGTGACGCGAAAGCGGCGGGCTCGAGGAGGGTCATCGCCGCCTAGGGGAGCTCACGTCACGGGGCAGGCGCTAGGGACCGTACTCGGGCTTGTCGAGATCGCCGGAGTTGCTGTACCCGCGGCTCTCCCAGTAGCCGCGATACGCGGCATCCGAGGACACCTCGACGCGCTCGATCCACTTCACCCACTTGTAGCCCCACTTGTCCTCCGCCACGAGCTGCAGCGGCCATCCCCACTGCGCGGTGAGCGGCACACCGTTCTCCCGATAGGCGAGGAGGATGTCGCGGTTTGTGACGTAGTCGAGCGGCAGGGAGCTCGTGTACCCGTCGTGGGCGTGGAAGACGACGACCTTCGCGCCCGCTGTCGCGCCGCCCGCCCTCTCGATCAGGTCCTTCACCCGCACGCCCTCCCAGAGGAACGTGACGCTCCAGCCCTCGACGCAGTCCAGCGTGACGACCTTCGCGAACGCCGGCCGCAGGGCCAGCACCTCGTCGTAGCCGAGCGACAGCGGCTTGGCGACAAGGCCGTCCACGACCAGGCGGTAGCTCGCGCGCTCGATGCGCTGCGGGCCCTTGATCGAGTTCTCGTACAGGCCGCTGATGGGAGTGAGCCGCTTCCCCCGGTAGCTCGTCACCTCCACCGACGCGAGCGGTACCGCGCTCGAGGTTATCTCGATGGCGGGAGTCCGCGTGGTGACGGCCGAGGTCGCCGGCCCGGGGGCCCGCCGGCAACCCGGCAGCATCGTTGCGAGCAGGATCACTCCGACGAGGGCGGATCGGGCGGGACGGCGCACCTCTACCTCCTCCTCGACGCTGGACCTCAACGGGAAGGTACCCCGGCAGGCGCGTCGAGAAGCTCGGGGTGCACCCGCCACGCATCGTGGCGGCGGTCGTCGACGGTGGTGGGCAGCTCCTGATGGTAGACGCCGCTCGGCAGGATGCCGCATCCCCCGAAGCGCTCCATCACGCGCAACTGCGCGACGACGTCCTCGCCGGAGACCCCGGAAGCCGGCAGCTCGCGCCAGAACCCGAAGCCGCCGCAGTCCCGAAGCTTGCGCACGTCGTACAGGACGCATCCACCCACCCACGCGACGCGGTAGGTGCGCGCACTGTCCGTCGACAGGCCGAGGCGCCGCTGCACGTGGAGCACGTTCGCCGCGTTGTGCAGCGTGTGCCGCTGCCATGCGGCCGTCCCCGGCCGCACCGACTCCGGCCGCACGGGGCCGTCCCACCACTCGAGCCTCTCCTCGGCCGGCCGTACGTCGCCGAGATGCGACAGGCCGATCGGCGCGCATCCCACGAACCCGCAGCCCTCGGCGAGGATGATGGCGAGCATCCGCCTGACGACGCCGGGCTCGAGGATGAGGTCGTCGTCGAGGAAGAGCGCGTAGCCCGTGCGTGCCCGCGACAGCAGGAAGTCGCGGTGCTCGGCCATACCTCGGCGAGGCAGGTGCTTCACAAAGACGACCGGACGGCCGAGGTCGCGCAGCACGCGGGCGACGGCGAGGACCTCGCCCGCCTCGGCGGCGTCGGGATCGAGCGTCTGGTCGGAGACGGTGACGCGGAAGCTCGGGAAGTCCTGGCCGACGAGGCTCGCGAGCGTCACCGCCAGAGCCGCCGGACGGTCGCACGTGGGGATGAGGACGTCGAGCAGCGGGCTCACAGCGCCGCTCCCGCCGAGGGGATCGCGCGGACGGAGGCGCGCCGCGCGAGCTGGCGGACGGCATCGACGACCTCGTCGGGCTCGACGAGCCGGAGACACTGGTGGTGGCCCTTCGGACACTCGGCCTTGTAGCAGTACGCGCACGGGACTTCGTGCGATAGCACGCGGTGCGGGACCTCCCACGGAGTGTGTTGCGGGTTGGTCAGGGCGTACAGGTCGACCACCGGAGTGCCGACGGCGGCCGCGACGTGTACCGGCCCGGAGTTGTTGCTCACGATGACGGGCGCTTCCTGGATGACAGCGGCGAAGTCGGCGAGCGTGAGCATCCCCGCCAAGGAATGGCTCTCGGCGCCCATCGCCGCGCGGATCTTCTGAACGAGCGGCTTCTCCGCCTCGGTCCCCGTGAAGACCACCTGGTAGCCCTCGCTGCGCGAGAGGTGACGGCCCACCACCGCGAACCGCTCGGGCGGGTATCGGCGGGACGCGGCCGTCGCGCCCGGGTGGACGACGATCCACGGCCGGTCCACGTCCACCCCCGCTCTCGCGAGAGCACGCAGCGCGCGCTGCCGCGCGATGCGAGGCAGCCTCAGCGACAGCGTGTCGTCCGCGGTCACCGCGCCCACCTCGGCCACGAGGTCGAGCTGACGGCGCACCTCGTGGCGGACGCCGTTCTCGGGCTCCGGCTCCGGCACCCAGTCGGTGAGCAGCTGGTAGGGGTTCTCACGGCAGTGCGCGAGGCGGAGCGGGATGTCCGCCATGTGGCAGAGGAGCGCGGGCGGGAGCGGGTTCTGGCTGTAGACGGTGAAGAGCACCGCGCCGTCGAAACGGCCCCGGCGCAGCCGGTCGATGACCGCGCGCTCCTCTGCGGAACCCCTGCGCGCGGGCGTGTACTTCATCCAGGCTGGATCGTGGACGACGGTCGCGTCGATCTCGGGGACGAGGTCGGCCACGGCGGCGCCGGGCGTCGAGGTCAACAGCGTCACGCTCCGCCCGTCCACGGAATGCTTGAGCGCGCGGATGGCGGGCGTCGTCATGAGCACGTCACCGATGGTGTCGAGGCGGACGGCGAGGATGCGCTTCGCCTCAGCCCACGCGCCCGCCGGCATGGCGCACCCCCCTGGAGTCTCCCGCGCAGGCGGAGCAGGCGTGGCCGTCCCGGATGCGCTCGATGATCCCCGTCGTGGAGCGGTCCTCGACGAGAGGCAGTATCTCGATGACGCCTCCCATCTCGCGCACGAGCGGAGCCTCCGGCAGGGACTCGACCGTGTAGTCGCCGCCCTTGACGAACACGTGCGGCCGCACCGCGGCGATGATCTCGTCGGGCCGGTCGCCTTCGAACTCCGCCACGTGGTCGACGCACGACAGTGCCGAGAGCACCTGCAGCCTGTCCTCCAGCGAGTTCACGGGCCGGCCGGTGCCCTTGAGCCGCCGCACGCTGTCGTCGTCGTTCACGCCGACGAACAGCACGTCGCCGAGCTCCTTTGCGCGGTTGAGGTAACTCACGTGACCGCGATGCAGGATGTCGAAGCAGCCGTTGGTGAACACGACGCGCTTGCCGTGCTCCCGGTAACGCCGCGCCACCTCGCCGAGGCGAGCCGTGCCGCGCAGCCGCTTGTCCAGCCGGCCGAAGGCGTCCTTCAGCTCCTGCGCGGAGCACGCCGCCGTCCCTTCCTTGCCCACCACGATCGCCGCGGCCGACGACGCCAGCTCGGCCGCATGCGGCGTGGTGCCGCCGGCGGCGAGCGCCGACGTCAGAGTGGCGAGGAAGGTGTCGCCGGCCCCCGCCGCACGGGAGTGCGGGCGCGGCTGCGCGTACGTGCGGTAGGGCGGGCACCCGCGCTCGAACAGCAGCGCGCCCTGCGTGTCGAGCGTGAGGGCGGCGATGCGCGCGCCGGTGAGCTCGAGCAGCCGCTGCCCCTCGGCCGTCATCTGCGGCACGCGAAGCCCGGGCTCCTCGAGCCGGCACGCGTCGAGCAGTTGCACCGCCTCGCCGTAGTTGGGTTTGACCGCGGTCACGTCGAGGTCGCGGTAAGCGGTCAGCCGCTTGCTGTCCGCCACCAGCACGCGCGGGTCCCACCGCTGCAGCGCGCCGATCGCTCGCAGGATCCGCTGGCTGAGCACGCCGTAACCGTAGTCCGAACAGACCACCGCGTCGCAGTCGTCCCACAGCCGTCCGAGGAGCCGCAGCATGTCCGCCTCGGCCGAGCCGTCGACCGCGTGCGTGCAGCCCTCGTCGAAGCGCACCACCATCTGGCCCTGCGCCGTCACGCGCCGCTTCGCGAGCGTGCGCCTCCGCGGGTCCGCGACCATCGCCGAGGTGTCCACCCCGCGCTCGCGCAGCACCTCGCGGAGCACGCCGCCGTCCCGGTCGTCGCCGGTCACCGCGAGCAGCGAGGCCCTCGTGCCGAGCGCGGCCGCGTTGGCTGCCGTGTTCCCGGCGCCTCCCGGCACGAACGCGCGCTCGTGCACGCTCACGACGGGCACCGGCGCCTCTCGGCAGAGTCTGTCGGTCGAGCCGTCGAGGTACCCGTCGAGCATGACGTCGCCGACGACGAGCACCCGCAGCCGGGAGAACGACTCGATCAAACGCTCGAGCGCGCTATCCATGGGCGCCCTCCCCTTGCCCGCGCGTGGAGACGCAAGGGCCGCGAACGATGTACCGGGCGGCGTCCGCGAGGTCGGCGGCGACGTAGTCGGGCGTCCGCCAAGGCGCCATCACCCACTCCGTCTCGCCGCCGTTGTCGACCAGCACCGCACGGCACCCGGCGCGCCTTCCGGCCCCGACGTCGTCGAGGATGTCGCCCACCGCCCACGACGACGCTAGGTCGATGCCGTGCTCCGCGGCCGCGCGCAGCAGAAGCCCGGGCTCGGGCTTTCGGCAGGTGCACAGCACCGCGTAGCGCTCCTCCGCGCCCTCGGGGTGGTGCGGGCACCAGTAGAACGCCTCGATCGCCACCCCCTCGGCCGTCAGCAGCTCGCGCAGCCTCGCCTCGATCGCGGGGAGCGCGTCCTCGCCGAAGTGGCCGCGGGCCACGCCCGACTGGTTGCTCACCACGAACAGCCCGAAGCCGGCCTCGGCCAGCATCCGCAGCCCTTCGGCGGCGCCGGGGGTGAGCTCGACGCGCGCGGGATCGGCGTTGAAGGGCACGTCGGTCACGAGCGTGCCGTCCTTGTCGACGAAGACCGCCCTCACGGCCAGCTCGTCTCGCGCATGGGGATCACCATCACCTCGGGGATCACCGTCTCGGCAGGCAGCGAGAGCACGAACCGCACGACCTCGGCGACGTTGGCCGGGTCCTGGAGCGTGGTCTGGTCGATGTCCGGGAAGCGCTCGGTGAGGAAGGGTGTCCGCATCCCGCCCGAGACGAGGGCGGTGACCTTGACGCCGAGCTGTCGCGCCTCCACGTGCAGCGCGTGCGTGAAGCCGAGCAGCCCCCACTTGCTCGCGTGGTAGACGGCCGCGTTGGGCCAGGCGCGCTTCGCGGCGGTCGAGCAGATGTTCACGATCTGCCCGGACCCGTTCTCCTTCATCTTCGCGAGCGCCGCGCGCGAGAGCACGAACGGCGCGCGCAGGTTGACCGCCATCACCCGGTCCCACTCGGCGATGTCGAGCTCGGCGATGGGCTTCGTCACGTCGACGCCCGCGTTGTTGACGAGGATGTCGAGCACGCCGTACGTGTCCGCGACGCGCTTGACCGCGTCGGCCGCCTGCCCGGCGTCGCTGATGTCGAGCCCCATCTCGACGATCTGTCCGCCGCCCTCGTAGGCGCGTCCCGCCTTGATCTCGCGGCTCACGTCGTACGTCCTGTCGGCCGAGATGACCGTGCACCCCGCCTTCGCCAGCGCGTTGCAGATCTCCGCGCCGAGGCCGCGCGCCCCGCCGGTCACCATCGCGATCCTCCCGGTCAGCTCCTCCATCACTGCCCCTCTCCTCGGAGTCCGTCTCCGTCCGCTATCCGCTCACGCCCGCCACCGCGGCGATGCGCTCGCTCGTCGCGCCGCCGCGTCCCTCCAGCACCTCCGCGTAGACCGCCGCGAGCTCGGCCGCGACGCGCCTCCACGTGAACAGCCCGTTGGCGCGCTTCACGCACTCGCGCGAGAGACGGCGGCGCAACGGCTCGTCGGCCAGGAGCCGTGCGAGCCTCTCGGCGAGCGCGACGGGGTCGTGCGGCGGGACGAGGAAGCCGGTCTCGCCGTCGGCCACCGAGTACTTCACGCCGCCGACGGCCGACCCGATGACGGGCGTGCCGCACGCCATCGCCTCCACCGGCGTTATCCCGAAGGGCTCGTACCACGGGCACGTCACGAACACGTCGGCGGCGCTGTAGTAGTCGCGCAACGCGTCGCGCCCGCGGTTCCCGGTGAAGGTCACCCGCTCCGCCACGCCCTCGTCGTCCGCCACCGCCATGAGGCGGCCGATCTCGGGGGTCGCCGCCGGATCGGGCGCGCTCGTCTCGCCGCCCACGACCAACAGGCGCGCCGGCACGCCGAGGCCGTGCACCGCTCGGGCGAATCCGCGGACGACATCCTCGACGCCCTTGCGCGGCACCATGCGGCCGAGCTGCAGCACGACGCGCTCGTCCGAGGGGAGTCCCAGCCTGCACCGCGCCTCGGCGCGCGGCACCGGCCACAGCTCCGCCGGGTCGAATCCGCAGGGCACGACCCGGACCTTGCCGGGATCGGTGCCGTAGAGCCCGGTCAGGTCGTCCTCGTCCTGCGGGCATTCGGCGATGACGCGGTCCGCCTCGGCCGCCACGCGTTCCTCGATCTCGAACCGCTCGTCGGGAAAGCCGTCGGCCGCCCCCTGATGCAGGCGGCGCACCCGGCCCAGCGCGTGGAACGTCACCACGAACGGCGTCCCGAGCAGCCGTTTCACCTCGGCCGAGACGAGACCGCTCATGAAGAAGTTCGCGTGGAGCAGGTCGTACGGCCGCCCTTCACGCAGGCAGAAGGCGAGCACGCCGCGCGTGAAGGCGGGCATGTGGGGCAGCAGCTTCTCCTTGCGCACCGTCTCCTGCGGCCCCGCCGCTATGTGCACCACGCGTGCGCCGTCGCCGAGTCCCACGATCTCGGGGAGCCGCGGGTCGTCACGGCGGGTGAGGACGTCGGCCATCCAGCCGGCCGCGCCCAGGTGACGAGCGACCTGGTCGACGTAGACGTTCTGCCCGCCGGAGTCGACGCCGCCGAGGGCCGCGAGCGGCGAAGCGTGCTCGCTCACCAGCGCGATGCGGCCGAGCGGGAGTGCGGCTGCGCTCATACCGGCACCGCCACCCTGCCGGTCCGCCCGGCGACTCCCGTCAACACCGCCTGCCAGTCCCGGACGAACCGGTCGATGCGGAAGCGATCGAGAGCAGTGTCGCGCGCGGCGCGCCCGAGGCGCAGCGCCTCGGCGCGGTCGTCGACGAGGAAGCGCATGCGGTCGATGAGGCGCGCGAGGTCGGTGGAGGCGTAGCCGTTCTCGCCGTCCCGCACGACCGTGGCGTACTCGCAGGTCGCGAGCGCGACGACGGGTATGCCGAGCATCATCGCCTCGCACAGCGACAGGCCGAGGCTGGTATAGCGGATCGGGTTGAAGAAGAAGCGGTACTGCGACTCGAGCGCCGGCAGCAGCTGGTGCGGTACCTCGCCGAGGCCTCCTAGCTTCTCCGACCCCATGCCCACCAGCTCGAGCGGCACGCTCTGCCTCGCCGTGTCGAACACGTCGGCGCCGAGGCGCCTTCCTCGCCAGTCCATCCCGTTGACCACCGAGATCCCGCGGTCGAAGTCGCCGGTGTAGCGCACGTCCTCCGGCACGGTCACCCCATGTTCGATGACGGTGGTAGGCGTTCGTCCGGAGTCCCACATGAGCTCGTTGAAGTGCGTGACGTGGACGAGGAGCACGTCCGGGTCGTCCACGACGTGCTTCGTGTCGGTCGGATGCTCGCGCGGCGGATCGTGCTCGAGATAGACGCGCGGCAGGCGCAGCTGCGCCGGCGAGAGGATCTCGTAGCGGTCCGTCTCCCAGTTGCGGCGGCTCTGGGACAGCACGAGGTCGATCTCGAGATCCGCGACGTCGGCAGCGTCCACCTCGTGGACGTTGTCGGGCCACGCGAACCCGCCGGCGCGGCCCCCGTAGCCCTCGGGACGTCCGGCCTTGACCGGCAGGTAGAACTCGACCGGCACGTGGGCCAGGTAGAACAGGTAGTTGCCGTGGACGTGCCACGTCAGTACTCGCAGCGGCATCTTCGTCCCTCCCTCCGTCGTCAGGCGGCCGTCAGCACGGCCTTCTCGAGCAGTCGTCTCGCGTGCCCGACAACCTCCTCCGGCGGTATGTCCAGGCAGCCCATCTCGAAGGGGCAGTCGAACGCGTAGCAGGGCGAGCAGGCGGTAGGCCGGCGCAGCAGCACCGCTCCGGTCGTGCGCGGCCGCCACTGCTCCTCCAGCTCCGTCCCGGAGAACAGCACGACGGTGGGCCGCGCGAAGGCGTCCGCGATGTGCATCGGGCCCGAGTCGTTGGTGATGACGATCGAGCTGCGGTGGATCACCGCGGCCTGCTCGGCGACGGTCGCGCGCCCTACGAGGGAGTGCACGGGGTAGCCGCGCGTCAGCGCCAGGAACGCCTTCGCCTGTCCCGTCTCCCGCTCGCCGCCCAGTACCGCGGCGGGCACGCGCATCTCCGAGGTGAGACGTCGGAGTACCTCGGCGTACCGCTCCGGGGCGTAGGACCGCGCCGCGCAGGTGGCGAAGGGCGCGACGGCGACGAACGGGCGGTCGGCGTCGATGCCCGCCCCGCGCAGAAGGCTCCGGGCGGCCGCGTCGGTGTCGGAGGGGACCGCCAGCTCGAGCTCGCGCCCCGCCGTCTCGAAGCCCGCCTGCTCCAGCAGGTGGAGGTTGCGGTCCACCTGATGGGCGCTCTTCGGCGGCGGCTGCACCCACTGGGTGAGCAGGCCGCCGCCGAACTCGTGGGACTGCCCCAGGCGGATCGGGATCCCGGCGCGCCAGCACACGTATGCGGGAGGCCACGGCGACTGCGAGAAGCTCGTGAGGATCACGGCGGCGTCGAAGTGTCCTTCGCGCAGCTCCTCGACGAGACGCTCGTCGGCGGAAGCGTCCTGCGGGACCGCCCCCCAGAGGTCCTGCCACACCGCGCGGTGCGTCAGCACGCGGTCCACCGGCGGCAGCAGCGGCGCTATCCGGCTGCCGGCGGGCGAGGCCATCATGGTGATCCGCGCGTCGGGCAGGGCGTTCTCGATCGTGCGCAAGGCCGGGCCCGTCATGACGACGTCCCCGACGTTGTCGAGGCGCACGACCAGCACCTCGCGCACGTGCTGCCATCCGTCAGGCGACACGTTCGTCCCTCCTCCCGAGCTGATGCTCCACGGCGCGAACGATGTTCGAGGTGGACCCCTGCACGGCGAGGTGCAGCTCGCGGTCGAGCGGTGCCCACCGCGCTGGGTCCGACCCCGAGAAGACCACTACGCTCGGCACGCGCAGCGCGGCGGCGATGTGCGAGACCCCCGTGTCGTTGCAGAGCACGAGCCTGGCTGCGTCCATGAGGGCGCCCAGCGCGCCGAGAGTCGTGCGGCCGACGAGGTCGAGCGGCCTCGCGCGCATCGCCGACGCGACGGCCGAGACCACGGGCTCGTCGCCGCGCACCCCGGTCAGCACGACCTGCAGGCCCTCGGCCGCAAGGCGGTCCGCCGCTCGCGCGAAACGCTCCGCCGGCCAGCGGCGCGATCCGTGGCTCGCGCCGGCGTGCACGATCGCGTACGCGCCGCCGAGGACATCGCCGGTGGAGAGCGCGAGAGCGGCGCGATCCTCGGCCGTCACGGGCCACTCGAGGTCCTCCCCGGTGTCGGGCATGCCGAGGAAGCGCGTCAGCGACGTCAGCCGCCGCAGCTCGTGCAGCCCGTCGGGATAGGGGATGAAGGCGCGGCTGGGCCGGTACGCGCCGGGAAGGTAGGATCCAGCGTTCTCCGACGCGCCGAGCAGGACGGTGAACGGGTTGGTCACGGAGCCGTTCCCGTGCATCTGCAACGCGAGGTCGAAGTGTCGCGCCTGGACCTCGGCGAGGAAGGGGGCTAGCGCCTCGACGGCCGGAGGGACCTCCGGGATCCCGGGGAAGCCCGGGAACGGCACGAGCTCGTCGAGGTAACGAGGGAAGCGGTCCACCATCTCCCGCGCCCACGGCAGCCCGACGAGCGCCACGTGCGTCTCCGGCAGCCCGGCCCGAAGCGAGCGCAAGGCGGGCACAGCGCACAGCATGTCGCCTATCCCGGCGAGAGCGCGCACCACGGCGACGGAGCGCGCGGACGTGTAGCGTGGCGTCGCGGACGGCACTGGCGTGAGTCCCCCTGCTTCCTTCACATGCCCGCCGCGGCGTCGTCGGCGGGTAACGGCAGGAGGTGTTCCTACCCTCGGCCGAAGGAGGTAAACCTGTAATGTTTTCCCTGGTCAGAGGGCCTGTACAGTCAGACAGGCCTCCGAGGCGGCGAAGCGTTCAGGAGCTCCAGGGCAGCAGCAGCGACCTCGCTGACGGGGACGTCGGCGACGAAGCTCGCGTCGTGGCCGCAGCCGTCCGCCATGCAGTCCGCGCCGCAGGCCGGGCACTCGAGACGCCACGCCGCGAAGGCGCGATGACGCGCGACGGTCGCGGGGCCGGCGTTGACGAGGTTCCCGCACCAGTAGACTCCTACCGTCGCGGCGCCGACGGCGTTCGCCAGGTGCAATGGCCCGGAGTCGTTGCTCACCACCACCGCGGCGCGACCCAGCATCCCTGCCAGAGCCCGCATGCCGAGAGCGCCGCAGAGGTCGGCCGCGGAGGGCACGGCGGCGGCGATCGCCGCGGTCAGAGCGCTCTCGGGCGGCGTGCCGATGACGGCGAGCCGGGCGCCCGCGGCGGCGAGCTCGCGTCCCACCTCGGCGAACTTGGCCGCCGGCCAGCGGCGCCGCGGATCGCCGGCGCCCGGATGGAGGACCGCCAGCGGCCGGCCGTCGGGCGGCAGCGCCGTGCCGGCCGCCGACTCGTCGGCCGACGTGAGCCGCACGCGCGGCTCGAGCGAGACCGCCGAGGCGCCCACCAGGCCCGCGACCTCCAGGCCGCGGGCCACCTCGGACTGGAAGTGGACGTAAGGCGCCGTGCGGTCGAGCGGTGGTGCGCCGGGCGCGCGGAGGCCGGCGGTCAGCCGGGCTCCGAGCCGGGCTGTGAGCGGGTTGCTGTTCGCGCCGCCGCCGTGCATCTGCAGGGCGAGGTCGAATCGCTCGCCGCGCACCCGCTCACAGAACGCCTCCAGGCGCGCCCGCGCCTCCGGGGCTTGCGCCTCGTCGCCCTCGAACGCCGGCACGACGAGAACGGCGTCGGCGTCCGAGGGCCGCCCGCGCAGCAGCTCGGCGGCGAGGCGCGACGTGAGGAGCACGATCTCGGCGCTCGGATACGCCGCCCTCAGCGCCTCGAGCGCCGGCAAGCCGAAGATGACGTCGCCGAGACCGCCGGCCTTCAGCACGGCTATCCGGGCGACGCCGGGGAGGTTGTCGGGCGCGTGGAGCATGCGGCCTTTGTTCCCGGCCGCGCACGAAGCGTGCGTCAGTCGCCGGGAACGGAGCTCAGCGCCTTCACGGCGATCGGCGTGAGCGCTCCCGTCACGGGGTCGACTCGCGTGATCCGATGGTGGTTCGTGTCCGCGACGAACACGCCCTCGGGACCGGCCCACACCCCGCCGGGCTCGTACAGCGCCTCGCCCGAGCCGGCGTCGCCCGGCAGCGTCTCGCACCGGCGTGTCTGCGGGTCCACGACCTTCAGCTTCGAGTTGTACGTGTCCGCCACCAGGAGCTTCCCGTCATGCATGGTCAGGTCGAGGTCATGCTGCAGCAGAGCCTCGTCGCCCAAGCCGTCGCGGTCACCGAAGTCGAACAATCCCGTGCCCACGATCGTCCCGACCTCGCCTCGCCTCATCCATCGCACGGCCGAGGATTCCGAGTCGGCGAAGTACAAGCGGCGGTCGCCGATCACGAGCCCGCTCGTCTGCGCGAGAGTGGCGGAGCGCGAGCGTCCGTCCGAGATGTTCTCGCCGCCGGAGCCGGCGGCGAGCGAGAGCCGGTGCTCCGGGCTCGAGAGGTCGGCCGCCCAGATCTGATGGCTGCCCGCCATCGCGACGTACAGCGCCTCACCGTCGAGCGCCAGGCCCCACGGCGAGCGCAACTCCGTCTCCCGCCCCGGTCTCTCCTCGGCGATACGGTACCCGCCCAGCTCGCCGGAGCCGGCGATCGTCGTCACCCGCCCGTCCTCCAGCGAGACGGCGCGGATGGCGTGGTTACGCCGGTCGGCCACGTACAGCACTTTGGCGCCCAGCGCCAGCCCCTGCGGCTCGCTGAAGCGCGCCACGCTCGGCGGCCCGTCGAGGAATCCGTCCTCTCCGTCGCCGAAGATGCGCAGCACGGACGCCTCGGCCGGTCCTTCGAGCCGCAGCTCCACCACGCGGTGGTGCCCGGAGTCCGAAACGTAGACGCGCTCTCCCGAGGCGACCACCCGAGTCGGGTAGCGCAGCTCGCCCGACGGTTCCGGAAGCGCCGCCGGATCCGCGCCGAAGTCAGGCGGGTCCCGCCGCAGGAGGCCGTCGCCCTCGTAGCGTTCCGCGAGCCGGCCGACGGTCTCCGCCATCCTCTCGACCTCGAACTCGCCCGCCTGCGTTTGGACCAGGTATCCGTCCGGCGAGACGAGCGCGACCGTGGGCCACGCGCTCACGGAGTAGCTGCGCCAGACGCGATAGTGCCTGTCGTTGACTACCGGATGACGTACGCCGAGGCGCGAGCACGCCTCTCTGATGTTCGCGGTCTTGCGTTCCTCGGCGAACTTGCCCGCGTGTACACCGATGACCACCAGCGCGTCGCCGAACCGCTTCTCGAGCTCCGCCGCACGGGGGAGCACGTGCATGCAGTTGATTCAACCGTAGGTCCAGAAGTCGAGCAGCACGATACGGCCCCGCAGATCCGGGAGCCCGAGCGGGCGGGACGTTCCGATCCAGTCGAGTCCCTCCAAGAAGTCCGGCGCCCGCACGCTGAAGTGGTCCATGATATCGCCTCCCGAATTCACCTCGGCCGGTAAGGGTATCTCCAGTTCTGGGCGGCGTCACACGCCGCAAAGCCAGGGTGTATGCTTCTTCCAGGAGCTGCGCTCACCGTCCCACGGGGGAGGCCGGATGGGGGAGAGCCACCGGATCGCGTTCCGGATGAAGGCCTCGTGCGAGCGGGTGACCGGTTTCCGCTTCGACAAGCCGGACGGCTACACGTTCGTCCCCGGGCAGTACTTCCGCCTGACCCTAATGACTGCCGAGGGTGAGCAGACGAAGTCGTTCTCCCATGCGAGCGCCCCCCTCGACCCCTTCGTCGAGATGGCGACCCGCATGACGGGCTCTCCCTTCAAGAACGCGCTCGACGGGCTCGTTCGCGGCGACGAGGTCTCGATCGACGGACCGTACGGGAAGCTCGTCGTCCCCGACGGCATCGCCCAGGTGTGCCTTCTCGCCGGCGGTGTCGGAGTGACGCCGGCGCGGAGCATCATCCGCGACGCCGAGCAGCGCCGCAGCGGCCTTCGCTCGCGCCTCTTCTACGGCAACCACGATCAAGGCTGCATCCCGTACTCGGGGGAGTTCGCCGACTACGCGAGGCGGGATCGCCGGTTCCAGGTTGTTCACGTGCTCGAGGACCCGCTGCCCGGCTGGGCGGGCGAGCGCGGGCTCATCACCGCCGGGCTCGTGCGCCGCCACATCGATCCGCTAGACGGCTGGACGTTCCTCGTGAGCGGCCCCCCGGCCATGGTGAAGGCGATGCGCGCCGTGCTCGAGGAGCTGGCGGTGCCCGCGGACAGGATCACATTCGAGGACTTCGCGGGCTACGCGGGCTGAAGCCACCGCGACCCCTTGCCCGCGGATGGGTAGGAATCCCAGTGTGGATTCCCGCGTTGTTCCGAAGGGGGTCGTCACCGTGGAGATTCTGAAGAGGACATGCCGTTACGAGCGCATGAACGTACAGCGGATCTTCGCTCGCGGGTTCGTCATCGGCGGAGGGGGCGTTTGGATCATCGCCGCACTCGGGTCCCCGTACGGCATCCGCACCGTCAGCGTTCTGACCTCGGCCGTCAACTCCGTCGCCCTGCTCGCGCTGACCGTTGCGGTGTTCGTCCTCGGCTTGTTCTACGAGCAGCTCACCGGTGTGCTGCTTCTCGCGGGTGCGGTCGCCGCCTCGCTCTACGGCCTGGCGACGGGTTGGGAGCCGGGCGTGTGGGTGACGATGACCGCGGTGCTGATCGGACCCATGCTGGTGGCCGGGGCTCTCTTCTCCCTCGCGGCGCGGATGCAAGACGTCTGCGAGCACCAGGAGACCGGCCGGGCGCGCGAGCCTGCCGCCCCTGCGAGCGGCGTCTAGCTCACCTCCACGAGCTCCAGCTCGAACGTGAGCGGCTCGCCCGCGAGCGGGTGGTTGAAATCGAGCGTGACCTCTTCGGCGCCGATCTCGGCGACAGTGGCCATCACCTCTGTGCCATCCGGAGCCACAAGGGTGACGACGTCGCCCGGCGTGGGCTCGTCCTGGTTGAATATGGAGCGCGGCACCTGCTGGACCGCTTCGTCGTGATGTTCACCGTACGCCTCGCCGGGCGGGATGGTGATGGTCTTCTTCTCGCCGACGTCCATGCTCTGTACGGCCTCGTCGAAGCCGGGGATGACTTGACCGGAGCCGATCGTGAACTCCAAGGGCTCGCGCCCGTAGCTCGAGTCGAACTCCGTTCCGTCCTGCAGCGTGCCGCGGTAGTTCACCCTTACGTTCTGGCCCTTGGCGGCTGGCATCGGTCCTCCTGACATGCGTCGGTTTTCATCCGGACGACTGTACCCTTTGAGGCTGTACCCTGCACGGGTCGCCGTCGGTGCCGCCCGTCACGCCGCTCGCGTCTACCCGTTTGCGCTCATCCGCCATTTGCGCCCGCTCGACCGGAAGCGGCAGCGAAGCGAAAACTTCTTGGGGTACACTTGAGACGTCCTGTGGCACCGATCCGGCTTCTCCGCGATCCGCGGAGCCCTTGCCGGCAATACTCTCCCCTGCAAAGAAGCGGCTGCACCATCATCGACAGGCCTTGGGGGACGGCAGCGAGTGTACGAGCTCGAGGGAGTCCTCGGACCCTCCATCATGAAGTTCGTCGAGCAGCATGTCCGGTCGCTCCTGACTTGGGACATCCTCGTCTTCTTCCATCGCAATCCCGATGCGGTCCTCGATCTCGAAGGACTGGCGTCCCGCCTCGGCCGTCGTGTCGACGAGCTCAGACCCGAGGTGGATGCGCTGTGCCAGGACAAGATCCTGCAGTGCGCCGGCGGGCTGATACGCTATCGTACGTCGGCGGAGACGCGCGAGACGGTAGCGAAGTTCGTGGAGGCGTGCCAGGAGCGCGGCAGGAGACTGGCGCTGATCGCGCTGGTCCTCCACAAGATCAACCCGCATTCCGCTTAGGCTCGGTCCCGGCTCCCTAGAGGTGGTCCGCGGCGGCCGCCGCGAGCTGCACCTCGTCGACGACCTCGACGATCTCGCGCCCGTCCTCGGCCAGGTCCAGCTCTTGAGGCTCCTCCAGCTCGAGCCCGTCCGAGTCGTACACGAGACGCAGCTTGGGCCTCAGCGGGTCCGCGCCCTTGTCGGAGACGACTCCCACCGAGTGGTCGGACAGCCTGACCCAGCAGCCCACCGGGAACACACCGAGCGCCTGCACGAACAGCCGCGTGAAGATCGGGTCGAGAAGTGTGCCGCTCTCCCGCAGCAGCTGCGCGACGGCGCGGTCCGGCGTGAGTCCGGGGCCGGCCGAGGACTTGATGAGCGTCTCGTACCGGTCGGCGATGGCGACCATCCGGCTGTAGGGGTGCGTGAAGTAACCGGCGTCGTGCTCCGGCCAGCCGGACCCGTCCGTTCCCATGTGGTGCTCGTAGGCGACCAGCATGGGAGCCCTGTCGTCGCCGGGCAGGCGTCCGAGGATATCCGCGCCGGCCTGAGGATGGTGGAGGCGCATCGCCTCGGCCTGGTCGGCGTCGAAGACGGCCTTGCCGATATCGTGCATCAGTGCCGACACGCCGAGGGAGGCGATCCCCTCCTCTGGCAGCTCGAGCGCGGCACCTATGGTCAGCGAGTAGATCATCACGTTGATCGCGTGGAAGAGGTCGGCCTCGTTGTGCGACCGGATGGTGGCGAGGCCCAGGACCGCCGCTTGGTTGTCGAGCAGGCGCGACATGATCTCGGGCACGAGGCCGCCGGCTTCCGAGAAGTCGATCTCTCCGCCCTGCTGGAGCCGGCCGGAGAGGTTGCGCATCGTCGAGACGAACCGGCGGTATAGTGCCTGGTCGCGCTCGCGCTCCCGGTCGCGTTCCTCCTTCTCCTCCGCGTTGTCGTCCACGACCTTCGACACCTGCACGCAGGAGGCGCCGCGCGCGGCCAGCTCGGCTTCCATGTCGAGCTGCGGCGACGGACGCAGGTTCAGCGTCTCCGTGAGCCCGTGGGCGTCCGAGCCGCCGAAGCCGGGCAGGAAGGTGAAGCTCTCGACCTTGCGGGCCTCCATCGACTCGAGCACGGAGGAGAGGGACGGGCTCTCGCCGGCGAGCACGTCGCTCCCGGCGTACAACCGCCCCTTGTGGACGTTGAGGGTGAAAGGCCCGTCCATCGTGCATGCGCCCGCCTCGGCGACGAGCGCGTCGACGGCCTCCACGAAGCGGGGATGCTCGCGCGGGTAGAATTGCGCGGCCTTCCGGGCACCGGCGAGCGCCGCCACCAGCTCCGCGGGCCGCCCGCTCACTTCGCACCCCGCTGCGCCTGCACGTGCACGGCTTCGCGCGCGAGCTGCTGGACTTCGTTGAACCGCCCGCGCTTGATGAGCGCCTTGCGTTCGGCGAGGCGCCGCAGGGCCTGTCCCGCCGACGGTTCCGGCATCTTCGCCAGGCACCCGATCAGTTCTCGGCCGAGGTCGAAATCCCGCCCGTCGACGTCGAGCCCCTCCAGCCTGTGCGCCAGCGCCTCGACCGTGCCGGGCAGCCGGGTGCGCGCGAGGGCGTGCGCGGCGGCCGTGACCACCCGCGGCGAAGGATCGGCGAGCAGCGCGGCGAGGTCCCGCACGAACGCGGGGTTCGTGGTGCCGGACAGCGCCTCGGCGGCCTCCGCGCGCGCGATCTCCTCAGGCCGCCGCAAAGCGGCGCGCACGCCCGAGGCGGCCGTCTCGTCGGGGTACCGCGCGAGCCGCCGGACGATCGAGGGAAGCTGGCCGGCCCCGACGCGCGGCACGGAAGCCGCGAGGATGTCGATCATCCGCCTGCCCAGCAGCGACTCGGCGAGGTCGAGCGCCCGGTCGTCCCGTCGCGCCAGCGCCTCCTCGACGAAGGAGACCTTGCCGGCGTCGTCCGCGAGCCGCAGGACCGTGTGCACTCCCGCCTCGGCGGACGCGTCCTCGAGCAGCAGGTCGAGCAAGGGCGCCATCGTCTCGCGGCCGGTCGCGCGCGTGAGCGCCGCGCGGAGCCGCTGCGTCAGCTCGGGCCAAGGCTGTGTCGCGCGGCTCTCGCGTTGCGCGATCTCCTCCAGCACCCGCAGCGCGGTCGCCAGGTCGTGCTCCCGGATCAGCCGAGGGACCATCGACGCGAGCGCGTCCAGGCTCTTGACGTACAGGCCGAAGTCACGCTGCTGGTCGAGCAGAGCGAGCATGGTGGGAACGCTGTGGGCCGCCGTGTGCGCGACCGACTCGCTCACCTCCGCACGCTTGGCGTCGAGTGCGATCGGATCGACGGAGGTGGCCGTGACGACCTGAGCGTACGTCGGGTCGGCCTGCGCGAGCGCGGGCTCGGCAGTCGGGTTCATCCGGACACCGAGCATGTGGTCGAGGAAGCCGATCTCCTTCGTGTCGTGCCCGTAGTCGGGCAGCGACGCCCGCACCTCGGCGATGATCTCGTCCATCCGCGCTCCGAACGGGAGCTTGGTGAGCGCGGTCGAGAGTGAGAGCATGTTCTTGCCGTATGTCCCGCTGTTCAGCGAGGCGGAGACGTCGGCGCTGCCCAGCTTGCCGAGCATCCCTCCGACGATGTCCCGCGCCCGGTCGCCGTGGGCACCGCCGCCCACACCGATGCCTATGCCGAGCAGCACGTCCTTGCCGTCGGTCTGCTGCTTCTCGAACGCAGCCGCGAGGGTGGCGTAGAAGCGGTCCGGGTCGCCCGAGGCGTCGACGAGCTCACCGAGCCCCTCGGCCAGCGTCCCCAGGTCGCCCTGTGATGCCGCGGCGAGCCACGTCGCGAGCTTGTCGGGGTCCGCCGCGAGCTCGCGGAAGAACTCGTCGACGTCCTGGCCGTCCGCCGGCTCCTCGGCCTGCCCCGCCACGCTGAGGCTGACCGTCACCACGCGGATGCCTCCGACGCCGGAGGCGGCCAGCGACGACGCGATGCCGCCCTCGGTGTGTACGGTCTCCGGCGCGCGCATGATGACGCCGAGGAATCCCAGGAGGTCGTCGGTGCTGCAGCCCGGCATGAAGACGGCCTGCGCCACTCCGTGCGACCGCAGCATGTCGGCGAGCTCGGACCCGCCTCCGATGGAGGCGGAGAGCGCGGTGCCCCTGCAGGTGAAGCCCTCGCGCGCGACGTCGAGGGAGAGCGCGGGCTGCGTGTCGAGGAACGCGCGCAGCGAGGACATCGCCGCGTCGACGGACTGCCGAGGGATCGGGCTAGTCGGCGGGTAGAGGCGAAGGGCGCGCACCGCGGACGCGACTCCGCGGACGGTCGCCTCGACGGGCGCTATGTACTCCGGATCCAGCACGCCTCACCTCCCTCAAGACAGCGTACACGAGCGGCGGGCGTCTTCCGCCCGTACAGGGAAGAATCGGATGGCAGAAGCTGGAGGTTTAGGACGCGCGGTCGCGCTGTTTCCCGCTGTCTGCAATTGGTAACCTTAGCGCCATGGGACGCTACCTGTGGGAAATCCTCCTGATCCTGGGCTTCATCCTGCTCAACGGCTACTTCGCCGCTGCCGAGATCGCGCTGATCAGCGCGCGCAGGGCCGCCTTGACGGCAGCCGCCGAAGAGGGTTCCGCGGGTGCGCGGGCAGCGCTGAAGCTGACGCAGGACCCGTCGCGGCTGCTCGCCACGGTCCAGATCGGCGTGACGCTGCTCTCGCTCGGCTCGTCGGCTCTCGCGGCGGTCAGCCTCGGCTCCGTGATCGAGGCGTGGCTGCGCGGCTTGCCGGTGCCCGGCGCGCCGCGTTTCGCCGCCGGGCTGTCGGTGCTGATCGTCACGCTGGCGGTGAGCTACCTCACGCTCGTGCTGGGCGAGCTCACGCCCAAGCGGATCGGGTTGCGCTACGCCGAACGCGTCGCCTCGGCCGTGTCGCGCCCGATCGGGCTGCTGTCGACCGCCGCCGCGCCGTTCGTGTGGCTCTTGTCCGCGTCGAGCGGCGTCGTCACGCGGCTTCTCGGCGTGCAGCCGGGGGGCCGGCCCGGAGTGACCGAGGAGGAGATCAAGCTGCTGGTGACCGAGCAGGGGACGCTGCTCGAAGAAGAGAAGCGCATGATCCACGAGATCTTCGAGATCGGCGACACGGTGGCTCGGGAGATCATGGTGCCGCGCGTGGACGCCGTCATGATCGCCGGCGACGCCCCCCTGGGCGATGCCCTCGGCGTCTTCCGCCGCACCGGCTTCTCGCGGCTGCCCGTCTACCACGAGGACCCGGACCGGGTGGTCGGCGTCCTGCTGCTGAAGGACATCGTCGTCGGCGCTCTGCCCGAGCACCTCGAGGTGCAGACCGCGGCCGACGTGATGAGGCCGCCGTACTTCGTGCCCGAGACGAAGCAGATACTCGGGCTCCTGACGGAGATGCGCGCCACGCGAAGCCATATGGCGATCGTGGTGGACGAGTACGGCGGCACCGCCGGGATAGTGACGATCGAGGACATCGTCGAGGAGGTCGTCGGCGAGATCGCCGACGAGTTCGACCGCGACCGCCAGTACATCCAGCCGCTCTCCGCGACCGAGTCGGTGGTCGACGCGCGGCTCAACATCGAGGATGCGCGCGAGATGCTCGGCCTCGACGTCCCCGGATCCGAGGAGTACGACACGCTCGCCGGCTGGGTGCTCATGGAGTTGGGGCACATCCCTACCTCGGGGGAAACGGTGACGACGGAGGACGGTACGCGCGTACGGGTGGCGACCGTGCGGCGCAGGCGCATCGTGCGGCTCACGGTCACCAAGCCCGCACGGGACGCCGAGGAGTGACGCGAACAGCGGCGGCCGCGAGAAAGGCGGCCTCCAAGGGAGGAGAGGTCACATGGCCGAAGACGACGCGGGCGACATCACGCGACGCAGTGGTGAGGCGGGCCCGGACACGCAGGCGGGAGCGGTGATGGCGCCCCCGCCGCCCCCGCCCGCCCCGCCGGCGACGGGGACGGAGCCCCCGCGCGAGGATCGGCCCAGACGGCGCGGTGGCCTCGTGGCGGGTCTCGTGCTCATCGTGATCGGGCTGATCCTGCTGGCGCAGCAGTACTTCCCCGGCCTGGGCTTCGACCGCCTCTGGCCGCTGATCCTGGTCGTCATCGGCCTGGGCATGATCTTCCGGAGGCGCTAGGTGGAGGCGAAGCGGGTCTTCGAGGGCCTGACCGTAGTCACCGTCGGGGTCATCCTGCTCGCCAACACGCTCGGTGTTCTGCCGTGGACGGTGTGGTGGACGGTCGTCATGCTCTGGCCGCTGCTCATCGTCTCGCTGGGCATCGACATCCTCGGCCGCGCGGTGGACAGCACGGCGCTGCGCGTGCTGGCGAGCCTCGTCGTGATCGCCGGCCTCGTCTACGGCGCGCTCGCCGGCGGCGGGCGCGTCCAGCCGCCGGTCTTCGGGATCGCGTCGCAGCGCGCCGAGAGCTTCAGCTTCCTGCGAGGGCACGACGCCGCCGTGCGCACGGGCACCGCGCGCGTGGACGCCGGGCTCACGCGCGTGACGCTGGGCGCTGGCGACGCTCTTGCCGCCGCGACAGGCGAGACGCCCTTCGGCAAGCCGGCGTTCAAGGCGACGATCTCCGGCTCGACCGCGGACGTGAGGATCGCCTCGGCGGAGGAGAGGAGCGTGACCGTGTCCTCAGGCGCTCGCCGATCCTTCCTCGATGTCGCGCTCGACCGCGAGGTCGCGTGGAGCACGCTGACGGTCGACGCGGGTCTCTCCGAGGTCGCGCTCGACCTGTCCCGGCTCGACGTCGCGGAACTGACCGCGAACGTGGGGCTGTCTTCCGCGGTGGTGACGCTCCCCGAGCGCGGGGCCGGGACCCGGGCGACCGTCAACGGCGGGCTGTCCTCGATCAAGCTGCGGGTGCCGAGAAGTGCCGGCGTCGAGCTGCGCGCCGACAACGGCCTCGGCAGCGTGAAGGTGCCGAGCGGTTGGGTCCGCGTGAGCGGCGACGGCGTGTTCTCGGGAGTCTGGCACAGCGACGGGTACGATTCATCCGAGGTCAAGCTGCCGCTGACGGTGAAAGCCGGGCTGTCCAGCGTCGAAGTCGAACGCTATTAGGAGGAGTCGTCATGGAGGACCGCAGGCGTAACGACGCCCTGCTCATCGTAGGCGTGATCGTGCTGCTCATCGGTCTCGCCCTGCTCGGCCGGACGCTGAACGTATTCCCGCCGTTCGTGTTCGAGGTGCTGCGTATCGCGGCGAGGGCCACGGGGCCCCTCGCGCTCATCATCCTCGGTGTCATCGTGATCGTGGTGGCCAGCCGCGGCGGGGTGAGCCCGGCGATGCCCGCCGCGGGCGTGAAGCTGTACCGCTCGCGGACCAACCGGATGATCGCGGGCGTGGCCGGTGGGCTCGCGGAGTACTTCGGCATCGACGCGCTCGTCGTGCGGCTCGTGTTCGTGGCGGTCGCGCTCGCCAGCTTCGGAACGGCGCTCGTCGTCTACATCGTGCTGGCCGTCCTGATGCCCGAGGCGCCAGTCACCTCGGAGGTGCAGGGACCGCATGCCTGACGCGCTCCCGCCCGCCGCTCCGACGAAGCCCGGGGACGTGATCGACGCCCATACGCACCTGTTCACGGTGGGGCTGCTGGAGGAAGTGCTCGCGAAGCAGCCGCCGGAGGCGATGAAGCGCTGGCGCGAGGGGCTGCGCTCGAGGCGCTTCGGCAGGCGCGGGGACCAGCAGCTGCCCGACATGACGCCGGTGGACACGGCGGCGTTCTACGTCGAGCGCCTGAACGCCGCGGGCGTGTCGAAGGCGCTCGTGATGTCCGTCATGCCCGACACGCAGTGGGTGCGGGACTTCATCGTGGCCGCGAACGGCCACGTCCAGGCGTGCTGCAACGTCGACCCGCGCGACCCGGACGCGCCCGCGCTGCTCGAGCGCGAGATGGCCGCGGGCTTCAAGGGCGTGAAGCTGCTGCCCGTCAACCGCTGCTACCGTGTGTCGGATCCGGCGTGCCGCCCGTTCTTCGAGAAGGCGGCCGAGCTGGGGGCGCCCATCTGCATCCACTACGGGGTCACCGTCGACCCCACGGGCGACCTCCGCTACGCCGACCCGATCGACCTCTCGCCGGTCGCGCGAGACTTCCCGGACCTGCCGTTCGTCATCGCGCACTTCGGTGCCGGGTGGCTCGACTCCGCCCTGCGCCTCGCGTACCAATGCAAGAACGTGGCGGTCGACACGTCCGGCACGAACAACTGGATGGACTACCACGTGCCGAAGATGACGCTCGCCGAGGTGTTCGAGCGCGCGCTGACCGCGCTCGGCCCCGAACGCGTGCTGTTCGGCACCGACGCCGGCACCACCGCCCCGTACCGGACGTGGATCAAGTACCAGCAGGTGCGCACGCTCGAGGAGCTGGGGCTGCCCGAGCACGACCGCGACCTCGTGTTGCGCGGCAACGCGTCACGCATCTTCCGGATGGACGAGTGAGGGCCGCCGTGCCGAAACCTCCCGAGTACGACGTGTTCGTGAACTGGGAGAAGCGTCTCGCACGCGAGGCGCCGTTCTACCGCGCGGTCTTCGAGCAGATCGGCGCGAAGACCGTGGCCGACGTGGGCGCCGGCAGCGCGCGGATGTCGCTGATGTTCGCCGGCTGGGGACTGACCGTCTACGCGATAGACCCCGACCCCGGGATGCTCGAGCAGGCGCGCAAGAACGCGGCCGAGGCGGGCATCGACCTGCCGATCTACGCGGGCGCCTTCGGTGACGTCGCCGATGTCGTGCCCGGGCGGGTGGACGCGCTCGTATGCTCGGGCAACGCGCTGCCGCACGTCGGGGGGTTGCGGGAGCTCAAGCGAGCGTTCGCGGACTTCGCCGAGGTCGTGCGGCCCGGCGGGGCGGTCGTGCTGCACCTGCTGAACCACCAGCGCCTGCTCGACCAGCGCGTCCGCACCGTGCCGCCGGTGGTGCGCGAGACCCCACAGGGCACGCTCGTGTTCCTGCGCCTGCTCGACTACGACGAGCCCGGCGGCATCGGCTTCGACTTCCTCACGATGCTGAGGCGTCCGGACGGGGAGTGGGAGATCGCGAACCGCCGGCGCTCCGTGCACACGGCGCTCCCCGCGTACGTGCTCGTCGACGAGCTCGACCACGCTGGCTTCACGCGCATCTCGTTGTTCGGCGACCACGAGCGCAAGCCGTTCGAGGCGGAGAAGGACGAGAGCGTGATCGTGCTCGCGTACCGGGCGGACTAGGCCGGCATCCGGGGCCCGACGGCGGCGAGCGGCTCGAGGGCGTGGAGGCCGCGGCCGAACTCCTCGGCAGGAGGGACTTGCGCTCGCGGCGAAGGCGGGGGCCGCTCGGCGGGGATACTCGCGACAGGCGAGCGAGAGGAGCGCGGGATGATCGAGATCGAGAAACTGGAGCTGTCCGACGAGGAGTGGCGGCAGCGCCTCACGCCCGAGCAGTTCCGCGTGCTGCGGCGTGCCGGGACGGAGCCGCCGTTCCGCAACGAGTACTGGGACGACCACGCTGACGGAATCTACGCATGTGCGGGCTGCGACCTCGAGCTGTTCGACTCGCGCACCAAGTTCGACTCGGGCACCGGTTGGCCGAGCTTCTACGAGCCCATCGCGCCGGAGGTCGTCGAGGAGCACACGGACTCGACGCTCGGGATGACGCGCACCGAGGTGCTGTGCGCGCGCTGCGAGGGGCACCTCGGCCATGTGTTCGACGACGGACCGCCGCCGACGGGACTGCGGTATTGCATGAACTCGGCCGCGCTGAAGTTCGAGACGCGCTTCGTGGAGTGAGCTAGGCGACGTGGCCGGAGATCTCGCGCAGCAACTGGACGGCCGCGGGCCCCGATTCGTGGGGAACAACTATCGGGCATCGGAGAACGCCGGTCGCAGGGGGGAGCGCGATGCGCATCGTTCTGTCCGCTTTCGGGTCGCGCGGAGTGACGCGCCGGTCCGTCGCGCTCGCGGCCGAGCTGCGTCGCCGCGGTCACGACGTCGTGCTCTTCGGCTTCCCCGAGCACGCGGGGTCGGCCGAGGGCGCCGGCTTCGTCTACGTGTCGTGCGCGACCGAGGGCCTGCCGCCTCTGGCGTCCCCGGCGGACCTGGTCCTCGTCATGGGAAGTGTCCGTTCGGCGGCGGATCGGGCGTTGTTCGTCGCCTTCTCGCCCACCCGTCTCGACCCGCTTCCCGCCGAGGTGAGGCCTGTGCTCGCGGCCGATGAGGAACTGGCCCCGCTGCCGCCGGAGCTAATCGAGCATGTGCGGCAGGTGCCCGCGATCCTGCCCGACGCCCGCGAGGATCTTCCAGCCGAGGTGTGCGACTTCCTCTCTGCCGGGGATCCGCCTGTGTACCTCGGCTTCGGTGCCGCGCCGGCCCGGGACCCGGACCGCCTGACGCGCGACCTGCTCGGGGCGGTGCGCGGCCTCGGTCTGCGTGCGATCATGGAGCGCGGCCTGGCGGGGATCGGGCGCGAGGGCGTGCGCGACGTGCTCGTCGCCGAAGAGCTGCCGCACGCCGCGCTCTTCCCGCTCTGCGCGGTCGTCGTCCACCACGGAGGGCCGGGGACCACCGCGCTGGCGTGCAGGGCGGGCGTACCTCAGATAGTGGTGCCGGACGACGCCGAACAGCACTACTGGGCGGACCGGGTGGCTGCGCTGGGACTCGGCGAAGCCGTCCGGAGGAGGCACCTCACCGCCGCTTCCCTTCACGACGGGTTGCGACGCGCGCTCGGCGACGAGGCCTGCCGCTTCCGGGCACAGGTGATGGCGGAAAGGCTGCGGGATCGCGACGGGGTGACCGAGGCGGCCGACGCCGTCCTCGCGTAGACTGGGACCGTCGAGGACGGCGGGGAGGAGTCGCGTGGCGAACACGAACGGGCGGGCGCTGTGGCTGTTCCGTGCCGCCGCGGCGCTGGTCCTGCTGGTGGCGCTCGCGGGCGCCGTCGCGTTCTTCGTCCTGCGCGCCCAGCCTAAGCCTGCCCCGACCGACGGACGTCCGGCCATGGGCACGGTCAGCGAGCCGGACACCTCCGGCAGGCGGACCTACGACAGCTCGCGCCTCGGCTTCCGCTTCCGCTATCCGGCGGAGTGGGAGCTGAGCGAGAGCGGGGCGGCGCAAGCTCCCGAGGGCGACTACCTGACGATCACGCTCCTGCCGAGGGGGCACTCGAATGGCGCGCCGTCGCTGAACCCTCCGGTGTTCGAGGTGGTCCCGGATCCGCAGGGCTTCTCGGCCGATGCGGTGGTGCGCATGAAGTGGGGGTCGGTGCCCGCCACGATGACGGTGACGACCTCGACGCTGGACGTGGCCGGGACGCGCGGGGTCGAGGTGGTCGTGCGCGACACGGAGGTCCGCCCCAAGGCGCTGTACACGTACGAGGTGATCGCGACGGTGCCCGGCAGGATGTTCCGCATCGGGTTCTCGTCGTCGAAGGCCGAAGAGTTCGAGGCGATGGCCACGCAGGTCCGAAAGGTGTTCGAGTCGCTCGAGACCTACTGAGCCCGTCGCCAGCCTGCCAGCCGCAGCCCGAGCTCCACGAGCGCCACGCCGCCGAGTGCCGATGCCGCCGCGAGCCCGAGCTCTCGCGGCAGCAGGACCGCCAGCGCGAAGAACGAGCGCGCGAACGGCACCGTCACGACGAGCGCCAGCCCGAGCGCCATCGACACCACCAGCCACAGCCGCCACCCGGTCAAAGGCCGCGACAGCGAGCCGAGGATCCACAGCCCCACGAGCGTGAGAGCAAGCGTCGCGGCCGTGCGCGCCTCGGCGAGCGGCACTCCGCCGGCACGCACGCCGAGGTAGGCGGCGAACGCGGCAACGGCGGCACCGCTGCCCGCAGGCAGCGCGAAGCGCAACACCCTCTGCAGGAAGCCGGGCGTGTAGCGTGCGGGATTCGGGGCGAGCGCGAGGAAGAACGAGGGGATGCCGATGGTGAGGCTCGCGACGATCGTGAGGTGCCTCGGCAGGAATGGGAAGGGCACGGCGGCCGCGGCCGTAGCGAGTGCGAGGAACACGGCGTACGTGGTCTTGGCGAGGAAGAGGTTGGCGACGCGCTCTATGTTGGCGATCACCCGCCGCCCCTCGGCCATCACGCGGGGAAGGACGGCGAAGCGCGCGTCGAGCAGTACGACCTGGCCGACCGCGCGCGCGGCCCGGGCGCCGGAGCCCATCGCGATGCCGAGGTCGGCGGCCTTCAGCGCGGGGACGTCGTTCACGCCGTCGCCGGTCATCGCCACGACGTGCCCCGCCGCCCGAAGCGCCTCGACGATGCGCCGCTTGTCCTGCGGCGAGATGCGGCCGAAGACGGTGTGCGCGTCGACCAGCGCGACGAGCTCGGCGGCATCGGCAGGCAGCGTGCGCGAGTCGACGGGCTCGCGCGCCTCCAGCCCGACCCGCGCCGCGACGGCAGCCACTGTCGCGGGCGAGTCGCCGGAGAGCACCTTGACGGCCACTCCCTGGTCCGCGAGGTAGCGCAGCGCGCCGGCAGCGTCCGGTCGCACGCGCTCCGCGAGGACGACGAGCGCGGCCGGCGCCAGCGACGCCGGCGGGCGGTCCGGCGCGAGCTCCTCGGCGGTGCTCGCCAGAAGCAGCACGCGCGAGCCGTCCGCGGCGATCGCGGCGGCCTTGGCGGCGGCGTCGTCGTGACCGCCGGGGAGCAGCACCTCGGGGGCGCCGAGCACCCAAGTCCCGCGCTCGCCGAAGGTCGCGCCGCTCCACTTGCGCCCGGAGGAGAACGCGACGTGACCGCGCGCCTCCCATCCGTCCGGGCGCGCGTACCTCGCCCCTAGCGCCTCGGCGGTCCGGTTGCCCTCCAGCGACGCCAGCGCGCCGAGCGCGGCCTCGGCGGGCTGCCCCTCGGCGAGCGGCTCGAGACGCTCGACCTCGAGCGCGGCCTCGGTGAGGGTGCCGGTCTTGTCGATGCACACGACGTCCACGCGCGCGAGCACCTCGACCGCCGCCAGCTCCTGCACCAGCACCTGCCTTCGGCCGAGGAGGATCACGCTGTACGCGAACGCTATCGACGTCAGAAGCACGAGGCCTTGCGGGACCATCGCCTCTAGAGCCGCTGCCGTCGACAGCGTCGCGCTCTGCACCGAAGCGTGCCGCTCGACCTGCGTGGCGACCGTGAGCAGACCGATCGGCAGCATGAGCCACAGCACGAGCTTGAGGATGCGGTTCACGCCTTCGCGCAGCTCCGAGCGTACGAGGCGGAAGCGCTTCGCCTCGGCCGAGAGACGGCGGGCGTACGCTTCCTCGCCCACGCTCGTGGCGCGTATCGAGCCCGCGCCGGCGATCACGAAGGTGCCGGACAGCACGCCGTCGCCAGGCTGCTTCAGCACGGGCACGGACTCGCCGGTGAGCAGCGACTCGTCGATCTCGAGGCCGTCGGAGGCGAGCACGGTGCCGTCCGCGGCGATCTGGTCGCCGCCCTGCAGCAGCACGACGTCGTCGCGCACGACCTCGGCGAGCGGGATCTCACGCGTCTCGCCTTCCCGCAGGACGCGCGCGCGGGGGGCGGAGAGCAGCTGCAGGCGGTCGAGCGTGCGTTTCGCGCGGATCTCCTGCACGACGCCGACGGCGGAGTTGAACACCACGACGAGGCCGAACAGCGCGTCCCGCGGCGACCCGACGAGGAGGACCGCGACCACGAGCACCACGAGGATGAGGTTGAAGAGCGTGAAGACGTTCTCGCGCAGGATGTCGCCGTAGCTGCGCGACGTGGTCTCGCGCACGGCGTTCGTGAGGCCGCGCCGAACGCGGTCGACGACCTCCTCGGCCGAAAGGCCCCGCTGCTGTCGATCGTCCATGCTGCTAGGGTACCGCAGCGTTGCGGGGGCGGCGCATGCGGGAAGGAACGAGTGTCCGGGAGGAGGAGGCCATCATGGTGCAGGCGCAGGCGGCGTTCACGCCCGAGCAGCTCAAGCTGCTCATCGACAGCACCGCCGGGTGGGCGCGCGACTGGGACGACGTCGTGTACTACCTGAAGACGGTCGCCGCCGCCGACACGCACCTCCCCGAGGACGTGGTCGCCGCCGTGCGCGTCGCCGTCCTGCGCGCGAAGCAGCACGACGTGCCGTTCACGACCGACTACCGGACGCTGTGGGAGGCGGCGACGGGGCATCCGGCCGAGGACCTGCCCGGCCCGGAGCTCCGCTACTCGCCGACGAACCCGATCGAGCTGAGGAAGACCTACCTCGCCGGGTTCACCTTCCCGAACGGGCGCGCCGAGGCGTACGCGTACGCCGAGGACCACGGGGCGCCGTGGCGCGTGCTGCAGACGATCCGGCAGCTGCCGAACCGGCGGTACCGCGACATGGACGACCTGCTCGACGCGATAGGCGACCTCGCCTGGAACCCGCGGCTGTAGCGGGCCTGCCTCTCCCCGGCACGGCACGTGCTTCCTCAGGGATCTCTCAGGAGAGGCGGATCAGCCTGGGGCATCGCTGTGCGAAGGAGCCGGATGCGGATACTCATAGTCGACGACGAGGTGCGGCTGGCCTCGCACCTCAAGCGCGGCCTCGAAGCCGAGGGCTTCGCGGTCGACGTCGCCAACACCGGCACCGACGGGCTCTGGCTCGCCACGGAGCAGGCATACGACGCGGTCGTGCTGGATATCATGCTGCCCGGCATGAACGGCTACCGTGTGTGCGAGGAGCTGCGCCGCGCGGGCAACTGGGTCCCCATCCTCATGCTGACCGCAAAGAGCGGTGAGTACGACGAGGCGGAGGCGCTGGACACGGGCGCCGACGACTACTTGAGCAAGCCGTTCTCGTTCGTGGTGCTGGTCGCGCGCATCCGCGCGCTGCTGCGCCGCGGCTCGCCGGAGCGCCCCGTCGTCCTGACGGTCGGCAACCTCTCGCTGGACCCGTCGTCCCGCCGCGTCAGGCACGGCGGCAGGGAGGTCGACCTCACGTCCACGGAGTTCTCGCTGCTCGAGTACCTGATGCGGCATCCCGACGAGGTGCTGTCGAAGCGGGCGATCCTCGAGCACGTGTGGGACTGGGACTTCGACGGGCCGCCCAACATCGTGGAGGTCTACGTCGGCTACCTGCGCAGGAAGCTGCAGTCGCCGGACGGCAGCGCCTCGATCGACACCGTTCGCGGAGCGGGGTACCGCATCGGTCCGCGCGAGCAGGAGGACGCGCTGTGAGACTGCCGCCCCTCGGGATACGCGCGCGGACGGCGCTCACCGCCACGGTCGTCGTCGGAGTCGCGCTCGTCGCGAGCTCGGTCGTGCTCGTCTTCACGATGAGATACGCGGTGGGCTCGTCGATCCGGGCGGCGGCAGCGACGCGAGCCTCGGACGTCGCGCTCCTGGCGCGATCCGGATCGCTGCCGGCGGCCATCCCCGGCCGGGGTGAGTCGCTCCTCGTCCAGGTCCTCGACTCCGGCTCGCGGGTCGTCGCCGCGAGTCCCAGCATCGACGGGGATCCGCCGCTGGCGAGCGTCTCGTTGCGCCCGGGCGGCACTCGCACGTTCACTCTCGCGTCGCTTCCCGAGTCAGGGCGCTCTCAGGCGGCCGAGGTGAACTTCGAGCCCTCGGCGCCGTTCGTGGTGGCCGCGCAAGCGGTCTCGACGACGTCGGGGCCGGTCACCGTGCTCGTCGCCGCCTCCTTGAGCCCGCTCGAGGACACGTCGGACGCCCTCGTGCCGCTGCTGCTGGGCGGCGTGCCGGTCGTGCTGCTCGTCGTGGCCGCCACGACGTGGGCCCTCACCGGGCTCGCGCTGCGCCCGGTCGCCGCGATCCGCAAGGACGCCGAGGCGATCTCGTCCTCCATCCCCGACCGCCGGCTGCCCGTACCTCCCGCGCGTGACGAGATCCGCGACCTGGCCGAGACGATGAACCGCATGCTGGACCGCATCGAGACGGCGAGCCTCGCGCACCGCCGCTTCGCCTTGGACGCCTCGCACGAGCTCAAGAGCCCGATCGCAGCCATCCGGACGATGCTGGAGGTGGCTCGGCAAGACCCCTCCGGCGCCGATGTCCCCGCACTGCTCGACGACCTGCTCGCCGAGGACCAGCGGCTCGAGCGCCTCGTGTCGGACCTGCTGCTCCTCGGCCGGTCGGACGAAGGCGGGCTGCGTCTCAGCCTCTCGCGGCTCGACCTGTCGCGCCTCATCGAGGAGGAGGTGGCGACCGTCGCGAGGCGGGACGCACGGCGGATCGGCACGCGGGACGTGGAAGCCGTGACGCTCACGGCCGACGCCGACCGCATCCGGCAGCTCATGCGGAACCTGCTCGACAACGCGGTGCGGCACGCCTCGGACCGCGTCTGGGTCGGCGCGCGCGAGCAGGACGGCTGCGTGGTGCTCACCGTGAGCGACGACGGCCCGGGCATCCCGGAGGAGGCCCGCGAGCGCGTGTTCGAACGCTTCGTCCGGCTCGACGAGGGCCGCGGGCGCGACGAGGGCGGAAGCGGGCTCGGGCTGTCGGTGTGCCGCGAGATCGTGCGCGCTCACGGCGGCGAGCTCCGCTTCGCCGACCCCGAGCACGGCGGGGCCACCGCCGAGGTACGCATCCCTTCGTAGCTCCGCTGGTCCTCAGCCGCCTCTCAGCGTCGGGCGCCTATCGTTCTGACGACCGCGCTCATGGGGACCATCTACGGGTGTTCCAGGCGCGTCCGCCCGAGAGGAGCCACGATGAACTCGACAACGCGTGTCCTGCTGCCGCTCGCGCTTGCCGCGACGCTCGTCGCGTCCGGTTGCGCGCGCCCGAAGCCTGTCACCACGCCCTCGCCGGCACCCCAGGCCGCTCCCTCGGCCGAGAGCACGCAGGCCACCACGACGGCGCAGGCGGCCACACCGCCGGCCGCGGTGAAGCCCGAAGCGCCGATCGCGCCGGAGACGAACCCGCCCGGCGACATCCCCGACACCCAGGTCTTCGTCGCGTACCGCCCGCCATCGGCGGGCTTCGAGGTGAAGGTGCCGGAGGGCTGGTCGCGCACGCAGGGCGGCAGCACCGCCTCGTTCACGGACAAGCTCAACGTCGTCACCATGACCTGGGGCACGGCTCCCTCGGCTCCCACCGCCGCGAGCGTCAAGTCCGCCGACTTGCCGAAGCTCTCGGCCGAGGTGCCCGCGTTCCAGCTGCAGAGCGTCAAGCAAGTGAAGCTGCCCGCCGGCGAGACGGTGCTCCTCACCTACCGGCAGAACGGCGAGCCGAACGCGGTGACGGGCAAGCGCTATCGGCTCGACGTCTCGCGCTACGTCTACTTCCGAAACGGCATCCGGGTCGACCTCGTCCTGTCGTCGCCTGTCGGCGCGGACAACGTCGACCCGTGGCGGACGATCTCGGAAAGCCTGCGGTGGCTGTGACGGACGCGGCGGAGGGACCCAGCGCGATCGAGGCGCACGAGCTGTACCGCTTCTACCATGCGGGGGACGACGAGACGTTCGCGCTGCGCGGCGTTTCCGTGGAGATCGCGGCGGGCGAGATGGTCGCCGTGGTCGGACCGTCCGGCAGCGGCAAGTCGACCCTCCTGAACTGCCTCGCCGGCCTGGACGAGCCCGACGGCGGTCACGTCGCTCTCTTCGGCAAGCGGCTCACGAGGCGTCCGGAGTCACAGCGCGCCCGCTTCCGCGCCGAGTCGATCGGCGTCCTCATGCAGTCGGGCAACCTGGTGGAGCACCTCACCGTGGAAGAGAACGTGCGGGCCGCACAGGCGCTCACCCGAGGCCCCGCGCCCGACGCGCGCGAGCTGCTGCGCGCGGTCGGCATCGAGGACCGCTCGTGGGCGTGGCCGGCGATGCTGTCCGGCGGCGAGGCCGCCCGGGCGGGGCTGGCCGTCGCGCTCGCGAACGACCCGGCCGTGCTTCTCGCCGACGAGCCCACCGGCGAGGTCGACGAGGCGAACGAGCGCGGCATCCTCTCCCTCCTGCGTCAGCGGGCGAGCGGCGGCAAGGCGGTCGTCGTCGTGACGCACAGCCCGCGCGTCGCGGAAGCCGCCGACCGCACGATCCGGATGCTGGACGGGAGGATCGTCGATGCCTGAGCTCCTGGTGTGCGGCGAACACGTCGCGAAGACGTACGGCGAGCGCGGCCATGAGACGCACGCGCTCGCGGAGGCGTCGTTCGAGATCCGCGCGGGCGAGAGAGTCGCCCTCGTCGGTCCGTCGGGCAGCGGCAAGACTACGCTGCTGCACCTGATCGCCGGCATCGACGTCCCGTCGGCCGGCACGCTGGAGTGGCCGGCCCTCGGCCGAAGGGAGGAGTTGCGCCCCGGTCCCGTCGCGATGGCGTTCCAGGGCCCCAGCCTGCTGCCGCCGCTCACGGTCGCGGAGAACGTCGCGCTGCCGCTCCTGCTCGCCGAGGTGCCCGAGGCCGAAGCGACCGAGCGTGCGTGGGAGCTGCTGGACGCGATGGGGCTGACGGAGCTCGCGGAGAAGCTGCCCGAGGAGCTGTCGGGCGGGCAGGCGCAGCGCGTGGGATTGGCCCGCGCGCTCGTGTCGCGGCCCGTGCTGCTGCTGGCCGACGAGCCCACGGGCCAGCTCGATCACGAGCACGCGCAGCGGCTGATGGACCTGCTGCTCGCCCGCGTGCACGAAACCGGCGCCGCGCTCGTCATCGCGACCCACGACGACCTCATCGCCGAGCGGCTGGACGAGCGCTGGGCGATGCTCGACGGGCGCATGGTCGCGGAGGTGACGCATGCTTAGCCTCAGCTGGGCCGCAGGACTTCTTCGCCGCCGGCCCGCGCGCATCCTCGGCACGGCGTTCTGCATCGCGCTGGGCGTGGCGCTGCTCGCGTCGCTCGGCGCGTTCTTCTCCTTCGCCCGCGCGGGCATGACGCGGGGCGCCATCGCGGGCGTGCCCGCCGACTGGCAGGTGCAGCTCTCGCCCGGTGCCGACGCCACCCGCTCGCTCGCCGCCGTGGCGTCCTTCAAGGGCGTCTCGCTGGCGCGCCCTGTCGCGTTCGCCGACGTGCCCTCGTTCGAGGCCTCGGCGGGCGGCGCGGTGCAGACCACCGGACAGGGCAAGGCGGTCGGCATCCCGCCGGCCTACGCGGCGGATTTCCCCGGCGAGGTGCGGTTCCTCCTCGGCGCTCACGACGGCGTGCTGCTCGCCCAGCAGACCGCGGCCAACCTGCATGCCGACGTCGGATCCACCGTGCTCGTCGCGCGGCCGGGTCTCCCTCCGGTCCCGCTGCGCGTGGACGGCGTCGTCGACCTGCCGTCGGCCGACTCGCTGTTCCAGACGGTCGGCGCACCTCCGGGAGCCGGCGCGACCGCGCCGCCCGACAACGTCGTCCTCCTCCCGCTCGCCGAGTGGCATCGCCTGTTCGACCCTGTCGCCGCGGCCGACCCCGCCGCGGTCGTCACGCAGGTGCACGTCCGCCTGCGGCACGACCTGCCGCCCGACCCCTCGGCGGCGTTCCAGCAGGTGCTCGCCATGGCGCACAACCTCGAGGCGCGCTTCGCGGGCAACGCGAGTGTGGGCGACAACCTCGCCGCGCAGCTCGACGGGGCCCGCGCCGACGCCATCTACTCCGAGCTGCTGTTCGTCTTCCTCGGCCTGCCGGGCGTGATCCTCGGCGCGCTGATCGCCTTCGCCGCCGCCGCCTCGAGCCAGCTGCGCCGCCGGCGCGAGCAGGGGCTGCTCCGGCTGCGTGGCGCGACGCCTCGGCAGCTGCTCGCTCCGGCGGTCGCCGAGGCGTCCGTCGTGGGTGTGCTCGGGGTCGTGGCGGGGCTCGCCGCGGCGGCGTTCGCGGGTCGGGCCGCGTTCGGCTCGCCGCCGCTGCCATCGGGGCAGGCGCTCGCCTGGTGGATCGCGGCCGCGGCGGCCGGTGTCGCGCTCGCGCTCGCTGCTATCGTGCTGCCCGCGTTGCGCGATGCCCGCGACCTCACCGTGAAGGCGGCCGCCGCGAGCGTCGAGCCGCCGCGAGCGCCGCTGTGGTCGCGCCTGTACCTCGACGTCGCGCTGCTCGCGGCTGCAGGCGTCATCTACTGGGAGTCGCTGCGCAACGCGTACCAGGTCGTGCTCGTGCCCGAAGGCGTACCGACGATCTCGGTCGACTACCTGACACTGCTCGCGCCCATGATGCTGTGGCTCGGCGCCGCGCTGCTGTCCTGGCGGCTCTCGCGCCTGCTGCTCACCCATGGCCGTCGCGCGCTCGCTTTCGTGTACCGGCCCTTCGCTCGCGGGCTGTCCCCCGTTGTGACCGCTTCGATGTCGCGCCAGGAGTCGCTCATCAGCCGAGGTCTCGTCATCGTGGCGCTGACGGCGTCCTTCGCGGTGTCGGTCGCCGTCTTCAACACGACGTACGCGAACCAGGCGCGCGTGGACGCCGAGCTCACCAACGGCGCCGACGTGTCCGTCCAGACGCCGGCCGCCGGCTTGCCGCCGGCGCTGCCCGGCCAGGTGCGCGGCCTTCCCGGCGTCGAGGCGGTCCAGCCGATGCAGCACCGGCTCGCGTACGTCGGCAACGACCTGCAGGACCTCTTCGGCATCGACCCGCGGGGCATCGGGTCCGCGACGCCGATGTCCGACGCGTTCTTCCAGGGCGGGAACGCGGCGGGCGTCCTCGGCAAGCTCGCCGCCACGCCCGACGGCATCCTCGTCGCGGCCGAGACGGTGAACGACTTCCAGCTGCAGCCGGGCGACCTCATCCGCATCCGGCTCCAGTCGGCGAAGGACCGGAGCTATCACGTGGTGCCGTTCCACTACGTCGGCATCGCGAAGGAGTTCCCGACCGCGCCGCACGACTCGTTCCTCGTCGCGAACGCCGGCTACGTCGCGCGCGCGACCGGCTCGCCCGCGTTCCAGACGCTGCTCGTGAAGACGAACGCCTCCCCGCCGAAGGTCGCTGCCGAGGTGCGCGGGCTGCTCGGCCCCGCGAACGGGGCGAAGGTGTCCGACATCGTGTCCGAGCTCAAGGTCACGCTGTCTGCGCTGACGGCCGTCGACCTCTCCGGCCTCACGCGGCTGGAGCTCGCGTTCGCGGTGGTGCTGGTGGCCGCGGCGTCGGGCCTGTTCCTCATCCTCGGCTACGCCGAGCGGCGCAGGATGTTCGCCATCGCCACCGCCCTCGGCGCTCGTTCCGATCAGCTCGCGGCGTTCGTCTGGGGCGAGGCTCTGTTCACCACGCTCGGCGGGATCGTGCTCGGGGCGACCAGCGGCTTCGTGCTGTCGGCCGCCATCGTCAACATCCTCACCGGCGTGTTCGACCCGCCGCCGGAGCGGCTGTTCGTGCCGTGGGGCTACCTCGGCGCGGTCCTCGGCGTCGCTGTCGCCGCCGTCGTCGCGGCGGGTCTGGTCGCGATCTGGAGCGCGCGCCGGCCGAGCATGGAGGTGATACGGGACCTATGAGCCAGGCAATAGACGTCGAAACGGCATGCGTTCGGAGGTGTTCGGGATGAATCGATGGATCGCGATCGCTCTCGCACCGGCACTCGCGGCGGCTCTGCTGGCGGGCTGCGCACCGGCAGCAAAGACGCCGAGCCCGCCGGTGATCTCGAAGCCGGCGACGACTTCCGTGCAGCCGTCGGAGGCTGCTACCGCGTCGCTGCCGACCACGGCCGCCGTCGCGCCGAAGTTCCCGGGCGCGGCCGCTTTCAGCAAGCCGGCCGTCACGAACCCGTGGTACCCGCTGACTCCCGGCACGACCTCGGTGTACCACGGCATCAAGGACGGGAAGGCGTCGGTCGCCACCTTCGTCGTCACGCGCGAGACCACGATGGTACTCGGCGTGAAGGCGACGGTCGTGAGCGACGTGCTCACCCAAGACGGGAAGCAGGTCGAGGTCACGACGGACTACTACGCGCAGGACGACACGGGCAACGTGTGGTACTTCGGCGAGTCGACGCGAAAGGCGGACGCGAGCGGCAAGCTCACCAACACCGAGGGGTCGTGGAAGGCGGGCGTGAACGGCGCGACGCCGGGGATCATCATGCCGGCAGACCCGAAGGTCGGGCAGACATTCAAGCAGGAGAACTTCCGCGGGCACGCCGAGGACAACTTCAAGATCGAGAGCCTGACCGCCTCCGTCACCGTCCCGTACGGATCGTTCACCGGTGCGATGCACACGCTGGAGTGGACGCCGGTGGAGCCGGGCGTCATCGACGGCAAGTACTACGCGAAGGGCGTGGGCAACGTGGCCGAGGCGTCCGTGCAGGGACCGAAGGAGACGTCGGACCTCGTCAGCTTCACGAAGTGACGGCTCAGCGCTCCGGCACGAAGCGGTAGAGGACGAGGTCGGAGCGGTCGAGGAACCGCGCGTGGAACCACGTGACGCCGAGGCCGGTGGCGACGTAGACGCGCTGCCCGGCGCGCTCGTACGTCCCGTCGACGAGGAAGCCGCGCAGGTCGGGCAGGAACTGGATCTCGTTCGTGCCCGGATGCTCGCCCTCCTCGCCCTTCAGTTCTGCGCGGGTAGCGCCCTCGTGCCGCCCGAACTCGACGCCGTGCAGGTCCGTCGTCTGCACGAGCGTCACCTCGTGCAAGAGGCCCTTCACCGGGACGACCGCCACTCGCGGCACGGGCGAGCGCGTGTCGAGACGCTCTACGGCGACGCAGCCTGCCGCGACGACGAGAGCGCACAAAGCCAGGATGAGCCAGAGACGTGGGGACTTCACTGTCATGGTACCCGCAGGTCCGCCGTCACGATGCCTTGCAGTGCTCGATCGCGCGTTCATGCGCGCGCCACTCGAGCGAGTCTTCGAGCGGCGGCAGCGGGTCGCCGGGGCCGTAGCGCTCGCAAAGCGCGGTCGCGATGAGGCGGTCCGCGAGCCACGGGTTCTTCGGCAGGAGCGAGCCGTGCAGGTACGTGCCGACGCAGTGCTTGTAGACCGCGCCCTCGAACGCGCCGTCGCCCTCGTTGCCGTAGCCGCACACCACCCGGCCGAGCGGCTCCAAACCAGGGTCGAGCCGCGTGTGGCCGGAGTGGTTCTCGAAGCCCACCAGCGTCGGGTCGCCGCCATGCCGCAGCCACTCGTGCGGGTTGTCCCGGGTGTCGATGACGACGTCGCCGATGAGCCGCCCCGTCCCCGCGACGGTGTCCGCGGCGAACACGCCGATCCCGGGCAGCGTGACGCCGTCGGACGTGAGGAACGACCGGCCGAGGAGCTGGAACCCGCCGCAGATCGTGAGCGACACCATTCCCTCCTCGACGCGCTGCCGTATCATCTCGCCGTGCGTCACGAGGTCGTCGGCCACGAGCGACTGCGCGCGGTCCTGCCCGCCGCCGACGAACAGGATGTCGCACTCGCCGAAGTCGACCGGCTGCGCGATCCCGACCTTCACCACGCGGCAGCCGATGCCGCGCCACTCGCACCGCCGCTGCAGCGTCTGCACGTTGCCGAAGTCGCCGTAGAGGTTGAGCGTGTCGGCGTACAAGTGGAAGACGGTGAGCGTGCGTTCAGGCATTGCCCCCCCTCATGAGCCTGCCGAGGTGGGCGAAGGTGCTTCCGTCGTGCGCGAAGGCGTTGCGGATCGCGATCATCGCCGTGTAGGTCGCCAGCGCGTACGCGAGACCTCCGGGCGGCATGTCCCGCACGAGTTCGCGCAAGGCGGTGCCGGGGTCGCGCTCGACTACGATCCCCTCGGCGGGCACCCCGGCGTACTTCAGTCGCAGAGCCATGTCCTCGGCGCGTGTCCCGGTCGCGACGATGGTATGCCGCGCCATGTCGTAGTCCTCGAAGTCGACGTCCCAGATCCAGCTGATGTCGCGTCCGTCGGCGAAGTTGTCGTTCAGCGCGAACGCCAGGTGCTTCGGCTGCTCGTCGATGAGGACCGCGGCCAGCGCCTGACGGGCGGCCACGGGGTTCTTGGAGAGCAGCAGGATGACGTCCCGCCCGTCCACGTCGAGCGTCTCCATGCGGCCGAACGCCGCGCGGTAGTCGCGCAGCTCGGCCGCCACCGCTCGGCTCGGGACGCCGTACACGAAGGACGCCGTGGCCGCCGCCGCAGCGTTGTAGACGTTGTAGAGCGCCGGGACGGGCAACTCGATCCGCAGGATGACGCCCTGCCCCAGCAGACTGAACGCCGAGGAGCGCGGCGTGAGGGCTATGTCCGTGACCGCGTAGTCGAGTGGCGGGCGTTCCAGGCCGCAGTTCGGGCAGTGCCAGTCGCCGTTGTGGCCGTAGTAGCGGGTCCGGTACGCGAGCTCGTGACCGCAGCGTCGGCAGTACATCGCCTCGAGCAGGGGATCCGGGCGGGGGTCGAGGACCGGATCGTCCAGGCCGTAGTAGACGACCGGCCCCGCCGCATAACGTCCCAGGCCCGCGACGTAGGGGTCGTCGGCGTTGAGCACGGTCGTCATGTCGGGGCGCCCGGCCAGCGCCTCGCCTACGGTCGCCACTATGGAGTCGACCTCACCGTAACGGTCGAGCTGGTCGCGCACGAAGTTCATCGCGACCGCGATGCGCGGGCGGACGTCGGACACCACGTCCGGCATCGAGCCCTCGTCGACCTCGAGCACCGCCATTTCCGCGCCGCGGAGACCTCGGCCGAGGATGTCGGCGGAGCGGATGAGGGACGACGAGATGCCGCGGTGCAGGTTCGAGCCGGAGTCGTTGCTGATCACGCGCGTCCCATCGCGGCGCAGCATGCCCGAGAGCATCTTGGTGGTCGTGGTCTTGCCGTTGGTGCCCGTCACCACGATGAAGCCGCCGGCCACCCGCTCGGCGAGTTCGCGGACCAATCCCGGGTGCACGCGGTCGGCGACGAGGCCCGGCAGCGAGGTCCCTCCGCCCACGCGGAACAGGCGAGTGGCCGAGGCGGTCGTCTTGCCGGCGATGATCGCGGCCGCGCGCAGCGGGTCGAACGCCGGACGCCGCACCGGCGCGAGACGGTCCGGGCGTCCTGTCCGCGATCCGGCGATGCCGGCGCCGTGCTCCGAAGCGGCCATCGCCGAACCCCCTCGCTCGTGATCCTCGGCGTTCGAGAGCGCGTGTATTCCCGCGGCAAGAGGAGCAGTCGCGACCGGCCGTCGAGCGACCCGGACGAGCGGGACGACGGCGACCAGAAGGCGGACGAGGTCGTGCAGAAGCGTGCGAGCGCGGGTTGGAGGCATGCATCGAGGGTAGCGGCCGGACCCTGAGAGAACGCTAAGCGACGCCCGCCCGTTACGTCAGTCCACCGGGAGCATCGAGTCCACCGGGGCGTACCGGTCCGACAGGACCGGCACGTCGGCCGTGGGCACTCGCCTGCGGTAGAGGTCCGCGCCGAAGTCCGCGAAGCCTCGCACGCTCACGCGGCCGTCGACCCGCCGCTCGATCCGGTCGAGCAGGATACCCTCCGGGACGGCGGCGTCACTGGCGAGGATGACGATGTTGCGGATGAGGTGGGGCGTCGCGTCGGCCGAGAGCCCCACCGGGAACACGTAAACGTGGCGCCACACGGCGCCTATGGTCTTGTAGAAGCTGCGGAACAGCCGGCTTCCGTCCCCCTCGATCCTGCCGATCAGGTTGTAGGCGACGACGCCGTCGGGTGTGAGGACGCCGCGCGACTGGCGGAAGAACTCCTCCGTGGCGAGGTGGAACGGGATCGAGTCCGCGTAATACGCGTCCATCACGACGATGTCGTACCGCTCCTTCGTACCGGCGACGTACTGCCTTCCGTCGGCTGTGAAGACGCGCAGCCGGGGGTCGTCCGGCATGCCGAAGTACCGCCTCGCGACGTCGACGACCACGGGGTCGATCTCGACGGAGTCGATGCTCATCGCCGGGTAGTCCCGCCACATCCGCTTCGGCAGCGTCCCTCCGCCTAGGCCGATGACGAGGACGCGCCGCGCATCTGGCTTCACCGCCAGCGCGAGATGGAGGTAGTCGGTGTAGCGGATATCGGAGCTGTAGCCGTCGCGCAGTTCGATCGCGCTCTGCCGGCGGTCGCCGAACTTCAGCGACCGCACGCCACCGCGGTCGATCACCGTGATCCTGTGGTACCGGGTGTCCTTGCGGAACACGATCCACCCTACCGCGCGTGCCAGTGAAGCTCGACCTCGTCGACGTGGCGCAGCTCGTCCTCGCGCTCCTCGGCCACCAGCTGCTCCGCCTCGGCGGGTAGATCGGACGCGAGGGCGTCGGTGAAGAAGCTCGCGTTCGCACGCTCGATCAGCAGCAGGTGCTCCATCGCTTCGGCCGGGTCGCGAGTCCGCTCGATCAGCTCGAGTTCCTCGCGCACGAAGCGGATGAACTCCGCGCTCGGTTCGGCGCCGCCCGCCGTGCGCTCGAGCAGCCGGTGCATCCGCGCGAGATGACGCGCGTGGTCGGCGCGGAACCCGCCGAGGCGCTGCCGCAGGTCCTCGCCGCTCACCTTGTGCTCCACCGAGTCGTACGCGCGCACCGTGGCTGTCTCGAGCCACGACAGACGCGCCAGCTGGTTCGCCGTCCCCCTCCGGTCGCCCATCTGCCCCCCGTTCCTTGGATCTTTCGAACGCTAGATTCCCTCCTCCGCGACGGCGCAGCGGCCCCGGCGGGTACCATCCGATGGCAGGCGGGGAGGGGAGCGGCGATGACGACCGAGACATACCGCGTTTCCACCGGGGACGCCGTCCAGACGATCGCGGAGCTTCTGGAGCGAGACGACGTGCGGTCCATCCGCGTGGAGGACGTCGACGGCGACGTTGTGGTGGAGGTGCCGGGCACCTCGACGTCCGAGGGTGGCGCGCGCGAGCTGATGGAGCGCTGGCAGGACTACGTGGGCGGCGGTTCCGAGGTGACGGTCGTCGCCGAGACCGGTCTTCCCCCCGACGAACCGGCGCACGGACGCATCCTCGAGGAGCCCCCCGAGCACCCCGAGGAAGGCGAGCCGAGCCGTCACGGCTAGGGACACCGCGAAGAGGGGACCGAGGCGATGCGCGCACGTTCGTGGATGCTGCCGGTGCTCGCCGCCGTCGCCGGGGTGGGCGCGGGCGTGCTGCTCGTCGAGGCCGACCGCGCCCTGGCGAGGGCGGGAGCGGCGGGCGTGCCCGAGGCGGTCGCGCCACTGCTCGTCGCGCTCATGCTCGCCTCGGCCGTGCTGATCGCGCTGCTGGCCGCGCTCGGAGCCGTCTTGCGTCCCACGGTCTCCGCGCTGCCGGCCCCCTCGGCGTCGCGCATCATCGCGTGGCTGGTGGTCACCGTCGCGGTGGCCGCCGCCGGGCTCGGCTCGGTGCGCTTCGGCGGCGCGGGGTTGCCGTTCGCGCCCGCGCTCACCGCTACCGTCGCGGCGCTCCTGTTCGCGATCGGGCTCGTGGCGTTCGCGCGGCATGCGCGCGTGCTCGCCCACGCGGCCCGGCCGTACGCTGCGGTGGCGCACCTCGGCGAGCTGGCGGTCGAGGCGGCGGATCGCCGCTATCCGCCGCGCCTCCCGGCCGAGGCACCCGAGCCGCCGCCTCTGCGGCTCGGGAGGGTCGTGCCGTCTCCGCGCACGGGCTACGTCGTCCACGTGGACGGCCCGCGTCTTGTCCGCGACGCGCGCCGCGCCAACGCGGTGGTGGTGGCGCCCGCCATCGGCGCTTTCGTCATGCGCGGCGAGCCGCTGCTGCAGGTGTTCGCGCAGGACGGCAAGCCGCTCCCCCGGCGCATAGCGCGCGGAGTGAGGGTCGCGGAGCTGCGTGATGTACGCGAGGACGTCGCGTTCGACCTCGGCCTGCTGTCCGACGTCGCCGTCGGCGCGATCGCCTCGGAACCTGGAGTAGCGGAGGCCGCACTGGACCGCATCGGCGAGGTGCTCGGGCGGCTCGGGCCGAGGCCTTTCCCGCACGGCCGGTTCGCGGACGCGAAGGGACGGCTGCGTGTGGTGCAGCCCGTGCGGAGCTGGTCGCGGCTCGTCGAGATCGCGCTGTCCGACCTCGCGCTTCGCGCCGGCGCGGACCCGCGCGTGCGCGAACGGCTGGCAGCGCTTATCGACCAGCTCCGAAGGCGCGTCGCTCCGGAGCGCGCCGCGGTGCTGGCTGCGTACGCGCCGCACCCCGGCTTCACCCATCCCGTGGTCCGCCGGGTCCCCGTCGTCGATCTCGAGCCCTCGCCCCGCTAGGCGCTACTTCCCGAGCATCAGCCGGAACGTGTTGACGTGATCCTCCTCGTCGCCGAGGATGCCCTCCAGCATCCGGCGCGTCGTCACGTCCTCCGCGGAGTCGGCCTGCTTGATGGCGTCGCGGTAAAGGCGGACGGCTTCCTCCTCGCTCGCGAGGTCCATCGCCGCCATCTGCTCGAGCGTCCTGGCGTCCGTGCCGATGGGTGCCGGTTTCGTCGTCGGGTCACCGCCGAGGAAGTCGATGCGCTCGCCGAGCATCTCGGCGTGCTTCATCTCCGTGATGGCGACCTCCTTGAACTCCCCGGCGAGTGCTAGGCCCTCCGGCGTCGTCACCTGGTAGTGGTGGCGCATGTACTGCGTGACCACGGCCAGCTCCCGTGCCCGCAGCTCGTTGAGGGTGTCGAGCAGCGACGTGCTCGTCCTCTCCGCCTGCATGGTCCCCGCCTGCGACCCGTACTCCGGCATCTCTCCACGTCCTTTCCGATGTCACTCCACTCCATCCGGTGCCCGGCACGGGAAGTATTCCCCGAGGGGCCGCCGCTCGTCCCCGAGGTGCGCGCGTATCGTCGGGCCCTCGTCCGCGGGCATCGCGGTTCGTTCCCGAGCAGCGGCGAGAAGCAACGTCATCGGGCAGGTGACTCCGCCGCCACACCGGTCAACCGCTCGCACTCCGCCCAGAAGCGTGCCTGCAGCTCCTCGTCGTACGTGAGCGGGGAGCTGAGCGTGGGACGATGGTCCGTGAAGTAGGCGCCCGTCACACCTTCGACCTCCTCCGACATGGCCACGTATGCCTCGACCTGGGCCCCTTTCTCGGGCGGGGCGCCGCCGAACCCGAAGCCGGCGTGCAGCAGCTTCGTCGAGATCACGCCCGGATGCAGCGCGTTCGCGGTCACGTCCTCCCCCTCGAGCCGTGCCGCCTGGGCGTACGTGATGAGGATGTCGCCGAGCTTGGAGAGCGCGTACGCCCCGTACGCCCCGTAGTGCCGCTCGCCTTGCAGGTTGCCGAAGTCCACCGCCCGCACCGCCTGGTGCGCGACGGAGGCGACGTTGACGATACGCGACGGCGCGGAGCGCAGCAGCAGCGGGAGCAACAGCTGCGTGAGGAGGTAGGGCGCCAGCACGTTGACCGCGAAAGTCGTCTCTATCCCGTCGTCGGTCAGCCGTCTGTGGTGCATGTACACGCCGGCGTTGTTGAGCAGCACGTCCAGCTCGCCGAAGCGCCGGGCGAGGTCGGCTGCTAGAGACCGCACCTGGGCCTGCGAGCTCAGGTCCGCGACAGCCTCCTCGACGACGCCGCCGCCGTTGCGGACCGCCTCGGCCGTCTCGCGCACGCGCGCGGGATCCCGGCCGTGCACGATGACGCGCATGCCTCCCCGCGCCAGCTCGAACGCCGTCGCGCGGCCGATACCCGAGGTGGCCCCGGTCACCAGTGCGAGGCCGGACATGGCTCGCGGCTAGAGCCCGGGAGTGCTCGTCGGGTCTTCGCCGACCCGGGGCGCGGACTGCGACGAGTAACCGACGCTGATCGGCGTGTGCAGCTCGACCCACGCGACGTGATGCTGCTCGTCGAGGTGATGCTGCTCGACGAGGCGCATCGCCTCATCGTTCGGGATGTTGGCGCGCGACACGGACTCGTACTCGGCGGAGTTCGCCCGCTCGAGAAGGAGCATCCGCTCCAGCGCCTCGTCCTGGTCCTTCGCGCGCGAGATCAGCCCGACCGCCTCGGAGAGGTACTGCTGCAGCTCGCCGGTGGCCAGCTCCGCGGACTTTCCCATCTTCTCGAGCACGTTGTCGATCGCCTGCGCGTGACGTTTGTGGTCGTCGCGGAACGCCTGCAGCTGGCCGGCGACCTCGTCGCTGCCGGCCTTCGGTATCGCCGCGTCGTACGCGTTCGCCGACTGCTCGTCCATCGAGCGCAGGCCCGACAGCATCACGTGGAGCTCCTCGGGGCTCATGTCCCACGCGCCCTTGCCGCTGTGCGCGTCGTGTGTCACCGCACTCAGGCCGGTCATGGGCAGGACGTGCCTCGCGAGGAAGTCGACGTCGCGCACCTCGAAGTTGCACATCTGCTTGACGATGTCCGCCGCGCCGAGAGGCGGCCCGGCCGACAGCGTGCGCCGGCACTCGCCGAGGTTGGCCTGCTCGATCAGCAGCAGGCCCTCGAGCGCCTCGTTCTCATCCCTCGCGTTCTGGACGATGCGCGTGTGCTCTGAGAAGAAGGCGCGGAAGGCCTCGGATGGCTCCTCCCGGCGCCAGCCCATGCGCTTGGCGACCGCGTCGAGCTGGTCCGCGAGGCTCGCGTGGTCCGCGCGGAAACGCTCCAGGCCGGCTTTGACCTCGGCGTTGCGGACCTTCTTCAGCGTCTCGTCGTAGATCCGCACCGTCTGGCGGTCCATGTAGTCGAGCACCCCGAGCTTCTTCGTGCCTTCACCCAGCCGGCGTTCCATCTCACAACACCCCCGCCTTGAAGAGAATGCCTACGTCCGAAGTAGGTTCCCCGCCGCAGGCCGGCCCGAAACGCCGAGCTATCTGGGCGCGGTCACCAGGCGTACAATGAGAGCGGACCGCAGTCGCGCCTAGGGGGGTTGCGATGTTCTCTTCCGTGAGTGCGTCGCAAGCGAGCGAGGTCGTCAATCTCCTGCTGATGCTGCTTCTCGTACCGGTCACCGTCGCCGCGGCTCGGGGCGTGGATTACCCGGGGCGACGGTGGCTGGCCGTCGGTTTCTTCACCATCGCCGGCGTGTACGTCTTCTCGATAGCCGAACGGTACCTCTTCGGGAATCCCGTCTTCCCGTTCAAGCAGCTCCTGATCGCCGTCGCCGGGACGGCGTTCGCGATCGGGACCTGGCAGCTCGCCCTCGCTTTGCGGGGGAGGGCGGCGCTATGAGCGCCAACGTGCTCAACGTCATCGCGAACCTCATCTCCGCACTCGCCTTCACAGCGGCGTTCGTAGGTGTGCTCGCGATCCCGGATCGGCCCGGCGGCTTCGTGCGCGCCGGGATGAAGCTGCTGTTCGCGGGCGCGATGAGTGTCTACATGTTCGTCGGCTTCTCGCACGTGCTCCAGTTCCTGAACGTGACGACGGCGCTCGACATCTTCGAGAACTACCTGAAGGTGCTGTTCATCCCCCTGCTCGCATGCGCGGCGTACGCGCTCAGCATGAACGAGCAGCTACGCATCATGCAGCGGCAGGCCGGTGTGCTCTCGGCCGAGCACGACATGCTGATGCGCATCGTCGACACGACTCCCACCGGTGTCGTGGTGCTCGACGTCAGCGGGCGGATCGAGTTCGCGAACGACCGGGCGCGGGAGATGCTCGAGCTCGAGGACGACCCGGACACCTCGCGCATCCTCACGCCGAGGTGGACCTGCGGCGACTCTCCAGGGAGCGCTCCGGGGGACCTGAGCGCGTGTCTCACAACGTCCCAGGTCCGAGACGAGGCGCGTACATTGCGCTGGCCGGACGGCACGACGCGGTCTCTCTCGCTGAACGCCACGCCGATCTTCGCTTCGGACGGGAGCCGCGTGGGCGCGGTCGTCGCGTTCACCTCGGCGGATCCCGGTTCCGCCGCGGCGACGGCGATCTAGGCGCGCTTCGCCGCCGTTTCTTCATCGCACGAGCAGGATTCGGCGCGCGTGCGGTAGAAGCATCATGGAGCGGTCGCATGATGTGGGACTTGGGGGTGAGCGCTGTGCTGGATTTCTCCGCCAAGCAGATGCTCGACCTGGTCGAGGATCTGTTCGAGGCATCGGAGACCGTCAACAAGTACGACGTCGTCCAGAAGGCGAAGTTCTATCCGCTCGGCGCGGACGGCGAGAGGGCGGTGAACGGCCTGCCGGCGAAGCGCTACACGAAAGAGCAGCTGACGGAGGCGCTCGCGCATGCCGTCATCGAGGGCGCGCAGTAGCTACCGGAGAGTCGCTTTCGCTCGTGCCGCCCTGGCGACGATGAAGCCGTCGGCGATCGCCCCTGCGATCAGCCCGCAGATCACGCCTATGGACGGATTGCCGAGGGCCGTCCCCGCGATCAGTCCGAGCGATCCGCTCACTATGAATGCGTCTCCGAAGTCTTCCGAGGCACTGGGCCTCAGCCATCCGTCGTTCATCGCGATCACCTGCTGCAGCTCGGCGCGGTATGGTCCCTTGCAGTCGTTCGACACACGGTCCGTCCACCCTGCCATGCGTGAGCAGTGTCACGCCGAAAGGTTGCCTACCCGTATATGGGGACGCACGTCATCGCCACCGCGGTCTCGTACTATGGCGTCCCGGAGGGTCTCGACGCGAGGGCGCCCGCGCGTCCGCGGACGCGCTCGGCGTCGGCCGTCGCGCGGGTGTCCCGCTTCTTCGCCGAGGTGGCGCTGGCGTTGTCGCCCCCTTAAGCCTCGTCGAGCGCCAGCTGCTCCTCCTCGGCTGGCCTCGGCTTCGGTTTCGACTCGCCGAGGAACACGCCGCCGACGATCACGAGCCCGCCGGCGACCTGCAGCAGCGTGAGCTGCTCGCCGAGCAGCAGCCAGCTCGACGCCACCGCGGCGAACGGCACGAGGTTGATCGAGATCGCCGCGCGCGCCGCCGGCATCTTCGACGCGGCGAGGTTGTAGAGGCCGATCGCGCCGAGCGTGACGAACGCGCCGAGGTACACCACGGCGAGCCACGCCTGCGGCGACGCGTGGAGCCACGTCGACGGGCCCGCCAGCAGCGCGCCGGGCAGGAAGAAGATCAGCCCCGACAGGCTCATCACGCCGGTGACGAGCCACGGATCGTATCGCGAGGTCAGGTGCCGGAGCACGATGAAGTAGCCCGCGGCGCAGACCATCGCGCCCAGCTCGAGCGCGTTGCCGAGCACGGGGTTCGGCGCCGCCTCGGCCGAATGACCGCCGAGAGACAGCACCGCCACGCCGGCGAGCGACAGCAGGAGACCGGAGATGGTGCGCAGCGACAGCTCCTCGGAGAGGAAGATGCGGGCGCCCACCGCGACCAGAAGCGGCGCCATCGCCGAGATGACGCCGGCTTGCGAGGCTCCCGTGAAGCGCAGCGCGTTCGCCTCGAACAGGAAGTACAGGCACGGCTCGAACAGGCCGACCAGGACGAGCCACTTCCAGTCGCCCTTCCGGTACCGCGTCTTCGGGATGCGGCCCACGAACGGTGCCAGCAGCGCCGTGGCGACGACCATCCGAAGGAAGACCAGCGCCATCGGCGGGAAGTCGGCGAGCGCGATCTTGGTGGCGGGGAAGCTCGTGCCCCACAGGACGACCGCGGCGCCCAGGCACAGGACGAGAACGGTGGGGGACAGCGTGCGTGTCTGGTGGGCGTGGTCGGTCAAGACGTCTCCTCTTCGGCGGTGCGCCCAGTCTAGCCCACGCCTCCGACACGCGTATGGAACGCTATTGCGGCGTCACGCGCTCTCGCGCGCCGAGGCCTGGTACTGGCGCGGCGTGGCGCCGGTGAACTCGCGGAAGACGCGCGTGAAGTGGCTCTGGTCCGCGAATCCGACCTCGGCGGCGACACGCGCGATCGGCTCGCCGCCGGCGAGCAGCTGCTTCGCGATCTCCACCCGCAACTGCGCTTGGAACGCATGGGGCGGGAGGCCGGCGGCGTGCTGGAACACGCGGAGGAAGTGGTAGCGGCTCATGCCCGCTTCGGCGGCGAGCTCGTCCAGCGAGACCTTCTCGGCGACGCGCTCGGCGAGGAGGTCGCGGACCTTGGCGACCGCTTGGCCGGCGGCGGGGGCCCCCTGGGGCGCGGACGGCTCGGCAGAGTAGCGCTCGATCGTCGCCGCGATGTTCGACACCAGCGCCGATTCCTTCTCGAGGCCCTCGGCGCCCTCCATGATCGCTACGTGCAGGCGGTGCCACGCCTCGAAGAGCTCGGGGTCGTCGACGACCGGCGGGGCGAGGGCGATGCGCGTGGGGGCGTCGCCGAAGACCTCGGCCGCCACCTCGGCGAACCAGCGCGCGTCTATGTAGAAGAGGCGGTAGGCGAAGGTCGAGTCTTGGTCCGGATTGCAGGCGTGCACGGCTCCGGGGTCGACGAACACGAGCTGTCCCGCGACGCCGCGGTGCGGCTCGCCGTGCAGCTCGAACGTCGTGGCGCCGGACTCGACGAGCGCGATCGAGTACTCGTTGTGCGTGTGCAGTCGGAACGCGCGCTCGGCATAGCGCGAGACCCGTGCCTCCACGCCGGGGAGGTCCGGGTCCCGCTTGAACTCGACGTCGGGGTGAGTGGGTGTGCGGGCCATGGGGGCAGAGTAGCGCAAGCCTGGCCGGGTTGCTGCTATTGGCAGCCGCGTAGCAGCGAGGGAGGCGAGGTAGCGCGCCCCATCGCGCGAGGTGCATACTGGCGGGGGTATCGCCGACACGCAACGGAAGGCAGCGAGCATGCGCGGTGTCATCTGCTACTACTCCGCAACGGGCAACACGCGTCTCGCGTGCGAGGCCATCGTCGACCGGCTGGGTGTGCCGTTCGACCTGGTCGACGTGATCCGGCGACCGGAGACCGATCTCGCCGCGTACGACGTGGTCGGGTTCGCGTCCTCGACGGACTTCTGGTCGGTCCCGCACCTGTTCGGCGAGTTCATGCGGTCGCTCCCACAGCATCCCGGCAAGCCGGCGTTCGTGTTCAACACGTTCGGCGGCTTCAGCGGGAAGACGCTGCTCGCGCTCCGCGACGCCGCGGCGGCGAAGGGATTCGACGTGCTCGCCGGCCACTCGCTGCACATGCCCGAGAGCTACCCGCCGATGGTGGCGATGGGACTCGCCCCGGCAGGCGCGCCGAGTCGCCGCCGACTCGCACGCTTCGACGCGTTCGTGTCCGCACTGGCGCAAGCGGTCGCCGCCGTGCGCGACGGGAGAGCGCCGGAGCGGATCCCCGTGCGTATCGGCTTCGCGGACCGGCTCTTTCCCGCACTGCCTCGGACGACGGCCCGTCGGACGATGGGCGAGAAGTACGTCGATGAGTCGGCGTGCACCGCGTGCGGCGGCTGCGAGCGGCGGTGCCCGTACGGCGCGATCCGCCTCGACCCGAAGCCCGTCTTCGACGCCGCGAAGTGCTACGGCTGCTGGCGCTGCTTCAACACGTGTCCCGAGCGCGCGATCCATACGCGCAGCTACGCGGGCAAGGCGTTCTATCCCGGCCCCGCGCCGGCGCTGCGCGACACGCTGGCCGAGGCTATCGACCCCGCCACCTCGGCCAGCCGGTCGTAGGTCTCAGCCGCACCCTCGTTCGCGCCGTGGTCGAGGTCGCCTTGGCGCGATGCGAAGTCGGGGTAGACGGCTGTCACGGTGAGGGTGGTCTCCCCGTCGCGCTCTTCGAGCTCCGCGGTCTGCTCGACGACGGCGTCGGGCGCGCCCTCGAAGATCCACGTCTGCTCGATCCGCCGGTCCGGGACGATCTTGCGGAACTCCCCGTGGAAGCCCCACACGGTGCCGTCGGCCTTGTCGATGTTGAGGAAGCGCCAGCGGCCGCCCTCGCGGAAGTCCAGCTCGGGCACCTCGACGCGGTATCGCGCGGGCCCGTACCACCGCTCGACTTGCTCGGGCTTCGACATCGCCTCGAACAGCGCGTGCGCCGGCGCGTGGAACGTGCGCCGCAACACGATCGCAGGACGGTCCTCGGGCACCTCGAAGTGCGTCTCCCCGATGTTCATGCGAGGTTCCTCTCTCCTTCGGCGAGGTAGCGCGCGAGGTTGTCGAAGAAGCGCGAGTAGCCTTCGCCGAGCAGCTCGTACTGCTCGGGCGGCAGATGGCCTTCCTGGCGCAGCGTGAGCTTCGTCGCACCGTCATCCGCATCGCTGAACGTCACCGTCACGATCTCCACGTTCGGGTCGCTTAGGTCCTCCGGGTTCTCGAACGTCATCACCAGCCGCCCGGGCTCGGCGACCTCCCGATAGTGGCCGACGAAGGGCAGCCTCGCCCCGTCGGCCTCGTTCACCTGCGTCGCCCGCCACTCGCCGCCGGGCCGCACGTCCATCGCCACTGTCTCGACCGGGGTCTCGAACGGAGGCGTGAAGAACCACCGCGCGAAGCACTCCGGTATCGTCCATGCCCGCCACACCGCGTCGGGTGGGGCCTCGACGGTCCTGGTTACTGTCACCGAATGCACCGTCGTTCCCGTCTGCGCGCTCATCGCCGCGTCCCTTCTCGTCCGGCCGCGGCGGTGTTCGGCAGCGCCTCGGCCGGCAGCACTTCCTCGAGCCATGCCGCCACGTACTCCGCGACGTCCTGCCAGCCCGGCCCCGCCATCAGCAGGTGGGACCTCTCCGGGAACTCGTGGAAGTCCGTTCGCGTCTCCGGGCGCTTCGCGTACTTCTCGTGTGCCGAACGCACCACGGCCGTCGGCAACGTGTGGTCCTTCTCGCCCGCGGTCATCAGCAGGGGCGCCCGGCCGGTCCTGCCGTAGTCGACCGCGACCGGCGAGTGCATCGCGAAGTTCGCGTAGGCGTCCTGCCAGAAGATGCGCCCGGTCTCGGGCACGTAGTAGCGCTCGTACGCCTTCTTCGCCTCATCGCGCGGCCACGTGTTCGTGAAGCCGTAGTCGAACTCCTCGGGCGTCAGCTCCACGGTGCCGTCGCGCTTCGACAGATGCGCCAGCGCCGGGCTCGCCACCTTCAGCTCGGACCAGGCCAGGCGCAGCACGCCCTTCGGCGGCGCGGGGTCGAGCGCCACACCCGCGAGGCCGAACCCGCGGTCGAGCAGGATCTCGGTGAACAGCCCGCCGAACGAGTGCCCGATGATCACGGGCGACTCGGGCATCGCGTGGATGAGCTCGTGGTACTGGTCGACGATCTCCGCGACGCCCAGCCCACCGAGGTCCTCGGCCGAGCCCGCCTCCTTCCGAGGCCACTCCGGCGCCATCACCTCGTAGCCGCGCTGCTCGAAGAACGGGATGAACTCCTCCCACGACGCTGCGTTCACGAACGCGCCGTGGATGAACACGATCTTGGTCGCCATGGCGGGGCTCCCTCGTCGAAGGGTGATGAGGGGGTTGATACCCAGGGGGGACGCGATGGCCAGTCCAAAGGGGAGAAGCGCGCCTCTCCCCGGCCGTCGCCTTGGTCAGACGATGCGTTTGACTTCCAAAGGGGAACCTTTATCATGTGATAAAGGGAGGAGCGTCGGAAGGGGGCGATGAAAGGGGCAGGACCTTGGACGACCTCGACAACATACGGTTGTTTCTGCTCCTAATGAAGCAAGGGGCCGCAGCATACGGGCTAGTACTCCTTGAGCGGACAGAGAACCTTGCGGCGATCACGGCACTCGGAATCTCCCTGCAGGAAGCGAAGGAGCGTGTGCTGGGTCTTACTCCTATGGACGCGATGGGACCCGTGCGCGATGGCGAGAAGCCGAACGAGCGCAAGTGTGAGTTCGGGGCGGATGTGTGCGGTAGCGAGGTCTACGTCAAGGTGATTGTTGAGCTTCGGCCCGATGGCACATGTCAGTCGGTTGCGTGGTCCTTCCACTTTCCGAATAGGCCGATCGCCTACCCCTACAGGCAGAACCGAGAGAGACAAGAGAAGCCATGAGAGCCAAGTGCCGGTGGTGCGACAACGACATAGAGCCAGTGATCAAGGAAGTCGAAGAGACCTATCCCGTGAAGGGTGACACTATCACCGTTCGGACTCAGGTCGCCTTCTGCCCTGACTGCGACAAGGAGGTCTACTGCGAGTCGCTTGACTCCGTAACGGTGGAGAAGGCGTACGCCCTGTTTCGCGCGAAGCATGGGCTGTTGAGCCCGGAAGTCATCAGGGAGACGCGTGAGAAGTACGGGCTTAGTCAGCGGTCGTTTTCACTGCTACTAGGCTGGGGCGAAGTCACTCTTCATCGCTACGAGTCCGGGTCGTTGCAGGATCCGGCGCACGACGCGACTCTGCGCCTCGCAACACGACCTGAGAATGTGAAGCTTCTCTTCGAGGCCAACGGCAATCGACTGCCGCCACAACAGAGAGCGATTCTTGAACAGCGCCTTGAGTCGCTACTTGACGGAAGTTGCGTGTGTGAGGCCGTCGGACTCTATGTCCCGCGCGTTACCACCGTGGTCGATCAGTTCACGGGCTTTCGTGGGTTCAGCTCAGAGAAGCTTCGAGAGATGATCGTCTTCTTCTGCAAGTCGCAGAGAACGTACAAGACGAAATTGAACAAGCTGATGTTCTACGCAGACTTCCTGCACTTTAGGAAGTTCACGGTGTCCATTTCTGGCTCGCCGTACCTTCATCTTCAGCACGGGCCAGTGCCCGAACACTACGACATTGTGCAGGCTTCACTAGTTGAGGATGGAAGCCTAGTCGAGCATGAGGTCGACTTCCGCGAGTACGGGGGCTCCTACTTTACGATAGGCAGAGAGCCGGATCTCAGCTTGTTCTCAGACGAGGAACTCGCTTCGCTGGAGTTCGTATGCAGCCATTTCGCAAGTTGGACGTCGAAGGGGCTGCGGGACTACTCGCACGAGGAAGACGCATACAAGTCGACGCAGTACAGGGAGACAATCTCGTACCTGAGTTCGGATACGCTGTCGATTACTTTGCCTGAGTAGTCGACGTCCTGGGCGGATCGGGGATGGGAGACGGACCTTGCTAGCCTTCCGTTCCCCGCGTCTTTGAATCGTCCCCCAGCGCCCCCAGCATCGCCCTAATCCCTGGCGCCTCGGCTGACCCCGCCCGCACCGCGGCGAACACGCGCCGCTCGAGCTTCGGCTCGACGACCTCGTTGAGCGACAGCCCCTCCAGCCCCCGCAAGTCCGCGATCGTCGGTACCAGTGCGACGCCCAGCCCCGCGACGACCGCGGCGGCGATCACGCGGAAGTCGTTGCTCTGCATCTCGATCCTCGCCTCGAAGCCGCACGCGTTGCAGCTGCGCACCACCATGTCGTGGCAGTACGTCCCTTCTCGGCCGACGATCCAGTGCTCGTCGGCGAAGTCCGCGAGCCGCGCGGGCTTGCCGGCGCGCGGATGTGACGCGGCCAGCGCGAGCCGCATCGGCTCGGTGAGCAGGTCGTGGCGCTCGATGCCGGGGTCGGCGAACGGCGGCTGGATGTTGTACTCGTGCGCGAACGCGAGGTCGAGCTGCCCGGACTTGAGCGCCGGCATCGCCTCGTGCGGCTCGAGGTCGTCGACGAGCACCGTGAGCTCGGGGTAGCGCTGCCGCAGCCGCGCGAGCGCGGCCATCTGCTGCGACACGGCCGGGCGCGCTTCACTCCGCGCGCTCCGGGGAACAAGCACCACACGCTGGCTTCGACGGATAGGAGCGTGTGCGATGGACATGGGAACCCAGGGCTCGACGACGACGATGGGCGGGACTTCGCTGGTGACGGGTCACTCGTACGCGGTGCTCCGCGTTCAGGACTACGACCGTGCGAAGAAGTACTACCAGGACATGCTCGGCCTGAAAGTGATGGACGCGCCGAACATGCCCGGGATGGGGACGGTGTCGCTGGCCGACGGCACCGGCTTCGAGCTGTACGTGAACCCGGCACTGCCGGCACCTCAGAACACGACGCTCGCGATCCTCGTCAAGGACTTCGACATGTCCTTCAACGAGCTCAAGGGGCGCGGCGTGATGTTCGAGGAGTACGACCTCCCGGACATGGGCATCAAGACGGTCAACGGCGTCGCCGAGATGCAGGGCATCAAGAGCGCCTGGTTCAAGGACAGCGAGGGCAACATCATCAACCTGCTGACCGACTACATCTCGATGGGGATGCAGATGGGTGGCGGCACCACGGGCATGTAGTTCGGCCGAGGTCCCGCTGAGCGACTCGGGCCTCTTCCCGGCGGATCGGGGGGAGGCCCGAGTCGCATCGGGGAACACTCCTCGTATGACCGCACGGCAGCACATCCCCCGCGTCGCCCTCATCGAGGCCGGCTCGCCTGGGCTGAACATCTACTCGCACGTCGCGATGGGGCGGGGCACGGCGATCCTCGCCACCGTCGTCCGTGACGCCGGGTACGAAGTGCGCGCCTTCATCGAGGACGTGTCGGGCAAGGGCTCGGTCGATTGGGATTGGGTCGCCGGCGCGGACGTCGTCGGGTTCTCGGCGATCACGTGCACGCTCACGCGCACGGCCGAGCTCGTCGCGCGGGCACGCGCCGCGGCTCCGGGTGCGGCGATCGTCCTCGGCGGACCCGAGCCCACGTACGCGACCGGGCGGGCGTTCGAGGCCGGTGCGGACTTCGTCATCCGCGGCGAGGCGGAGCTCACGTTCCCTGCGTTCCTTCGCGCGCTGCTCCTCGGCGACGGCGACCCGCACGCGATCGAAGGTGTGTGCTGGAGTGACGGCGGGTCCGTTTGCGAGGGGCCGCCGCCCCGGCAGCTGACGAAGGCCGAGGTGCAGGCGCTGCCGCTCGTCGACAACTCGCTCGTCGCCGGGATCGAGCGGCGCACCACGGGCCTCGTTTGGCGCTCGCGCGGGTGTCCGGAGCGATGCGACTTCTGCGAAGTCTGCGAGATGTGGCCGCGCTACGTGCTGCGCGACGAGGAGAAGAGCGTCGAGGAGCTCATGCTCTGCCAGGCCGAGGGGGCGCCGGGCGTCTTCCTCATCGACGACAACGCCGCCGCGAACAAGCCGTCGTTCAAGCGCTTCCTCTCGCAGGCGATCGAGCGCGGGTACGCGCGGCTGCTCGTCGTGCAGATGCGGGCGGACGCCGTCTTCGACAGCAAGGGGCGCATCGACCGCGAGCTGCTCCGGCTGTTGAAGCGGGTGGCGTCGACGACGATGGTCTGCGTCGGCGTGGAGTCCTCGGCCGATGAGGACCTCGAGGCGGTCGGCAAGCACATCGACAGCGATCGGACGGCGGCGGCGCTGCGGGCGATGCGGAGATACGGGCTGCTCGTCCACGGGATGTTCATCGCGTTCGCCGGCGACACCCGCAAGACGCTGCGCCGAAACGGCGGCTACGCGCGCAAGTACGTCACCACGCTGCAGTACCTCTTCGAGACGCCCTTGCCGGGGACACGTCGGACGGCACGGCATGAGCGCGCGGGACGCGTGCTCTACGACAAGCTGGCGGACCTCAAGTTCCTCGACGGGATGCATATCGCGCTGCGCCCCGAACTGATGTCCGCTCGTGAGATGCAGGAGTCGGTGCTGCGCGAGTACCGGCGGTTCTACTCCTGGACGAGAGTCCAGGGCGCTTTCGTGCGCGGCCTGCTCTTCCGCCATCGGCTGCTCTCGCCGGCGCAGCGCGCGTACCTGAGGAACCTTCGGCCGTGGCATCGGTTCAAGACGTGGGTGTGGTTCCACGCCGAGTACAAGTTCGCGCCGTGGAGCTTGCTCCGCATCGGGCGCCGGCGGGTGATCGAGTTCCTGCGGGACGCGGAGTACGCGGAGTACGTCGCGCGCCTGGAGGGCTGAGGGTCAGCCCGCGCCCTGGGTCCGCTCCTCCCCCTCGCCGGGCGTCTCTTGCATACCCTCGCCCTGGCCGCACCCGCACTCGGACATGCCGTAGCCATGATGATGGTGGTGCATGCCCATGCCCATCATCTTCTTGCGCATCATGCCGCCGCTCATGCCCATGCCCATCCCGTGCATGCCCATGCCGTGCGACATCTTCTTGCCGATCATGATGCCGATCATGAGGCCCACGATCATGGCCATGCCCGCCATCGGAGCGGGGATCAGCGGGATACCCATCTGCTGCCTCGCGTCGTGTCCGCCTCGGCCGTACCCGGCCGGACAGCTGCCGCCCCACATCGAGCCGTGCATCCCGGACTCCTCTCTCGCCGCCATCGTCCATCGCGTTGGTACCCGCTGCGGGCCGGGCCTAGCGGGCGAGGTCGCGTCCGGGCGACCTGAACGGCGCTGGGACCGCCCGTCCGCGGGTGCACGGCGAGTGGCGGGTACACTCCCTCCTCAGCCCGGGGGATGGGAGGGGAGATGTTGGTGGACGCGCTGATCGTGTTCCTCGAGGTGATCGTCTTCCTGGTGCTCTCGATCGTGCTGTTGTGGCTGGTCACGAAGATGCTCGGCTACATCGCCAGCATGTTCGAAGGCGAGGCGCTGGTGTCGGCGATCCGGTCGGACGTAGCCGACGCGAAGCGCGAGGTGCGGCGCGTGCGCGGGCCGCGGCCGCCACGGACGCGCGAGCACCGTCGAGTCCCGAGCCCGGGCTGAATGCGTGCCGAACCGCCTCGATCAGGGAATCGATGGAGGTGGACGACGGGAGGCGGGCATGGAGCACGCGACGGTGCATCGGATCGTGGAGTGGGCCGAGCGGGAGTTCGCCGGCGACGAGTGGGTGCAGAAGGACCAGGTGCTGGCGGCCGCGCGGCGCTCGGACCTTCCCGACGACGCGAAGCGGGCGCTGCGCGAGCTGCCGCAGGCGCGCTGGCCGAAGCGAGAGCTTCTGTACCTCCTCGGCGGGCTCGACAAGCCGCAGACGCGGCCCGACATGAGCGCGCCCCCGGACGGGGTGCCGGGCGGCGGGCACGAGGGCGAGTCCGAGGTCCCCTGACGCCGCGGGCGTGACCGCGGTGATGGCGACGAGGCGAGCCGGAGGCCCCGGCGGAGCCCCGGCAGCGCCTACCCCCCGAGAGCGTGCGGCCGAGGCCACACGACCTGGACGGAGCCCTGCTCGCCTGTCTTCGCCATGAGGTGGGCGAGCGCGTCGGCGAACGCGAGTGCCTGGCGTTCGGTCGAGAAGATGACGCTGGCGATCAGCCCGGTCTCGTCGCGCTTCTGTACCTCGAAGTGCCGGCTGTCCGGGAGGTCCGATCGCTCAGATCGGCGCCGCGGGTGGTGTGTCCTCTCGAGATGGCGCATTCGTTCTCCTCTCCCGCAAGCTCGAGCCTGTGAGCCGGCTCCTGTCTCCATGCTCTTCCGGGCTCGTGTCGTGACCGCGAGGCGGATGTGGAGAAGCGATGAAGGAGCTGTGGGGCGACGCCCGTCGGAATTCCCGGACCTGATCTCGCGAAAGGGGTTTACAAGGGAGCGGTCTTGTGGAAACTAGAAACCGTAACGGTTTCCGATGTAAGGAACAGACTGGCCGTGGCGGTCACCAAGGAGCGCATAGCGGACGTCTTCGCGAAGCACGTGGAGCGGTTCGGCTACCGCAAGACCACGCTGGACGAGGTCGCGCACGAGCTCGGCATCTCTAAGAAGACGCTGTACGTGCACTTCGAGGGCAAGGCCGAGATCTACGCGTACCTGGTGGAGCGGATGGCCAGGCAGTCGCGGCGCGAGATGGCGGCGGCGATCGCGCAGCTGCCGACGAACGGGGAGAAGGTGATGGCGCTGATGCGGCTCGCGCTGCGAATGTCGCGCGCACACATCCTCGAGACGGCCGAGGCGGACTGGCGGCAGGAGTACGAGGTGGCGGCCGACGCGTTCACCGCGGCCGTCGGGTCGCTCGGCGAGGAGCTCATCGCGGCCGGGATGGCCGGCAGCGAGTTCGCGGTGACGGACGCGGCGTTCGCGCAGCGGATGATCTCGGCGATGGTGCTCGAGTACGTGCTGATGGTGCGCGAGGATCCGGCGCTCGACCGCGACGAGGAGCTGCTGGCGGGGATCGCGCGGTATCTGGGGTAAGCCAGGCCGGGGCGGCCGTCGCGGAGACGCGGGCGGCCCTTTCTTCGGCCGTTAGGAAACCGGAAACCAAATAGGTTTCCGCTAAGGAAGGAGAACGGGATGGCGTGGTTGTGGTTCGTGGGCGCGGCGCTGGTGGTCATGATGTCGGTCGCGTGCGCACTGACGCTCGGGCCGAAGGTCGCGAAGGGCGAGGCTTTCGTGTGGCAGCCGAGCATCTTCGGCTGGGCGGTCGGGTGTCACGGCGCTCTGGGCGTGCTCGCCATGTGGATGCTCATGCAGGCTCGGTAGGAATCGGAAAGAGGAGAGAGGTATTCGTGATGAACTTGGCTCTGAAGATAGTGGGTTGGGCGTTGCGGGTGTCGGCCGCGAATCTGCATCACCTGGATCACCGTGTCCGTCATCAGCGGCTCCAACGGCATGACGACCGTGCCGGCCGTGCTCCAGTCGGTCGCGTACCACGCCGTGTTCGCGCTGACCGGCAGTCAGCTGGTCGGCTTCGCGACCCGGCGCAAGACGGCCGAGGCGCCCGCGGTCGAGGCGTAGCGCGGCCGGAGGCTTCGGGGGACGGGCGGCGGGTCTCGTCCCCCTGTCGGGCCGGCGCGGTATCATGACGGGAGCGTTCACCCTGCTCTCGGAGGACCGTCATGAGAAGGCGCCTGCTCGCCATATCCGTCACGGCCGCGCTGCTGATGGCGCTCTTGCCCGCCGCCGCGCCGGCCTTCTCGGCGGACGACTCGTTCCCGGGCGTGCCGCTGCCCGCCTCACCCGTCGCGGGCTCTCTCTCGCCGCTGGGTGGCGACCGTGACGACGTCTACTCGATCCCACTGGCGGCGGGCGACGAGCTTACGCTGTCGCTTCGCGCGGACGCGGGAACGGACTTCACTCTCGCGCTGCTGAACAACGACATCGGGACCTTGCGCGACCAGGACGCGCTCTTCTGGTTCTGGCAGCCCGGCTATCCCAAGGAGACCTCATACGTGGTCCCCGATAGTCTCGCGGCGACGTACTCCGTCGAGGTGCACTCAATGGACCCGTCGGGCACGGCGGGCGCCTACTCGCTCGCGTGGACGAAGCGGCACGACAAGGCCGCGCGCCTCTACGGGCTCGATCGCCTGCAGACTTCCGTCGCGGTGTCGCGGAGTTCCTTCGTGACCGCCACCACCGCGATCATCGCGAGCGCGGCGGACTACCCCGACGCGCTGGCCGCCGCCGGGCTCGCGGGCGTGCTGCACGCCCCGGTGCTCCTCACGCAGCGCGGCGGGCTGTCGGACGCGGTCTGGCGCGAGCTGCAGCGCTTGCAGGTCACGGAGATCAAGATCATCGGATCGAGTTCGGTGGTGTCGAACGACGTCGAGTTGGCCCTTGGCGCGCCTCAGCCCGGCGGAGCGGGCTACGACGTCGAGCGCATAGCCGGACCGACACGGTTCGAGACGTCCCGGCGCGTCGCCGAGCGCGTGAAGCAGCTCGGCGGCTCCAGCGAGGTATTCCTCGTCTCGGGGCGGACCTACGCGGATGCGCTCTCGGTGTCGCCGATCGCGTACGCACGCAAGATGCCCGTCGTCCTCACCGAGCCGCTCCTGCTATCCGGCGAGGCCGCCGCCGCGCTGGCGTCGGTCGGGGCCACGCATGCCGTGATCGCCGGGTCGATCTCGGCGGTCTCCGCCGCCGTGGCTTCGGCCGCGGCCAGCCGGCTCGCGGGCAACGATACCGGCGGCGGACATCTGGTCGAGCGGTGGCAAGGTCCCACGCGGTTCGCCACGGCCGTGGACGTGGCCGAGAAGGCCGTCGGCCGAGGTTGGGCGAGTCGGGCGAACGTCGGCCTGTCCACCGCGTGGAACTTCCCCGACGCCCTCGGTGGAGGCGCGGCCGTGGGGCAGCGCGGAGGCGTGATGCTCTTCAGCGACCGCCTTGCACTGACGCCTGCCACGAAGTCCCAGCTCGAAGCGCACAAGGCCGATGTCCAGCGTGTCTACCTGCTGGGAAGTGCGAGCGTGCTCAGCGAGACGGTGCGTTCGAACGTGATCGGCGGTCTGCAGTAGCCCTGACCGGGAACGGCTCTCCTCAGCCCTGCCATGCCCCGCGATTTGCCGAACCGGCGGACCCGGGCCGCTCGCAGACGGGAAGAATCCCCGACGTCGGCTCGAGCGAGGAGGCAGCGTCATGGATACGGCGGGACGGATCGAGACAGAGCCCCGCTCGAAGTTGTCGAGAGCGCCCGCGCGAGCGGTGCTGCGCGTCGAAGACTACCAGCGGGCGAAGGCGTTCTACAGCGAGACGCTCGGCTTGCCCGTGGACGACATCCCGGGTGTTCCGGGCAACGGTATCGCGATGGCCGGCGACGGGACGCAGGTCGAGCTGTACGAGCGTCCGGGGACGCCGCCGCCGAAACACACGGTCCTCGGCTTCCACGCCGTCGATTTCGACACGACGTTCGAAGACCTGCGCTCCCGCGGCGTGCGATTCGAGGACCACGACATCCCCGAGCTCGGCGTGAAGACCGAGAACGGCGTGGCCGAGATCGGTGGCGCCAAGATGGCGTGGTTCAAGGACACGGAGGGCAATATCCTGTCGGTAGGGACTATGTAGAGAGGACGTGGACGATGGCGGAGAACGCGATCATCTGGGCGGACATCCCCGTGACCGACATGGCGCGGGCGATGAAGTTCTACAGCGCCGTATTGCAAGGCGACGTCACGGAGATGCCCGGCGGAGGCGGTGAGGTCGCCCTCCTCCCCGTGATGGGCGAGCGGCAGGAAGGGCAGATGGTCGTCGGTGCCGACCTCTACGTCGGGAAGCCGAGCATGGACGGCGCGACGGTCTACCTGAACACGATGGGCGACATCGAAGGGACGCTGCGACGCGCCGAGGCCGCTGGCGGCAAGGTGCTGCAGGAGCCGAAGGACATGGGGCCGATGGTCGGGATGATCGCGTTCTTCGTCGACTCCGAGGGCAACCGCATAGGCTTGCAGCAGATGAGCCCGAACAAGTAGCCGGGCCGGTCCCGGCAGCCGAGCGGTCAGGCCCGGCCGCGAACGTGGTCGGCCAGGCGCCTGTCCATCTCGCCCACGTGGTGCGTCAGCCAACCGCCGAGGAACGTGACGAGCGGGCCGATGGTGGATAGCTGGCCGGTGCGGTACTCGAGGACCATCTGGCGGACGCGCTCCGTCAGCGCCCGGTGCTCGTGCACGTGCTCCTCCGTCGCGTCGTCCGGGAAGCGCTCGCGCGACATGAGGTCCTGTTCCATCGTGAAGTGCACCGCCGTGTAGTCGGTGAGCTTGTCGAGGGCTTCCCGGACCGCATCCGGGCCGTCCTCCGCCTCGGCGCGCTCGAGTTCGGCGAACATCCCGACGAGCATCTTGTGCTGATCGTCGATCGCCTCCTCGCCGGTGGCGAGGGAGCTGTCCCACTCCATGTCAGTCCCCTCGGTCGAGTCCCTTGCCCACCCACCATCCCGCATGGTCGCGCACGAAGAAGTCGGCCTCGCCCCGCCCCTGCAGGTCTCCGAGGAAGCCCTTCACCGTCGTCACCGCGAGCCAGTACTGCGCGGGGTTGTCGGACAGTCCGCGTTCGGCCGAGACCAGAGCGATGATCTCCTCCGTCGACCTCGGCTCGGACAGATGCTCGGCGATGAAGCGCTCGATCGACCGCACCTGGCCGATGTGGAAGTCGATGTGGTGCAGGCTCTCCTCGCGGTCCACCGGGCGGCCGTGCGCCGGGACGAGCCAGTCGTATTCGAGAGTGCGGATCAGTTCGAGCGAAGTGACCACGTGCGCGGGGTCGATCGCGTAGGGCAGCGGATGACGCTCCCAGAGATCTTCCAGATACAGCGCGTCGCCCGTGAACAGGACGCCGTCCGCGGTCAGGATCCCCGTATGGCCGAGGGTGTGGCCCGGCAGCGGCACGGCCGCGGCGCGCGGATCCTCGAAGCGCTCGAGGTAGTCGTCCACCTCGCACGACTCACCGCGGAACAGCTTCGTGACCAGCAGATCGCCCGGCTTCGCCCACGAGAACATCCCGCGGATGTTCACCTCGGGGTTCTCGATCAGCGTCGCGTCGTCACGCGCCGCGAACACCTCGGCTCCCTCTCGGCGGAGGAACGCGCCGCATGCGAAATGGTCCGCGTGACCGTGTGTGATGACGAGGCGGTCCACCATAAGGCCGGCGTACGGCGCCTCCTCCGGGCCCGTGTCGACACACAGACCCGCGACGTAGCCGCTGTTCGTCAGCCCCGGGAGATAGTAGGTGGCGCCGGCCAGACGCTCGGCGCCTCGCGGGCTTGGCGATGTGAGTTTGGTCACCGGGCTAGTATGGCACGCCGGTCGCACCTGCTCCACCGACTGGCAAGTGCGGGCGTGCGGGCGTAGATTGGCACCGAGTCCCTCACCTTTGTTGAGGCTGCACGTGCCGTAGCTGCTGGTGGAGAGGTGTAGCCGGGTGCGACCTAGGGTGGTCAGATGGACGGTGGCGGCCGTAGCGCTGGCCGTGGCGCTATGGGTGGCGGACGCGGCCGTCCGCTCTCTTCTCTTCCACATCGGGACGTTTCCGCGGCAGCTGCTCACCCCTTCGCTGGAGACGCTGCTCGCTCGAATCCCGCTCATCGCTCTCGGCGTCGTGATGCTGCTTTCGATGCGAGGGATCAAGCTGCTCGAGGACGCTCGCGCGGAAGCCGTCGCGGAGCGCCGCCGTCTTCGCGAGCTCTATGACTACACTACGGACGCGATCGTGCTCTTAGACCGCGACCTGCGCGTCGTCTTCATGAACAAGACGGCCGAGAGGATCGGCGGGAAGCGCTTCGCGGAGGCGATAGGGTGGCCGTGCCACCGGGTCATCCTCGGACACGAGGAGCCGTGCCCGGGCTGCCAGGCCGCGAGGGTGTTCGAGACCGGCCGTCCCGAGAGCGCCACGAAGTACGAGACGACCGACACCGGCCAGGAGAACTGGCTCGAGCAGCACTGGTACCCGGTCTTCGACAACCGCGGCGACGTCGTCGCCGCGATCGAGGTCGCGCGAGACATCAGCGACATCAAGCTGCTGGAGCGCGAGGTGGCCGCGCTCCACAAGATGCTCGACGCGCGCCGGCGTCCAGAGTCCTAGACACGCGCTCAGCCGCGGCGGAGCGCGAACAGGCGAAGGCCGAGACCGCCCGCCGCCACCAGGCTCCCGGCGGCGAAAGCGAGGTCTCCGCCCCCGGTGTGCGCCAGCGGCTCCTCGTCGATGCTGCCGCCCCCGAACGTCGCCGCACCGGTGCCCGCGGTGAGCGGCACACCCGCACCCGTGCTCGGCGTCAGGGAACCGCCCGGCGTCTCCGTCGCGGTCTGCGCGAACGCGGCCGGCGCGGCCGACAATGCCGCGGCCAGCCCGAGCGCGACGAACGCGTTTCGCATCGGTGCCTTCATGACGCGCCTCCCGTCCCTCGGCGTCCTGCGGTGTCTACCCGTCATGGCGCAGGCCCGCCCGCCTCGGCCGCTCAGCGGCGTTCCACACGGGCGAGCCGTGCCTGGACGACGATGCGGAACCGGTCGGAGTACGGCGGGTGGCACGACGTGAGCGTCAGCGTGGGGTCGCGAGTCGGGAAGAGGACGTCGACGTCGTCTCGTTCCACGAAGAAGCGCTGCGTCACCTTGTAGGTGTACCGCCGCCACCTAGTCTCGAGCACTACGGCGTCGCCGGCGCCGAGGAGGTCCAGGTCGCGAAAGGGTGCCAGGTAGGTGGTGCGATGCCCGGCGATGCCGCAGTTCCCGCTGGGGCCCGGTGGCGAGGCCGCCGGCACCCAGCCCGGGCCTTTGCGCAGATCGGTCTCGCGCGCTCCCTTCACCACGGTCGCGTCCAGACCGATCTTCGCGATCCGCAGCCGCCCCAGGGCCTCGCCCGCGGACGCGTCTCGCCAATCGCTGGAGTCCTGCCGCTCCCAGCCGTCCCAGGCGGGGTCGCGCGTCGCCTCGGCGCTCCGCGCTTCCGCCGGCCGCACGGGCCGCGCGGGCGCGACCTCCGAGGCGAGACCCTGCTGCACCACCCAGGTGTAGAGGCCCGACGTCCACGGGGACGTGGCGATCAGCGCGGCCGCGACGAGCATGGCGTCGCCGACGATCAGCACCATCCGTCGTCGCCTCGCGTACCTGTCCTCGGCTGTGTTCACGGCGCATGTGTTACCCGTTCGCCGGTGACGCGATGCCGGCCCTCTCGCGCTGATACACTCACCCCGGTGACCGGCGCGGGAGGCGAGCATGTCCGAGAGGCGAGCGTGGCAGGAGTTGGCCGAGCGCGATCCGCTGCTCGGCTCGCTGATCGAGCGCCTCGGCCCGCTCGACCTGCCGCAGCCGCGCGAGCCGTTCATCGCACTGGCGCGCTCGATCGTCGGCCAGCAGCTCTCGATGCAGGCCGCCAGCACCATCTGGTCGCGGCTCGACCTCGGCGGACCGGTCACGCCCGATCGGCTGCTCTCCGCCTCGGAGGATGGCCTGCGCGCGGCCGGCGTGTCACGCCCTAAGATCCGCTACCTGCGCGACCTCTCGGCGCGCGTGCTCGACGGCAGGCTCGAACTCGACGCGCTCCCGACACTTCCGGATGCCGAGGTGATCGCAGAGCTCACCCAGGTACTCGGCATCGGGCGATGGTCCGCCGAGATGTTCCTCATCTTCGCCCTCGGCCGTCCGGACGTACTGGCGCCGGACGACGTCGGCCTGCTCCGCGCCGCCGGATGGCTGCTCGGTCTCGGCAGGAACGCGACGGGCGAGGAGTTGGCCGAAGCCGGCGAGAAATGGCGGCCCGACCGAAGCCTTGCCTCGATGTACCTGTGGAAGGCGATAGGCGAGGGGCTCGTGCGCTAGGCGCGCTGTCCTACGCGGCGCGCCGGCGGTAGTAGCTGCGCCCGCCGCCTCCGTGCGTGAACGCGTCGAGGATGACGCCGAGCACGATTATGAGGATCCCGGTCGGCGACAGCCCGTACCCCGCGTTGACGGAGTACGCGTACGCGAGCGTCGTCCACGGCAGCAGGAAGAAGCCGAGGACGGGCAGGACCCAGCCCCCGTCGTACGCCCGGCCGAGGAAATTCGTGAACAGCCAGAGCAGGACGATGGCCAAGCGTGGCATCAGAAGCAGCAGCGCGGCGATGACGCAGCAGCCCATGCGGGCACCCCCTCCGTGAGGCTTCGCTTTGTATATCCCCCTGTCCGCGTTACACGCGGCGACCTGCGGGAGACACAACCGATGCAGGCCGAAGGAGGGAGGCCGTCATGCGCAGCCGGATGGTGCGAGAGCTGGAGGACTGGATCGAGCGAACCTTCACCGAGGAGCGAGGGGTCGAGCGCAGAGAGGTGTTGAGGCGCGCGAAGGGCGCGAGGCTGCCGTCCGAGGAGATCCATCTGCTCGAGCGGCTGCCTCAGGCCACCCAGACGCCGCGCGAGCTCGTCGACGAGATCGACCGCATAGCCGCGCCGCACGAGATCGGCGGGTCGGCCGGAGGGATGGACGCCGGGTCGAGCGGGGAGATGCGGCCTGGAGCGTACGGCGCGCCGCCTGAGCGCAAGAAGGGCGGCGACCAGATGGGCGGCTACCAGCCCTAGGGACGTCCGCCGGACCGCCGCTCCGCTCCACGCCCACCTGCGGGACCGCGGCGCCGGGTACACTGACGGACGGAGGTGGGAGCGATGCCGTACACCGTGGAGCTGCGTTCACTTGCCGACCGCGTCGAGATCGCGGAGGGCGTGCTGATGCCGCGCCTCGGCGTCGGGACGTACAAGGCGAAGGCGGGCTACGAGGTCGAGCAAGAGGTCGGCTGGGCGCTCGAGGTCGGCTATCGCGGGATCGACACGGCCGCGCTGTACGGGAACGAGGACGGCGTCGGGCGCGCGATCGCGGCCGGCGGCATCCCGCGTGACGAGCTCTTCGTCGCGACCAAGGTGTGGAACGACGACCAGGGCTACGCCACCACACGGGCCGCCTTCCGCGAGAGTCTGAGCAAGCTCGCGCTCGACTACGTCGACCTGTACCTCATGCACTGGCCGATCCCGTCGCTCATGGAGGACACCTGGCGCGCGATGCAGGAGATCCACGCCGTCGGCGCGGCGCGCGCCATCGGCGTCTGCAACTTCCTGCCGCACCACCTCGAACGGCTGCTCTCCTTCGCCGAGGTGCCGCCCGCGGTGGACCAGGTCGAGTTCCACCCCGGCCTCCAGCAGCCCGATCTCATGTGGTACCTGCACGACCACGGCATCGTGCAGCAGGCGTGGGCGCCCGTGATGCGCGGGCGCGTGTACGACATCCCCGTGCTCGTGCGGATCGCCGAGAAGCACGGCAAGTCACCGGCGCAGGTGTCGATCCGCTGGATCCTGCAGAAGGGCGTCACCACGATCCCGAAGTCGGTCCATCGCGAGCGGCTTGCCGAGAACGCCGACGTCTACGACTTCGATCTCTCCGCCGAGGAGATGGCGGCCATCGACGCGCTCGACCGCGACGAACGCATCGGCCCGCATCCCGACCGCTACGAAGGCCGCTAGCGTGGGTTTCCTCGCGCGGCATCGGAGAGCCATCGCGACGGCCGTTCTCGGTTCCGCGTCGCTGGCAGCTCTCATCGCCTACTCGCGACGCGAGGTCCGCCGAGGTGAGGCCGCCTTCCCTCCCGCGGGGCGGTTCGTCGAGCTCGCGGACGGCACGCGCGTGCACGTGGTGGAGGACGGCGAGGGCCCCCCTGTCATAGCGATCCACGGCGCGGACGGGGTGGCGCTGTCGTTCACGGAGACGGTCATGGCCGACGTCGCCGGCACGCATCGTCTGATCGTGTTCGACCGCCCCGGGCACGGCTGGTCGGCGCTCCCCGAAGGGGCCGAGGCGGACGTCGCGACGAACGTCGCAGTGATCCGGGAGGCGCTCGGAAGCCTCGGCGTCGAGCGGCCGATCGTGGTGGGCCACAGCTACGGCGGGCTGGTCGCGCTCACATGGGCGCTCGAACATCCCGCCGAGGTCCGCGCGCTGGTGCTGCTCGCCCCGGTGGCAGCGTTCCCGTGGCCGGCGCCCGCCTGGGTGCTGCGGGTGGCGGACCTGCCCGTCCTCGGCACTCTGCTCACCGACGCGCTGGTCGTACCGGTCGGCCGCGCCGTCGTGGGTCCGCTCGACAGGCGCGCCTTCCTCCCCCACGCCGTCCCCGCGCTCTACACGGCGTACTCGCGCGCCATGTACCTGCGGCCCGCGCAGTTCCGCGCGCTCGCGGCCGAGTACGCGAACCTGCCCTCCGACGTCCGTGCCATCTCCTCACGTCTCGGGGAGCTCGCGATGCCTGTGGAGATCGTGGCGGCCGAGGGGGATCGCGTCACTCGCCTGGCGGACCACGCGCGCCCGCTCGCGGAGGCGGTCCCAGGTGCGCGGCTGACATCGCTCCCCGACGCCGGCCACGAGTTCATGTGGGCACGGCCCGACGCCATCGCGGACGCCGTTAGGCGTGCCGAGGAGCGTTCGGGCTAGACGCCCTCGCGTGGCGCGGGTGCCGTCACGGGACGGCCGACCCTTCGCCGCCGGCGTCGCCCCTAAGGCTCCCGACTTTCGCCCTCCAGCACGCAGGCGACGCTCTCGGCCGAGGTACGAAGCTCGGCCAGTACCGCCGAGATGGCCGGGTTCCCGCCGCTGCCGGCCCGGATCGCGGCGAACGTCCTGCGACTGTGCGCACCTTCGAGCGGCTGGAAGTCGACGTCACGGCGCTCGGAGAGCAGGCCGAGGGCGGGAACGAGCGCCACGCCGAGTCCGGCCGCGACGGCCGAGAGGATCACGTCGAGGTCCATCGCGTGGAAGGCGGTGCGCGGCTCGAAGCCCGCGGTGTTGGCGATCCGCAGCACCAGCTCGAGTAGCGAGGTCTGGTCGCGGCCCACGATCCACTCCTCGTCCGCCAGGTCGCGCACGCTGACCGTGCCTTCCCCTCTACGGCGCCCCTTCGGCATCGCGAGGAAGATCGGCTCGATCAGCAGCTCCTCCCGCTCGACGCCGGGATCCTCGACGTTCGGGAGCACGTCCCATTCGTAAGTGAGCACGATGTCGAGGTGCCCGGCCTTGAGGGCGGGCACGCTCTCCTCCGGCTCCAGGTCGGTCACGGCCAGGCGCAGGAGAGGGTGCGCGGCGCGCAGCCGCACGAGCGCCGGCACGAGCAGCGAGCGGGCGGCGGTGGGGAAGGCGGAGATCCGCAGGTCACCGGAGATCCCCGTGGCGCTCGCGGCCAAGTCCGCCTCGGCCGATTCCAGCTCCGCCAGCACGCGCTCCGTGTGCGCGACCAGCCGGCGTCCCGCCTCGGTCAGGCGGAGCCGCCTCCCGTCGCGCTCGACGAGCTTCACGCCCGCCTCACGCTCGAGCGCGGCTAGCTGCTGACTCACGGCCGAGGGCGTCACCCACAGCACCTCGGCCGCGGCGGCGATGGTGCCGCGGGTAGCGACCTCCCGCAGGATCCGCATGCGCTGGACGTTCAACATGTAGAAAAGCTTACGCGAGAAGCAAGAAAGCGTAAATGGACCTAACGGCGATTCGGGCCGATACTCGCCATGTGGCAGGAGAGACCCATACGCGTGCGAATGTGAGGTGAGCGCAGTGCGTGAGGACAGCTTCAGTGAAGGCGGCATCTATCCGCTGCGTGCCTTCGTGATGGTTGCGGCCGTCGCGATGGTCGTGCTCGCGTTCGTCCGCTAGTACCGCGACCGTCCCTTTCCGAGGCCGCGTCCTTCATTGGGCGCGGCCTCGCGCCCGTCCCGGGGCCTCGGCGCGCGTCGCCGGCAGCTACTTGCCGCTCTTGCCGCGCAGGGGCTGCGTCTCTTGCGGACGCGACGAGGAGTGAGCCGTCTTCGGCTTCTTGCGGGAGGGCTTCTCCGGCTTCGGCTTGTGCGGCTTCGAGGCGCTCACGCCGGCGTCATCGTCCGTCGCCTTATCGGCGGCCGGGACCAGCGTGGAGGCGATCGGCAGCGCGACCGGGGCGGTCGGGGCGGCGGTCGACGAGGGTGCCGTCACGCCGGGCCGGAAGGCGATCGGGGAAGCGACCGGCGATGCGGTCGAACGTCCGCCGCGGCTGTGTGGGGCGGCGGCGGATGCGAGTGTCGTGCGCGCCGCACTGCCGTGGACTGCCGAGGGCGCCGCGGGATGCTCGGCCGATCTCACGGCCACCGTCGTGGGCGCGGCGACGACAGGCCGCAGCGCGATGGGTCGCACGGGACGGTGACCGGCGTCCGCGACGCGCCCGATGGTGAGCGGGGCCAGCACGCCGGCGGCGGCGGCGACGACGAGCGCGATGATCGTCGCGGACAGGCCGGCCATGGCTCCTGCGTGCGCGCGGCCGACCGGGGCGGCGGGGAGAGGTTCTGTGAGTGTGGTTCGCATGTCACCGTCAATATCGGCCGCACTCTCGGCGGTCGTGACGATGAAACGACGAAAAGACATGGAGTTCTCGTGAGGACCGAGTCTAGCGCCCGAGCGCCTCACGTTTCTCGCGGATGGCCGCGACGTGCCACTCGAGGTGCCGGACGGTGTGAAGCAGCAGCTGGCGTAGGGTGACGAGGCCGGTCTCGGTGTGCACCGCCTGCCGCCGCCAATCGTCGGCTGGAAGACGGCCGAGGTCCGCCGCCATCTGCTCGCGCGTGACGTCGATCAGCCGCAGCTCGACGTCGGCATCGCGATCGTGGTAGTGCAGCCGGCCGAGGTACGGCGTCGCGTCGATCCCGACGAGGAGCGGCTTGTGCGTGCCGATCGTGCGCTTCATCCGGTCGGCGAGGAACTGCTCGCAGTCCGCGAGGTGGCACAGCACCTCCAGGGAGCTCATCTTGCCTTCGATAGGACGCGCTCGCATCGCCTCGGGGTCCAGGCCTTCGAGGGCGTCTCGCAGCAGCGCCGGGCCGCGGCGATAGGCCGCGACGAGATCTTCGGCGGAACGCCCGTCATCGGCCTGCGCCGCTGCGACCTGGTAGCTCTGATCCGTCATCGACAGCTCCTTGCGAAGAGGGTCGGGTAGATTCTGGCATAGAATGGCAACCGGGTGCCTCGGCGAGAGGAACGACGATGAGCGCGAAGGACCGTTGGTCGCTCCGCAACATCTATCTGTATCTGGTCTGCCTCATCACGCTGATCATGGTGATCTTCGCGATCGTCAACGGCGTACGCGGTGTGGTGCAGCTCGTCTACCCGAACCCGGGCTACTTCGCCGGCGCCCCGGTACCGGAGAAGGGCGTGCCGGCGACGGGCCCTTCGAAAGCCGAGGTGGCGTTGCAGCAAGCGCAGGACCGGCGCAACAGCATCCTCGACCTCGTCGGGTCCGTGGCCATGCTCGCGGTGGCCGGCCCCGTCTACCTCTACCACTGGCGGCGGATCGAGCGCGACATCGCCGAGGAGACCCCGCCCGCGACGACCGCCTGAGCGCCTACTCGCTCTCGGTCCGCAGCACCTCGGCGAGGTAGCTGATCGCTTTCTGGCCGCTGTCGGGCGAGACGGCGACGGCCACTCCCTCGCGGCCTTTCAGGTACCGCAGCGCACCGGCGAGTATGGCCGCCGAGGACGGTCCCACCATCAGCGCTTCTTCGCTGCAGACGCGGCGGATCATCGCACGCGTCTGGTCGTCGTCGACGGAGACGACCTCGTCGATCACGGAACGGTCGAGGATGCCGGGGACCGCCGTCTCCTCGAGGTTCTTCAGCCCCGAGATGTGGTGTCCTCGCACCGGCTCGATCGCTACCACCCGGACCTGGGGGTCCTGCTCCTTCAGGAAGCGTCCGACGCCGGTGATCGTCCCGGTCGTGCCGAAGCCCGCGAAGACGTAGCGGACCTCGCCCAACGTCTGCTTCCAGATCTCGGGCCCGGTGGTCTCGTAGTGCGCGCGCACATTGTCGGGATTGTCGTACTGGTCCGGCATGACGAAGCCGTCGGACGACCCGGCGAGCGCTCTTGCCATCGCGATCGCCGTGTCCATCGGGTGCGCCTCTCCCTCGCCCGGCTGTGGGGTTCGCACGACCTCCGCACCGAGCATTCGCAAGAGCACGTTCTTCTCCACCGACAGGTCCCACGGCACGGTCGCGATCATCCGCTTGCCCATCAGTGCCGCGATCGCTGCCAGTGCGATGCCGGTGTTGCCCGACGTCGGTTCGACGATGGCGCGTTCGCCGAGCTCGCCGCGCTCTTCGAGTCCCTCCAGCATCCATTTCGCCGCGCGGTCCTTCACGGAGCCGAACGGGTTCATCCACTCGAGCTTCGCGTACAGAGTCAGGCCCGGGTCCGGCACGAGACGGCGGAGCGCGACGATGGGAGTGGGACTCTCGATGTCGCCGATCATCTCCCGGAGGTCGTCTTATCGGCGTAGCCGGGAGTCCTTGCCGAGCCCCATGTCCTCACCCCGTCGAGATGTCGTGACGCGTGATGGGAGGATAGCAGTCGAGATGCGCGGCGTCAGGCGAAATGCTCGAGCACGGAGGACGCTCGCAGCGTAAGCCACTTCGACGGCTCGCCCTTCCGCTCGACGTCCGCGATCATCTTGCCGTTCAGGCTGTTCCGCATCGTCCAGCGCATCTCGGGGTCAGCGGCCGAGAGGACCGCCTCCAGCGCCGCGTCGTACTCGGCTCTGCGTGTCTCGCCTACCGCGGCCAACGCCGCCAGGGCCTCGAGGGCGTCCGAGTTGTACGACAGCGGGAAGCCGAAGCGCAGCCACCCGGGCTTGTCGCCCCACTCGAGGGGCGGATGTTCCGCGAGGTATCGCTCGCGGACGCCGTCGCGCTCCCGCGCCGGCACCGGCCACACGGCGTCGAAGAACTCCCGCGACCGCTTCGGCAGACTGCGGAACACCTGCTTGTCGCGCAATGCCGCGATGCTCGCCGAACGCAACTCCTCGGCGCCGTGGGGCCAGACGTCGCGCGGCACCTCGGCGAGGAAGAGCAGCGTCTTCGGCGCGAGCATGTGGCAATACCCGTTCAGCGTGTAGGGCGCGGCCTGTAGGCAGCCGAGGTATCCTTGCTCGCGATGCCGGTCCGCGATCCAGCCCAGAGCGCGCACGACGCGCTCGTCGCGCGACCACCCGAGCCGCGCGAGCGCGCGGCCGACGTTCGCGGTCAGGCACGGGATCGCGGCGTCCTTGCGGCCGTTGCAGCTCCACGAGCCGTCGGCAGCTGACGCGAGAACGCGTAGTCCGCCGCGAGGCGGACGCGCTCGTCAGTGCCTTCGGCCATCAGCTCGCCGAGGAAGTGGACCTGCCACAGGCTCCCGCCGTACTTCTGGTAGTCGCGCGCTGGCGGCGCCCAGGAGCCGTCCGGCTGCTGCGCCTCCAGGATCCGCCGCACGGGCTCGTACTCGTTGCGCTGCGCCCACAGCGCCTGGGTCCCGGGCGTGTCCGCCTCGCCGAGAAGCAGCCAGCGCAGCGTCCGTTCGGGCACCGCCGATGTCATCTCGCACCCCCTTCGGCGACAGTCTACTCCCACATACCGACGACCGCTCCCGCGCCGGCGCGTGGTGGCGGTATCATCTGCTCGAGTCGGCGCGACCGGATGAGGTGAGGGGCATGACGGGCGAGCGGCTGGCGATCACGTACTGCACGGAGTGAGGGTACCTTCCTGGGGCCACCCGTGTGGCGGCTGAGATCCGGAAGGAGTTCGGGCTGGGGGCGGAGCTCATCGCCGGCGGCGGCGGGGTCTTCGAGGTGCACCTCGACGGTGAGATGGTGTTCACCAACCGGCGCACGGGAGGCGTGCCGGAGCCTCGGCCGGTGATCGAGGCACTGCGGTTCGCGCTGGGACACGATGCCGGATGATCCGCGCGTGCGACGAAGCCGACTTCGACACCATCCTCGCGGTCGTGAACGAAGCGGCCGAGGCGTACCGCGGCGTGATCCCGCCCGACCGGTGGCGCGAGCCGTACATGACGGCGGACTACCTGCGCTCCGAGATCGAAGCGGGCGTGCGGTTCTTCTGCGTCGAGGATCAGGGCGAGGTCCTGGGCGTGATGGGGATCCAGGACGTCCGCGACGTCACCCTCGTCCGGCATGCGTATGTGCGAACGACGGCGCAGCGGCGAGGTGCCGGCGGCCGGTTGCTCGCGCACCTCTGCGACCTGACCGAGCGTCCGCTGCTGATGGGCACCTGGGCCGACGCGACGTGGGCTGTGTCCTTCTACGAGAAGTACGGCTTCAAGCGAGTGGGGCGCCTCGAGACGGCGCGGCTCCTGCGCACGTACTGGGACATCCCCGAGCGTCAGGTCCAGACCTCCGTCGTGCTCGGCGACGCCCGCGCCTGGCGGCGGGTCGTCCGCGAGGTCTCCTAGCCGGGGCACGCGGACCTCGGCCGTTATCCTTCCGGACTCCTCGGGTATCGCCTGCCTTGTCCGCATGTCCTTCTGGAGGAGGCCCCCAGGTGAGAGCCGACATCGTTCCTGGAGCGCAGTTCCCCGACTACCAGCTGCCCGACCATACCAACCGGCAAGTGCGGCTGTCGGAGCTGCAGGGCGGCGACCCGATGGTCCTCACTCTCAACAGAGGGGCGTATTGACCCAAGGACCACCAGCAGTTGCATCAGCTGGCACGGTTCCATCCGCAGATCAAGGTGGCCTACACGCAGATCGTGACCATCACGACGGACTCGCTGCTGGAGATCAACGAGTTCCGTCAGGCGGTGGGAGCGGAGTGGCCGTTCCTGTCCGACGTGCACCGGGTCGTGCAGAAGGATCTCGACATCCAGGAGTACACCGACCCGTCCGACGACCCCATGATCCCGTACACGTTCGTGCTCAAGCCGGGTCTCGTGGTCCACACGATGTACATGGGCTATTGGTTCTGGGGCCGGCCGCAGCCATGGGAGCTCGCGCGCGACCTTCGCGAGGCCACGAGCGAGATACGCCCGGACTGGCGGATCGACACGCCGGAGATGCGGGCGAGGTGGGAGCGTGGAGACCGGAGCGGCTTCTGGCCGTACGGCAAGCGGCTCGTGGAGCTCTTCGGGCGGCAGGAGGGCATGACGGAGGCCGAGGCGCACGAGCTCGCGGGAACGGCCGTCGGACCGGTCACCGACGCCGAGCTGTACCGCAGACGTCGTGAGGGCCACCAGCACGAGTGAGCGGCTACCCGTCTCGGCTCAGCCGAGGCGGGGCAGGAACGCCTGTGCCGCCCACAGCACGGCCATCCCGACCGCGAGCGTCGCTACGACGTTCTTGGTTCGCAGCGCGACGAGCATGGCCGCGACCGCCGCGAGGATGCGGGGCGGCTCGAGGTGGTAGACGCCGTTCGTCTTGAGATACAGCGACGCGGGCACCGCGATGGCGGTGAGCGCCGCGACGGGCACGTAGCGCAACAGCCGCTCGGCCCAGGCCGGCAGCGGGACGTGACCGTGCAACATGATCGGCAGGCTCCGCATCGCCCAGGTGCCGGCGGCGAGCACGATGATGATCAGCCAGAAGGTGACGGTCGGCGTCACGCGCGCACCTCCTCGGCGTCGGTGTGGCGGACCGCGCCCCATGCCATCCCGGCGAGCATCGCGACGATCAGCCCGGTCTGCATCGGCAGCGTCGGGACGAGGAGGGCGGCGGCGACGGCGGTCACCGCGCAGACCTCCCACGCGACGCGGCTCTTCAGCGACGGCGCGAGCAGCGCGAGGAACACGAGGGGCACGGCGAAGTCGAGGCCCCACGACGGCGGGACGAGCGGGCCGGCGAGCGCGCCCGCGAGCGTTGAGAGCTGCCACACGCCCGCGAGCGCGAGCCACGCTCCGATGTAGTACGGGATGACGTCGACGTCCTCTCGGAAGCGGCCGCGAGTCATAGTGGAGGCGTAGTTCTGGTCGACGAGCATGTGCCCCAGCAGCGGCCGCAGACGCCAGGACGCGTCGCCGAGGACGGGCGCGATCGACGTGCTGTAGATGAACATGCGCGCGTTGACGATGAGCGCGGTGGCGATGACGACGAACAGCGGTGCGTGCTCCGCGTACAGCGACGTCGCGGCGATCTGCGAGGCGCCGGCGTTGACGAGCAGCGACATCCCGACGGCCTCGGGCAGACGGAAGCCGGCGGCGATCACCGCCGAGCCCGCGACGAGCCCGAACGGAACGATGCCGAGCAAGATGGGCGCGATGTCGCGCGCTCCTGCGCCGAGACTGTGACGGGTACGCGACACCAAGGCCTCCGAGACAAGGGTGAGAGCGATGGTACCACGAGCGCCGCCGCCCGCTCTCCCTCACAGCTCCTTGCGCAGCCAGCGGATCGCCGGCCACGGCATGTCCGTGCGGTAGACCTGCGTCGGCTCGTAGCCGAGGAAGTCGTACAGTCGCTGCGCCAGTGGCATCATCTCGGCCGAGGTGGTCAGTACCAGCTGCTCGTATCCGCGTTCCCGCGCCTCGGTCTCCGCGCGCTCCATCAGCGCGCGGCCGACGCCGTGCCTGCGGTGCTCCGGCCGCACGTACAGCCGCTTGAGCTCGCCGAAGCGCTCCGCGCCGGCCCCGGGGACGCGGACGTCCGCCGGCACCGGTTGCAGGCCGAGCGCACCCGCGGGCTCGCCATCGACGCAGGCGAGGAGCAGCGCGCCCGCCGGCGGCGCATAGGGCCCGGGCAGGTCGGCGATCTCGTCGGCGAGCCGGCCGCCCTGCGACAAGTCCCAGCCGAGGGACTCGGCGTACTCGAGGAACAGCTGCCGCACGGCATCGAGCTCATCGGGAGCGGCAGCTTGGACGGTGCGGATCGCCATGCCGAGAATGTACCCCGGCGTCCCGCGATCGGGAAGGAATCCGGTGGAGCCGAGTGCCGAGGAGGCGCCATGTCCCTGAGCGTGCCGTCCCTGAGCGGCGAGCGCGTCGTCCTGCGTCCGCTCGCCGAAGCCGACCTGCCTCGGCTGTTGGAGATCGTGACCGAGCCGGGCGTTCGCGAGTGGTGGATGGGCTACGACGCGGACGGCCTCCGGGAGGACACGCTCGGCGACCCGGACGTCACCCCGTTCGCGATCGAGCTCGACGGGGAACTGATCGGCGTCATCCTGGCCACCGAGGAGCTCGACCCCGACTACAAGTACGCGACGATCGACCTGGCCGTGGATGCGTCGCACCTCGGGCAGGGGCTCGGCAGCGACGCGCTCCGCGCGCTCATCCGCTACCTCATCGACCAGCGCGGGCACCACCACGTCATGATCGACCCGGCCGTGGTGAACGAGCGGGCGATCGCGGCCTACCGTAAGGTCGGCTTCAAGCCGGTCGGGGTGATGCGGCAGTACGAGCGCGGGCCGGACGGCACTTGGCGCGACGCCTTGCTGATGGATCTCGTGGCGGGGGAGGAGAGGTAGGGCCGTCGTTCTAGTGCACGGTCAGGCGCCAGACGGCGGCGGCGGCGAGCGCGGCGCCCGCGAGCCACACCGCGACGACGGCTGCCGCGGCCGCTCGGCTGCGCGGCAGCAGCGCTCCCTGATCCGCGGCGGCACGTGCGCGGGCGTCGGCGAGCACCTCGGCGGGGATGAGTCGGGTCGCGAGCCAGATGCCGGCGGGGACGATCATCAGGTCGTCGAGGTAGCCGAGGACCGGGACCGGGTCCGGGATGAGGTCGATCGGCGAGAGGGCGTAGGCCACGACCCCCGCCGCGATCACACGTGCGAGCAACGGCGTGCGAGGGTCGCGACACGCCAGGTAGAGGGCGTGCGTCTCCGTCTTGAGGCGGCGCGCCCATGACCGCAGCCGGCCGAGCATCACTCGCCCTCGCCGCGCAGCAGGCGCTCCAGATGCGTGACCTGCTCGCGCCATGCGCCGATGATCGCGACCTGACCCTCGAGCACCTCGGAGTCCCGCGTGTGCTGCCTCGCCAGCTCCTCGTAGTGGCCGTAGTAGTCGCGCAGCTTCGGCAGCAGCGGCCACCATTCGCGGCCGGCCTCGCCGTCGTGCAGCGCTTCGCCGAACTCGTCGAGCCCCTGCAGCATGTCCTCGGCCGAGACGCCCGTCTCGCGGCGGAAGTCGCGTTCCATCCACTTGCGCTCGAAGATGCCGCGCTGCGCCCAGCCGTCGAGCTGCTCGGCGAAGGTGGTGCGCACGTCGCGCAGCGCCCGTCCCGCCTCGGTGAGGTCGCCTCGCGGCGACTCGGCCGCCTTCGAAGGTTCACCGGCGCCGATCCCCGCCGCCGTCAGGCCGGCGATCGCGCTGGTCTCCGTGCCGTGGAAGCGCTCGGCGAAGACGATGCACGCGGCGATGCCGGCGCCCGCCTCCTCGGCCGATATCTGCTGCGCGGTGTTGAGCGCGAGGAACTGCTCGGGTGTCAGGCGGTAGAAGGGCGCGAGCTTGCGCACACCGGCGGCGAGCCCGGGTGTCATGACCTGGCCCGGTCCGACGGCGAAGGCGAAGACGCCGGTGTCCTCCAGCTCGGCGGCCATCGTGTGGGCGAGCTCGACCTGCGCCGCCTTCATAGTCTCGTACGGCGCCATGTACGCGCCGCCTACGGAGCTCAGGCACGCGAACACCCCGTACGCGCGCTCGCGCATCGCGGGCACGCAGAGGCGCGCGAGCAGCACGGGCGCCCGCAGGTTCACGCGGTACGAGAGGTCCCACTCGGCGAGGTCGACCTCGGGTACGGGCCCGAACGGGGTCACGGTCGCGTTGTTCACGACGATGCCGATCGGGCCGATCTCCGCGGAGACGCGGACCACCATCGTGGCCAGCGACGTCTCGTCGGCGACGTCGGTCCGGACGAAGGTCGCCGCCTCCGCGCCCAGCTCCTCGCGGATGAGGCGCTCCGCCTCGGCTCCCGTGACCTCGTCGAGCTCGGCGATCACGACGTGCGCGCCCAGCCACGCGAGCGCCCGCGCGGTCTCGAGCCCCACACCTCGGCCGGCGCCCGTCACGACGGCGACACGTGTGGCGAGCGTACCAGGCGCGAGCGTGCCTGTGGCGATCAGTGGCGGCATGCGGATCTCTCCTCGGGCTGCTTCCAGCGATGAGTGTAGCGCGGCGTCGGCCTCAGCCGAGCCGGCGGATGCAAAGGACCGTGATGTCGTCCTGCTGGCTCTCGCCCGGAAGCGGCGCGGCCGCGGCGAACACGGCGTCGGCGACTTCTCGCGGCTGCGCTCCCCGCCGGGCGGCAAGGAGCGTGGCGAGCCGCCCTCGGGGATCAGGCTGCATCCGAGGGCTCTCCGTGACGCCGTCGGTCACGGCGAGCAGCAGGGACCCGGGCGGGAAGGGCACGGCTGCCGCCTCCGCTTCCATATCGGACTGTATGCCGAGGGGCAGGGTGTGCTCGGAGACCAGCGGCCGAGGCTCGCCGGACGGCGGGAGCACGAGGGGCGGTTCGTGGCCCGCGTTCACGTATCGCACCTCGCCGTTCTCGATGAGCGCGCAGAACAGGGTGACGAACATCTGGCCGGGCGTCGCAAGGTGAAGACGGCGGTTCACGGAGCCGGCGACGCGCGAGGGGTCGTCGGTGTCCTGCAGCGCCTCCAGCACCGTCTGATGCAGCGCCACGGCGAAGAGGGCGGCGGCCGTGCCCTTTCCGGAGATGTCGCCGACGCAGAGGAACACCCCGCTGTGCGTGTCGCACGAGTACGCGTAGTCGCCGCCGAGCTCGAACGCCGAGGTCTGCCGGAAGCCGATCGCGACGTCGCTTCGTTCCGTGACCGGCGGCTCCAGCGTGGTCCCGTACACCTCCCGCGCGACCGCGAGGTCGAAGTCCCGCCGGCGCTCGAGCCGCCGGATCCGCGCGAGCTGACGCAGCAGCGTGTCGGCCACGACGGCGGCGAGGACGAACACGGCGAGGTGGGTCGCCGCATCAGCGACGATGGCCGTCTCCGAGAACCCCTCGCCGCCCGGATGTGAGAGGATCTCCGCGAGTGCTGCTATCGCGCCCACCAGCAGGCCGGGCCACAGCCCGAACGCGTAGGTGGCGAGGCCGATCGGCACAAGGTAGAGGACGGTGACGTCGGGACGCAGGCCGGTGACCGTGTCGAGCCAGCCGACGAGGGCGACGGCTGCCGCGACGCCGAGCGCGACCAGGAGCTGCCGGGCGACCGGGTTGCGATCCGCCTCCTCCGTCACCGGTCGTCCTCCCTCGGCTCCGCCGTCACCTGCTTCCGAAAGCATCCCCCATCTCTCGTTCGAGCAGCGCCTTCTTCCTCGCGACACCCCAGCGGTAGCCGGTGAGCGAACCGTCGGCGCCGACGACGCGATGGCACGGCACGACCACGGCGGTCGGGTTGCTGCCGCACGCCTGCGCGACCGCGCGCGTGGCCGTGGGCCTGCCGATCACCGAGGCGAGTTGGGAGTAGGTGACGGTCGTGCCGGGCGGGATCTCGCGGAGCGCGGCCCACACCTGGCGCTGGAAGACGGTGCCCCGCACGTCGAGCGGGACCGTCACTTCCGAGGCCGGCGCGTCGATCAGCCCGACGACGGCGGCCACCCACATCTCCTCCGCCAGCGGGGAGGGCTCGACGGACGCTCGCGGGAAGCGGCGGCGCACCTCGGCTGTGAGCTCGTCGTCGGACTCGCCGAACGCCACCAGGCAGACGCCGCGCGGCGTCGTCGCCACGACGACGCGGCCGAGCGAGCTGTCCGCGAGTGCGTAGCGGATCCTCTCGCCCGGCGCGCCCCGCCGCAGCTTCGCGGGCGTCATGCCGAGGAGCTCGTCGGTGCGCTCGTACACGCGGCTCGGCGAGCCGAAGCAAGCCTCGCCGATCGCCTCGGCGACGCCGATGCCTCCGGCGAGCAGCGCTCGCAACCGCTCGGCACGGCGGGCGTCCGCGTACGCGTGGGGCGAGACGCCGATGCGCTCGACGAACAGGCGCCGGAGGTGCGAGGGAGAGACGTGGACGGCGCGCGCGAGCTCGGCGAGCGGCGGGACGCGGCCGTCGGAGTCGATCGTGGCATCGATGAGGTGTGCGACGGCCTCGGCCGTCGTCGGGGTGCGTGTGTCCATGCGACGGAGTTTACGCCGCCGCCGCACCGGACTCTATCCGGATGTGCTCAGGCGCCGCGCCGCGGCCGGCTCCGCGGACCATTCCACGCCGCGCGCCCACTCCTCCAGCGTCTTGAGACCGGGCAGGAGGCCGCGCAGCCGGTCGAGATCCGCGACCTCGGGCATCCCCGCGTCCACCCCCATCCCGGGCGGCGGCTCGACCTGCTCGTAGCGCACCGAATGGCCGAGCACGCGGCCGAACACCTCGGCGACCGCGCGCAGGGGCAGACGGTCGCCGGCGATGAGCGTGGTCGTCTGCAGCCAGATGTCCGGGTCTCGGAAGGCGAGCGCGGCGAAACGGCCGATGTCGTCGACGGCGATGTACTGGTGCTCGGCGTCCGGCGGCTCGAAGCCCTTGAGCATGCCGATGGCGAGGTCGTCGCGCTGCCGGAAGAAGTTCTCCATGAACGACGTCGGCCGAAGGATCGTCCAAGGCAGTCCCGTCTCGCGCACGTAGCGCTCGATCTCGTGCTTCGAGCGTACCCAGCGTGCGCGCGCGTCATCCTCGCCCGCGCCGATGACGGAGTCGTACACGAAGTGCCGCACGCCCGCGGCCTTCGCCGCATCCGCGACGTTGCGGCCCTCGGCGACCTCGCCCTCGAAGCCCGCCTCGCGGAACGTCTCGACGCTGTGCACGCCGTAGCAGCCCTCGGCGGCACCGTCGAGGGACGCCCGGTCCATGAGGTCGCCTTCGACGATGTGAGCGCCGAGGTCGGCGAGCGCGACGGCGGCCGGGCTGTCGGGATGCCGTGTGAGGGCGCGGACCGTCCAGCCGTCCTCCAGGAGATGTCTCGCCGAAGCGCCTCCCTGGTGGCCCGTCGCTCCGCACACGAGGATGGTCTTGCCGCCGGGGTCCATCGCCACCTCCGCTGAAGGTTACCGGAGGTTCCTACCCTCGCCGGGCGGCTCCGGGCTCCTCGGCGCCCCGGAACGCGTCCTCGGCAGGGGTCGTGACGACGCGGTTGCGCTCGTCGATGAACGCGATGCGAGGCTCCCACGCCCTCGCCTCTGCGTCCTCGAGCTCGACGAAGGCGGCGACGATCACGAGGTCGCCGGGGGAGACGAGACGGGCTGCTGCGCCGTTAACACAGCAGGCGCCGGAGCCGGCTCGGGCGGGGATGGCGTAGGTGGTGAAGCGCGCGCCGTTGGCGACGTCCCAGACGTGCACCTGCTCGTTGGGCAGGATGCCTGCCGCCTCGAGGAGCGCGGTGTCGAGCGAGATACTGCCCTCGTAGTCGACGCAGGCTTCGGTGACGGTCGCGCGGTGGATCTTGCCGCCGAGCATCGTGCGGCGCATGGGCTTCCTCCGTTCCCGGGTGAACGCCGCGTCGCGGTCGCGTCCCAGCCTCGGCTGTCGGTCTGCGGATGATACCGCAAACCGCGCGACTACTCCTTGTGGAGCTGCGCCTCGAGCCCGTCCATCAGCGCCGTCAGCCCCTCGTCGAACCCGCGGCTCCAGTCGCGGAGCTGCGGCGCGAGCTCGGCGGCGAGAGGCGCCGCGTCGGGTGCGACCGCCACCGCCTCATCCAGGGGACCGCTGAAGGAGCCGCCCTCGCCGGACGAGAGTATCAGCCACCCTGCGGCGAAGGCGAAGATCGCGTGCGCCGCGTCCACGAGCTCCTGCCCGCGGAAACCGGCCTCGTACAAGATCCTGAGCGGCGCCTCGAGCATCGGGAGCGACTCGGGCGTGCTGTATTGCCGGCCGAGGAAGAGCCACGCAGCGTTCGGGTGCTTGGAGATGGCGCGCTCCGCCGTAGCCGGGCCGGAGCGCATCACGGTCTTCCAGTCCGTGCTGCCGATCTGCAACGCCGGCCCTGTCTCCTGCACGATGCGGTCGAAGACGCCGTCGAGGATCGCTTCCTTGTTCGGGAAGTGGTGGTACAGCGACATCGCCTCGACCCCCAGTGCGTCGCCCAAATGCCGCATGCTGAGCGCTTGGGCGCCCTTGGCGTCGAGTATCTCGATCGCCTTGTCGAGGATCTTCTCCCTGGTCAGCGGCTCGCGGCCGTCCTTGCTCGGGTGTGGTGTCATCTCAGGGGCGACCTTTCTTTCAAAAAGGGGGGTTTACTTTACGCTGTAAGGTGATAACCTTACGCCGTAAACTTTACACCGTAAGGAAGCCGCCGGCAAGTCCTGCGGCGGAGGGAGGACAGGAAAGATGAAGGTCACGACGAGTCCCAACTCGCGCTTCGGATGGGAGGGAACGAGCCTCGACTACACGGTGAAGGCGGACGGCGCGATGGAGCTCCGACTGCCGAAGCAGACCGTCGCCGGGGTCGAGGCGCGGCTGACCGACGTGCGGCGGACGGCCGACGGGGTGGAGGCGCGCATCCACGTCCAGGTGGCCAAGGGTGCGTTCGTTTGAAACGACCTGCAGCTCGAGGCGCGTGACGCCTCGGGAAGCACGATGCAGGCGCCCTTCGGTCTTATGGCCGTCCCGCAGTGCATGGTGGGAAGCTTCGGCGTGGTGGGCGCACTCGCGCTGGCAGGAGCGGTGGTCGCGATCCGTCGCGGAGGCGGGATCGGCTGGACCCTCGGCATCCTCGCCGCCCTCATCGCGATCGCGGGCCTCGGCTTCGTCGCGTTCGCGGTGTGGGGAAGGTATGCGGGAATGCCCTGGACGTTCGGCCCCGTCGTAGGGGCAGGGCGGTGAAGAGGGGGATGAGAGGGATGAAGCTCAAGACACTCGTGGGAGCCGGAGACCATATAGGCCTGCTCGTGCTGCCGTTCCTGGTCGTCGGCCTGGCGCTGAACGTCTTGCGCCCGGCTCTGTTCGGCGTCGGCGGCCCCCCGGCTGCGTTGAGGGCGCTCTCGATCGCGGTATTGATCCCCGGCGGCATCGCCTGGATCTGGTCGGTGGTGCTGATCCTGACGGAGGTGCCGAAGCGCCGGCTGATAACGAGCGGCCCGTTCGTGCTCGTGAAGCACCCGCTCTACACGGCCGTCTCGTTGCTCGTGCTCCCCTGGGTCGGCTTCCTGCTCGACTCGTGGCTGGGAGCCGTGCTCGGCGTCGTCCTGTACGTAGCCTCGCGGTTGTTCGCTCCGGAAGAGGAGAGAATGCTCGCGCAGGCCTTCGGCCCCGCATGGGATGAGTACCGCCGAAGCGTGAAGATCGGGTGGCTGTAGCGATGAAGACGGTGACTGCTTTCGTCGGGGCAGGCCGCAAAGGGTACACGTACCAGGCGACCCGCGAATTCCTAGGCCAGCTCGAGGCGCTCGGCGGGATCGAGACCGAGCTCGTCCGACTCAGCGACTACCACCTCGAGCCCTGCAGAGGCTGCAAGCTGTGCTTCGAGAAGGGCGAGGAGTTCTGCCCGCTGAAGGACGACCGGGATCTCTTGCTCGCGAAGATGAGGGACGCCGACGGAGTCGTCCTCGCTTCGCCGAACTACACGTTCCAGGTCTCGGGGCTGATGAAGCTCTTCCTCGACAGGCTCGGATACCAATGCCACCGGCCGGAGTCCCACGGCAAGATGTTCACGAGCATCGTCGTCCAGGGCTTCTTCGGCGGCGGCAAGATCCTGAAGTACTTCGACCTGATGGGGATGGCCCTCGGATTCGACGTCGTGAAGGGTACATGCTCGACGGCGCTCGTCCCGATGACCGAGAAGGAGCGGCAGGAGCGGGACGCGGCTCTCGCGAAGCAGGCGGAGCGGTTCCACGCGCAGCTGGCGAAGGGCGTGCCTCACGTCCCCGGTCTGCTGGAGCTCGTCATGTTCCGGATGGGGCGCAACAACGTCCGGATCGAGCTCGCCGAGGCGGACGCCGACTACAAGTACTACGCAGAACGCGGCTGGTTCGATTCCGACTACTTCTATCCCACGCGTCTCGGGTTCATGAAGAGGTCGCTCGGCCGCTTGGCCGACGCGTATTTCGCGCGCTCGATCGCGTCGAAGGCCGCTCAGAGAGAACGACTGACCGGCGGCCGTACCGGCGCCGGCATCGCTTAGGGGGAAACCATGGAACACACGGCGACATTGCCAGCGAGGACCGCCTCGCCTACGCGCGCGACGATGCTGAAGGCGCTGCTCGTCTGCGGCGCGATCTCCTCCCTGGTCTACGTGGGCAGCGACATCATCGGGGCGCTGCTCTACCCGGGCTACAACTACGCCGGGCAGGCCTTCAGCGAGCTCCTGGCGATCGGGTCTCCGGTGCGGCCGTTCATGATTGCGACGGCGAACATCTACAACCTGCTCGTGATCGCGTTCGGCATCGGCGTGGTCTTGTCGGACGGAGCGAAGCGCTCGCTGCGCGTCACGGGGATCCTGCTGGTCTTCTACGGTGTGGTAAGCGGCGTGGGGCCGTACATACCGATGCACGTCCGCGGGACGAGCACGGTCACGGGCGATCTCCCGCACATACTCATCACCGCGGCGACCGTCCTCGCCATCCTGCTGTTCGTAGGCTTCGGCTCCGTCACTCGCGCCAGGGGGTTCCTGCTCTTCTCGATCGCGACGATAGTGGCCGTCATCGCCGGAGGCGCCCTGGCGGGTACGCAGGTCGCTCGCGTCGCCGCAGGGCTGCCGAGCCCGTTCCTCGGACTGATCGAGCGCCTGAACATCTACGCCACGATGCTGTGGATCGCGGTGTTGTCGATCGTCCTACTCGGAGATCGAGCAGCCCGTCTATCTGAGGAGGTAGGGGCATGAGCAAGGTACTGGTGGCCTACGCGACGGGAAGCGGTTGCACCGCCGGCGTCGCCGAGAAGATCGGTGCGACGCTGGCTAGCAAGGGGATCGAGGTCGACGTCGTGCCGGTCGACTCGAAGTCCGAGCCCGCCGGCTACGACGCCGTCGTCGCCGGGAGCGGCGTTCGGGCGGGAAGCTGGCATCCCCGGGCCAAGAAATGGGTCGCGCGGAACGCGAGCGCTCTCAAGGGCAAGCCGCTGGCGTTCTTCACAGTCGGCACGGCGCCCACGCATAGCGCAGGCGGATTCGACGAGATGCGCGGCTACACCGACAAGCTCCTGGCCGACACCGGAGTCGAGCCCGTGGACATCGGTCTCTTCGCCGGCTGGTTCGTGACGAGCAAGTTCAACTTCATCGAGCGGTGGATCATGAGGATCGCCAAGACGCCCGAGGGCGACCACCGCGACTGGGAAGCCATCGAGGCGTGGGCCGCGCGCGTGTCCGCGAAGCTCCAGCCTGCTGTCCGCTAGCCGAGGGACTTCGCTCGCCTGGCCAGATGGCCAGGGCGAAGACTGGCTGTCTGCCCGTCGCGGCGGTACAGCTGCAGCCGTCATCCTTCTGAAGGTGGTAGCCGGAAGAAGAGGGGTCGGGGGCGAGGCCTCGGCGGAAGGAATGGCGAAAGATGAAGTGGATCCCGGGTCTCGTTCTGGCGGGGGCGGCCCTCTACGCTGCGATAGGGCGGGAGCTCCCGCTCGTCGGCAGCGGCAAGGGCGCGTTCTGGACGCTGGCGATACTCGGCTTCGCCGTGTGTGCGCCGGGTATCGGCAGCGCGATCGAAGGGGGCGGGTTCACGAGCCCCCTGTTCGTCGTAGGTGCGGTGCTCGGCGTACTCGCGATGGTACTGGCGGCCGCGGTCACGACGGGCATCCGCCCGGCGTTTCTCGCTACCGACGCGCAGCTGGTCGTCGCGATCGCGTCGATCATCGTGCTGAAGGTCGCAATCGCAACGGCGAACGCGGCCGTGGCGGCGGCGCGGTAGCATAATCGGGAGGAGTGGGGGTCGTCATGCGAGTACTCATGAGCGGGACGGGCGGGATGATCGGCTCCGTCGTCGCGCCGTTTCTGGAGAGCCGAGGGCACGACGTCGTTCCGCTCGTGCGGCGCGAGGCGGGCCCCGGCGAAGTGCGCTGGGACCCTGACGCGGGCACGATCGACGCGGCGGCGGTCGAGGGCTTCGACGCCGTCGTGCACGTCGCCAGCATGCGCTGGCCGATGCGGTGGACGCCGAAGGCGAAGGCAGCCATACGCGAGAACCGTCTGCGCTGCAACAGGCTGCTCGCGGACACTATCGCCGCGTGCGACTCGAAGCCGAGCGTCTTCGTCTTCGCCTCCGGCATGGGCATCTACCCGTCCTCCGGCGACCAGGTGATTACCGAGGAGAGCCCTCTCGGCACCGACTTCCTCGCGATGCTCCAGCGCGACGGCGAGGCCGCGGCGAGCTCTGCCGCCGAGGCGGGAGTCCGGGTCGTGCCGCTGCGCATCCCAGCGGTCCTCGGAGGGGACGCAGTGAAGCTGAACATCGGGCGGATCGGGGACGGCGGGCAGTGGTCGAGCTGGGTGTCGCGTGACGAGCTCGCGAGCATCGTCGAGCACGTCCTCGTGACCGATGCGGTGACGGGCCCCGTCAACCCCTGCAGCCCCGAGCCGGTGCCGAACACCGTCTATGCGCAGACGCTGAGCCGCGTGCTCGGGAAGAAGCCGGGGATGCCGATGCCGATGCCCGCGTTCGCCCTCCGCCTGATGCTCGGAGAGATGGCCGACGCACTCGTGCTGGCGAGCCGGCGGATGCAGCCGAAGAAGCTCCTGGAGACGGGCTACGAGTTCCGCTTCCCGCTGCTCGAGGACGCGCTGCGCCACGAGCTCGAGGTGGCCTCGCGCTAGCCGAGGAACTTGCGCGCGTGCGCCGCGCGCAGCACCTGCTCGGGCACGTGCGTGGTGTCGCCCGTCCCGAGGGCCGAGACGATGCGACGGGTCGCCGACAGGTGCTGCTCGCTCTGCTCGACCTCCCAGCCGATGCGGCGGATCGCGTCCCGCACCTCGGCCGGCATGAACGGGCCGTCGAGGTCGGCGAAGCGCAGGGCCGTCTGCAGCGTGCGGTCGAACGAGCCGAACGCGTCGCGGACGAACGCGAGATCGTCGGCGGTGAGCGCGGACAGGCCGAGCAGCTCGGGCGGCAGGCCGACGGAGTAGAGCGCGGCCGTGAACGAGATGACGCGGGGCAGGCGTACGCCGCCCACGTCGCGCGCGTACCCGAAGAGCCCGATGTGCAGCTTGCGGGTGCGGCGAGACGGCACGAAACGCGCGGCCTCGTTGATGACCTTAGCGAGCGCGATCACCTGCCGGCGGTACTCGGCCGAGTACCGCTCGACGATCTCGAGAGCGCGCTCGGCGTCCACCTCGCGCGGCGCGCCCGTCTCGCGCGTCATCAGCTTCGCGATCGCTTCCGAGACGGCGGCGGGCGAGTGGTCGTACTTGAACGCCGACTGGATCGTGAACGTGTGCACGCTGGGGTACGAGTCGCAGATGCCGTCGACGGTGTGCGGTGTCAGGTTGCCGCGGAACGGCGCCGAGCCCATGCCGAGGATCGGGTAGATGGCGACGCCGGTGTCGCGCGACATCGCGTGCAGCCGCGAGAGCGCGATCTTGATGAGGAGCACGGCGCTGACGAGCCCGTAGTTCATCGCCGGGTCCGAGCGCGCGAGGAAGACGCGCTGATGCCCGACGTCCTTGTCGCGCAGGTACTCCCGGGTGATGTCCGCCGCTGCCAGCAGGTGCTCGTGGTCTTCGAACAGCGGGATGACGCTGATGCGCTCGGGCCGGAACTCGCCGATCCACTCGGCGATCGTGATGTCGCCGGGCCGCGCCGCCGCCTGCTGCCGGCGGATGATGAAGTCGGTGTAATAGCGGTACACGCGGTCGATGGCCTCGGCCGAGGTGGTCATCGGCAGGATGACCTCGCAGATCGGCGGCGTGACGTCGGCGCCGTAGAAGAGGCGGGCCGCGTCGTAGCTGCGCGGGATGGACTCGAGCGTCTCCAGCAGGATCTTCGCCTCGGCGCGCTCGACCTCCGGATTCGGGACGCGCAGAGTCAGCCGCAGGTCCCGCCCCAGCTGCTTCTCGCGGAAGAACGTCTCGTAGCGCGAGAGCAGCTTCTTCACGACGAACGTGTCGACCTCTTTGCCCTCGACGTCCCACATCTGCTCGTCACAGCCGAGGTCGGCGTAAGCGTAGTACGCCTCGCGGATCTCGTCCTCGCCGCCGAGGTCGGAGCGCTCGGCGAAGAACGGCACCTGGACGTTGTCCGGATGCTGTGTCGACATGCAGCGCGGGATCATGGGGCGCTCCGCTACTGCGCCGTGGCCTGATAGCCGGTGCTGCCGGGCCGCATGTGGAGCAGCAACGAGTGCGCGTCGGTGGGCTGGCCGTACGCGAACGAGTACCCGTTGAGGTCGAAGCGCACCAGCTTCTTCGCGGCGAAGTTGGCGGTCAGCCAGGCCTTCGCCTTCGCCACCGCCTCTTTCTCCCTCGCTGTCGAGGCGGGGAGCGGCTGCTCGAAGATCGACGGGATCTCGTACACGAAGTACTGCGGGTTGAGGCCGGCGAGCGTCATCTCGCCGGCCTTGTCCCACGCCGCGTCGGAGGTCACGGTCCCGTCGAGCACGAGCACGGTCGCGCTGTCGTACTTGCCGTTCGCCTTCTTCGCCGAGTACGCCCGCACCTGGTAGCCGATGAACAGCGGCTTGACCTTGTCGCCGTCGCGGTACACGACGCCGCTCGGCGCCTGCGCCGAGTTCTTGAGGTAGGAGGCGTAGACGTCGCCGACCGACGCGACGGCCTTCTTCTCTGCGGCGCTCTCCGGCGCGAGCGCCTCGTAGCGCGCGGGACCGCGCGTCTTCGTGGGCGACTCGGTCGCCTCGGCCGGCTGAGTCCCCGCCTTACCCCCTCCGGCCGAGCCGGGCACTGCCGCCTTCGCACATCCGGTGAGCAGCAGCGCCGCCGCTAGAACGCCGAGCAGAAAGCGCCTGTCCATTCCGCACCTCCGCTACGATCGGCCGTACGCGGCCAGCATAGCATCGGGGTGCGATGCCGCGCCTTAGCCCTTCATCGGGTCATGATCGCGAAGACGCCGACGACCATCGGCTCCATCGTCGGTGTCGCCCCCAGAGACTTCGCTTTCTCCGCGGCCGAGTCGGCCGGGGGATCAGACGACGGCGGACAGCTCTCTCACGGTCCCCGTGAGGAGATCCCTCGGCAGATCCCGGTCGATGTCGCTGTCGCACCAGCCTGTTGAGAGGGTCAGGCGGTCGCGGTACGTCGATGCGACGACCAGGAGGCTGTTGCCGAAGGCCAGCGGTCCGCTCATCCACGCCTCGACGGGCGCGGCGTCCGCGAACCTCATCCTGGAGTCGTCGATGACGCCGAAGTTCGTGAGGGCCGGCGAGGTCTCGCCCTTCACGCGCATGGCTTCGAAGCCATGCGCCATCAGTCCGCGGAGGAGCGGCAAGCCTCCCAGCCGGTATACGCGCGAGCCCACCAGTGAGACCCCGAGGCCGAGGTAGATGTCCTTCCACTCCGCCATGCGCACCCGTGCCTGATCCGCCGTCGCCTCCAAGGACTCGCCGGCGTTCGGAGTGATCGGCAACTTACCCACGGCCGAGAGGTTGCACACGATCCCGTCCCCGCCCTCCGGCATGAAGCGACGCAGGTCCGCCGTGCACTGGAACGTCACCGGAGCCCCGGGCGTGTGATCGAAGACGGCGAACGCCGCCCGCGCCATAGCCGCGAGCAGCATGTCGTTGACGGTGAGGTCGCGGTCGCGCCCCCACGAGCGGATGGAGCGGAACGCCGCGGGTTCGATCGTGGCCCTCTCCACTCGGCGGCCGCTGTGATCGGCCCAGCGCCCGGGCACGACGAAGCCCGGCGGTGTCTTCGGCATTCCGAGAGAGGATCGCCAGCGGTCCCGCCGCGGGATGGCGGCTCGGGCGAGGCGGCCGTCGTCGGGGCGGAGCACCGGCCCCGGCGCCGGCCGCCAGTCGGGATCCTCGGCGAGGCTCGAGTAGGCGGAGGCGAGCAAGCAGGCGTACTCCTTCACGCCGCGCGCATCAGAAGCGACGTGGTCGACGGTGACGACGAGGGCGTCGCTCTCGGGCCCCCGCACGAGCGTGAGCGCCACGCGCGCGTCGCGTTCGCGATCCATAGGGGCGACCACCAGCACCTCGATGGCCGAGGCCGGGTCGGCCGTCTCGACGAGCGTCACGAGCGGCCGCGCTTCGAGTCCTTCGATCCGGCGCCACATCGGCCGTCTGACGCTCGTGTCGTAACGGCAGCCGAGCACGGGGACCATGTCTATCGTCGCGCGCGCGGCGCTCCGCAGGCGCTCCGCGTCCAGTCTCGTGTCGAACGTCAGCACGCAGCGGATGAACTGGTCCGCGACGTCGCACAACAGGTAGTCGAAGCAATCCTGGAAGTTCGCCGGGATCGCCGTCGGCACGTCGGCGTTCATGGGCCCTCCCTTCCCACGTCACGCCTAGCAGTCTACTCCGCCGGCCGCCTGCCGCGCTTCCGCTCGGCGTTCGGCGGGTCCACGATGATCGGCACGTCGCCGCCGCGGATAGGGCCGGTGTAGAGGTCGTCGCCGAAGGTGTGGAACGCAGGCACGCTGACGCGCCCGTCCACGCGGCCGCGGATGCGTGCGAGCAGATCCTCGGCAGGCACGACGTCGTCCGTCGCGAGCAGGATGATGTTGCTGCCTTCCGAGTCCACGCCCTCGTCCACCTTGAAGACCCACACCTCTCGCCAGACGTTGGCCAGCGTGCGGTACAGGCTGCGGAAGGGTTTGTCGCGGTCCCCCCTGAGGTAGCCGATGAGGTTGTACACCACCACACCGTCCTCTCCGAGCCGCCCGCGCACCGCGCGCATGAACTCCTCGGTGGTGAGCGGTCTCGGCACGCGGTCGTCGTCGAACGCGTCCGAGGTGCCCTCGACGAACTCGCGGCCGTCGCCCACGTGCACCCGTATGCGCTCGTCCTCGGGCAGCGCGAAGTACTCGCGTGCCACCTCGACGACCTCGGGGTCCAGCTCGACGACGTCGAGCAGCATCTCCGGGTAGTCGCGCCACATCCGCTTCACGACCGTCCCGCCGCCTAGGCCGATCACGAGCGTGCGCGACGCACGCGGGTTCAGCGCGAGTGCGAGGTGGAAGTACGCTGGATACTCGAAGTCGGTGTCGAACGGGGCGTCGAGATACATCGAGGATTGCCGGTTCCTCTCGAACCGCATCACGCGGAGGTGACCGCGGTCCTCCACCGTGATGCGGTGATAGGCCGAGTCGCGGCTGTGGGTCTCCGTCCTCTTCACCGCCCGCCTCATCCGTCCCGCGCCACGCCGAGCCGTTCCTTCAAGTCCGGCGCGGGGCGGAAGATGAGGGTCTTGCCGCTCAGCTCCTCGAGCAGATAGCTGCGCTCGACCAGCTCCGTGAGGTCGGCTCGAGCGGTGGAGTACACGACATGATGCGTCATCTGGTGGTGCCGGATGCGGAACTCGGCGTTAGGACGGACGAGGGCGCGGCTGAGCACCGACCTCTGACGGAAGTTCAACGCCTCGTCGCCTTCGAGCGCGCTCTCCATCTCCGCGTCCCTCCGCCGCGTCTTCTCCACGTACGCGAGGAGGTCGTCGATCGCGGCGACGGTCAGCTGCAGGTGGGTGAGCGCGTCCTGCGTGTAGTCGATCTCGCCCGCCAGCACCTGCCGCTGGTCCAGTTCGGTGAATCTGACGGTGGGCGGATGCACTCGGCCTTCGGCCCATTCGCGCGTCATCAGGCTTACGGGCAGGTAGCCGAGGACGGGATAACCCTTCTTGACCGCGAACACGCGAAGCATGTGCCGGGCGACGGTGCCGTTGAAGTCGGGCAGGGGGTGCCAGTAACCCATGGAGCTCATGAAGGCATAGCCGCGCATGGCGGCGGGCTCCGCGACTTGCCCGGTGACGCCGTTGCCGTAGTCGCACAGGTCCTGTAACACCTTCTCGGCCTCCGAGCTCGTCAGCTCCTCCCCGGGATGGGTCACGCCGCTCAGGTTGTATCGCGCGGGGAGCCGGTGGAGCTCCCGTTGGTCGACGCCCTCGGCGAGCCGGTCGTACACGTGCCTCACCATCGCGGGAGAGAGCGGTTCGGACGCCAATTCCTCCAGCTCTCCGAGGAGCGCGAACGAGTTCGCGACGAACCTCTCGGTCGCGGTCTGCGGGGTTCGCCCCGTCTGGAGCAGACGGCCGGCGTCCTCGTACGAGACGTCGACCCCGTCGAGCTGGCATGTCGCGATGGCTTCCTGGACCTGGGACCTGACGAGGAAGCGGCGGCCCTCTCGTTCCAGCATCGCCAGGTGCAGCGACGAGTCCGCCCGGCAGTGATGCTCGATGACCTGCAGGCAGCCGATCGCCTCCCGCGTGAGCGTGTACCAGTATCGAGCGCCGTCCGGAGCGGCGATGGGGAACCATGTCGCGCCGAAGCGCCGGATGGTGGCAAGCACCTCCCACGTGTCGGCGGCACTCATCCCGGGCGGAAGCGGTCGCCTGGTGAGCTCGTCCCACGTGATGTAGTCGCACACGGCTTCCTCGGCGAGCGGGACGAAGGCGCCGTCCCGGAGGAGCGAGCAGTCCAGCGGTGATCGCCCAGTGTCCATTCCGAAAAACGTCCTTCCTCGGCGGTCCGACGAGCGGCGGGTCTCGTCCTCGGCATTCGCGCACGTAGATGCATCGTAGTTGAATGACGATATTCGTCATATTGACACATAACGAAGAGCGATACCAGACTAATCCCAACGACACCGCCGGCGGAACGATAGGTGTCTCAGGGTAAGGGATGGTAAGAATGGCAAAACGTGGCGCTGTCGGCATCTTGCTGGCACTCGCGCTCGCTGCCGGTGTGGCGTTCGCCGTCAGCAGCGCGCTCTCGGGACCGTACCCCGCTCCCCCGGTAGGGGTCTCCGGGTCCCCACTTCTCTTCAAGTCCGCATCGTGGCTCATCTGGCTCGCGCCCTTCGCCGGGCTCCTCGCCGCTGGTCTCTCCAAAAGGAGTGACTCGCGTATCGAAGGAGACCGCGTGCTGCGGCACGACGGCGTGGCGATCCTCGAGCACTGGTCCCACGGGGCGGCGACCGTGCTCCTGCTGGTCACCGGCCTCGCCCTCGGCGCGATCGGCCTGCCGCGTCTCGTCGCGGGTCGGGTCGAGGCGGCGCTCGCGCTCAACGTCCACTACGTCGGCGCGGCGCTGTTCGCGTTCGCGGCTGCCTACTACGCGACGAACACCTTGCTCTCCGGCAGGTTGCGCGAGCACCTGCCCTCCTCCGTGGGCGGAGCGCTCAAGGACGCCGTGGCGCACTACCGCGCAGTGTTCGGCGGGGGCGAGTTCCCGCGCGACGGCAAGTATTTCGCCAGCGAGCATCTGACCTACCCGATCGCCGTGCTGGGCTCGGCGGTCATCCTCGTGACCGGCCTGCTCAAGGTCGCGGCGTACGCGTTCGACCTTCCCGGCGGCCTCATGGCGGTCGTGAGGGTTTCCCACGACGTCGCCGCAGTCGCGCTCGGGGTGTTCCTCGTCGCGCACGCGATCGCCGGCGCGCTCGTGCCGTGGTCGTGGCCGCTGCTGCGCTCGATGTTCACGGGCTTCGTGACGGTGGAGTATGCGCGCGAACACCACAAGGCCTGGTTCGACCAGCTCACGCACGGCGAGCGGCGCGAACCTGACGAGCCGGACGAACGGAAGCTAAGCGCCTGACGGCGCCGATCAACTTCTTCTTGGAAAGGAACGAGCGATGTCAGACAAGGAAGCGAAGGAGCCGAAGCAGTACTCGAGACGCGAATTCGTCACGGGTATCGGCGGTCTCGGGTTCGGCGCGGTGCTGGGCGGCATGTTCGTCAAGGGTTTGCTGTTGCCCGACAAGACCCTGGCCATCCCGGCCTCGGAAGGCTACCTGCTCGTCGACACGAAGAAATGCGCGGGCTGCACCAGCTGCATGCTCGCGTGCTCCCTCGTGCACCACGGCGAGACGAGCCTCTCCCTATCCCGGATGCAGATCGTGAACGACCCGTTCGCGGCGTTCCCCGGCGGGGTCACGCAGGAGCAGTGCCGGCAGTGTCCATTCCCGGCGTGCGTCGAGGCGTGCCCGACCGGCGCCAACCACGTCGACACGGCTCACGGCAACGTGCGCACCATCGATGCGGCGAAGTGCATAGGCTGCGAACGCTGCATCAATGCCTGCCCGTTCGAGCCGGCGCGCGTGCAGTGGAACGCCGAGGAGAAGCACGCCCAGAAGTGCGATCTTTGCGCCAACGCGCCTTTCTGGAACGAGAAGGGCGGCGTGGGAGGCAAGCAGGCGTGCATCGAGATCTGCCCTCTCCACGCGATCAAGTTCAGCAAGGACGTCCCGATCCAGAACGCCGACGGCTACACGGTCAACCTGCGCAAGAACGTGAAGGTCTGGAGGGCGCTCGGCTTCCCGGACGGAGACGCCGGCGAGTTCACGTACAAGCCCGGCCAGTCGGCCGGCGGCGGCTAGGCCCCGTCCACGAGGACGCCGGGCACCTTCTTAGACGAGAGCATCCAGGAGGAACACCAAATGGCTGGTGGATACACAGGAAAGATCCTTAGGATCGACCTGACGAAGAAGGCGGTGTCGACGATCGATACCGCGAAGTACGAAGAGTACGGCGGCGGGCACGGGATGGGTTCCGCGATCTTCTGGGACCTGTGCAAGGACAAGACGATCAAGGCTTTCGACCCCGGGAACGTCATAACGATCATGACGTCCCCCTTGTCCGGCACGATCGCCCCCGCGGTCGCCGGGCGGACCGAGGTCCAGGGGATCGGCGCCCAGGGATACCCGGTGGAGTGGTTCACTCGCTCGAATTTCGGCGGACGCTTCTCGGGGAATCTGAAGTTCGCAGGGTGGGATGGCGTCGTGATCGAGGGCAAGGCGGAGAAGCCTACCTGGGTCGACATCCGCAATGACAAGGTGGAGTTCCGCGACGCCGCGGGCGTGTGGGGTTTGGACGCCACCGCGTCGCAGGAGGAGATCTGGCGCCGCGTCGAGGGCGACCACGTCGGCGACTGGTCGTCCGTCGGGTCCGGGCGTGACGGAGGGCGCACGACGCAGCGTCCGGCGGTGCTGACCATAGGCCCTGCCGGAGAGAGCATGAGCCGCACCGCTGCCCTCATCCACGATTCGGGCAACGGAGCGGGGCAGGGCGGCTTCGGTGGCGTGTTCGGTGCCAAGAACCTCAAGGCGATCAGCGTTCTGGGCAGCGGCGGCGTGAAGGTGGCCGATCCCAAGGCGCTGATGGACGCGCGCATGTGGTCGAACAAGTACTCGGTGGCCGGTCACGCGGACGACTACATCCCCGCGGGCATCGGCTCGATGTTCGCGGGCAATCCGGGCCAGGGGGCGAAGGCGTACGCGCCTGCCGATCAGCCCGGTGTCCCGATGGGTTGCATGGCGTGCTCGAAGAACTGCCGCGTGCGGTGGCAGTCGGGCGCCAGCAACGGTTCCTCGTGCGTGGACTATCTCTTCTACAACTCGCACGACGCAGCCAAGCACGGCGGCAAGCAGACGCAGGCGGTCCTGGACGCGGCCGAGATGATGCAGCGCGCCGGCATCAACGCCTACATGCTCGAGGCAGGCATAATCTGGCTCGCGAACCTGCACAAGCTGGGGATCCTCGGCCCTGGCAAGCAGATACCGACCGACCTTCCCTTCGATCAGCTGGGCGAGGCCTCTTTCGCCAAGGCGCTCATCGACAAGATCCTCAACAAGAAGGACATCGGCGCGTACCTGCACGAGGGTCTCGCGCGAGCCGCGGTGAAGCTTGGCCGCTACGAGGAGGACACGAAGTCGGGCATCCTGCCGCTGCAGGAGTGGGGCTATCCGCAGCACTACGACGCGCGCACCGAGGTCGAGTGGGGCTACGGCTCACTCATCGGGGAACGTGACATCAACGAGCACGACTTCAACACGATGGTGTTCTGGGCGCCGAGCGTAGCCGCTCTGTTCGGAGTGCCGCCGGCGATCACAGCGAAGAAGCTATCGGAGATCATGGCCGAGAAGCTGGTGCCCTACAAGGACCCGAAGATGATCGACTACAGCGACGAGGGCATCTACTCCGACTCGATGGCCAAGCTGGTGGCGTGGCACCGTCACTACACCCGCTACTTCAAGCAGTCGCTGGCGTTCTGCGACTGGGGCTGGTCGGACCTCTACAACCAGTACGGGCCCGACGACCGCGGCATGACCCCCGAGGGCGAGCCGAAGTTCTTCAACGCCGTGACCGGCAAGACTCAGACCTTCGAAGAGGGCATGGAGATCGGCCGGAAGATCTGGAACCTGGACCGTGCGATCTGGATCCTGCAAGGCAGGCACCGCGACATGGAGGTCTTCACGGCCTACAACTACGAGGTCGGCTCGATCCCGGGCTACACGACCTATGAAGCTCCGTACGTCATGCCCGTCTTCGAGAACGGCGAGTGGAAGTACAAGAGCGTCGTCGGCCGCAAGCTGGACCGCAAGAAGGTCGAGGACTGGAAGACCAAATTCTTCACGCTCGAAGGCTGGGACACCAAGACCGGCTGGCCCACGCGCGAGACGCTCTCGAAGCTCGGCCTCTCCCACGTGGCAGACGAGCTCGAGAAGAACAAGAAGCTCGGCAGCTAGACGGAGGACGAGATGATGATGGCGACGGAAATGACGACACCGAGTCTCGAGCTCGCGACACGGATCCTTGGCGAAGCCGGATTCGAAGACCGCCTCGTCGGCGTGAAGATAGCGCAGATGGGCGGCGCGAACCCGACGGGCCTCTACACCCTGGCGGACGCCGCCGCTTTCCTGAAGATCGACAGCTACGACGAGCTCGTCGGGAGCGTGGGCAGGGCGACGGTCGGCTACATCGAGCCGAAGGCCCTCGCCTCGTGGGTCTCCGGCGTCTTCGGCGACGAAGAACTCGCCGAAGCGATCCGTGCCGAGGCGGAGCGGTCCGAGTTCTACGCGCAGACGGTCGAGCCGGTGAAGGCGCTGCTCGAATCACGCCTCTCCCAATGCCGCGAGGTAGTGGGTGCCGCAGAACCTGCGTGACATCTGTCCTCCCCGGACGGGAAGGGTGCCTGTTTGCCGGCCGGCGCCCTTCCCGTCTCCCTTTGCGCAGCCGCGCGTCCCCGCTCACTCCCGACTTCGGCGATAATGGGCGCGAGAGCCGACGGGAGGGACGCCGCCGCATGATCGAACGCTACACGCGCCCGGAGATGGGCCGCATCTGGTCGCTGGAGAACAAGTTCGAGATCTGGAAGCGGATCGAGATCCTCGTGGCCGAGGCGGAAGCCGAGCTCGGCATCATCCCTATGGAGGCTGCCGCCGCGATCCGCGAGCGAGCGGCGTTCGAGGTCGAGCGTATCGACGAGATCGAGCGCGAGACCAACCACGACGTCATCGCGTTCCTCACGAACATGGCCGAGCACATCGGCGATCAGAGCAAGTACGTCCACTACGGGATGACGAGCTCGGACCTCGGCGACACGGCGCTGTGCTACCAGATGACGCAGGCGATCGACATCGTCATCGCCGACGTCCGGCGCCTCGGCGAGATCTGCAAACGGCGCGCGTTCGAGTTCCGCCACACGCTCGCCGTAGGACGCACGCACGGCATCCACGCCGAGCCGATGGTGTTCGGCATGAAGTGGGCGACGTGGGGGTGGGCGTTCAAGCGCGCGGAGCAGCGCCTGCTCGCCACGCGCACGTACTCCTGCGCGTGGGGCGCGATCTCCGGCGCCGTCGGCAGCTACAGCAACATCGACCCGCGCGTCGAGGAGCACGTCTGCCTCAAGCTCGGCCTGCAGCCGGACCCGGCGTCCACGCAGGTGATTGCGCGCGACCGGCACGCGCACTTCCTCGCGGTCCTCGCCACCGTCGCGGCCACGGCCGAGTGGGTGGCCACCGAGGTCCGCGCGCTCCAGAAGACCGACACGATCGAGGCCGAGGAGCCGTTCGCGAAGGGCCAGAAGGGCAGCTCGGCGATGCCGCACAAGCGCAACCCGATCACCGCCGAGCGCGTCGTGGGTCTCGCGCGGGTCATCAAGGCGAACGCGCAGGTGGGCTTCGACGACGTGGCGCTGTGGCACGAGCGCGACATCTCGCACTCCTCGGCCGAGCGAGTGGTGCTCGCCGACTCCTCGATCGCGCTCGACTACATCCTCGACAAGCTCGCGTGGATCCTCGACGGGCTGCAGGTGTATCCCGAGGTCATGCGCGCCAACCTCGGCAAGACGCGCGGCCTCATCTACTCGAGCAAGGTGCTGCTCGCGCTGGTGGACAAGGGGCTGCTGCGCGAGGAGGCGTACGCCGTCGTGCAGCGCAACGCGATGAAGACGTGGGAGGCCATCCAGCAGAACCGCCCGGGCGAGGCGTTCCGCGACAACCTCGAGGCGGACCCCGAGGCAGCGTCGCTGCTGTCGCGCGACCAGCTCGACGAGCTGTTCGACCCCCACGCGTTCCTGCAGCGCACCGACGTCATCTTCCAGCGGCTCGAGAAGCTGGAGTTCTGAGTCGCAGCATTTGGAAGTCCATGGGTACATCCACCCACGGTAGGCCGTGAGACCGGGGTGGGTGTCTGCGATGAAGAAGCTGTTCCGGCGAGGCTGGAGCGACCTCCGTCGAGTACTCGATCATGCTCGCGGCGATCGCCGCCGTCATCGTGGTCGTGGTCACCACTCTCGGCCTGGCCACACACACAGGCGCTGTTCACGCCAGCGCTCTCCGGCTTCGCTGGTGTGTGAGCCGACTAGTCCCCGACCGGCTTTGTCCGCAGCCCGTCCGCGCGAGGCCTTGGCGGCATCCGCGTCTCCTCGTCGACGACGAGCACTTGTCGGGCCGTGTCGGCACGTTCGGCACCCTGACGATCATCCACGGGTTCGTGAGCGCCGTCAGCACGAGCGATCCGGACGGCGGACCGACCGACAGGACGTAGATGCGGAGGCGGCCGTCACTCAGCGCCTCCACCTGGCTGACTCACCGAGTACCCTGACGATCCGGCGGATCGGTACATGGCGATAGCGAGGTCGTCCGGGTACTGCTGGATGTCCGCGTGCAGTGCGGTGAGCGGCGCCGGGTGCAGCGTGCGCTCGAGGGAGTCGGGGATCTCGCCGCGGACGGCGACGTTGGCGTCACCCCAGCTGCCCGGCACCCGGGCTCCCCATCCCGCGCCCTTGCGCGGCGACGGAGAACCCCACAGGCCCCGGGCTTCGGTGCCGGTCGGGCGGGTGGTGAGCATGCGACGAGCGCTGCGAGCGCCGCGGCGAGAACGAGCGATCCGGCTCCTTCTCAGCGGTTCCACCTCACGTGGCAATTGACGTCGCCCGCGCCTTTCCGGTTCGCGGGTGCTCGTCTGAGTCGTCTCTCAGCCTCACTCAGGATTCTCACAGGCGGCTCGGGTAGCGTTCTCCGCACGTTCCAGCTCTGAAAGGAGAGCGCACCATGAAGAACCGTACGAAGATCACGCTGGCCTCGGCAATCGCAGCCGCGCTCGCGATGGGAGCCCTCGTCGCAGGTCTCGCCTTCGCGGCGCCTAAGGCGAGCGTGACCCCGGCTCCGGTGAAGGCCGCAGCCGTCACAGCCCCCGCGGCTGCTCCCGAGACGGCGAAGGAAGCCGTGGACCCGGCCGGCGACGTCTCGGGAGCCAACGTCGAGGATGGCAAGCCGGACAGCACCGAGGTAAAGGGTGCCGAGGGCGAGCAGAAGGGCTCGGAGGCTGACACGGACACGGTCCAGCACGAGTCCAACGGCAACGAGACCGGCGAGAACGGCAACGGCGTCCAGCAGTAGTAGGCACCGGCCCCCACGAAAGAGGAGTCCCTGTCTCAGGGGCTCCTCTTTCTCTTCGGCACGGCGCTCGCATCGAGAACGCGCTCAGACTATTCTCGGCTGGCGCGCGCACCATGCCTGCGACGCGCTCGTCGCGGCACGGCGAAGGAGCTGGACATGCGCGTACTTGTGGTCGAAGACGAGCTCCGGCTCGCGTCATACATACAGCGGGGCCTCGAGTCCGAGGGCTTCGCGGTCGACGTCGCGAACGACGGCACGGACGGGCTGTGGATGGCGTCCGAGCAGCCGTACGACATCGTCGTGCTCGATATCATGCTGCCCGGTCTCAACGGCTACAAGGTCTGTGAGGGCCTGCGTGAGGCGGAGAACTGGGTCCCGATCCTCATGCTGACGGCGAAGACCGGGGAGTACGACGAGGCGGAGGCGCTGGACACGGGCGCCGACGACTTCCTCACGAAGCCGTTCTCGTTCGTCGTGCTGCTCGCACACATACGCGCACTCCTGCGCAGGGCCGCGCCCGAACGTCCGGCGGTGCTCTCGGTCGGCAGCCTCACCATGGACCCCTCCACACATGTCGTCTGCCGAGCCGGCACGGAGGTCGAGCTGACCCCCCGCGAGTACGCGCTGCTCGAGTACTTCATGCGTCACCCGGGCATCGTCCTGCCGAAGGATGAGATCATCTCGCACGTCTGGGACTGGGGCTTCGAAGGCGACCCCAATGTGGTCGAGGTCTACGTCGGCTACCTGCGCAGGAAGCTCGACGCGCCGTTCGGGCTGAAGACGCTTCTGACGGTGAGAGGTGCCGGCTACCGGCTGATCTCCGATGAACGCTAGGGCCCGCGCTCCCTTCGCGCCCCGCGGCGTCCGGATGCGCACCACGCTCGCCGCCGTGGCGGTCGTGACCGTCTCGCTGGCCGTCGCCGCCGTCGCCCTCGTCGGCGCCGCTCGCGCGAGCCTGACGTCGCAGATCACCTCGGCGGCGAGCATGCGCGCCGAGGACGTGGCCACGCTCGTGAAGACGAACCACCTTCCGTCGCCCATCTCCGGCAGGGACGAATCGCTGCTGGTGCAGGTCGTCGATGGTGGGGGACGCGTTGTGGCGTCGAGCGCATCGATCGAGGGGCAAGGACCGCTCGTCCCGCTGTCCTCGGCAGATGCGACGCCGCGGACGTTCACGGCGCCGCGACTTCAGGGCGGCGCCGACGAGTCCGGCGGCGAGGATGGCGATCCGTCCACGTCGCGGTTCGTCGTCGCGGTTCGTGGGACGGACGCGAAGACGGGGCGAATGACGGTGATCGTGGCCGCGTCGCTCGCTCCTGTCGAGCAACTCGCCGGGGTGCTCACGCCGCTGCTCGGAGCAGGGCTGCCGCTCGTGATGCTCGTGATCGGCGCGACGGTGTGGGCGCTGACGGGCAGGGCGCTCCTCCCGATCGAAGCGATCACGACCGAGGCCGAGACGATCTCGGCTGCCGCGCTCGAGAAGCGCCTTCCCGTCCCGGACACGGGCGACGAGGTCGCGCACCTTGCGCAGACGATGAACGGGATGCTCGACCGCCTCGAGTCCGCGGCCGTGCGCCAGCGCCAGTTCGTGGCCGACGCGTCTCACGAGCTCAAGAGCCCCGTCGCCGCGATCGGGATGATGCTCGACGTGGCGGAGAGCGACGGCGAGCGTGTCGACCGCCGCGTCCTGCTCGGGGACCTCCGGGCCGAGGACGAACGTCTGGCCGCCCTCGTGACCGACCTTGTGACGCTCGCGTGTGCGGACGAGAACGCGGTGGGGCTGCGAGTGACGGACGTGGACCTCGACGATGTCGTGATCGCCGAGCTGGCGGTGCTGCGATCGACCACCGACTGCGCGTTCGACCTGGCAGGCCTCCGCCCCGTTCGAATCCGCGCGGACCGGGCGAGGTTGGCGCAGCTGACGCGCAACCTGCTGGAGAACGCGGCGAGGCACGCCGGCAGCCGCGTGCGCGTCTCCACCCGTGCCGAGGGAGACGAGGCGGTCCTCACAGTCTCAGACGACGGGACCGGCATCGCCGAGGCGGACCGCGAGCGCGTCTTCGAGCGCTTCGTGCGGCTCGACGAAGGGCGCAGCCGGTCCGACGGGGGCACCGGCCTCGGTCTGGCGGTCTGCCGCGCCATCGCGCGGGCGCACGGCGGCGAGATACGCGTCGCGGACACGAGCGAAACGGGGACCACCTTCGAGGTGCGCCTGCCGCTCTCCCCGCCGCCCGCGCGTTAGAGCCTACGGCTCGACCCGGTACACGGCGTCGTGGTCGCGCACGTGCTCCCCGACCTTGATGCCGATGTCCTCTCCCGCGTGCGCCTCTTCGATGTGATGGTGGTCCAGCTCCATCGACCCCACCTGCTGCTCGATGTCGCTCGTGTGGCCGAGGATGTGGATCCTGTCGCCGACGCGCAGCGTCCCTTCGTCGACGTGGATGCCTGCCACCCCGAGACTCCCGTACCAGTGCGTCACATGTCCCACCCGCTGCTCGCTCATGTCCTCACCTCCCCGCTAGATCCTCGTGGCCCTCCTTCCAGTTCCTCTCAGTGCTTCTACCCGGAATCCGGCGCTGCCGTCCGGCAGGTGCGGCTGGAAGGAAGTCCCACAAGGAGCCTACGATGAGTTCGAAAGGGGTTCGGGGATGCGGGATCGGGAACGGGAGATCGGCGAGCTGCTCGACCTGATCGTGAGCACGCTCCAGCGCGACATCGCACGCCACTCCGGTGAGCTTGGACTCAGCGCCCAGGAGTGGGCGGCGTTGCGCCACATATCCGTGGACGTCCGCGGCGGTGAGCCATTCTCGACGCCCGACTCGGTGCTCGAGCGCGTGGAGATGGGCCGAGGCCAGCTTCAGGACGTGGTCGACGGCCTCGTCACTCGCGGCCTCGTCGAGAGTGTCTGGGGTCATGGCTGGCGGCTCTCGGCAGCAGGGGTGCGCATCATCGAGCCGCTCCTGACGATCTCCCAGTCCATCATGACGAAGGCGACCTCCGGTCTGACTCGCGAGGAGATGGAGAACCTCGCGTTCATGCTGCGCCGGGTGGGGGAGAACCTCGGCGCCCCGGGACCGCGGATCGAAGAGGATTGACGGCTCCGCGGCTATTGTGACTGTGACCGTTGTTTCCGCGCCCGCGCGCGCTAGAATCGTGCGGACACGCGCGGATACGGAGCTGCAGAAGTGTGCGAGGGCAAACATGAGTCACGGCGGGTGAAGTAGCCCGCATGTTCACCGTCAGGGGCTCGACCCGTATCAACCGGCCGATCGACGACGTCTTCCGCTACCTTGCCGACTTCGAGCACGACCGCGAATGGCGCAGCGAGGTCGTGTCGGTGTGGAAGCTGTGCAACGACCGGTACGAGGAGTCCGTGCACTTCCCCGGCTTCTCGGTCACCTCGGAGTTCGAGGTGAAGCTGAGCGAACCGCCGCGATTGCTCATCGCCGAGGGCGTCTCCGAGGACATCGTGGCGACGCAGCGCTACGAGCTGACGGCCGAATCGCCCGACGTCACGCGCCTCGACGTCGCCACCGGGATCGACAACCGGGGGCCGCTCGCGATCGGGGACTTCATCGCGCAACGCCTGCTTCGGGCGCGCGCGCGGCAGAACCTTTCGAGGCTCAAGCGGGTACTCGAGGGCAACGGGCGCTGCTAGCCCATCTCGCGCGGGATCCCGAGCTCGCCCATCCCGTCACGCAGCTCCTCGGCCGAGAAGGGGTCGCCGTGCGCGGGGAAGAAGCGTCGCGCGCCGGCTGCCAAGAGCCGGCGCCAGCCCGCGAACGTGCGGCCGATGTCGGCCGCCATCGTCGTCGGGGCAGGAAGGCGGACGCAGCCCTGTGGGCCCGTGATGAGGTCGCCCACGAAGGCGCTCCCGTCGTCCAGCAGCAGCGAGATGCAGCCTGTCGTGTGGCCCGGCGTATGAAGGATGCTGCCCGGTAGTCCGCGGTCGTGCAGTCGCAAGCCGTCGGACAGGTCGACCGTGGCGACAGCGCCGCGCAATCCGAGGAGCGGCAGCGACACCCGCGCAAGCCGCTCGTACGCCCTCGCCCACGGCGTCAGCCCCGGCGACACCTCGGCAGTGCCCGCCGCGAGGGCGGACGCGCTCAGCGAGTGGCATCCCACATCGAACTCGGCGTGCTCGCCGAGCTCGGACAGGGCGCCGAAGTGGTCGGCGTGCGCGTGCGTCACCACGACGAGCTCGAGCTCGAGCGCCCGCCTGCCGAGGTCGCGGATCGCGCGCAGCACCTTGCGCGAGTGACCGACGAAGCCGGTGTCGACGAGGAAGAGGCGCTCGCCCTCGAGCAGGTAGGCGGAGGCCAGGCGGCCTTCGATGCGATGGATCCTCATGGTGAGCGGAGTGTACGCACGTTCCGTGCCGTCGGGAAATGCGTCTTCGGCAAGCCCCTCCTCCGCACGTCGTGGATGTTGTGGACGAGCTGATGGGCGGTCGCGGCGCCGACGAACACGTCGAAGGCGAGCGAGGGGCTGTGGCAGAGGACGAGCGCGTAGGCGACCGTGAGCCCGCCGATCCCGGCGAGAGGCCAGCTGCGGAAGACCGCGAGCAGTACCAGCATCGCCAGCGCGACGATGACGAAGTCGGTCCAGCCTAGCCAGGACCGCGCCAGAGCGATGACGGCCGCGGCGAGCAGCAGCCCGGCGGTCGTCGCCGCCCCTTCGGCGCCATGATAGCCGAGGTAGAACGGGTAGTGATGTCCCGCCCACGCGGCGAGCCCGGCCGCGTAGACGACCGGCTCCGGCACGCCGAGCCGCCATGCTACGGCCATCGCGACGATCCCCTTGAGGACGTCGTAGGTGCCCGTGACGATCGCCGGTATCGGGCCGAGGACGTGATATGCGTTCGTCGTGCCGGGGTTCCCCGAGCCGACCATGCGCAGGTCGACTCCGCGGGCGCGCCCTATCAGATAGGCCGGCAGGACGGATCCGAGGACGTACCCGATCGCGAGAGCGGCGGCGACGCGCATACCCACCTCTTTCCAGAGAGTGTGTACCCGGGCCGCGGCGCGCGCTTAAGGTATGTGGTCCTTCTCGAGCAGCACGCCCCCGGTCTGCTCGCGCGCGTGCTGCACGTGCGCCTTCCACGTGGTGGCGAGGTACCAGGCGTCGTACGCCTCCCGCAGCCGCTTCCGCAGCCGCGGGTCGCCGTTGTAGACGTCGGCGGCGCGGTGCAGGTAGTAGTAGGCGTTCCCGGGCTGGTTCCGCCGCGAGTACTCGTCGCCTCGCACCCAGTCGGGGCGCGCACGGAGCTCCGCGTTCCACGGCTCGACCGCCGACGCCCGCCGCGCCTCGGCGAGGCGTTGCTCGTACCCGCCGCGTCCGAAGCTCGCGCGCCACTGCGCCCACGCGTAGCCGTGCGCGAGCGCGGCCGCGACGACGAGCACGACGAAGACGACGGCGGCTGTGCGGAGCATGCGGCTTCGGCTAGGTTCCATGCGGGGATGATACCGCTCCCGAGCTCCGTCACCGCGGCAGGCTATGGGATGATGCCTCCAGCGGGTACCTATCTGGCAGGACGTCCCAGAAAGGGTGTAGGACACGTGGCTCTCAATCCCATCACGGCTCAGGCGATCGGCGGGCTCGTGCTCGCCGCTCTGGTGGCGTGGCAGCTTACCACCGGTCTGCGCTGGATCAAACTCGGCCGGAATCACTACCGGATCCACCGGATCACGGGCATCACGCTGGCCACCCTCGTCGTGCCGCACCTGATGCAGGGCTTATGGATCGCGTTCGGGTTGTTCGCTCCGCTCTTCCGGCCCATCTACGGCGGGTAGCCGCCTTACGCCTCCCCTCGGGCTTCGGTACAATCGGGACGACCCGCCGAGCGTTCCCGCACCACTCCGAAGTCCCCGCGCCGGCGTCCCTGATCGAGCTCGTTCGAAAGGACTCCCGCGTGCCGGACGCGCCCCCGCTGTCACCAACCTCGCAAGGTAAGGTCCGCGACCTGTTCGACCTCGGCGACGAGCTCCTCATCGTCGCGACGGACCGCCTCTCCGCCTTCGACGTAGTCCTGCCCGACGCCATCCCGCACAAGGGCGAGGTGCTCACGAAGCTCTCGCTCTACTGGTTCGACCTGCTCCGCGGCATCGTGCCCAACCATCTCATCTCGGCCGAGGTGTCCGACCTGCCCGCCGAGTTCGCGCCGCACGCGGAGTACCTGCGCGGCCGGTCGATGCTGGTGAAGAAGGCGCGGGTCTTCCCGGTGGAGTGCATCGTGCGCGGGTACCTCGCCGGGAGCGGCTGGGCGGAGTACAGGCGCGCGGGGACGGTGTGCGGCCAGCCGTTGCCGCCGGGGCTCGTGGAGTCGGCGCGTCTGCCGCAGCCGATCTTCACCCCGTCGACGAAGGCGGAGCTGGGGACGCACGACGAGAACATCCCCGTGCGGCGGATGTACGAGATCGTGGGCGAGGAGCTGGGGGGCGAGCTGGTCGAAAAGGCGTGCGCCGTCTACGCCGCCGCGCGAGACCACGCGGCGAAGCGGGGCATCATCATCGCCGACACGAAGTTCGAGTTCGGTCTTATCGACGGCGTGGTGACGCTGGTGGACGAGGTGCTGACACCTGACAGCTCGCGATTCTGGCCCGCGGATCCCTACGCGCCCGGCCGCAGCCAGCCCAGCTTCGACAAGCAGTTCGTGCGCGACTGGCTGGAGGAGTCCGGCTGGGACAAGAAGCCGCCCGCGCCGGCTCTGCCGCCGGACGTCATCGAGAAGACGTCGCGCAAGTACATCCAGGCGTACGAGCTCATCACGGGCCGCACGTTCGAGCCGGAAGGCGCGTGAGCGATGGCCCGCCGCAGCCCGATGAACGCGAGATACCAGAAGAACACCGGGCCCGCGGGCAAGACGCGGCGCAGCGCCTCGGCAGCGAAGCCGAAGCGCGAGGCGGGCGGTCAGGCGCCGGCTCCGGCGAAGAAGAAGGGCGAGAGGCCGAGCTTCCGCGAGGCGCTGCGGGGCGGGCCGTCCACTCCGGAGATGAAGAAGTGGCGCCGCGTCTGGGCGGTCCTGATCGCCGTTGCGTTCGCCACGGCGCTGATCGCGGCGTTCGTGCCGTTCGTGAAGACGAACCGGCCGCTTGCGATGGCGCTGATCGTCATCTACCTGATCTGCCTCGGCGGGGCGTTCTACGTCGACCTGCGCATAATCCGGAAGCTGCGGGCGCAGGCGACCGCGGACGCCAAGGCCGCGGACAAGAGCAAGAAGAAGTAGCGGGGCGGCGGGGGACCGCCGCGGGAGGGAGACGCGCGTGGCGCGGTACGAGGTCTTCGTGACGTACAAGAAGGGCATCTTCGACCCACCGGGGGCGACGGCCGAGCGGGCGCTCGCGAACCTCGGCTACACCGAGGTCGAGGGCGTGTCCATCGGCAAGTACATCCGGCTCGACGTGGCGGACGGCACTTCCGAGGAGCGCGTCGCCGAGATGTGCGGCAAGCTGCTCGCGAACCCGGTGATCGAGGACTTCCGCATCGTCGCGAAGGAGGCGTGAGTTGCGCTTCGGCGTCGTCATCTTCCCAGGCAGCAACTGCGAGCAGGACGTCGTGCACGCGGTGCGCTACCTCGGCTACGAGGCGGGATACGTCTGGCACGGCGACACGGATCTCTCCGGCTTCGACGCGGTCGTGCTGCCCGGCGGCTTCTCCTACGGCGACTACATCCGCTGCGGCGCCGTCGCGCGCTTCTCGCCGGTGATGGCCGAGGTCGTGCGATACGCCGAGGCGGGGCGGCCGGTCATCGGCATCTGCAACGGCTTCCAGATCCTCGCCGAGGCGCACCTGCTGCCGGGCGCGCTGCTCCGCAACGTCGGGCTGAAGTTCATCTGCGAGCCGGTCCGACTGCGCGTCGAGAAGAGCGTGTGCGAGTGGGTCGACCTGCCCGCGGGCGAGGTCGTCACCATCCCCATCAACCACAACGAGGGCAACTTCATCTGCGATGCCGAGACCCTGGAGCGCCTGAAGGCCAACGGTCAGGTCGTGCTGCGCTACTGCGAGCCCGACGGGAAGGTGAGGCCCGAGTCCGCGCCCAACGGCGCGCTCGACTCGATCGCCGGGATCTGCAACGAGCGCGGCAACGTCTTCGGCCTGATGCCGCACCCGGAGCGCGTGGTCGACCCGCTCTCCGGCGGCGTGGACGGGCAGGCGTTCTTCCGCGCGGTGGCGAAGCGGGTGGCGGAGGTGGCCGGCTGACGTGGCGTCCCCCTCGATCACCGCGACGAACGCCGGGAACGTCTCGCACCCGCAGGTCCCTCTCGGCGGCCCGGTGTTCGTCGCGCTGCGAGTGCTGGGCTACTTGGTGGTCGCCGGAGCGGTCGCGATCGTCGTCGATGCGCTTCGCCGGCCGGCGTCGCACTTCGGAGGCAACGGCGCGCGCCGCTGGATGTGGGCCGGCCCGCAGATGCTGCTGCTCGTGCTGATCGGGCTGTCGTGGCTCACCCGAGCGGACGCGCTCGCCGGCGCCACCGCTCTCTACCTGTTCTTCGTCGCGATGCTCCAGGTCGCGTATCTGCTCGTGGTGGTGTTCCCGCGCCACCACGAGCGCGCTCCGCAAGCCGGCGAGGAGTCGTCGCAGCGGTAGCGAGGGGAGGCGGCATGGACGCGAAGACGGTGCTTGCGGAGTCGCGACGCTATCTGTTGGCGGTCGCCGCGATCGTAGCACTCGGGGTCGTGCTCCTCCCGGCCCGCGGTCTGGCGCCGTCAACGACGTTCATGCTGCTGTTCGTCCCCGCCGTCGTGGCGGTCGCCCGCCTCACCGACGTCCGCGTGTCGGCCGTCGCCGCGGTGGCCGCGTTCCTCACGCTCGACTTCCTGTTCGTGCCGCCGTACTACACCTTCACCGTCTCGACCCTCGCGGAGTGGGTCGCGCTCGCCGTCTTCCTCGGCGTCGCGCTCACCACTGCGCGGCAGACCGACCGGCTCCGCCAGCGGCAGGAGGCGGCCGTGGCTCGCCGGCGCGAACTCGAACTCCTCAACCGCGCGTCGTTCCGCGCCGTCTCCGAGGACTCTCCCGAGGCGCTTGCCGCGTTCGTCGTCGGCCAGGTGCGCGACGTGCTCGACGCGGCACGCGCGGCGCTGTACACCGGGTGCGGGTCCTCGCCGCTCCTCCTCGCAGGCGACGGCCCTCCCGAGTGCGAGCCCGACGAGAGCGATCTCGTCACATGGGTGCTGCGCGAGGGCAAGGCGATCGGCCTGCCACCCGAGGCCGTGCCGCTCGACCAACGGCCGGTGGCCGTCGCGGCTGCCGTCGCTGTCCCGGGCTCCACGGCGCGGGGGGCCTACCTGCCGCTCCAGACGACAGAGGTTCTTGAGGGCGTGCTCGTCGCCGTCCCGTCGCATCCCGGCGCCGTCACGCCTGCCGAGGCCCGCATCCTCGCCGCGCTCGCGAACCTCTCCGCGGCGTGCCTCGAGCGCCTGCGGCTCGAGGACGTGGCCTCGCATGCGAAAGCCGTCACCGAGGCCGAGCGGCTGAAGAGCACGCTCGTGGCGTCGGTCTCGCACGAGCTGAAGACGCCGCTGGCGGCGGCTACGGCGCGCGTTACCGGGCTGCTGCAGGGCCGCACCGCAGCCGACGAGGGGCGCGTTCGCACCCAGCTCGCCGCGGTGGTACAGGACCTCGGCCGGCTCGACGCGTCCATCCGCGACCTGCTCGACGTGTCCCGGCTGGAATCGGCGTCGTGGGAGCAGCGCCTGGAGCCGTTCGACGTGCGCGAGATCCTCGGCACCGTTCTCGCGCGCGAGCCGGCGGACCTCCGCGACCACGTCCGCTTCGAAGCGGCGGACATCGTTCCCGAGGTGCTCGTCGATGGTGCGCAGCTGGCCCGTGCGCTGGCGAACCTCATCGAGAACGCGTTCGCGTACACGCCGCCGGACACGCCGATCACCGTGACGCTCGCCGAGACTCCGGGAGGCGAGGTCGAGATCGCGGTGGAAGACCGCGGGCCGGGCGTGCCGGACACGGAGAAGCCGCACGTCTTCGAGAAGTTCTTCCGCGGCTCCTCGGCGGCGCGCGCGCCGCACGGTTCCGGCCTCGGCCTGACGATAGCCGCGGAGATCGTGCGCATTCACGGGGGTACTATGCGCGTGGAGGACGCGAAGCCGCAGGGCGCGCGGTTCGTCATCGTGCTCCCCGCAGCCGAGGAGACGCAGAAGTGACCGCGAGTGATCGACACGTGCGCGTGCTAGTCGTCGACGACGAACCGCAGATCCGCGAGGCACTGGCGTCGGTGCTCGAGGATGCCTACGACGACATCGACCTCGCCGCCTCGGCCGAGGAGGGGCTCGAGACGGCGGCCGAGCACGCGCCCGACGTCGTCATCCTCGACCTCACCCTGCCGAGGATGAGCGGGCTCGAAGCGTGCCGCCGGCTGCGCGAGTGGTACGACGGGCCGATCCTCATCCTGTCGGTCCACGAGGGCGAGGCGGACAAGATCGCCGCTCTCGACATGGGCGCCGACGACTACATCACCAAGCCGTTCGCGGCCGGGGAGCTGCTCGCGCGCCTCCGCGCGCTGCTGCGGCGCGGACGAAACGAAGAGCCGCCCCTCGCCGAGGTGCGCGTCGGCGGCCTCTGCGTCGACATCCCGCGGCGGACCGTCACCCTCGACGGACAGCCGGTGAGGCTGACGCCGATGGAGTTCGACATCCTCGCGGTGCTCGCGCGCAACCCCGGGCGCGTCGTCACGTCGCGCGCGCTCATCCAGGCGGTCTGGGGTCCCGACGCCGTGGAGGACACGCGGTCGCTGCGGGTCCACGTGATGCACCTGCGCCAGAAGATCGAGCCGCGCGGCGACTTTCCGCGCTACATCCTCACCGAGCCCGGCGTGGGCTTCCGCCTCGCCGAAGCGGAGCCGTCCACGAGCAACTGACGGTCCCGCCTCGGCCGCTTTCCGCCTTTTTCACAGTGTCTTCACAGGTAGCGCCCCGTCGACAACGGAAGATACACGGCTGGAAGCGCATACTTCAGTCTCGTTGCCGTTTCTCGAAGGGAGCAGCGATGGGTTTCCTCGTGGACGTCCTCATCGTCCTCGGCGTCACCGCGTTCATGGGGCTTGCCGCCTTGTACGTGTACCTCGCGGACAGGATGGTGACGGGCCGATGAGCGCGCAAGACGTCGTCGTCGGCCTGCTCGCGGTCGCGGTCCTCGTGTACCTGCTATGGGCCCTCATCAACCCCGAGCGACTCTAGGAGGCGCAGCGAGATGCCGCTTCCGGACCTCATCCAGATCGGCGTGTTCCTCGTGCTGATCGTGGCCCTGGCCAAGCCGGTCGGGACGTTCCTCTACCACGTGTTCACGGGGAAGCGCACGTTCCTTCACCCCGTGCTCGGCCCGGTCGAGCGCCTGGTCTACCGGCTCACCGGGATAGATCCGTCGGGCGAGATGACCTGGGTCGCCTACGCGCTCGCGATGCTGATGTTCAGCGGCGGGTGCTTCATCGTGCTCTTCCTGCTGCTGCGGCTGCAGGGCGTGCTCCCGCTCAATCCCGCGCACGTGCCGAGCATGCCGAGCCTGCTCGCCTTCAACACGGCGGTCTCGTTCGTGACGAACACCGACTGGCAGGCGTACGCGGGAGAGACCGGCGTCAGCTACCTGTCGCAGATGATGGGGCTGGCCTGGCAGAACTTCATCTCGGCTGCGGTGGGCATGGCCATCGCCGTGGCGTTCGTCCGAGGCCTGACCCGCCTCGGCCAGAAGGGGATCGGCAACTTCTGGGTCGACGTCACGCGGGCGGTCGTGTACGTGCTGCTGCCGGTGTCGCTCGCGGTCTCGCTCGTCCTGCTCTCGCAAGGCGTCGTCCAGAGCTTCGGCGGGCCGGTGCTGGTGAAGACGCTGGAGGGCGGGCGGCAGACGATCGCGATGGGGCCGGTCGCCTCCCAGGAGGCGATCAAGGAGCTGGGAACGAACGGCGGTGGCTTCTTCAACGCGAACTCGGCGCACCCGTTCGAGAACCCGACGCCCTTCTCGAACTTCGTGGAGACCCTGAGCATCCTCGTCATCTCCGGCGGCCTGGCGTACATGGTGGGCAAGTTCGCGAATGACCCCCGCCAGGGATGGGTCCTGCTCGCCGCGATGGTGGTGCTGTTCGTCGTCGGCGTCGCGGTGGTCTACGGCTTCGAGCGCAGCGGCAACCCGAACCTCACGAGGGCTGGCGCCAACCAGACGCTCACCGCTGGCAGCGACGGCGGCAACATGGAGGGCAAGGAGGTCCGCTTCGGCATGGCGGGCATGTCGCTGTTCGAGAATGCGACGACGGCGGCCTCCTGCGGCGCGGTCACGTCGAGCCACGACAGCATGACGCCCCTCGCGGGCGGGATGACGATGCTCAACATCGCGCTCGGAGAGATCGTCTTCGGCGGGGTGGGGTCCGGCCTGTACGGCATGCTCGTCTTCGCGATCATCGCGGTGTTCATAGCGGGCCTGATGGTCGGACGGACGCCCGAGTACCTCGGCAAGAAGATCGGGCCGACCGACATGAAGCTCGTCATGCTGGCCGTGCTGGCGCTCGAGGCGGGCATCCTCATCCCCGCGGGCATCGCTGCTGTGAGCCCGTCGGCGCTCGCCGGGATCCTCAACGCCGGCCCGCACGGACTGACAGAGCTGCTGTACGCGGCTACCTCGGCCGTGGGCAACAACGGGTCCGCGTTCGGCGGCCTCAACGCGGCGCTGCCGTTCTGGGAGGTCGTGCTCGGCGTCCTGATGCTTGTCGGCCGGTTCCTGTTCATCGTGCCGGTGCTCGGCGTCGCGGGCTCGATGTCGATGAAGAAGATCGCGCCTCCCTCGTCCGGCACCTTCCCGACGACAGGCCCGCTGTTCGTCGGCCTGCTCATCGGAGTGATCGTGATCGTGGGCGCGCTGACGTTCTTCCCGGTGTACGCGCTCGGCCCGATCCTCGAGCAGTTGCTCATGCAAGCCGGCCGGCTGTTCTAGGAGACGACGATGGCAGAGAACCAGAGCAACCTCACCGACGCGGTCGAGACCACCGAGCACGGCGGGCGCAAGCGGCGCGGCGTCGCCTCGGACACCACGCTCATCACGCGCGCCTCACTGGACGCGCTGCGCAAGCTCGACCCGCGCACGCTGTATCGCAACCCCGTCATGTTCGTTGTGGAGATCGGCAGTGCCGTGACGACGGTCTACGCGGCGGCGGCGGGCTTTGCGCGGGCAACGGACTTCGGCTTCTTCCTCGCAATCGCGCTGTGGCTGTGGTTCACGGTGCTGTTCGCGAACTTCGCCGAGGCGATGGCCGAGGGCCGCGGCAAGGCGCAGGCCGACGCGCTGCGCAGCATGAAGACGGAGACGGTCGCGTGCAAGCTGCTCCCCGACGGCACGACCGAGGAGGTGCCGGGTAACGAGCTGCGGCGCGGCGACGTCGTCGAGGTCGTGGCCGGCGAGATCATCCCCGGCGACGGCGACGTCATCGAGGGCATCGCCTCGGTCGACGAGTCCGCCATCACCGGCGAGTCGGCGCCCGTCATCCGCGAGAGCGGCGGCGACCGCAGCGCGGTCACCGGCGGCACCAAGGTGCTGTCCGACCGCATAGTCTTGCGCATCACGTCCGACCCCGGCGAGACGTTCCTCGACCGCATGATCGGCTTGGTGGAAGGCGCGGCGCGTCAGAAGACGCCGAACGAGATCGCCCTCGACATCCTGCTCATCGTGCTGACGATCATCTTCCTGCTCGTCGTGATGACGTTGAAGACGTTCGCCGTCTACTCCGGCGGCGCGGTCTCGGTCAGCGTGCTCATCGCGCTGCTGGTCTGCCTCATCCCGACGACTATCGGCGGGCTGCTTTCCGCCATCGGCATCGCGGGGATGGACCGCCTCGTGCAACGCAATGTGCTCGCGATGTCCGGCCGGGCCGTCGAGGCGGCGGGCGACGTCGACACGCTGCTGCTCGACAAGACGGGCACCATCACGTTCGGCAACCGCCAGGCCGCGCAGTTCCTGCCGGTCGGCGACGTCAGCGGGCTCGAGCTGGCCGACGCGGCGCAGCTCGCATCGCTCTCCGACGAGACGCCGGAGGGCCGCTCGATCGTGGTACTGGCGAAGCACTTCGGCATCCGGGAGCGGCACCTCGAGCCGGAGCGCACGCACTTCGTGCCGTTCACGGCACAGACGCGCATGAGCGGGATCGACCTCGACGGGCAGCAGATCCGCAAGGGGGCGGGCGACGCGGTCGCGGCGTGGGTGGAATCGCTCGGCGGCGCGGTGCCGCCGCAGCTCGAGGAGCTCGTCCGGCACGTCTCCGAGCAGGGCGGCACGCCGCTCGTGGTCTCCCGGAACAAGGACGTGCTGGGCGTCGTCTACCTGAAGGACATCGTGAAGGGCGGCATCCGCGAGCGCTTCGAGCAGCTGCGCGCGATGGGTATCCGCACCGTCATGATCACCGGCGACAACCCCATCACCGCCTCGGTCATCGCCAAGGAGGCGGGCGTCGACGACTTCCTCGCGCAGGCGACGCCGGAGACGAAGATGGAGCTCATCCGCAAGGAGCAGGGCAGCGGCAAGCTCGTGGCGATGACGGGCGACGGCACGAACGACGCGCCGGCGCTAGCCCAAGCCGACGTGGGAGTGGCGATGAACACGGGGACCAGCGCGGCGAAGGAAGCCGGCAACATGGTCGACCTGGACTCGGACCCGACGAAGCTCATCGAGATCGTCGCGATCGGCAAGCAGCTGCTCATGACGCGCGGGTCGCTCACGACGTTCTCGATCGCGAACGACGTCTCGAAGTACTTCGCCATCATCCCTGCGATCTTCATGACGACCTACCCGGTGCTCGGGCGGCTCAACATAATGGGCCTGCACTCGCCCAACAGCGCGATCCTCTCGGCCGTCATCTTCAACGCGCTCATCATCGTGGCGCTCATCCCGCTCGCGTTGCGCGGCGTGAAGTACCGGCCGGTCGGCGCTGCGGCGCTGCTGCGCCGGAACCTGCTCATCTACGGCCTCGGAGGGATCGTGCTGCCCTTCATCGCCATCAAGCTCATCGACGTCATCCTCGTCGCGTCGCACCTCGGTTAGGGGAACGGCATGAACACCGCATTCTGGCGTGCGTTCTTCACCTCGATCCGGCTGATCGTCGTCACGATCGTGCTGGTCGGCGTCATCTACCCGCTCGCGGTCTGGGCCGTCGGCGCGGTGGCGTTCCGCGCCCAGGCGGGCGGCAGCATGGTCACGAGCGGCGGCTCGGTGGTGGGTTCGCGGCTCATCGGCCAGTCGTTCACGTCCGACCGCTACTTTCACGGCCGGCCCTCGGCTGCGGGCACCGGGTACGACGCGATGGCGTCCGCGGCGAGCAACCTCGGCCCGACGAACCGCTCGCTCATCGAGACGGTCACCATCCGCGTGGCCGAGGTGGAGCGGGCCGACGGCGCCCAGCACGGCACGGTGCCGGTCGACCTCGTCACGGCGTCCGGCAGCGGGCTCGACCCCGACATCTCGCCCGACGCGGCGTACCTGCAAGTCGCGCGGGTCGCGAAGGCACGCGGGCTCAAGGAGGCGAAGGTGCGCGGCCTGGTCCACCAGCACTTGACGGGACGGCAGCTCGGGTTCCTCGGGGCGCCGAGGGTGAACGTGCTCGAACTCAACCTCGCGCTCGACGGGCTGAAGTGAACGCCGTCACGGTCTTCGGCGTCATCGCCGTCAGCTTCATGATGGCGATGTACGCCCTCGAGCGGCGAGGCCGCGGGTTCATCCTAGCGTTCGCGTTCGGCTGCGTGCTCTCGAGCGCGTACGGCTTCCTGTCCGGCGCCTGGCCGTTCGGGGTGGTCGAGGCCATCTGGGCGCTCGTCGCGTTGCAGCGGTACGCTTCGGCGGTACGCTGCTGAGAGACGAAGGGCGGAGAGGGATGGCCGAACCCGGCGAGGAGCCCCGGAAGCGGGGATGCCACAAGATCTTCCTCGGCTATGCCGCCGGGGTCGGGAAGACGTACGACATGCTCTCCGAGGCGCGCCGGCGTGCGTCGCGCGGCGAGGACATCGTCATCGGGTACGTCGAGCCGCACCTGCGTCCCGACACCCAGGCGCTGACGGAGGGTCTCGAGCAGATCCCGCCGAAGCGCATCGACTACCAGGGCTGCCAGTTCACAGAGCTCGACACCGACACGGTGCTCGCTCGGCATCCGGCGACCGTCCTCGTCGACGAGCTCGCGCACTCGAACGTGCCCGGCACGCGCCACGAGAAGCGGTGGCAGTCGGTCGAGGAGCTGCTCAACGCCGGTATCAACGTGCTCTCCACGGTCAACGTCCAGCACTTCGAGAGCCTCAACGACATCGTCGCGCGGATCACTGGCGTGCGCGTCCGCGAGACGTTGCCCGACCGCGTGCTCGACGAGGCCGACGAGGTCGAACTCGTCGACCTCCCGCCCGACGCGCTCATCAACCGCCTCCGCCGTGGCGCGATCTATGCGCCGGAGAAGGTCGACCAGGCGCTCACCAACTTCTTCCGCCGAGGCAACCTCGTGGCGCTCCGCGAGCTCGCCCTGCGCAAGACGGCCGAGGAGGTCGACGAGGACCTCGAGCAGTTCATCGCGACCCACGACGTCGACAAGACGTGGGGCGCCGCGGACAAGGTCCTCGTCGCGGTGAAGGCGAACACCGCCGGCGCACGGTTGATACGCCGCGGTTACCAGCTCGCGCGTCGGCTCGACGCGGAGATGTGGGTAGTCAACGTCAAGCCGGCGGCGGTGCTGCTGAGCGCCGGCGAACAGGGCGCGATCGACGCGCTGCGCGGGCTGACCGAGCAGCTCGCGGGCAACTTCATCGAGGTCGGCGACGACGACGTCGGCACCGGCCTGATCGAATTCGCCCGGCAGCACCAGATCACGTTCATCGTGATGGGGCAGTCGCGGCGTAGCCGCGTCGAGGAGATCCTGCGCGGCTCCGTCGTCAATCGGATCATGCGGGAGACGCGCAACGTCGACGTCGTACTCGTCGCCGGCGAGAGCGACGAGGAGCCGCCGGCGTGATCATCATATGGGCCCGCCGTTGACCCTGTCACACCCAGTGTTCATACTAGAGTATGAACACTGGGTGTGAACGGAGGTGTGCGGTGGTTGCGAAGGTCACGGTTTCCTTGCCCGAGGATCTGCTGGCGAGGCTCGATGCGGAGGCCGATAGTCTCGGGGTGTCGCGAAGCCTGCTGGTTCAGGAGGCGACGGCGAGCTACCTCGGCAAGAACGCCGACGAGCGTGCGGCCGAGGTGCGGAAGGCGCGAGTGCGGGCGGCGATCCAGGGCATGCGGGAGATGGCGGCGCGGAATCCGCGCCTCGACGGCCGGAACTCGCTCGAGATCCTGCGCGAGATACGCCGGCTCCCGGGGGACCCGGAGTGAGCGCCGGCGAAGTAGTCGTCATGGACGCGTCCGTGGGGGTCAAGTGGTTCCTCACTGAGGCCGGGTCGGATCGAGCGTACGAACTGCTCGACAGGTGCGCCGACGGCGAGATCGAGATCGTCGTGCCTGTTCACTTCGCGCACGAAGTGCTGTCGGTCGTGCGACGCGACTTGGGGCCGGGAGAGGTCGTGGCGGCGTGGGAGCAGATGAAGGATGCGGGCGTCCGCGTGGTCCCGTTGACGGACGAGGTGGTCGCCGAGGCTGCGCGGCAATGCGAGAGTCTGGGCTGCGCGTTCTACGACGCGCTCGCTCCGGCGGTCGCTCAGCTGCTCGGCGCCACCCTCGTGACCGCGGACGCACGGGCGCACCGGAGCGTCTCGGGAGCGGACGTGATCGGGTAGACGGAGTGTTCACACGGTGGGAACCGGCGTCTCCCGTCCGGCGCCGTGCCGTTCGCATATCATAGGGATGTCAACCGCGCCGACCGCCTGAGGAGACTCGATGCCAGAGTCGCTCGCCGAAGACACCGCTCCCCAGCTCGCCGAACAGCTCGGCCTGACGCTCGACGAGTATCACAAGGTCGTGGACATCCTCGGCCGAATCCCGTCGGCGACGGAGCTGTATATGTACTCGCTCATGTGGAGCGAGCACTGCAGCTACAAGCACAGCAAGACGACGCTGCGGCTGTTCCCGACCGACGGGGAGTTCGTACTGCAGGGCCCGGGCGAGAACGCCGGCGTCATCGGAGTGGGCGACGGCTGGGCGGTCGCGTTCAAGATGGAGTCGCACAACCACCCCTCGGCGATCGAGCCGTACCAGGGCGCGGCGACGGGCGTCGGCGGCATCATCCGTGACATCTTCACGATGGGCGCGCGGCCGATCGCGTCGCTCGACAGCTTGCGCTTCGGGACGCTCGACAAGCCGAGGCAGCGCTACCTCTTCGAGGGCGCGGTGGCGGGCATCGGAGGCTACGGCAACTGCCTCGGCGTGCCGACCGTGGGCGGCGAGGTGTACTTCGAGGAGGCGTACGAGGGCAACTGCCTCATCAACGCGATGTCGCTCGGGCTCATGCGGGAGGAGCGGCTCACGCGTGCGGTCGCGGCCGGCCCCGGCAACCAGCTGCTCCTCATCGGCTCGACCACCGGCCGCGACGGCATCGGCGGCGCCTCGACGCTCGCCTCACAGGAGTTCGACGAGAAGGCCGAGGAGAAGCGCCCGGCCGTCCAGGTGGGCGACCCGTTCGAGGAGAAGCTGCTCATCGAGGCGTGCCTCGAGCTGCTCGACGCGCAGCTGCTGGTCGCGCTGGGCGACCTCGGTGCGGCGGGGCTGACGTCCTCGGCGAGCGAGATGGCGTCGCGCGGCGGGGTGGGGCTCGACATCGACGTCGCGAGGATCCCGGCGCGCGAGGAGAACATGACGCCATGGGAGTTCATGGTGTCGGAGTCGCAGGAGCGCATGCTCGCGGTCGTCACTCCCGAGGACCTCGCGGCCGCGCAGGCGATCTGCGAGAAGTGGGGCTTGCGCTCCACCGTGATCGGCACCGTCACCGACACCGGCCGCTTCGTGGTGCGTCAGGACGGCGAGGTGGTCGCCGACATGCCGGCGGACACGCTCGCGAGCGAGGCGCCGTGCTACGAGCCCGAGAAGCAGCGGCCGGCGTACCTCGACGAGGTGCAGGCGTTCGACACCTCGGCGCTGACGCACCCCGAGGGCGTCCCGGCGCTCACCACGACGTTGCTGGCGCTGCTCGCCTCGCCCAACATCTGCTCGCGGCGCTGGATCTGGCGGCAGTACGACCACCAGGTGATGCTGAACACCGCCGTCGTGCCCGGCTCCGACGCGGCAGTCCTGCGGATAGCCGACACGGGGCGCGGTGCCGAGACGAAGCGCGCCATCGCGGTGTCCTCCGACTGCAACGGCCGCTACTGCTACCTCGACCCGTACGTCGGCGCGCAGATCGCGTTCGCCGAGGCCGCGCGCAACATCGCGTGCGCGGGCGGGCGACCCGCGGCCATCACCGACTGCCTCAACTTCGGCAATCCGGAGAAGCCCGAGGTGTTCTGGACCTTCTACGAGTCGGTGCGCGGACTGGCCGATGCGTGTCGCTTCTACAACGTGCCCGTCGTGTCGGGCAACGTCAGCTTCTACAACGAGAGCTTCGGCAAGGCGATCTACCCCACACCCGTCGTCGGGATGGTCGGCGTGCTCGAGGACGTCGGGCGGCACTGCACGATAGCGTTCAAGGAGGCGGGCGACGCCGTGCTGCTCCTCGGCGTAACGTTCGACGAGCTCGGCGGCAGCGAATACGTGAAGGTCGTGCACGGCGAGGTGGCCGGACGGCCGCCCGCGGTCGACCTCGCGGCCGAGCGCGCGCTGGGCGCGGCGCTCGTCGAGGCGATCGGCGCGGGCCTGCTCCGCTCGGCGCACGACTGCTCCGAAGGCGGCGTGGCGGTGGCGCTCGCGGAGTGCTGCGTGGCGGGCGGGCTCGGCGCGGACATCCACCTCGAGGAGGCCGAGCTCTCCGCGGCCAGTGCGCTGTTCTCGGAGTCGCAGGGGCGCGCGGTGGTGACCTGCGCGGAAGCCGGCTTCGACGCGCTCGTCGACCTGCTCGAACGCGCGGACGTGCCCTTCGCCGTCATCGGCACCGCCGGGGGGGAGCGGCTGCGCATCGAGGGCATGGTGGACGCCACGCTCGCCCAGCTGCGCGAGGCGTACGAGCCGACGCTCGAGCGGCTGGTCCACGGCGGCGAGGAGCTGCAGAGCGAGGAGCTCAGCGCACAGCCGCCCGTCGCGTAGAAGACGGTCGCGTGTTCCGTGCGCCGTGCGGGCATAAAGCCTCCGCAAGACCCGTCGAGGTTAGGAGGCTGACGTGTACGCGAGAGTGACTAGACTCGAGGTCCCGCTGGACAAGATGGACCGGGACATCGCGCTGAACGACGCGACGGCGCGCTCGGTGACCGATGCCGGGGGGCTCGGCATGTACTACCTGACGGACCGGGAGACCGGGCGCGCGAACGCGATCTCGCTTTGGCCCAGCGAGCAGGCGATGCACGACAGCGAGGCCCTGGCCGAGACCAACAAGCAGCAGCGGATCGCGGAGACCTCGGCGAACGTCGTGTCGGTGGAGCGCTACGAGGTGGTGGTGGAGCCGGCTACCTTGCCGTCAGGCAAGATGCCCTACGCGCGCGTCAGCCGGTACGAGGTGCCGGCGGAGAAGCGCGAGGAGGACATCAGCCACGCGGAGGAGACGAAGGAGAAGGTCGCGTCGATGCCGGGCTCGCTCGGCCTGTATTATCTGGCCGACCGCGCGAGCGGGAAGACGATGTCGATCACGCTGTGGGAGAGCGAGCAGGCGATGCGGGACAGCGAGACGTCGGCGTCGCAGCTGCGGGCCCAGACGTCGGGGGCCGTCTCGGCGAGGATCACCGGGATCGAGCGCTACGAGGTGGTCTACCAGCCGGCGGCGATGCCCGCGGCGCGGACGTAGGGGGGCGCAAGATGGCACCGACGGCGGGAACCGCGGGCGGCGTCAGCTTTGCACTTCAAACTCGAAGTCAGGCACCCCTTCCTAGCGATGCTGCACAGCCCTGAGGACGTCGACTGGTTGACCCAAGGCGAACGCTTCAGCCGCTTCAACGGATTCAGGACTTCTGGCGGCCTTCGCGCCCGCCGCACGGAGGAGCTTCTCGTCCACGGCGCTGGTCAGCCATCTGGCCCCGCCGATCCCGATGAGGATCGCACCAACGAGGCTGGACAATGTGATACCGATGGACTCTGCGGCTGCGGATGCCTTCAGCCCACCTGCCACAGCCACATAGTAGGACGCAAGAGGTCCGTAGAGCCCCCAGGAAACGACTGCCGCGACCATTCCCACGATGACGTTCCCGATCCAGCCTGGGCGGTAGATCGTCGTGTTGCCCGCCGGCTCAGGTTTGGGCAGCCGGAAGCCGTTGTCCGTGAGGAGCGAGTTCACCACCCCACCGACTGCGCCCGCGATCGCCACATACAGAAGTAGCATCCACATCACGAGACCCCCCGTCTCTTGGTTGTGCTCAGTCTAGTGGATGAGCTGCCAGCCGCCCCGCTGAAGTCTCAGCCGAGGATAGCGTGAACGGCGGCTGGTCTGCTCGACCCATGTGTAGGCATCACGGCGGGAGGGATCGCTCACGCGGCGCCCCGGGCTAGCCTACGAGCCGGGCCCTCGCTACATTGGGGCCATGGTGTACGTAGCTTTGCTGCGCGGCATCAACGTCGGCGGCCGCAGCAAGATCGACATGAAGGAGTTGAAGGCCGTCTTCGAGGCGGCCGGCATGATATCTGTGAAGACGTACATCAACTCCGGCAACGTCGTCTTCGCAACAGACATCGCCGGGCACGCGCAGATCGCCAAGGCACTCGAGGACACGATCGAAGAGCGGTTCGGCTTCTTAGTCAGGGTGCTCGTGCGGACCGTGGACGAGATCAGGTCGGTGGTCGAGGCGCTGCCGGCCGATTGGACCAACGACCAGACGACCAAGTGCGACGTGTTCTTCTTGTGGGACGAGGTGGACCGGCCCTCGATCCTCGAGCAACTCGATTTCGACCCCGAGATGGAGGACGTGCAGCACACGCCGGGCGCGGTCATCAGGCGCATCGATCGAAAGAACGCGTCGAAGAGCAGGTTGCCGAAGATCGTCGGGACGCCGCTCTACCAGCAGATGACTATCCGCAACTGCAACACGGTCCGCAAGCTCCTCGAGCTCATGGGCGAGTGAATGCCTAGTCACCATGAGGCGGCCGGCTCATCCGCGGGGGGTATCGATGACAGGCTGCGCCCTTCCCTGTAAGAAGTCACCAGGCGTCTGGCGAACGCGCTTACACGTTCCGTGTATGCCGCCCTCGGGTACGCTATCGGCATGAGCCTCTCGACATCCGACATGAAGCGCACGGCCGCCCAGTCGGCGCTGGACGAGGTGTTCGGGCTGTCCGTCATCGGCGTCGGCAGCGGGACCACTGTCGACGCCTTCATCGACGTGCTCGAAGAGGCGCATCCGCCGCTGCTCGAGGGTGTCGTCGCCGCATCCGAGGCGTCGTGCGCTCGGCTCACCGCGGCGTGCTTCCGCGTGCTGTCGCTCACCGACGTCGGAGGCCGGCTCCGGCTAGCCGTCGACGGCTGCGATGAAGCCGACGAGTCCTTGCGGCTCATCAAAGGCGCTGGCGGCGCGATGACGCGCGAGAAGGTGATCGCCTCGGCGGCGGAGCGTTTCCTCGTGATCGGCGAAGAGAGCAAGCTCGTGGCACGTCTTGGCGGAAGGCCGGTCCCCGTGGAGGTCCTGCCGATGGCCGAGGCGTACGTGGCCGGCAGGCTGGAGCTCCTCGGCGGGACGCCCCGGCGCCGCGAGGGCTACGTCACCGACAACGGCTGCATCGTCTTGGACACCCTCGGGCTGCCGCTCGAGTACCCGGACACCCTCGAGCGCACGCTGGCGGCGATCCCGGGCGTCGTCGGCACCGGGTTGTTCGCGCTACGCTCGGCCGACCTCGGCATCTTCGCAACCGCGGAAGGGGAGCTGCGACGCTTCGCCCGCCAGCGGTGAGCCCTGCGCATGGCTCGGCGAGGTCGCCCTCCACGCTGCGAGTGTGACGCCGAACAGGAAATCCTAGCCAGCCAGCCTCCGGATGCTGTTTAGTGGGAGCGAGGGGTCCCATCACGGCAACGGGGGTAAGGCCATGAATGCTCGCTCCGCCAGCACACGTCTGCTGCACGCCGCGATCGCGCTGGCGTTCGCATCCTCCGGGCTCTTGCCCGCGCTCCCGTCGCCCGCGTTCGGGGCGACTGCCGCGGCGACGAGGATCCCGTCGGCCATCGCTTCCCGACAGCCGAGGCAGGTCGTGGTGAAGTGGGCGCCCGGCGTCCAGCCGGCGCAGATCTCGGCCGCGGCGGACCGCCTCGGATTCAAGGTGGTGCGCGAGTCGCGCAAGCTCGGGTGGTCGCTCGTCGCGCCCGCGCGAGCAGGGGTGACGCCCACGACGCTCCTCGACGCGCTGCGCCGGGCGGGTCTCACGCGGCAGGCGCACCTCGAGCGCTTCTACTCCGTGCAGGGGCTGCCGGCGCCGAACGACCCGCTGTACGTGCAGCAGTGGGCGTTGCACAACACCGGGCAGACCGGAGGCACCGCGGGAGCGGACATCTCCGCGCCGAAGGCGTGGAGCCGCACGACCGGCAGCCGTAACGTCGTCGTCGCCGTGGTGGACACCGGGATCGACTGGACGCATACGGACCTGCGCGCGAACGTCTGGACGAACTCGCGTGAGATCCCCGGCAACGGCATCGACGACGACCGCAACGGCTTCGTCGACGACGTGCACGGCTACGACTTCGGTAACGGCGACGCCAGCTTGTACGACGCGCAGGACGGGGACCAGCACGGCACCCACGTCGCCGGGATCATCGGAGCCGCGGGCAACAACGCGACCGGCGTCGCCGGCGTGAACTGGAACGTGACGATCATGCCGGTGAAGTTCCTCGTGCAGGGCTCCGGCACGGACTTCGACGGCGCCGAGGCGATCCACTATGCGGTCGACAACGGCGCGGACGTCATCAACTGCTCTTGGGGCGGCTCGGAGCCTTCCGACCTGCTCGACGAGGCGTTCCGCTACGCGGCGCAGCACGGCGTCCTGACCGTCACTGCTTCAGGCAACGACTCGGCGAACGTCGACGAGACACCCTTCTACCCGGGCTGCATCGACTCGACCGCCATCGTCAACGTCGCCGCTACCGACCACAACGACGCTCTCTCGGACTTCTCCAACTACGGGAAGGCGGTCGACATCGCCGCGCCGGGCGTCGACGTCACCTCGACGCTCCCGTACGAGTGCGCCGGCGTTTACACGGACAAGTTCCCCTACCGGGTCATGTACCTCGCCTTCCCGGCCGAGGCGGTAGAGCCTGCCGCCACGCGCGACCGGCTCATCACCCGCTCGGTCTCGCAGCTCTCGCCGATGACAGGCGCGGTCCTCGTGGTCGACGACAGCTCGCCGAACCTTATGGCCGAGGTGCCCGGCGTGCGCCTCGGCACGTACGTGAGCGCCTTGCATGCCGTCGGCTACAGCGACGTGGCCACGTGGTCGACGGAGACGCAGGGCGTGCCCGGTGCTACGGAGATGAACGGCAGGACCGTCGTGTGGTTCACCGGTGTCGTCCCGGCGGACACGTCTCTCGGCCCGATCCTCTCCGCGCCGGAGCGCGCCGCTCTCGGCACGTTCCTCGACTCCGGCGGCCGGCTGCTGATCTCGGGCGGGGATATCGCCAGCGGCCTCATGTGGACGGACCCGGCCTGGCTCGAGCAGTATCTGCACGCCGGGTTCACCGCCGAGCGGACTTGGGGAGCCGACCTGAAGGGCTTCGCGGACGCGCCGTTCGAAGGGCTGACCGGCGGCTTGGCGGAGGCGTATCGCGGCGACCGCGTCTACGCCTACACCGGGAGCGACTCGATCTTCGCCCTGGACGGCTTCGCCAAGCCCGTCGTGGGCCTCGGAGGCTATGGCCCGCTGAGCGGCACCTCGATGGCGGCGCCGCAGGTCACCGGCTCGGCGGCGCTGCTGATGGCGGCGTTCCCGAAAGCGACGGCCGAGGACGTCCGCGACAGGCTGCTCGGCACCGTCGACACGAAGCCCGGCCTGACCGACGTGACGGCACTAGGCGGGCGGCTCAACGTCTGGACCGCCATGAACGACTTTCCGGGCCGTCCGGTGATCACTCAGCCGAGGACGGGCGAGATCCTCCGGGCGGGCCGCACGCAACGGCTCGCGTGGACGACGTCGCAGGCGAGCTCGGCCTCGGCTACGTTCGAGGCGGAGCTCGGGCTGCCGGTTCAGACCTTCGCGGCGGGATTCGAGGACGGCACGCTGGGCGCCTTCTCGACGGACGCCGCCGGCGGGTGGACCACGACCAGCACCGCTCACACCGGCTCCTACGGCATCAGGAGCGGGCCGGGGCTTTCGACTCAGAGCAGCACGTGGGTGACGGTGACCGTACCTCCCACAGGTGGCGACGCGAGCTTCTGGTACTGGTTCGACGGCGATCCGTGGATGGCCTTCGGCCTGATGTCGGTGGACACCACGGACGGCGTCGTGTGGGGTTCCGGGGATCCGACGGGCTGGCAGCAGGTCTCGGTCCGCCTCCCCGCAGGCACTCACCGCCTCATCTGGACGTTCGACGACTACAGCGGGTCTGCCGGCGGGAACGGTTTCGGATTCGACGACGTGAGCGTCACGGGCTTCGACTTCCAGCCGCTCGCGGCGACGGCCGCCGGAGTCCGCGAGGCTACCTTCACGGTGCCCGCGACCGACACGCCTCACGCGCGGCTGCGTGTGCGCTCGCACCTGGGCGCGATGACCTCGGCGTGGTCCGACCAGACCGACGTCCGGATATCCACCGACCTGACGCCGCCCGCTTCGCCCGGTGCCTTCCACGCGATCCCCGGCACCGACGGCGACGTCACCCTGTCGTGGACGAACCCGGCGGCCGGGGAGGGCGCGCGCGTGCGCGTGCTGCGGCGCTTCGACGTCAACCCGGCTGGCCCGAACGACCCCGCTGCGGAAGTCGTGTACGAGGGCACCGTCCTCACTCACCGCGACCTCGGCATGGCCGCCGGTGACGTGGCCCGCTACGCCGCCTACGCGATCGACCCGGCCGAGAATCCGTCGACCGGGGTGTTCGCCTCGGCGGTGGTGTCCGACGTGACCCCGCCGCAGGCGATCCGGGGACTCCAGGCAGGGATGACGCAGGGCGTGGTCGGGCTCGTGTGGTTCGCGCCGCCTCCTGCCGAGTGCAGCTCGGTGCGCCTGCTGAGGAGGACGGACACGACGCCCACCGGGCCGACCGACGCATCGGCCACCGTCGTCTACGAGGGCAGCGCGTCGTTCGCGCGGGACTACCTGCTCACCAGCCGTCCGTTCGCGGGCACCGCTTACTACGCGATCTTCCCGTTCGACCCCTCCGGCAACGTCGGCCCACGGTCCGCCGTTCGCATCGCGGTGGACAGCGGCGGCCTCAGGGGTACCTTCGCGCTCAACGGCGGCGCCGTCTTCTCGACCTCGTCCACCGTCACGGCCGCGTCGAGCGTGCCGCGCGCCGTGCGGATGCGGTTCAACCTCGGCGACACATGGGGCGCGTGGCAGCCGTACGCCGCCTCCACGCCGCTGGTTCTGCAGCCGCGGCTCGACGGGCTGCACGTGGTGCAGGCGGAGTACGAGGACGCTACGGGACAACGTCTGACGCTCACGGCGAGCATCTTCCTCGAGTTCGCCGGACCTTCCACGCCGACCGAGTTGAGAGCGCAAGGGTGGAACCGGCGCGTCAAGCTGACGTGGAAGCCGGCGCCTGAAGCCGACGTCACCGGCTACAAAGTGTACGGCGGGACGAGCGCGGCGGGGCCGTACCGCGTGCTCGCGAGCGCCGAGCCTTCCTCGGCCGAGGGGTTCGTCGTGGACGCCCCGGTGGCGTACGGGTTCTTCAAGGTGACCGCCTTCGACGTGGCCGGGTTCGAGAGCGCGCGCTCGGCGCCGGTGACCGGCACTCCCGGCCCCGGCGTGACTCGCGTGGCCGGCCCCGACCGCTACGCCACGGCCGTGCAGGTCTCGAGGCGGCACTTCACCTCGGCGGACACGGTGGTTCTGGCCACCGGCGAGAACTTCGCGGACGCGCTCGGCGCCTCGGGCCTGGCCGGCTCGTACTCCGCGCCGATCCTGCTCACCAAGCGGGACTCGCTGCCGGAGGTGGTGGCCGCGGAGATCCGGCGGCTGGGCGCCACGCACGTGTTCGTCATCGGCGGCACGTCGGCGATCTCGTCGGCGGTGCAGTCGCAGCTCGCCGCGAGCTACACCGTCAAGCGCGTCTTCGGTGCTGACCGCTACGCTACGGCCGCCGAGGTGGCGCGCGAGCTGAGCGCCCACGAGACGACGCCCGCCTCGGCGGCGATCCTCGTCAACGGCATGTCCTTCGCCGACGGGACTTCGATAGGGGCCGTCGCGTACGCGACGCGGATGCCGGTGCTGATGACCCGCAGCACGTCGCTCCCGGCGCCGACCGCGGACATGATCGCGCGGCTAGGGGTGAAGAGCGTATACATCATCGGCGGTCCGGCGGCGGTCTCCTTCGACGTCGAGGACTCGCTGCCGGTGCCCGCGGACCGCATCGGCGGCTCGAACCGGTACGAGACTTCGGCGATGATCGCCGAGACGTTCGCCAGCGAGGGGCTCGTGAACCTCGAGTACGTGGCGGTCGCGTCCGGCCGCTCCTACCCGGACGCTCTGGCGGGCGGCCCCGCGGCGGGCAAGGAGGGCGGCGTCGTCGTGCTGACGGACCCGAGCTTCCCAGCCGACGCGACGTTCGAGATGTTCAGTCTGCACTCGCTGGAGATGGACCGCGTCGAGGTGCTAGGGAGCGCCTCGGCAGTGGACGACGTCGTGCCCGAGATCCTGCAGGAGATGCTCGACCAGGGAGGCCCGCTGGTGCCCGGAGAGGGTCCGGGCGGCCCGGGCGCGTTCCTCCCCGGCGGGCCGTAGGGGCGAGGGGCTGGGCGGGCAGCCGTCCGGCCCCTACTCCACGACGAAGACGGGTTCCATCGACTTGCGCGACTCGGCCGAGTCGACATCCCACTTGCCGCAGCGGCTGCCGAAGCGCGCGAGCGTCTCGCCCTCGACCTCGATCTTGGCGATCTCGCAGTTGTTCGCGCAGCCCTTGCAGTGGAAGCTCGACGTCTTGTACTCGAGCTGCGACGTCCTGAAGCCCTTGAACGCGGTCTCGCGTCCGGTCCGCTCCACGTACTCCTTCGCGAGGATCGCACTGCCGAGCGCGCCCATGACGTGGTGGAACGGCGGGATGATGACCTCGGTGCCCAGCGCGGCCTCGAACGCGCGCTTCATGCCGGCGTTCGCTGCGACGCCGCCCTGGAACACCACGGGAGCGGCGACGGTCTTGCCCTTGGCGAGGTTGTTCAGGAAGTTGCGCACGAGGCTCTCGCACAGCCCCATGATGATGTCCTCCGTGCAGTAGCCCATCTGCTGCTTGTGGATCATGTCGGACTCGGCGAACACTCCGCAGCGGCCGGCGATCTGCGCGCCCTTCTCGGAGCGCAGCGCGTACGTGCCGAACTCCTCGATCGGGATGCCGAGGCGCTGGCTCTGGTGGTCGAGGAAGCTGCCGGTGCCTGCCGCGCACACGGTGTTCATCGCGAAGTCGGTCACGACGCCGTCGCGCAGCAGGATGATCTTGCTGTCCTGCCCGCCGATCTCGAGCACGGTCCGCACGCCGGGCAGCGTGTGGAGCGCGGCCACGGCGTGCGCGGTGATCTCGTTCTTCACCGCGTCGGCGCCTACGACGACGCCGGTGAGGTAGCGCGCGGATCCCGTCGCCCCGCAGCCCGCCACGTGCCAGTCGCGGTCGAACTGCGCGACCAGCTCCTCCATCCCGCGCTGCACGGCCGCGATCGGCTGCCCTTGCGTGCGCGTGTACACGTGCGCCCGCACCTCGAGGTCCGAGTCGAGCAGCACGAGGTTGGTCGACACGCTGCCAACGTCTATGCCGAGGTAGCCCTTCATGCGGTGAGTCCCTTCACGCCGAGGCGGCGGCACGAGCATGCCGCCGGGAGACCAGCAGGTCCAGGAACGCCTCCAGCCGTGTGTGCACGCCCGCCTTGCCCGTCTGCTCGTCCACGATGAGCGTCAGCACGGGGATGTCCTCGCGCGTGCTCACGGCCGGCAGGATCGCCTTCGCGATGGTGTCGGGCATGCATGTGAACGGCAGCAGCTGGATGACACCGTCGTAGCCCTCGTGCTTCGCGATCATCGTGTGACCGATGGTGTTCTGCCCCTCGCCGCCCACGCGGTAGGCGAGGTACGGGGCGGCCCACTCGGCCACCTCCTCGTCCGAATGCCCCGCCACCGGGTTCTTCGACCCCGGCCCGATCCAGTCGGTCAGGTACACGGAGCGTTCCAGCCACACCCCGCTCTCGCCGAGGTAGCTCTCGATGTCGAAGTTGATGAACGGCTCCAGCAGCAGGTAGAACTCGCCGACCAGCGAGATCTTCAGCGGCGTGACGTCCCGCTTCGGCATGTCGTCGAACAGCTTCAGCGCGGCCGCCTCGGCGTCCACTATCTCCGCTTGCGACCACGACTCCGCCAGCAGCGTCTGCGCCTGCTCGCGCACGCGGCCGGTCGCACCGCGCTCCGGCTCGAAGCAGCGCGTCTCGAGGACGGCCCTCTCGATCCGGTCGTACGCCTGCGCCTTGCGGAAGCTGACCTTGAAGGCCTGCCAGATATCCCAGTAGCCCGTGCGCGGCGCGATATGCTGGACCGTCGCGACGAACTGCCGGAAGTCCTGGCTCGGCGGCTCGAGGATCACCGCCTCGTACTCGTAGCCGAGCCCTTCGAGGATGCGCCGCTGGATGTCGGCGTAGTAGCCGAAGCGGCACGGGCCGCAGCCGCCCACCATGAGCGTCGTGTCGGCGCCCGCCTCCAGCCCCTCGATCAGGTTGCCGAGCGTGATCTTCAGCGGCATGCAGGCGAACTCCGGAGAGTGCTGTAGGCCGAGGCGCAGCGTCTTTTGCGTGGTGGGAGGGGGCGGCAGGTAGTCCACGCCGAGCCGCGTGAAGAGGTCGGCCAGCAGCAGCTCGACGCTGCCCATGTGCGGCGTCGTCACCTTCACGACGGCACCGGGTCGCGCCTGGTGAGCATGTCGAGGAACGCCTCCAGGCGGGTCACGAAGCCCGCCTCGCCCGAATGCTCGTCGATCACGAGCGACAGCAGCGGCACCCGCACCTCGGCGGAATGGACCGCGTCCTCTATGAGCACCTGCACGAAGCTGTCCGGGCCGCACGCGAACGACAGCATGTAGACGACGCCGTCCACCAAGCCGTTGTCGACCCAGTGCCGCACGGCGCCGTAGACCTCCTTCTCGTACGTCCAGAACAGCGCCTTCGGGACGTCAGCGACGGCGCGGCGCAGCTCCTCGTGCGAGACCATCTCGGGCACGAGCACGTCGATGCCGCGCTCGCCGAGGCGCTTGAGGATGTCCATCGAGATGTGCGGGTCGTAGATGTTGTACGGGTGTCCGGCCACGCCGATGCGGAAACGCCGTCCCTCCGCCGTCCCTTCCGGCAGGCGCAGGGGGGTGCCCTCGAGCAGGTCTCGCTGCCACGCGCCGTGCGCGTCGAGTCCCGCCTTGATCGCGCCGGGGATACGGGCGGGCGAGCCGCCTATCTCGCGGCCCAGTGCCCACGCCTGCGCGAGGAAGTCGCGCCGGCCACGCCTCAGGTCGATCGTGGGCGCCAGGATCGGCGAGCGCAGGCCGAGCGCCTTCGTCATGTCGGGCAGGCCGAGGAACTTCGGGCAGGTGAGCTCGCGCTTCTCGACGGACACGACGCGCGGGATGAACAGGTAGTCCACCTCGCCGTCGAGAACGGCGCAATGGCCGAAGAAGATCTTCACGGGCAGGCACAGCTCGTTCTCGCCGAGCTCGGTGCCGCGGCGCACGGTCGCCTTCGTGGTGGGGGCCGAGACTACGCAGCGCGCGCCGAGCGCCTCGAAGAACGCGCGCCACATGGGGAAGTAGCGGTAGTAGAGCAGCCCCTGAGGGATGCCGACTGTGATCTGCAACGATCCTTCTCCCCTGGCGACCGTCGGACCCGGGCGCCTACTAGATACCCATCGCGCGCCACGCAAGAGGGCTTCGAGTCTACCACAGGCTTCCATCAAGGACGGGTGGCGGGTCGTCAGCGTTGCGCTTCAGACTTGAAGTCGGGCGCCACTTCGGGCAAAGGCGGCTACACTCCGGCAAGGGAAGGCTCTCGTGCGAGTCCCGGGTCGGTCGTGGAAGGAGCGCATCCATGAGTAAGCTCCACGAGCAGTTCACTGCGACACTGCGGAAGAGCCCCAGCAAGGGCGGGTGGACCTACGTCGTCTGGTCAGAGTCGGTCGAGTTCTTTGGGACGAAAGGGTTGGTGAAGGTCCGAGGAACGATGGACGGCCACCCGTTCGAGAGCTCTTTCATGGCGATGGGCGACGGCACGCACAAGCTGCCGGTGAAAGCCGAGATGCGTGGCGCGCTGAACAAGAAGGCAGGAGATAGCGTCGTGGTAGTGCTGGAGGAGCGGCTGAACGACCCGCGGGCCAAGGTGTGAGCGGAGCCGCGAGCGGGAGGACGCGATCGCTCCCTGCTGTACGCCGAACGTTGTAGCGCATCAGCGCGAGGCGCAGCGATCGAACGCAACCTGAGGATACTGCGCGAGCGCCGAGTCTGCTGGATGCGCGAAGTCAGGCACTCGTCTCGAGGGCGGGGCGCAGAAGGAAGACGGAGGAAAGGATCGACACCGCCCCGATCATGAAGTAGACGAGCGCCGAAACGTTGTACATGAAGATCAGTTCGAAACCGGTCCACATGATGAGAAGGACTCCCGCAACGAGTGTGACTAGGTATTGGTGTTCGCCCCGCCTGATGAGCATCACGGCCGCGACAGTGTTCGGGATGCCAAGGACAAGCAGCATGGCGGCGCCGATCCAGGAGAAGTCCCGGAAGAAGACGCTCGCGAACGGCAGCGTTCGAATGACGGGCAGGAGCGCGCCCGCCTGCAGAAGCCTCCCGTCAGGCCTGGCGATGAAGAGTACGCCGCAGACAAGACCGGCCAAACCGTCGAGGATGCTCACCACGATCAAGAAGCCCCGAGCAAGACGCCGCAATGCAGACCCCCCTGATCCGATGTGCCTGAGCGCGGAGGCGCATGAGCTGCGAACGAGCGCCTCGCTTCCGCCGACTACTGTACATGAGTCGGTTTGCTGCGCTTGTCAGGCGTCTCGCGGCAGGGTTCGAGCGCGGATGCCCGCATCCAGCTCATAGAGGATCGTGTCCAACCGACTCTTGCCCGGTTGACGAGCGGGCATCTGCAGCAGGACCGCGCGTACTTCGGAGGGGGCGTGCTCGATCGCCGATCGGACCTCGGCGTCACCGACACCTGGATCGCCGGCGTCGAGCTCAAGAGCCAGTGCGGCATACGCCGCTGGCCCGACGATGTGCTTTGTCTGATGGACGTCCGCCAAGGGATGCGTGTAGGCGCTCGCCGCCGCATGGCCCGCGGCGCGAGCGGCGGCAGTCGCAGCAGGATCGCCGACCTCACGTGCGGCGGCATTCGCCTCGCAGGCAAGGGAGCGCAACCGAGCCGTGCGCTTTCCCCCACCGGCAAATTCTCGGATGCCTTCGATCGCCGCACGGGGGCGCAAATCTGAAGCAGCGTGCCTCTCATACACCGACAGGGCCCTCCCGGCGCAATCCGCAGCCCAGCCTCCGATGCCCCTGAGTGACTCCATGCTCAGCGTGAAGTACTTGGACTCACGATCCATCGTTCTTCTCCCGAGGATTACCAGGCGACGAGTGGCCCAACGAGAACACCTTAAGTTGTAGCGGATAAGCTGCGAACGCTGACGCGCACTTCCTGCGGCAACTGCACATGAGTCAGTTCGACGCTCCCGTTAGGCGTGTGGCCGCAGCCACGTCACCCATGCGCCCAGTCTCAGCGGCCGCGCCGCCACAACCACCAAGCAAGGCCAATCACGGAGGCGATGAGGGACACCGAGACCGTAACCGCGACGGTGAAGTTGGGCGCGAACTCAAGGTGATACGACTGCACTTCTTCCTCCGACAAGTCGCCCTTTCCGCCTGACTTGGTAGCGCATCAGCTGCGGCCGCCGCCCATCTTGGCCGCCATCTCGTTATCCGGTACCGGGGCGGCGGGCGCCTGCCGGATATGCGTGTTCGGCGGCGGCTCCGTCGAATCAGTCTCACCGAAGTCGTCGACGCTCAGCCCAAGGCGAGCGCGGAAGTACATCGCCAACGGCTCAAGGTAGAACCAGGCGCTCCCGGGTCTCGTGGGCGCGTGGAGGAGAACCTGGAATACGAACCACCACGCGAAGGAGAGGCCGAGAAGGGCCCCGATGGTGAGCAGCGCGTAGACGATGTCCATTGTCCCCCGCAGCATCAGTTGCCGTCCGCCGAACGTCCAGCGCATCAGCTGCGAGGCGCAGTGATCCGCTCCGACCCGAGATGCTCCTATATCTTGTCAACCTCCCTCAAGTCACACAAGTCAGCGACGATGGCAGGGTAGACCTCGCGGGCAAGGTAGCGTTTCAGACAGCGGATGATCTCTGGCTTCGAGAGCCCATCGCCGCTTC
>DASXUP010000005.1:0-30039 GCA_036504755.1 Coriobacteriia bacterium
CCGTGCCGAGGACGACCTGGACCGGCGTACCTCCACCATCGGCCGGGTCCACCCGCACGTGGAGATCAAGGTGGTCGACCCGGTCACCGGGGAGACCGTGCCGCGTGGGGAGCCGGGGGAGTTCTGCACGCGTGGCTACTCGGTGATGCTGGGCTACTGGCAGGACCCGGAGAAGACCGCCGAGGCGATCGACGCCGAGGGCTGGATGCACACCGGGGACCTCGCCGAGATGCGCGAGGACGGCTACTGCAACATCGTCGGCCGGATCAAGGACATGGTGATCCGCGGCGGGGAGAACATCTACCCGCGCGAGATCGAGGAGTTCCTCTACACGATGCCCGGCGTCAAGGACGTCCAGATCGTGGGCGTGCCGGACGAGAAGTACGGCGAGGTGGTAGGCGCGTTCGTGATGCGCGCCGACGGCAGCGACATCGCCGAAGGCGACGTGCAGGAATACTGCCGCGCGCGGATCGCGCGCTACAAGGCGCCGAAGCACGTCTTCTTCGTGGACGAGTTCCCCATGACCGCCTCCGGCAAGATCCAGAAGTACAAGCTCCGCGACATGGCCCGCGAGCAGCTCGGCATCACGACGGGGGTGTTCGAGGGCACAGAATAGCCTGTCAGCGGGGGTATAGTCAGGGAAAGGATCCGGAACGGGGGGATCGATGATGAGCACCGCCGCCTTCGTCCGCGCCATCGACGAGATCGGGCCGCACGACCACGCGTGCCTGATCTACCAATCCACCGAGCAGCGGCTCGCCTCGGCGGTGCCGTACTTCCGCCAGGGCCTCCTGAAGAACGAGCGTTGCGTGTACGTGGCCGACGAGGACACGGCCGAGGTTGCGCTGGAGAACCTGCGGTCGCACGGCATCGCAACCAGGGCGGCGGTCGCTCGCGGGCAGCTGGTGGTCATGCCCAGCCAGGGCGCCTACCTGGTGGACGGCCGGTTCGACGTCGAGCGCATGGTGGGGTTCCTCGACGTGGCCACCAACCAGGCGCTCGCGGACGGATTCGACGCGCTGAGGATCACCGGTGAGATGAGCTGGGTGCTCACCGGCAACGTGCCCATCGACGACCTGCTGCAATACGAGCAGCGGTTGAACGAGTACGGCCGGGACCACTGCACGTCCGGCATATGACAGTACAACAGGGACCGGTTCGGTCCCGAGGTGCTGGCAGAGGTCATCCGCATGCACCCGATCGTGATCTACGGCGACGAGGTGATGCGCAACGACGTCTTCTACGTTCCGCCGGAACGCTACAGCGCGTACGTGACCGCCGAGGCCCGTCTCGAGCGGATGCTCGACGGGCTCCTCGCCCATCAGGAGGTCCGGCGCTCGCTGCAGCTGGCAGAGGAACGCTTCCGCACAACGATAGACCTGATGCCGTCGGCGTACTGCACGTTCGACCCCTCCGGCCGCTTCACCTTCGTGAACCGTGAGGCGCTCAAGCTCCTGGGCAAGCCCCGGGAGCAGATGGTGGGTCACTCGATCGAGGAAGTGTACGATTCCGCTATCGCGGGTCCTATCATCGGCTGGCTGAAGCAGGCGGCGGCGACCCGGGCCGCCACTCTCGTGCGGGCTTCGCGCGACGTCAACGGGAGACTGCAGGTACTCGACGTCTACGTGATCCCGGTCTACGACGAGGACGACGTCCTCACGATGTTCCTCACCATCACGAACGACGTCACGGACGCGGACTCGCCGTCCGGCTAAGCGCTATGATGTTCGCCATGCCGACGATGGACGATCAGGACACCTACGAGATCCGATGGCACGGCCGAGGCGGGCAGGGGGCGGTCACGTCCTCGAAGATCCTCGCCGACGCCGGGTTCCGCAGCGGCTTCGCGGGAGTGACGGCGCAGCCGAGCTTCGGCGCCGAGCGCCGCGGCGCTCCGGTCACGGCGTCCACGCGGCTCGCGCGCTCGCCGCTGCGCACCGTCTCCCAGGTGAACGCGCCCGACATCGTCGTGGTGCTCGACGAGTCGCTGCTGGAAGTGGGCGGCGCCACCGTCGGGTTCAAGCCGGGCGGGACGCTCATCGTCAACACCACGAAGTCGCCGGAAGAGCTGGGCGTGACCTGTGACTGCCGGATCGTCACCGCGGACGTGACGGGAGCGGCGAACGCCGCGGGGGTCGTCGTCGGAGGCGCCCCGATGGTGAACACGGCGATCCTCGGCGCGATCGCGGCGGCGACGGGGCTCATCGGGATGGACAGCCTTCAGGCCGCGATCGGGGAGCAGTTCGCCCCTGCCGCGGCGAAGAAGAACTACGACGCCGCACGACTAGCGTACGACTGCACGCGCGGCTGACGGAGGTACCTGCGTGGCGAAGGATCACAAGGCCGAGGGAGCGGCGTCGACCCCGCGAGCGGGCGAGGCCGGACGCACCGGCGACTGGCGGAACAACCGCCCCGTCGTGACGCGGGAGGTCTGCCTCGCCGTCAAGGCCGGCAAGGACACGTGCCGCATCTGCTGGGCGTACTGCCCCGACGGGTGCATCCGGTTCGACGTCGGGCCCGACGTCGACTACGACTACTGCAAGGGCTGCGGCATCTGTGCCGAGGAGTGCCCCAGCGGGGCGATTCGCATGGTCCCCGAGCACGAGACCGGGACCTGCCCGGCCTGAGGGCCGCTACTCGATCTCGACGTGGGCGCCGCTGCAGTACGGCGGGTTGGTGGTCAGCCCGCAGTTGCACACCGCCGAGGTGATCGGCTCCTTCACCTCGAACTCCAGTGGCGTGACTCCCGATCCCTGGTGCGAACCGTCGCAGTACGGCACCGTCTTAGTCTTGCCGCAGCGGCACCAGTAGTACTTCCCGGCGCCCAGCTCGGTCACGAGCGGATGGCTCTTGGCCTCGTCGTTCACGTAGCGCGCCATGCGGCGTCCTCCTTCGGTCGGCGTCACCAGCCTCATCTGTTCCTTCCCGAGTGCCGCCCCACCCCACACCGTTCCCAAGCCTCGGGCACCATGCCGAGCACGCGTGCTATGCTGCCTGCGGTCCCGAAGCGCCCTTCCGCGCCCGGGCCGCGTCCTTTGGAGGAGCGTCCGGAGATGAGTGAGACCACGACGGCGGTCATCACCGGCAACGAGGCGGCCGCCACCGCCGCGAGGCTCGCGCGCGTCCAGGTGATCGGCGCATACCCCATCACGCCTCAGAGCACGGTGGTGGAGACGCTGTCGAAGTGGGTGCAATCCGGCGAGCTGGCCGCCGAGTTCGTGACCGTGGAGAGCGAGCATTCGGCGCTGGCCGTGTGCATCGCGGCGTCCACCGTCGGCGCGCGGGTCTTCACGGCCACCTCGGCCAATGGGCTCGCGTACATGAACGAGCAGGTGTGGTGGGCGGCGGGCGCGCGTCTCCCGATCGTCATGGGATGCGTGAACCGTGCGATGTCGGCGCCGTGGAGCGTGCTCAACGACCAGCAGGACTCGATGTCGGTTCGCGACGCCGGCTGGGTGCAGCTGTTCTGCCGCGACAACCAGGAGATCCTCGACACGTTCCTGCAGGCGTATCGCATAGCCGAGCAGCTGCGGGTCCCCGTGATGGTGTGCTACGACGGCTTCCTCCTATCGCACACGGTCATGCCGGTCCGCATCCCGCCTTCCGCCGAGGTGGACGCGTTCCTTCCGCGCTACGAGCCGGACGTCCCCATCGACCCCGCGGACCCGCGCAACCTGAACCCGGTCACGATGGCCGAGCCCCGGGCGGACCGCGACGGGGAGTTGCGCGGCGGCTACATGGAGCTTCGGGCGCGGCATCAGCGAGCCCTGCTCGACGCCATCGAGGTCATCCCCGAGGTCGACGCGGGGTTCGGCGAGCGGTTCGGCCGGAGCTGGGGCGGCCTGACCTGGGAGTACCGCCTGGGCGACGCGGAGACGGTGCTGATCGCGGCGGGCAGCCTCGGCATGGAGCTCACGGTAGCGGTCGACGCGCTCCGGGCGGAGGGCGTGCCGGTGGGCGTCCTCGGCATCCGGACGTACCGGCCGTTCCCGGAGCAAGCCGTGCGCGGCAAGCTCGCGGGCAGGAAGCTCGCGGTGGTGTTCGACAAGGCTCTCAGCTACGGCTACCAGGGCCCGATCTGCGGCGACGTCCGCGCGGCACTGCTCTCGGCCGAGGGAGCGCCCCCGACGTTCGGCTGCATCTGCGGGCTGGGTGGACGCGACGTGAACGCCGAGCGGCTGGCGGGCGCGGTGCGGCGCGCACTGCAGGACTTCGGCGACGGCGTTCGGATCCGCGAGCCCGAATGGCTCGACCTCAAGCTCTAGGAGTCATCGCATGGCGACAGGCATCACCGATCTTCCCACCGGCGAGTTCGTCCTGCCTGGCAATCGCGCGTGCGCGGGTTGCGCGCTCGGCATCGGGCTGCGCGCGATCACCAAGGCGCTGGACGGCAAGCTCGTCATGGCGGTGCCGGCTAGCTGCCTGACCGTGCTCGGCGGCATGTATCCGACGTCGTCGGTGGCGGTGCCGTGGGTCAACGTGGTCTTCGCGAGCACGGCGGCAGCCGCGAGCGGGCTGGCCGCCGGACTGAAGGCGACGGGCCGCGACGGCATCACCGTCCTCGCGATGGCGGGCGACGGCGGGACGGCGGACATGGGCATCCAAGCGCTGTCCGGGGCCGCCGAGCGCAACGCCGACATCATCTACCTGTGCTACGACAACGAGGCGTACATGAACACCGGCACGCAGCGCTCCGGTGCCACGCCGCAGGGCGCGCGGACGACGACCACCTGGAACGGCAAGCGCGAGAACCCCAAGGACCTGCCGCGCATCATGGAGGCGCACGGGATCCCGTACGTGGCGTCCACCTCGGCCGTGTATCCCACCGACGTCTACGACAAGGTCGCGAAGGCGAGGGGGATCTCCGGCACGCGCTACATCCACATGAACACGCCGTGCCCGAGCGGCTGGACGTTCGAGCCGAAGGACACCGTGGCGATCGGGAAGCTGGCGGTGGACGCGGGGCTCGTCGTCCTATACGAGGTGGAGGACGGGCGCTTCAGGCTCACCGGCCGCAGCGCCTCGCTCGCCAAGAGCGGGAAGCGCAAGATGGTCGCGGAGTACGTCGCGACGCAGGGACGCTTCCGGGGCATCGCCGAGGAGACGGTCGCGTCGGTCCAGGCGTGGGCGGACGAACGATGGGACGGATTCGTCTCGCGGCACGAGGCCGACGCGAGGTAGGCGCTAGGCTTCCGCGCCCCCGTAGGTCCGCCAATACGCCACGAACCGCGAGTCCTCGTCGCGGATGTGCCCCCGCAGCCACTCCATCACGAACGGCGCCAGGGCTGTCGCGGCCACCGATCCGCCGCACAGCTGCGCGGTGAAGCGCATCGTCTCGGCCGTCAAGCGCTCGTGCAGGCTGCAGTGCGCGTTCAGGCCGGGGTACGCGCACGCGTGCATCAGGCTCTCCTCGTCCGTGAAGTGCTCCAGCACGTAGTCCGTCAAGCGGTAGACGGCGTCCGTCACGAGCTCCGCGTCGTCGCGCTCGATCGCGGCGGCCTGCAGCTGGCTCGCCAGCACGAACAGTCGCTTGTGCTGCGCGTCCATGTCAGCGTTGCCGGTCTCGAGTGCTGGATCCCAGGGGAAATGCATCGTCTTCGGCCTCCGATGGCTCGGCGTGCTTTCCCGGGTATCGGCCGATGTCCCCGCGGCCTTGGTGTTCGCGGTCACCCTGTCAGCACGTGCACGATGCCGAGTGAGGCGTGGCCCGCCACCACAGCCGCCACAGCCACTGCCACCGCCGAGTGCACAGCCCGCGCCCGCGCCCGCCCCGCGCCGGACCGCCTGTAGCCCGACACGAGCTGCGCGGCGACCAGCCCCAGCAGGCCGAGGCCGATGAGGTCGAGCGCGACCGGCAGCATCTCGGGAGCTTCGAGGGTGTGCACGACCGCGGCGAGGCCGTGGAGACCCAACAGCCCGGCGACCGTCCACGCGGTTGCCACGTGCAGCCTCCGGAAGTCGCCTGCCCTCACGCCCACGAGCCGGTAGCCCGTCATCAGCTGCATGCCGAGGAGGAGCATCATGACGAAGCCGGCTGCGTCGACGGCCACGGCGAGGGAGGAGGCCGCGGGCGCGCCCGCGTGGGCGTGCCCGGACCCCTCGAAGAGCTGGTAGAGGACGGCGCCGGCGCTGAGGGTGGCGGTGACGAGCACCGCGACGAGCGCGCCGTAGCCGGCACCGCGCAACGTTCCTCGGCTGTATGACATCCCGGGCTCCTTCCGGACATGCCCTAGATTCCCCCAGCTCGCGGAGGCGAAGCGGGTATAAGGGATCGTCGGCTGAGCCGAAGAGGGGTGAGTCCGGTGACGCGATGGCAGGCGGGCGACCTGATGTGCGTGGCCGCGGGCATCACGATCGCGGTCGCCGCGTTCCTGCCCTGGGCGAACGTGGACGGCGACAACTTCTACGGCCTGCAGATGCACATGTACCAGCCGTTCGCGATAGCGCTGGGGGCGGGCGCGGCACTCGTGGTCTTCGGCTTCTTGCGCACGGTGTGGGGAGGGGCCGCCGGCCTTCTCGGCGCGTTCGCCGTGACGATCGTCGTGCTGATGGTCCACGAGGGTGTCTACGCCGGCCTGAACGTGCTCGCGATCCCGGCCGAGGCGATCGGCAGCCACGTCAGCGGCTACGGTGAGTACGCTCTCTTCGCCGCCGGCCTGCTGGCCGGCGCTGCGGGCGTCGTCACCGTCATCCAGCGCGAGCCGCCCGTCGTCACGCGGCCGGAGCGCCCGCTCGACCCCGAGGGCTTCACTCTGACCGCGTTCGTGCGCCCTCCGCGCTGAGGGTCGCGCCTCCGCCCGGCGCCTCCTCGGCGCTCGTCATCCCGCAGGCACTAGACATTGACTGACCGTCAGTCAATAATCGGCCGAGGAATGCCGATGCTACTCGCGACGGCATGGGGGAGGGCACGATGACGCGCGTCGTGAAGGCGAGGGACGTCCGTCGTGAGGAGCTGCTGGACGCTGCCCTTCGGCTGTTCGCCGACCGCGGCTACCACGACACGTCGGTCCAGGCCGTGACGGACGCCGCGGGCGTTGCGAAGGGGCTCTTCTACCACTACTTCGACTCCAAGGAAGACCTGCTCGACGATCTGGCCGTGCGCGAGGCGGACCGCATCTTCGCCGAGGTGTACGCGGCTCACGACGAGACTTCCGGGACGCCGCTCGAGCAGCTCGCGTTCCTCCTCGGCATGCTGGCGCGCTGGATGTTCGGCGACGCGCGCGGCCTCATGGGCGCGCTGCTGCACGCAGCCTACCGCGACGGCAACGCGGGCCTGCGCGACACGCTGTACGAGCGATACGACGAGCTGCTCCGGCCGCTGGTGCGCGAGCATGTCGAGGAAGCCGCGGCGGCCGGGCAGGCGGACGTCGAGGACGCCGAGGCGACCACCGAGGTGCTGCTCGCGATGTGGACGGGGCTGCGGGAGCGGCAGATGCGCCTGCTGCTCGACCTCGGCCGGCATCCCGAGGCGGTGGGGCTCATCGTGCGTCAGGCCGAGGCGGGAGAGCGCGCGGCGGAACGGATCCTCGGCGTGCCGGAAGGGACGCTGCACATCTACGACCACGCCACGATCGAGAGCAGCCTGCTCTCGCTCGCGGCGGCGGAGGAGCCGAGGGGGGCCTGAGCGATGTCGAAGGTGACCACGACCGAGCGCTCGCTGGTGGTGCTCGAGGACGTCGTGAAGACGTACCGCATGGGCGAGGTGGAGGTCACCGCGCTCAACCACACCGACCTCGTGCTGGACCGCGGCGAGTTCGTCGTCATCCTCGGCCCGTCGGGCTCCGGCAAGACCACGCTCCTGAACCTCATCGGCGGGATCGACTCGCCTTCGGAGGGGCACGTCGTGGTGGACGGCGAGGACATCAGCCGGTACGGGCAGCGCGAGCTGACGCTGTTCCGGAGGCGCAAGGTCGGGTTCGTCTTCCAGTTCTTCAACCTCATCCCCACGCTCACGGCGCGCGAGAACGTCGACTTCGCGCTCGAGCTGACGCGGCGGCACGACGGGCACGCGAAGCGCGACTCGTCCGAGCTGCTGAGCAAGGTCGGCCTCGGCGAGCGGTTCGACCACTTCCCATACCAGCTGTCCGGCGGCGAGCAGCAGCGGGTCGCCGTCGCGCGGGCGCTCGCGAAGGACCCGGCGCTCATCCTCGGGGACGAGCCCACCGGCAACCTCGATTTCCGTACCGGCAAGCTCGTGCTCTCGGCGCTGCACGAGGTCCACGTCACCGCGGGCACGACGATAGTCGTCGTCACCCATAACCAGCCGCTCGCACAGATCGCCGACCGCGTCCTGCACATCCGCGAGGGCCGCATCGCGAGCATCGAGGTCAACGAGCACCCGCTGGAGCCCGAACAGATCGAGTGGTGAGACGACGTGCGCATCCTGCTGCTCAAGACGTGGCGTGACCTGCTCGCCCGCAAGGGCCAGTTCGGCGCGCTCATCCTGCTCGTCATGCTCGGCATCCTGAGCTTCGTGTCCTTCCGCACCAGCTACAACGACCTGACCGCCTCGGTGGAGCGCGCCAACAGCGAGCTCAAGCTGGCCGATTTCACCGTGGGCGTCGTCTCCGCTCCGAAGGGGGAGATCGCCTCGGTCGCGCGCCTCCCCGGCGTCCGGGCCGTCGAAGGCCGCCTGATCGTGGACACCGGGCTCGACGTCGGGACGAACAAGCAGCCCGTGGCGCGCATCATCGGCGTGCCGGTCGACCATCGTCCTCGCGTGAACGACCTCCTCGTCGAGAAGGGGCGCTACCTCTCCGCGGACGGCCGAGGCGAGGTGCTGCTGCACGCCAAGTACGCCAACGACACGGGCGCGAAGGTGGGCGACACGATCACGCTGCGCATGGGCGAGGAGAGGCGCAGACTCAAGGTCGTCGGCATCGTGGCGAGCGCCGAGTACATGTACGCGATCCGCTCGAAGGGAGACCTCCCCACCAAAGGCGAGTTCGCCGTCCTGTTCGTACCGCAGCGCGACGCCGAGGAGCTGTTCGGCCGTCAGGGCACCATCAGCGACGTCGCGGTGCTGATCGACTCGGGCGCCAACCTCGACCGCGTCGTCGACCGCGTGGAGGACGTGCTCGAGCCTTACCGCATCGTCGACACGGTGAAGCGCGCCGACCAGCCCTCCAGCTTCGCGCTGAACGAGGAGATCCGGCAGAACCGCGTGATGGCGGTGGCGCTCCCGGCTCTCATCCTCGCCATCTCCACGAGCTCGCTGTTCATCGCGCTGTCGCGTCTCGTCAGCTCTCAGCGCGGCCAGGTCGGACTCGCCAAGGCGCTGGGCTACTCCGACGGCCAGGTCCTGCTGCACTACCTGCTGTTCTCGCTCATCATCGGCGGTGCCGGGTCGCTGCTCGGCATCGGGCTCGGCGACCTGGCCTCGCGCGGCATTGCGCAACAGTACGTGCAGCTCCTCGGTGTGCCGTACATGGCGCACCGCTTCTATCCCGACGTCGTGGGCATCGCCGTGATCCTGAGCCTCGCCGCCTGCGTCGTGGCGGGCCTGGCCCCGGCGTGGCGTTCGTCGCGGATGGCTCCGGCCGAGGCGATGCGCGCGGATCCCAACGTCGCACTCGCGGGAGGCCGTCGGCCGCTGGTGGAGCGGCTGTTGGGGCGGGCGCTGCCCAAGTCGTTCACGTTCCGCATCCCGCTGCGCAACGTCTTCCGCGCCCGCCGCCGCACCGCGTACACGATCCTCGGCATCGCCTTCGCGCTGGTGCTGACGGTGGCGACGCGCTCGTCCTTCGACTCCATCGACGTGCTGATCGACCAGGTGTTCACGAAGGGCGAGCGCTGGGACGTCATGGCCGCCTATGAGCAGCCGTTCGGCGGCGAGCGACTCGCTACAGTGCGGCGTTGGCGGGGCGTGCACCTGGCCCAGGGAGCGCTCATGCTGCCGGCGGAGCTCCGCGCGGACTCGGCCAAACACGAGGGCCTCGTGACGGCGATGGACCCGCGCGCCACCTTCCACGGCTTCAAGATCGTCGAGGGCCCCGAGGCGCGGGAAGTGCTCGAGCACGGCGACGTCGTGCTCTCCGTCGGTCTCGCGCGCAAGCTCGGGATCGGGGTGGGCGGCACGCTGTCGGCGAAGACGCCCTACCGCGACGAGCGGGTCAAGCTCCGGGTCGGCTCCATCAGCGACGAGGCGCTCGGCGCGCCCGCGTACGTGAGCCTCAAGCGCTCCCGCGACCTGCTCGGCACCTCGGCTGTCAGGTACAACGCGATCTACGCGAACGTCGATCCCCGGCTGGCGGACGACGTGAAGGACGAGCTCTTCGACCTGCCCGGCGCCATCCAGGTCAACGTCAAGACCGGCATGCTGTCCAGCCTGCTGCAGATGATGGAGTTCGCGTACTTCTACGAGGGCTTGCTGTACGGCTTCGGGTGGGCGATGGCCTTCGTCGTCATCTACACGACGTTCACGTCCAACGTGCTGGAGCGCACGCGGGAGATCGCGACCATGCGCACGATCGGCGAGAGCAACGCCCGGCTCGCGCTCATGGTCACCATCGAGAACCTGCTGCTCGCGCTTGCGGGCATCCCGCTCGGTATCTGGCTCGGCATCCGCATGACCGAGGCGCTGTACGCGTCCTTCTCTTCCGAGGCGTACTCGTTGAAGGCGACGATCCTGCCGCTGAGCGTGCTGTGGCTCGTAGTGGCGACGCTCGTCGTCCTCCTTCTCTCCGAGGTCCCGCCGATCCGCCGGATCTTCCGGCTCGACCTCGCCGAGGCCACCAAGGTGATGGAGTAGCGCGGACCGCCGCTCCCCGCCGTGCTACGCTTGTGAGCGCAGCCGCTCCCACCCGGGAGCGTCACCGCGACGGGGAGGTAGGCAGGGATGATCTCCGCACTTCGACGTCCGGCCTCGGCGGCCATCGTGCTCGCGCTGGTGCTCGCCCTGACGCCCTCGGCGGCGTTCGCCACACAGCCAAGGCGTGCACGCCGCGCGGCGTGCGGCGCCTCGAGCGTCCGTTCCCTCACCGTGCGCCCCGCCGTGTTCTCCGGCCCCAGCGTGCCGAGCTGGGCGCGCGATGCTTACGACCAGCACAGCCAGGACGACACCCCCGGCGGCGCACGAGACCTGACCGCGTTCGTGGCAGGCTTGAGCGCGCCGAACGGGTTCGGGCGCCAGGCGTACGAGGAAGCACACACCTTCTGGGTCGCCAGCAGCGAGTCGACACCGGGAGCGAAGGATTACGCCGGCGACCAGGACTGGTTCAAGTTCACGGCGTCCGCCGGCGACGCGGCGATGGGCAAGCCGTACACGATCGAGGCGCGCGCCGGTAACGCCTGGGTGTTCCCCGTGATCGAGGTGTACGGCCCGACCTCGGCCGCCACGATCAGCCCGACTCCGCCCGAGGCGAGCTTAGCAGGGACCACGTCGGTGCCGGATCCCGCTGCGCTCGCAGTGGGCGCCAACACCGAGTGGTACGTCGTCGGCTCGTCGTCGTCGGTCACCTTCAGCGTTCCCGATGCGGGCACCTACTTCGTGCGGGTGCGCCCGTACTTCGACGGCAGCGGGGCTTTCGCGGTCCCGCCGTATCGCTCCGGCTACGACACGGGCGCCAGCGGAGCGGGTCCCTACACCTTGCGCTTCAAGGCGGGAGAGATAACCCGGCTCTGGGGCACCGACCGGGTGAAGACCGCGATAGCGCTGTCGCGGGAGCGGTACGCCGACGGCGAGCTTCCGCTGTTCGACTGGTCCGTCGGGGGCACCGGCAGCGTCGTCGTCGCCAGCGGATACAACTTTCCCGACGCGCTCGCCGGGAGCACGCTCGCGGGCGCGGTCGGCGGCCCGCTGCTGCTGACACACCCGACCTTCCTCGATGCCGACGTGAAGGCCGAGATCGTGCGCCTCGGCGCGCATCGTGTCTTCATCCTGGGTGGCACCGCAGCGTTGAGCGACGGCGTGAAGAGGGCCCTCGAGGCCGTCCCCGGGGTCGGTGCGGGCCACGTGTTCCGAGTGTCCGGCAATGGTCGCGTCCAGACCGCCGTGGCCGTCGCGAAGAAGGCGGGAGTCGAGTTCGGCGGAGTGGCGCCCGTGGCCTTCGTCGCGAACGGCTACAGCTTCCCCGACGCGCTGGCGGCATCTCCGATGGCGGCGTACAACGTCGCGCCCATCCTGCTCACGCACAAGGACTACCTCGACGGCGACACGCTGGCAGCCTTCGACCAGCTCGGCACCACCGACGTCGTCATCCTCGGCAGCGTCAAGGCGGTCGGGACGGCGGTGGAGAGCAGGCTGAACACCAGGTTCGGAGCCGCGCACGTCAAGCGCATCGGCGGCGCCGACCGCTACGAGACGGCGCAGATGTTCGCCGTCTGGGAGACCGGCAGCCTCGGCGCGACGCAGACGGTGGGATGCCTCGGGACGCTGGAGGAGAACAAGCTCATGGCGCTCGACTGGAGCCGGTTCGCCGTCGCGGCCGGGTGGAACTACCCCGACGCCCTCGGCGGGGGCGCCTTCGCCGGATACGCGGGATATCCGCTCCTCCTCAGCCCTCCGGGCGAACAGATACCGCCGAGGATCCTCGACATCCAAGGCGTGCTGCCGGCCGGGGGGTCGTACTTGAGCCTCACGCCCGGTCCGGGCTACGTGTACGACGTCGGGCGCTCGTACGTCCTGGGCGCCTCCTCCGTGGTGAGCGACGGGTTGTGGCGCGGGCTGGATCCGCTGGTGGGGATGCCGTAAGCGGGTTGACCGTCCGAGGACCCGTCGCTAACATGGCGAAGCACTGACGGCCAGGTAGCTCAGTTGGTAGAGCAGGGGACTGAAAATCCCCGTGTCGGCGGTTCAAGTCCGTCTCTGGCCACCATAGGATTCTAGAGGCCGGTCCCTTCGGGAGCCGGCCTTTCTACGCCTGTGAGCTGGGGATTTGTCAGTTCCCTGGGCTCCGGCTTCGCCTTCGCGGTCGCTCACGCCTGAAGTCGTTCGCTCTGCTCTACCAGCCTGAATGCGAGGGCTTTGCGCAGAAATAGCGCAGAAGGAGCCAGCCCCAACGCGATGGACGGCAGGCTCGTTGCTGTTCATAGTTGCTGGTAGGAGGGCTGCCGCCACAGGGCGGCGACCTCGCGTTCGCACAGAATGGGCGTGGCTATGGGGGAACTCGAAGACGAACTCCAGCAGTTGAGGACGTCGCGTGCCGACGAGCTGCGCGGTCTCCTTCGGGAGGTCGAGTACGACACGCGGAACCTCGGGCTGACCATCTCCGGCCGGTTTCTCTACCTCGACTTCGAGACCGGGCGCCCGAAGTTGGACGAGCTGCTCGACCTGATGGAAGAGAGCATCCTTGAGTACTGCATCCCGTGGTCGAAGCGAGCGGGCGCAGACGCGACGAGACTAGCCGACCTCAGAAGGAAGGCCGCAGGTCTGTTCGTCCAGAAGCAGGGCGCACGCCAGCGCAGTGGCGAGCCGGCCGAGCTTCTGTTGTATCTCCTGACCGACGTGGTCCTCGGGGCGCCGAAGGTCGCTACCAAGATGTGGTTCAAGATGCACCCGAACATGGTTATCCACGGCGCCGACGGGATTCACCTCCGCCTGGACGGCGCGTCCGGGGCCGAGGTCTACTGGGGCGAGGCCAAGCTGTACGGGCGTCTCGAGGCGGCGATGAAGTCTATCGCCGAGAGCATAAGCACTTCGCTACCCGGCGCTGCGGGTCGCATCCGTGACATCGACATCGTTCGCGACAACTGCGAGCTGGAGTTGAGCTCCTCGGAAGCACGCGAACATCTGATGGCGGTGCTCGATCCCTACGACGACGGACAGTTGCGGGATACGACCGTCGTTGAGCATCGCGCCTGCTTCGCCGGCTTCGACTACCCTCACCTTCGCGAGGTGGCGGCCTCGGGTGGACGCCTCGTGGATGGTTTCGCAGGGCGATACAGCGCGCGCGTTGCGGAAGCCTGCAACGCCTTCGCTCTCGAGGCGGTCGGTAAGGGGCTCGGGCAGCTCTCGTTCGTGCTGCTGCTCCTGCCGTTCGAGAGCGTGGCAGAGCTTCGCACCAGGTTCTTCGAGCGGATGGACCAGTCGCGATGAGCGATGCGCTCGCTACCAGGATCTGGGGGCACGAGAAGTTCCACGCGGACCTTGCGGCGCTCCGCTGTTCCTCGGTCGCGCAGATGTTGGGTCTGCCCGTCGCGCAGGTCGACCTGGACTCGGTCTCGCGACTCTTGCAGTCCGCCGCGGTGTTCGCGTGCACGACGGACTCCGCTCGGAGAGATGCGGCCTGTCAGGTGGCAACGGGTGCCGCCTTGTTGCTGCCGCCCGAGGCAGCTGGACTGAGGGAGGCCGCGCGCTTCGTGCTTGACCGCCTCTCGTATTTCCCGACGGCGGACCGGATCGAGACGCAGACCCTGGTGGGCGAGCTCTCGGCGGGCGTTCCCGAGACGCTGTGGCTCGAGAGCGAGTTTCGACGCAAGGACAACCTCGTACACAAGGCGATGACCTCGCCGCTGACGGACTTCCAGGCGTCCGTGTGGGTGCGCCTGTCCACCGGAGACTCCTTCGCGTTGAGCGCTCCCACGTCTGCCGGGAAGTCACACGTCCTGCAGGAGTATGTCGTCTCTCGGCTGGCAACGGGCGAGGCGTTTCGATGCGCCTACCTGGTGCCGACGCGCGCGCTGGTATCGCAGGTCAGCGGCACGTTCAGGCAGCTCGTTCGTCCGCTCGCGAACGCAGCCGACATCGAGATTCACACGATCCCGACGCCGAGGGCGCATGGCGCTCGCCGCGGCATCATCTGGGTTCTTACTCAGGAACGTATGCACTACCTGCTGGACAAGGACAGCTCGCCGCGGTGTGACTTGCTGATCATCGACGAGTCGCAGCAGATGGCGTCCGGAGGGCGTGGCATCTTGCTACAGGCCGTAGTCGATCGCGTGGTGTTCGCAAACCCACAGGCGCAGCTGCTGCTGCTCGCACCGGCGACCGAGGACTCGTCTCCGCTGGTTCGGCTGTTTCCTGTCGCCGCCGGTCCTGCAATGAGGACGGACGAGAGTCCCGTGGCCCAGAACATAGTGCGGCTCGACACGGTCTCCGGAAGAGGTCGGACGCACGACCTCTCCGTGCAGCTTCGCGACGGGGAACGCTGGCTCGACATCGGCGTGAAGACGGCTGACGAATCACTGCGAGACACGAGCAAGTGGCGCTCGTACGCGAAGATCGTGGCCGCCGCTGACGCTCATGGCGCGAGCTTGGTGTACGTCGGCAAGCCGAGCGCGTGCGAGACCGTTGCGAAGGAGCTGGCGGAACTATCGACCTGGACGCCGCAGGGTCGCGCTGTCACCGAGCTCGCTGAGATCTCGTCGTTCTTGAAGACCCATGTCCACGAGGAGTATCCGCTGGCGACGATGATCGAGAAGGGCGTCGCCTACCACTACGGGAACATGCCGGCTGTCGTCCGCTCTCTCGTCGAAGAGGCGTTCTCGAGCGGCTGGGTGCGGTACCTGGTCTGCACGAGCACCCTCCTGATGGGCGTGAATCTGCCCGCCACACACCTCTTCATGATGACGCCTACCGTAGGGGCCTCGACGCCGCTCAGTTCCGGACAGTTCTGGAACTTGGCAGGCCGGGCTGGCAGGCTCGCAAAGGACTTCCAGGGGAACGTGTTCCTTGTCAACCCGGACGGGTGGCAGCTGGTGCCAGATGTCGACCAGCGGCCGGTCGCAAAGGTGGTATCGGCGTACGAGCAGGTTGTGCACGAGGATGCCGGAGCTCTGGCGGAGTACATCCGGCACGGTGGCAGCGAAGGCATCGAGGACTCGGACCGTGAGTCCGCGGTCGTGCGACTCTACTTGGAGCACAAGCAGCGGGGGCTCACGGCGAGCTTCGCGGGCTTCACCGAGCCCGTGCCCGAGGAGGCGAAGAGCGAGTTGGCCTCCGCTCTGGATTTCTCGAGCGGGAGCATCCTCCTCCCCGACGATGTAGTGCAACGGAACATCACGCTCTCGCCGTTCAGGCAGCAGCGGCTCGCCACCTACCTCGATGACCGCGTCCGCAAGTACGGGACGACAGGCCTTCTGCCGGCTCATCCGGCAGCGTCAGACGGCTACGCAACCCTTAAGGACGTCTTCGAGGTGATTCAGGAGACGCTGCAACCCAGCAGGATCATCGGGCGGCAGTACGTGTACTACGCGCGCCTCGCCGTCGTGTGGATGCGCGGAACGTCCTTGCACGAAATCATCAACACGCACTTGGAGTACCAGCGGTCGCAGGGATCGAAGGACCGGCCGTCGCGGGCCATCTTCAATCTGATCGATGACATCGAAGACGTGTTGCGTTTCCAGTACGTGCGCCTCACCCAGTGCTACCTCGACTGCGCGACGTGGGCGCTGGGGCGGCATGGCTTCTCCTCGGATGCGGAGCGCTTGCCGTCGCTGCCGTTGTACCTCGAGTTCGGTGCCTCGAACAGGGTCATGCTCGTGCTCATGGGGCTGGGTCTCACCCGAACGACTGCCCGGATGGTTGCCGAGCGGTACCCGAACGTGGAGGCGGATGAGGATGGTCTGCTGCGCCTCCTGGAGAACCGTCGAGACGATTTACGCCGCCACCTCCCCGGTGTCTGCGCGCGCGAGCTGGATCGCTTGCTCGGGCGGTAGGGCCTTGGGGCGCTGCCTCGCCTCGTCGAACCGGCTACTATCAGGAATGGCCACTAACTGGAGGTGACATGGCAGGCAACGGTAACGGCGCGAACGTGGGCTTTGAGGCGGAGCTGTGGAAGGCAGCGGACGCGCTGCGCGGCAACATGGATGCGTCGGAGTACAAGCACATCGTGCTCGGGCTGCTATTCCTCAAGTACATCTCCGATGCGTTCGATGAGCGCTATGCGGAGCTCGTGGCCGAGGGCGAGGGGTTCGAGGAGGACGACGACGCGTACAAGATGCGCAACGTCTTCTGGGTGCCGAAGGATGCCCGGTGGTCGGTGCTCAAGGACGCCGCCAAGCAGGCGACGATCGGCCAGACGGTGGACGAGGCCATGGTGGCGATCGAGCGGGAGAACCCGACGCTTAAGGGCGTGCTGCCGAAGGAGTATGCGCGTCCGGCGCTGGACAAGACGCGGCTGGGACAACTCATCGACATGGTGAGCAACATCGCCGTCGGTGACCGGGCGAGCCGCAGCAAGGACGTGCTTGGCCGCACCTACGAGTACTTCCTCTCAAGGTTCGCCAGTGCCGAGGGCAAGGGTGCGGGACAGTTCTACACCCCGAGGTGCGTGGTCGACCTGCTCGTGTCGATGCTGGCACCGTACAAGGGACGGGTGTTCGATCCCTGCTGCGGGTCGGGCGGGATGTTCGTGCAATCGGAGCGGTTCGTGGAGGAGCACGGCGGCCGGGTCGGTGAGATCGCCATATACGGACAGGAGTCCAACTACACTACTTGGCGGTTGGCGAAGATGAACCTGGCCATACGCGGGTTGTCCGGCAACGTCGCCTGGAACGAGGTCGGCTCGTTTGTGAAGGACGAGTTCCGGGACCTCAAGGCCGACTACGTGCTGGCGAATCCGCCATTTAACGACAGCGACTGGAACGGCGCGCTGCTGCGCGAGGACAAGCGGTGGGTCTATGGGGTACCGCCCGCCGGGAACGCGAACTTCGCGTGGGTGCAGCATTTCATCTCACACCTGTCGCCGACGGGTACGGCGGGATTCGTGCTAGCGAACGGGTCGATGTCATCGAGCCAGTCGGGCGAGGGCGAGATCCGCAAGAACATCGTTGAGGCGGACCTCGTCGACTGCATGGTAGCGTTGCCTGGCCAGCTGTTCTACTCGACTGCGATACCCGTGTGTCTCTGGTTCCTGGCGCGTGACCGCCACAACCATCGGCTGCGCGACCGCCACGGCGAGGTGCTGTTCATCGACGCGCGACAGATCGGGTCGATGGTAGACCGCACGCACCGCGAGTTTACCGTAGACGACATCGCCAAGGTTGCCGACACGTACCATGCATGGCGCGGTGACCCCGGATGCGAGTCTACCTACGAGGACGTGCCGGGCTTCTGCAAGGCTGCGGCAATCGACGAGATCCGTGAGCATGGGCACGTGCTGACGCCCGGACGCTACGTAGGCGCGGCCGACATCGATGACGATGGCGAACTGTTCCACGAGAAGATGAGGCGCCTGACCTGCGAGTTGGCCGAGCAGATGGCCGAGGGTCAGCGGCTGGACAAGGAGATCAGGAGTAGCCTGGGGCGGGTTGGATATGGGTCCTGACTGGTCGGTCTGCCGTCTCGACGAGACCTACGACTTCAGCTCTGGACTATCGAAGCCACGCTCGGCGTTCGGCACAGGGTTCCCATTCCTCGCGTTCAAGGACGTCTTTGACAACTACTTTGTGCCGGAGAAGCTCTCGGAGCTGGTCGAGTCCAGCGAGCGTGAGCGCGAGCGGTGTTCCGTGCGTGAGGGGGATGTGTTCCTCACCAGGACCAGTGAAACCGACAACGAGCTCGGGATGAGCTCGGTCGCCTTGCGCTCGATTCCGGATGCGACGTTCAACGGCTTCACGAAGAGACTCAGACCGAAGCTGGGCGTCTCGGTGGAACCGAGGTACGCGGGTTACTACTTCCGAGGTCCGAGCTTTCGTCGCGCGGTCAGCTCGATGGCATCGTCGTCGACGCGGGCGAGCCTCAACAATGAGATGCTCTCGAGATTGACGATCGTGCTTCCTCCTGTGCACGAGCAGCGCCGCATCGCGTCGGTGCTTGGCGTCTTGGACGACAAGATCCAGCTCATCCGCCGTATCCGTCGCACGCTCGATGAGACGGCCCAAGCTGTCTTCAAGTCGTGGTTCGTGGACTTCGACCCAGTGAACGCGAAGGCGGAGGGACGCAAGCGCGGTCTCGCTGAAGACCTCGCGGCAGTGTTTCCGTGTGGCCTCGCGTCGTCGCTGATCGGGCCGGTCCCGCTCGGGTGGCGCGTTGAGCAGATCGGCCAGCACGTCGAAGTCGAACGGGGCCTCAGCTATACCGGCAAGGGACTAGCCGACGCGGGCGAGGGCGTCCCGATGCACAACCTGAACTCCGTGCTTGAGGGCGGTGGCTACAAGTACGATGGAATCAAGTGGTACTCGGGTGATTACAGGCGCCGGCATCTTGTCCGGCCTGGCGACCTGATCGTTGCGAATACCGAGCAAGGGTTCGATCACCTGCTCATCGGCTACCCGGCGCTAGTACCGGCAGCCTTCGGAGAAGCCGGCCTGTTCAGCCATCACCTGTATCGCGTGCGGCCGGAGCAGACCTCCCCGCTGTCGACGCCGTATCTGTACTGCATGTTGCGCGACCCGCACTTCCACGCTGTACTGGCCGGCTACACCAACGGCACGACGGTGAACATGCTTCCCTCGGATGCGTTCGAGCATCCGCGCATCGTCGTACCCCCCGTGGAGCTGGTCGGTATCTTCAGCGACACCGTCCGGCCGCTGCTCGAGCGCATCGAAGCGCTGCACGGCGAGGTGCAGACGCTGGCCGGCCTTCGCGACACGCTGCTCCCTCGCCTGCTGTCGGGCGAGCTTCGCGTCGCCGACGCTGAGTCTGCGCTCGAGGAGGCGGTGTAGTGGACGGCGCGTGGATGTATGAGTCCGACGTCGAGGAAGCCGCCCTCTACTGGTTCGGCGAGCTAGGGTACGAGCTGGCGAACGGGCCGGACTTGCTGCCGGATGGAGCTGCGCCCGAACGGGCCAGCTTCGACGTCGTCGTGCTGGCCGAGCGTCTGCGCTCTGCCTTGTGCCGTCTCAATAGCGGGCTGCCTGAGCCGACGATTCGGGATGCCCTCCGAAAGATTATGAGGCCAGACGCCCTGACACTCGAGGCGGCTAACCGCTCTCTACACCACTGGGTCGTCGATGGTGTCCCCGTCGAATACCAGCGATCGGACGGGTCGATAGCTGGCGCGCTGGCCCGTGTCGTCGACTTCGAGGATCCGGACAACAACGACTGGCTCGTCGTCAACCAGTTCACGGTGATCGAGGGGGAGTGCCACCGACGCCCGGACGTCGTGGTCTTCATCAACGGACTGCCGCTGTCGGTCTTCGAGTTGAAGAACCCAGCTGACGAGAAGGCGGACTGGGTCAAGGCGTTCTGGCAGCTGCAGACCTACAAAGCGGAGATTCCGGCGCTGCTTGTCTTCGACGAGGCGCTGGTCGCTTCGGACGGGACTACCGCCAGGATTGGGACGCTCACGGCTGGCCAGGAGTGGTTCATGCCATGGCGCTCCATCGGCGGCGACGAGCTTGCGCCTGCGGCGATGTCGCAGCTCGAAGTGCTCATCAAGGGTGTCTTCCACAAGCGTCGAGTGCTCGACCTGCTTCGCCACTTCATCGTGTTCGAGGATAGCGGTGACGGCCGGCTCGTGAAGAAGATGGCGGGCTACCACCAGTACCATGCGGTGAACGCGGCGCTACAGGCGACGCTGCGGGCGAGCGGACAAGGCGTCGATCTGCCGCTGGCGGCCGAGGACCGAGCAGCCTGGGACGCGGCGCAGAGCGGCGAGCCGGGTGACAAGCGCATCGGTGTCGTGTGGCACACCCAAGGCAGCGGCAAGAGCCTGACCATGGCCTTCTATGCCGGACGTGCCATCGCCCATCCCGCCATGGCAAACCCGACGATCGTCGTCATCACGGACCGCAACGACTTGGACGACCAGCTGTTCGGGACGTTCGCCCGCTGCTCTGATCTGCTGCGCCAGCCACCTATGCAGGTGGAGAGCCGTGAGCAGCTGCGCCGCGAGCTCGTCCGCGAGGCAGGTGGCGTAATCTTCACGACGGTGCAGAAGTTCTTCCCGGACGAGAAGGGCGATAGCCACCCGGTCTTGAGCGAGCGTCGCAACATCGTGGTGATCGCCGACGAGGCGCACCGCAGCCAGTACGACTTCATCGACGGCTACGCTCGCCACATGCACGACGCACTGCCGAATGCGTCCTTCATCGGCTTCACCGGCACGCCGGTCGAGCTGTCCGACAAGAACACCCGCTCGGTGTTCGGCGACTACGTGTCCATCTACGATATCCAGCGTGCAGTCGAGGATGGCGCGACGGTCCCCATCTATTACGAGAGCCGACTCGCCAAGATCGAGTTGGACCCAGCCGAGCGCCCACACCTCGATGAGGCGTTCGAGGATGTCACTGAGGGCGAAGAGGTCGAACGCAAGGAGCGGCTCAAGACCAAATGGGCGCAGCTGGAGGCGCTCGTCGGCACGGACAAGCGGCTGAGCCTGATAGCCGCGGATCTCGTCGACCACTTCGAGAAGCGACGCGAGGCCATGGACGGCAAGGGCATGGTCGTCTGCATGAGCAGGCGGATCTGCGTGGACCTCTACGACGAGATCGTCGCCCTGCGGCCCGAGTGGGCCGGCCCCGACGACACCACGGGCGCGATCAAAGTAGTCATGACGGGCTCGGCGTCCGACCCGGTCGAGTGGCAGCAGCACATCCGCAACAAGCCGCGCCGGGAGGCGCTGGCGAATCGCTTCAAAGACCCGGACGACGAGTTCAAGCTCGTCATCGTCCGCGACATGTGGCTGACTGGGTTCGACGCACCGTCGCTCGCCACCATGTACGTTGATAAGCCGATGAAGGGTCACGGACTGATGCAGGCGATCGCTCGGGTGAACCGGGTGTTCCGTGACAAGCCCGGTGGGCTGGTGGTCGACTACCTCGGATTGGCTGACGAGTTGAAGTCTGCTCTGTCGGTGTATGTGGAGAGCGGCGGCAAGGGGTCGACGGCGATCGATCAGGCGGAAGCAGTTGCCGTCATGCTCGAGAAGTACGAAGTGTGCGAGAGTCTCTTCCACGGCTTCGACAAGGGGAAGTGGACCGGCGGGGCTGCTCACGAGCGACTCGGTCTGCTGCCTGCCGCGCAGGAGCACGTGCTCGCGCAGGACGATGGCAAGAAGCGCTTCCTTCAGTCGTCGGCCGAACTCTCCAAGGCGTTCGCGCTGGCGGTGCCGCACGAGGCCGCCATTGGCATCAGGGACGACGTAGCGTTCTTCCAGGCCGTCGCAGCCGTCCTGCGCAAGGAGGACACAAACGGCGGAGGTCGTTCCCCCGAGGACATCGAACACGCTATCCGCCAGCTCGTGTCCCAGGCCGTTGCTCCCGGCGAAGTGGTCGACATCTTCGCAGCCGCCGGGTTGGACAGGCCCGACATATCGGTGCTGTCCGACGAGTTCCTCGCTGAGGTGCGTGGGCTGCCGCAGAAGAACCTCGCGGTCGAGACGCTGCGCAAGCTGCTGCAGGGTGAGATCAAGACACGCAGCACCCGCAACGTCGTGCAGGCCCGCTCGTTCGCCGCTTTGCTGGAGGAGTCGGTGCGCCGGTACCAGAATCGCGCGATCGAGGCCGCACAGGTCATCGAGGAGCTCATCGACCTGGCCAAGAAGATGCGTGAGGCGCAACAGCGCGGCGAGGACCTCGGCCTCAACGACGACGAGCTGGCCTTCTACGATGCGTTGGCCGACAACGATAGCGCCGTCGAAGTGATGTCGGACGACGATCTCAAGCTCATCGCGCGCGAGCTCGTCCTGGCCGTGCGGAGCAACGTGAAGGTCGACTGGGCGATCCGTGAGGACGTGCAGGCCGAGATGCGGATGGTCGTCAAGCGCATCCTCAAGCGGTATGGCTACCCGCCGGATAAGCAGGAGGCCGCCACGAAGCTCGTGATCGAGCAGGCGGCGGCGCTGACGGCGGGATGGGCGGCCTAGGAGCATTGGTATACGGAGGATGACGATGTGGATCTAGCGCCGCTCGTGGAACAGCTTCGGCAGCACGGCTACCCCGACGGCGTGTCCGCCCGGGTGAGGGGCGAGCAGGCTGCCCGGGAACTGCTCGATGCGAAGGCGGGCCGCTTCGAGCGCAAGGACGGCCAAGGCCTCGCGCACCATGTGCAGACGTCCTTCTGGAACGGCTTCGAGACCCACGTGCGCTTCGCACCGGCGTTCGCCGGCGGTGCCTGGTCCAGTCTGCTGACGAATCTCGAGTCGTTCAATGCCTTCACCGAGCGGATGTGGAACGGCACAGAGGCCCAGGCGTTGTCCGCCCTGGACGAGGTCTACCGAGATCATCAGCAGCTGCCGTGGGCTGCACCGTCATATCCGTCCTTGCTCATGTACCTGCGCGATCCGGACCGATTCATGGTCGCGATCAGCCGGCTCACTACCGGCCTTGAGAGGGTCACCCGTGTCTCGTATCCCCTGCACAACGGCGAGCAGTATCTTGCCTACTGCGCGTCCGCGCATCATCTGCAGCGCCTCTACTCGCTGGAGCCGCAGGAGGTCGACCTTGTCCTCTGGGGCGTCACGGAGTCGCTGTTCTCATCGGTTGCACCTGTCGCGGTCGCTCCGCCGAAGGTTGAAGACCCTGTCCTGCCAGCCGATGCCGCTCCCACGAATCCCTCGGACGATGAGCTTGAGTCTTGGCTGCAGGAGAACGAGGGGCGCGCGTCCGTGCTTCCGGACACCTATCTCGCCTCGAGGGCTGCCGCCGCACCGCGGACTCCGTTGCTCCGCGCCACTGCCGGACAGGGCTATGTGCGCGACGCCTATGTCTCGATGCTCGCGAAGCGCCTTGCACAGGGACGATGCGATCTATGTCGTGAGAAGGCGCCGTTCTTCGACAAGGCGGACCGGCCATATCTCGAAGCGCATCACGTCGTCTGGCTATCTCGCAGCGGATTCGACGAGATAGCGAACGTGGTCGCGCTCTGCCCGAACTGTCATCGGAAGATGCATGTTCATGACTCGAACGAGGACGTGGGTCTCCTGATTGAGCGCATCAGGCAGCGAAGGCCGATTGCGATCTAGTCAGCGACCATCGAGTACCGACCAGGCGAGTGCGGCTGCGCCGTCGCGCGGCAGATCGCGCGAGAGATTCGTGTTCGCACTATCTTCGTGAGCAAGATGTCATCGCAGTTGCATGTCCTTGTCAGGGGCCTCTTTCGATCTTGACCGACGCGCTCCCCGTTACCGGGCGCAAGTATGCTCCCCCTGTCGGTCTCAGACGACGAGCTCTCCGACGCCGCGCGCGTCGTACGCATCCAGGTCCAGCTTCACTGCGATTCACTCGCCGTCCTTGTGCCGACATGGCTGGGACGGTCTCCGCGGTCATTGGCTCTGCCGCGGCATTGTCTGGATCACTACACCGGCGGCGGTGTAGGTTGGTGCGCCTCGGTCAGACGCACTCGGTCCCGCCACCCTCTGACGGCCGGAATCGCGGACTGCCAGTCCTGCGGGCTTGCTTCGGCGCCGGCACGCCTGGGACGGGTGCAAGCGGTCTTGCCTTGCCGCTTCATCCCCTTGCTTCTCCGGATCGACTGTCTATCTGCTGACTGTGTTCCGTGTATTGCCTCCGGTTGTATGTCGTCCTCACCTACTCAGTAAGCCGTCCTGTGACCGAATCAACGAAACTGCTCCGGAATCTTGTGCGGGATTCGCCCGAACGGAATCGCAATAGGGGACCGAAATCGGCTTCCCGTACGAAACCGGCGAATAGGCATCCACAGAGGGTCTTCGTCGGGGAGTTCGCCCCGTACCCCGGCATGCCCGTCTTCCGCGTTGGCGCGGGCCTCTTCGCGTCTGGACCGATACCAAGGGAGGTGATGCCTGCGAACGATACCGACATCCGGACGATCGGAGGTGATCCATAGATGTACGAACTCGCATTGACCCTGACAGGGGTGGCGGTAGTCCTGGAGCTCTGGCTCGTCTACCGCTACCGGCTTCTGCTGGAGCTGTTCGAGCGCAACACCCTGCTCGGCATCGCGTTCAGTCTTGTGCTGAGCTGGCTGCTTGGCGAGAGCGTCGGTGCGGCCGGCCTGACCGTTCTGCTGGCTGCCGTCGCATCCACGCTCGTAACGGCGACGGTCTACAAGTCCGGCGCCCTGCTGCTCGTGGACGCGGTTGGCAACCTCGTCCTGTAGGAGGCGGACGCCGCCTCACTGTTGCCCACCTCCAGCCCGGAGGTGGGCTTCTTCGTATCTGGAGGTGATTGCCTAGTCAAGAAGAGCTGAGCAGCACTAGCGCGTGAGGCCCCGGCGGCAGCCGGGGCCGTAGTGGACGTTGGAACGAGACCACAAAGGCCCCGGGTCTAGGCGATCGGGGCCTTCGTGCGTCCAGGTACAGAAGGAGTGATCGCATGACCCCGAGCGAGATGAGGTTGCTCACCGACCAAGACCTCGTCGGCATGTTGACGTCGCTCAGGACGTCCGATGCCGCCGTCGCGTGGCTCGCCGCCTTGTTGGCTGAGCCGACCGCCCTTGAGGGCGTGAGCGAACTGAGGCGCCGCTATCAGGGCGCAGTCGAACCGCCACGGCTGGCCGCGCCTTCTGGGCGGTACGTCGGAGCACTGAGCGTGAAGATCGATCGTCGGAGGTGGAACAGCTTCTGGTTTCGGCGCAGGATGCCACTGAATGCGGTTGGCCCGTTGGTGAATCGGTGTGCCGGCCTCGGATCGGTAATCGGTCATAAGGGCAGTGCCGGCTACTACACGCTCGACGCGCTTGCCTGCGAGCTCGAGATGCGAGTTGACGACCTCATCTTCGAGGTCGGAACAGACGAGGAGCGCGAGCGCCTCGCCGTCGCTGTCTGATCTTCGACCTGTCCGTTCTTGAGTCGAGGATCGTGAGGCCCGTCCTCTGCGAGACCAGCTCCATGCATGCATGAAGTACTTGAGCTGTGTCGAGCGAGGGTCTCACGAGTCTCGCGGTTGCCGATGTGGGCCGTATCGATGAGCGCTTGCTGAGCGCATCGGGACAGGTCATCGGCACTTTCAAGGACAGGTCGTTCTTCAAGCGGTGTCACGGATACCCGTGGCGCCTTCGTTGTCTTCTGAGGAGGTATCCATGCCAGCTGCGTTCGAGAAGTTCGTGCTCTCGTGGCTTGCCACGGTAGCCATCGTGCAGCTCAAAGCATCCGGCTTCGCAGAGTATGAGACGATCTGCCGGATTCACCTCGTCCCGGCGTTCGGTGACACCCCCATCGAGGGCATCACCCCCGCTCGCGTCCAGGAGTTCGTCGCTGACAAGATTGCAGGGGGCCTGTCACCGCGAACGGTCGCGAACCATCTGCATGTGCTTCGCCGCGTGCTCGACTACGCAGTCACGTGCGGGCTCGTCTCTGACAACGCCGCCTCGACGATTGCGCTGCCTCGCCAGCAACGCACAGAGATGCGGTTCCTCACGCCCGCGCAGCTGCGCCTGATGGTCGATGCCACGACGCCCTCGTGGCGTCTGCTCACCGCGACGGCAGCACTCTGCGGCCTGCGCAAGGGTGAGCAGCTCGCCTTGCGCTTCACGGACATCAGCATCGAGGACCGCACGATCCGAATCTCGAAGTCGGTGAGGAACGGCGTCGTCACGACCCCCAAGACAGCGGCGAGTATCGGCGCTATCCCGCTGCCCGACTCGCTCGTCCCGCTTCTCGAGGAGCGCCGCTGTAAGGCGCCCGATCCGCAGGCGCTCGTCTTCTGTCGCGCGGATGGCTCGTACCTGCCTGACCATCTCCCGAACCGCGTCTTGGCCGCAGCATTGCGCATGGCCTGCCTGCCGCAGGTTCGCTGGCACGACCTCCGGCACTCGTGGGTTGTAGCCCATCTGCAAGCCGGCACCGACATCCCGACGTTGCAGCGCCTCGGTCGGTGGAAGTCGGCCGACACCCTCCTGTCTGTGTATGCGCATGTCCTGCGGGCGGCAGGGGGTGAGGCCGCGGCACGACTCGATGAGCTGTTGAGCAAAGAAGGCTAGACGCAGCAGGCCAACCGAGGGTAGGGCCGGCAGGTATCGAGAGGGTCGCGTCAAGGTACAAGCAGAACGTAACCGCATAGTCCATTCGCTTGCCCGGTCGCCCATACGCGGTCCGGGCTTCTTTGTATTGGAAGGAGACACACGTGACTCCGTGCACCATTGAGCACGCCGAGACGGTCGAGCTCGTCGCGCTCGTGCTTGGCATGAGGCCAGCAGATGAGACGGTGATTCGGCTCGCGTCCACACTGTCGCAGGGTTGGCTTAGCGGGCCGCCGCTTGCGGAGATCGCCCGCGAGGGATGCGGCGTTGGTAATCGCCGGCTTGTCCGGCTGGAAGCAAGCGTCGAGCTCGGTCGCCGCGCACTGCATGCCCGGGCTGCCCGTCGGGGCCGTGTCGTAGGCACTCCTGAAGACGTTGCCGAGATCATGCGGCCGCTACTCGTTGGCGTCGATCAGGAGCGATTCTTCGCGCTCGCATTGAATACGAAGAACATGCTACTGCGCGTGATCCCCATCTCCAGCGGCAGTATCAACGCCTCGATCGTCGCTCCGTCGATTCTATATAGAGATGCGATTCAGATAGGTGCAGCTAGCTTGATTGCGTGTCACGGACATCCGTCGGGATCCAGTCAGCCCTCCTCAGCGGATGTGAGCTTGACCAGACGACTCGTCAAAGCGGGGGATGTGCTCGGCGTTGAGCTCTTGGATCACGTTGTTCTTGGCCACGGCGAGCACTCGAGCCTGCGTGAGTTGGGCTTGATGTAGCCGGAGTATCGGTTCCACCAGGGCGGGGTCGTCGACGAGGGCGCCTCCGCCTTCTCTTCGCTCTGATATGAGAGGAGTGGATCAACATGACCGATCACTACAGAGTGCTGGGCCTCGACAAGGGCGCCAGCCAAGATGACATCGCCATAGCGTTCGAGGAGCTGCTCGCAGCACGGCGGTCCAAGCGGCAGAAGACCTCGGACCTGCACGCCGCGCTGGCCGTCATCGGGGATCCGACGCTGCGCCGCGCCTACGACCTCGCGTGCTTCGGCAAGGCTGCGTCGGATACGATCGTCCAGGCCGCTGTCCAGGCGAGAGAACTCGTCCCGGACGTTAGCGTGCAGGAGCTTGTCCACGAGACTTGGCAGCTGACTCTCAAGGCAGTCATGCTGACGAGTGGCGCAACCGCCAGGGTCGCGAATATCACCGCTGTCCTATCCAGGAAGCTGCACGATGCGGCGGGTCGCCGTCTGGCACTGGACCTCGCGGACGACTAGTTGCTGGTCGGGCCGTCGCTCACGAGCACGGCGGGATCGACTCCCAAGGCCCTCGCAAGCTTGCCAATCGTTCCCAACGTCACGTTGCGTCGTCCGTTCTCGATGGACGACACAAAGGTCCGGTCCAGTTCGGCCAACTCGCCGAGCTTCTCTTGTGATAGTCCACGCTGCCGTCGCAGCTCTTGCACGCGGCGGCCGAACTCCCTGCGGGCGTCCTGTTCCTCGGTCATGTTCCGAGTGAACGGTGATGTCGACTATGGGTCTACGGACGATGAGTCACGTGTGACTTATAGTAGTCGAGGTGGCAGTGGCGCGGGGCGCCCTGCAGGGGGCAACAGCAGAGGGAGGAATATCGTCATGACCTGTGCCAACTGTGGCGCTGTGGTTCCAGACACAGCAGCCTTCTGTCCTGGGTGCGGTGCAGCCGCGTCGGACACCGTCGTCGCTTCGGCGCCTGCCACGCAAGCTGTCCGCCCCGTTGCGCGGTCTGGTACCCGCGCAATGCTCCAGGCGCTCGTTGTCGACAACGGCGGCGAGACGTTCGATGGCTGTGATCGGTTCGACTGGGGTGCGTTCTGGTGGCCAGGCGTCTGGCCGTTCGCCCACGGGCAATGGAAGCTCGGCGTCGCGTACTGGGGCATCGGGCTCCTCCTGGTCGGGGTGCCTATCCTCGAGCCGCTCTGGCTTATCGGCTGGGGGCTGTTCCTCGGCGGAGGCGGCTATGCATTCGCCGCAATGGCCCAGCCCGGACGATGGGCGTCGTTCGAGCAGCTTGAGCGTTCGCAGAAGACGTGGGCGAAGGCGGGCGTCATCACGCTGGCCGTATTCCTCGCGGTCGCCGCCGTCTTCGTGCTCATCGGCGCGTTCCTCACCGGGATGTCGTTCATCGGCAGCTACTAGCCTCGACGGGAGGAGGGGACATGGCCGGACCGGAGGATAGTGCCGAAGCCTTTGGCTGCGGTGTCATCGGCGGAATCGTGTGTATCGTCGCGGGTGCTGTGCTCACCCTCACTGGGGCCGGCGCGGCGCTCGGCTTGCCGCTGATGTTCCTCGGAGGCTGGGTGTTGTTCCAGGGCGGTGCGTTCCTTACCGACAAGGCCGTCAAGTCCGATGCAGGGAAGGCGGCGGCAGCAACAGCCAAGCAAGTCGCCAGATCTGTATCGACCGAGACGGAGAAGGCGAGACTGCGGAAGCGAGCGGAGCGTGTAGCCGCCCAGCTGAGCGAGCAGGCCGCTGCAGGAGCTATCAGCGCCGCGGAATGTGATCAGAAGCTGCGGTCGGTGAACGAGAAGCTGCTGTCGGATATGGCAAGGATCGACGCACGGCAAGGCGAGTGAAGGCGATCAGTCTGTGCGGGTCGAGCCCACTGGCCGCGATAGCATGCGGCTGTGCGCTCTTCTTCTCTCGACATCGGCCACGAGCTCGTCGTGTGCCTCGTCCAGCCGCCGCATGATCTCTTTCTCACCGTTGATGGCTGCGATGTAGTAGCGGTCGCATATGTCGAACTCCTTGAACGCGCGGTTCGACAGCTTGCCGTCAACATCTCGCAGCTCCCACGCCGCGTTCGATCGCGTTGTGACACGAAGTCGGTTGAGAGCCAGCACGGCGGCCCGTCGGGCGAGAGCAGTGAAGTCCTCGATGGAGTCTGCCCGTACGAGATAGCCGTACTGCTCGGAGAAGCAGTCGGCGTACATCTGGGCGTACGCGGTCTCCCACCAGCAGAGGTTCCCGCGCTGTCCGGGTGCGGCGTTCTCGGCCTCACACCAACGGTAGCGACACCGGTCGCATCCCGGGCAGTGGCGGGGACCGTCGACGGCGGTGCCCCACCTCATGGCGTTGAAGCGGGTGAGGGCGTAGGACTCCGCGCTCTTGCTCATGCTCGTGCTCACATTCTGTTCTGAAATCGATTCTCGAGCTGGGGTTGCCCCGCTCTCGTTGACACCTTAGCTTCGAACGGAAGCCGCCATTTCGGCGTCCTCCGCCCACATCTTCTCGTACTCCATCGGGCTGCGGTAGCCGAGCGACGAGTGTCGCCGGTGCGGGTTGTAGAAGCCCT
>DASXUP010000006.1:0-1571 GCA_036504755.1 Coriobacteriia bacterium
GGGTGTGGATCCCACCCTGCGCAGCGACGGCCTGATCGCGTGAGCAGGTGCAGGAGAACTTGAGTACGGGGCAGAGCCGTGCCATCGGAGAGGTGTTCTAGGCCCTTCGGTGGAGGATGCCCCGTGGCGACGATCATGATCCCGCTGCCCGACGAACTCAAGCCTATTGCCGACGAGGTGCTGCGCCTCGCCGAGTTGCTCAAGCGCACGCATCGTGGCTTCGCGAACGGCCGAGCAGTGGACTACGTCGGCATCGAGGACGAGGTCGCGGCCGCCGTCGCTCGCGTCGAGTGCGCGTGCCACCGCGTGACCCTGGAAGCGCTCGACGTCGATCAGCCGGAGGTCATCATCGAGGGTGAGCGCTACCGGCGCGTCCATCGCTGCGAGGCCTCGTACTACGCGATGGCGGGAGCCGTCCCGGTGATGCGGACGCTCTACCGCCGCATCGGCGAGCGGAACGGCAAGGTAGTGGATGCGGTTAGTCTGCGCGCTGGTGTCGTCGGCGATGGCTGGCTGCCGCGGGTGGCGCGCGCGATGGCGCACGAGATCCAGGACCGCCCGTCGCGCAGCGCCGAGGAGAGTGCCCGCGAGTTCGGACGGCTGCCCTACTCGCGCACGAGCTTCGAGGAGGTCGGCCACGCCGTCGGCGCGTTGTACGCGCCCCGGCACGTCGACATCGAGGACGCGTTGATCGAGGCGTATCGCGTGCCCAGGGACGCGCGCAGCGTCAGTGTGTCGCTCGACCGCGTCAGCGTGCCGATGGAGGAACCGCGGCCGCGGCCGCCGGGGCCGCCCCGCGAGGGGGACCCGAAGCGGCCGATCCAACGGGTCTTCCACATGGCGTACTGCGCCACGGTGACCTTGCACGACCGCCAGGGCGAGGCGCTGCACACGATCCGCTACGGCTGCATGCCGCAGGGCGACCCGCGCCAACTCTGCGCCAGCGTCGCCGGGGACGTGTGGTCGCTGTGCCGGCAGCGCCCCGACCTGCGGCTGTCCCTGCTGTGCGACGGCGCGCCCGAGATGTGGAACCTCCTCGCGGAGCAGTTCACCGCCGAGAAGCTCGGGGCCGAGGTCCATCGTCTCGTCGACCTGTGGCACCTGCTGGAGAAGCTCGGCGCCGCCGCCGGCGTGACGCGCGCCGATGCCGCCGCGGCCAAGGCCCAGGTGCTGACGTGGCGGCTGCGCCTGCTCAACGAGACGCGCGCCGCCGGGCAGATCCTGTGGGAGCTGCGCCTCTCCGGCTGCGAGCATGTCCGCGTCGGCAAGCAGCGGCCCGTTCACGACGCCATCACCGACCTGGAGAACCACGCCGACAAGATGGACTACGCGACCGCACGGCGGCAGGGGCTGCCCGTCGGCAGCGGCAACGTCGAGGCGACCTGCAAGAACCTCTTCGAGGTCCGCATGAAGCGCTCCGGGGCGCGCTGGAAGGAGCGCACCGGCGAGCACGTCGTCCAACTGCGCGCGCTGGCGTTGAGCGACCGGTGGCGGCCGGCGATGGAACTCACGCTGCGACCGCTTCGAAAGGCCGTCCGTGCGGCGGCATGATCAGCATGGCGGCCACACCC
>DASXUP010000007.1:0-342163 GCA_036504755.1 Coriobacteriia bacterium
CTGGATCTCGTTGGTGACGTGCGGGATCACCTGCACCGTCTTGCCGAGGTAGTCGCCGCGGCGTTCCTTCTCCAGCACCGACTGGTAGATCTTGCCGGTGGTGAAGTTGTTGACCTTGCCCATGCGGGTGGTCACGAAGCGTTCGTAGTGGCCGAGGTCGAGGTCGGTCTCGGCGCCGTCGTCGGTCACGAACACCTCGCCATGCTGGAACGGCGACATCGTGCCCGGGTCGACGTTGAGGTACGGGTCCAGCTTCTGGATGCGGACGCGGACCCCGCGAGACTTCAGCAGCCGCCCGAGCGACGCCGCGGTGATCCCCTTCCCCAACGAGCTGACCACGCCCCCGGTCACGAAGATGTGCTTCGCCATTCTCTCCCGCTCTCCTCACTCGTAGGCCCGGCGGCTCCAGCGCCGCCCCGACCATTCTAGCCCACCGGACGTTGCGGCTCCGTTTCCTCCTTCCCATCCTGCGCCTCTCCTCCGACATGTCCGAGACGGCCGAGGCCGTCCGCCCAGCGGAGGAACGAGTTGCGTTCGATGACGGCCGAGAACGACACGCGCTCCGAGGCGAGGTTCAGCGCCAGCAGCGCGATCGCCGCGGCCGCCAGGCCGGGAAGCGGCAGCGCGCGCGCCATGAGCCAGCCCGCGAGCGCGCCGGCGGCGTTCGCGCCCATGTCGCCGAGCATCGCCCGCTCGCCGAGGTCGTCGCGCCAGCATGCGAGCACGGGCCCGGACACGGCGAACACCGCGGGGAACGCGAACAGCAGCGACCACGGCGGGGCATGCCGGGCGAGGATCGCGCCCGCCGCGATCGCCGCCTCGGCAGGCAACGCGAGCAGGGCGTACGCCTTGAGCGCACGCCCGGGCCGCGTGTCGAGCAGGTTCACGAGGTTCGCGGTCAGCGCGATCACGGCCGCCGACACGAGCCACACTCCGATCCTCGGGACCACTCCCGCCGCCGTGTCGCCGCGAAGCCCAGGCAGACGATAGCCCACCGCCAGCGCCAAACCGGCTATCCCCGCGAGCTTCAGGAGCCCGGTCGTGACGCGTCCCCGCCTCAGCTCGGCGAGGTGCCCGCGGAAGCCGCGGACATCGGCGCTGCCGTGCCTGTCGTCGAGCCATCCGAGCAGCGCAACGCCGGAGACGAGCACGCCGAGATCCGGGTCGACCGGGCGCCACACGCCCGTCAGCGGCACCGCGGCCAGGAGTCCCCAGGCGAACCACGCCCACCCGAGCCCGAGCGGGACGGGGTGCCCTCTGTAGTTGACCACCCTCCGCGGCGCCCGCGTGGTCCCGATCGCCTTCACGGCGGCCAGGGGGATGAGCCAGAAGAGCACCGGACCGGCAAGGAGGAACGCGATGATGATGAGGTGGGTGGGGCTGAGGGTCATCGGCCCGCCGTCTCCCTGGCTCGCCGTGCCGCCGAGGCGCCGAGCATCAGATACATCACCGCGACCGCCGGGAAGAGCAGCAGCAGCACCGGGACGATCAGCCCCGAGTCCTCGGAGAAGTACGACACGCCCGCCGCGAGCAGGCAGGCCGTCAGGGCCGCGGCGAAGCTCGGGCGCTCGATCAACAGGTCGCCGAGCATCCCCCTCGGCCGTATGCGGACGTACGCCAGCGCGCCGAGGAGGACCACGCCGAGCGCGGTCCAGCCGGACTGCAGCGAGAGCCGCACGTTGGTCGCCGCCTTCCGGGCAAGGAGCGTCCAGATCCCGCCGAGGCCGCCCCGCTGCGCGGAGACGATCGCCCTGCCGAGGTGCGTCCGCGCTCCGCTCGCGAGGTCGAAGCCCGCGAACACCGCTATGACCGCCATGATGACGAGCACCACGACCGCCACGGTGCGGAGCGTGACCCGACGTCCCCGCATCCCCCACCAGGCGAGAGCGAACGCGACGGTCCCCCAGATCGCCACGCCCACGTTCGCGCCCAGCGCCGGCGCCGCCGCGGTCACCACGGCGGCGGCACCGAGGGCCGGGAACCCCCACCCGCGCGCCCGCCGGACCCAGGCGCGATCCGCGTACGTGTCGAAGACGACCGCGCAGCCGGTGATCGCGCCGCCCACCATCAACGCCGCCGCCTCGTTGCCGAGGCCGTAGAAGCGGGCACCGACGAGCGGCGAGTATCCGAGAAGGCCGTCGAGCGACAGCGGGGCGCCGAGCCACTGGTCGACGATCACGACCGCCCCGGTCAGCAGCGCCAGCACCGCCAGGGCCCGCTGGCCTGTCGCGGGCTGGTGGCTCGCCGCGTCCACCACCCACACCACGGCCGCGGTCGCGAGCAGGAGCACGGTCACGAATCCTGGCGTCTGCGGCAGATAGACGACGGCGTACATCAGCAGCGACGCCACGGGCACGGCGAGCACGGCGAGCAGCGCGATCTGCCCTCCTCGCAGGAGGGGCTCCCACGGGACGCGCACCGCGACGAGCCCGGCGCATGCCGCCACGAGCAGGACGGAAGCGAGGATGAACCCGTCGAGGACCGCCGGACGCGCCGCGTCGACCGCGCGCATGAACGCGTCGACGCGGGCGAGTCCCAGCATGCGTTCCTCGGACTGGACGGGCGACGGAGCCGGCGAGATTGAGGACCCAGCCACCTGCGGCGGCTGATGCACGCCGAGGACTCCCAGGATCGTCGCCGTGAGATCCGCGTTCGTGACGATGCCGGGACGATGCGTGGACGCCGACGTGAGCGTGCCCGACCAGCCGTCGCCGCTCACGATGAGCGGGCCGAAACCGGAAGGCTCCCCCTCCACCTCGGCGGCCACGGGCACTGCCACCACGAGGACCGCGTCCTCGGGAAGCTCGTTCGGCAGGGTCCCGATCAGACCGTCGAGAGCGGCCAGCGCGCTCAGCCGGTCGGCGCGCGAGAGGCCTTCGGGCGAGCGGTCGGCCACATGTGCGCGCGCGAGGTCACCGGGGTCGATCACGATGAGTCGCGGTCCGCCGTTCTGCCGCAGCACCTCGGCGAGGACGGCGTGGATGCGCCGCGCATCCGAGATGGTGCCGGGCGGGAGATCCGCCGATCCGGCGGTGGACAAGGTCGCGCGGGAGACGTCTCCGAAGCGCACCCGCCCCGCGGCGTCCATCGCGACGAGGGCGGCCGGCCTCGAACTCGACTGCGCGTCGCCGTTCCCGATCGCGGCGGTCCAGCCGCCTGCGTCCTCGACGGCCTGTCCGAGCGTGCCGAGGCGTATGTCGGCGTCCTCACCTGCGTTGGCGCGATGCTGCGCGGCGAGTCCGGGGAACACGACCGCCGGTGTCCCGCTGGCTTCGACAGGGGCGGTCCCGGAAGGGTCGTACCGCGCCCACGTGCCGGCCGAGAGCATCAGAGCGCCCGCTTCGGTGCTCGGCCGGCCGGAGTCCGGAAGGAGGCTGCGGACGTTCATGTTCCCGGTGGCGCCGCTGTCGGCGAGAGCGCGCGTCTCGGGCATGTCGCCGGAGAGCACGTCCTCCCACCGCAGGTACGGGGCAAGGACCACGACGACCGTTCGGGTCGCCGCAGGCCGCGGGGGAGCTGCGGGCACGACCACGGGCGCTACTAGCACCAGCAGTGTCGCGAGCAGGCTGATCGCGCTGAGTCTCTTCGTCATCTCGCTTCCCTCGGCATGCATAGGCACATGGCACATGCCGAAGCGACAGCGGCTCGGTCGGCGTGGGGACCGGTTTGCGGATCGGGCCCCGACGGCCCTAGCGATACCCAGGTCGAGTATACCGGACGGCGAAGGCATGAGGCACCGCGGCCGGGCTCGCGGCGGCACTCGGCTACAATAGGCGCGACCGCTCACGGGAGGATCCGGACATCGCCGCACCCTCTATAGCTCGCTCTACGGCATCCATGTCCGTGTCGACGGGCATCTCTCGCGTCACGGGCTTCATCCGCAACTGGGCGATGGCGTACGCCATCGGCGCGACCTTCTTCTCGAGCAGCTACATCGTCGCGAACAACATCCCGAACATGATCTACGAGCTCGTCGCCGGTGGCGTCCTCTCCTCCGTGTTCATCCCGATCTTCATCGAACGCTGGAAGGCGCACGGCGACGAGGACGCGTCGCGGCTCGCGAGCTCGGTCCTCAACGTCACTCTCATCGCCCTCGGCCTGGTGGCGCTCGTCGCCACCGTATGGGCCGAGCCGTTCGTCCGCACCCAGACCTTCACGATGGAGCCGGCGAGGGCGGCGAACGCGGTGTTCTTCTTCCGCTTCTTCGCGATCCAGATCGTCTTCTACGGCGCGGCCGCCATCTTCACCGGCGTGCTGAACTCGCATCGCCACTTCGTCGCACCGGCCGCGGGACCGATCTTCAACAACCTCGTGGTGATCGCAACGATGTTCTCCTATCCGCACATCGCCGACCCGGCCATGGCGAGGACCGTCCTCGCCGTGGGCACGACGCTCGGGGTCGTCGCGCAGATGGCGGCGTGCGTGCCGCCGCTGATCAAGATGCGCTGGCGCTGGCAGCCGCGCATCGACTGGCATCATCCCGCGCTTCGCCGTCTGTACGCGAAGATGGTCCCGGTGCTGGGGTACGTGATCGTCAACCTGGCGGGGGTGTCCTTCCGCAACGCGATCTCGTTCACCGCCAGCACCCGGCCGGCCGGCGCGGGGCCGAGCGCGCTGCAGTACGCCTGGATGTTCTACCAGCTGCCTTACGGCGTCTTCGCCGTGGCTCTGGCGACGGCGATCTTCCCCGAGCTCTCCGAGCACGCCGCCCGGAAGGACTGGGCGGCGTTCAAGCTCCAGTTCACCCGCGGGTTGCGCGCGAACGCGGCTCTCGTGATCCCGGCGGCCGCGATGCTGGTGGCCCTCGCCTACCCGCTCTCGAAGCTGTACCGCACGGGCGCCTTCTCGGCCGAGGCGGTGCCACTCGTGGCCGGGGTGCTCGCCACTTGGGGGCTCGGCCTGTTCTCGTTCGCCGCGTACATGTACACCATGAAGGCCTTCTACTCCCTTCAGGACACCCGCACGCCGATGTTCACCAACATCGCGGCGACGGGCATCCAGGTCGGGCTGTACTGGGTGCTCACCGTAGGAGCCTTCGGGTGGAAGGGCATCGGCCTTCCCGGCATCCCGGCGGGTGACGCCATCTCGTACTCGCTGCACCTGCTGGCGCTGCTGCTCATACTGCGGATGCGCCTCGGGTCGTTCGACCTGCGCGCCACGGCGTGGACCATCGCGCGCGTCGCGCTCGCGGGCCTAGGCGGCGGTCTCCTCGCGTGGGGGATCGTGCAGGTCACTCCCGGCCTCGCGCATGTGCGGCTCGGCTTCGTCCTGCAACTGCTGGGGGGCGGCGTCGTCGGCCTTGCCGCGACCTACGCGCTCGCCCGCCTGATGCGCGTGCACGAGATGGAGGCGGCGGCGGGGATGATCCGCGGCGTGGGCAAGCGCCTCTTCCGGGCTGCCTCGTGAAGGTCATCGCCGTCGTGCCGGCGAGGGACGAGGCGGACACCGTCGCGGCCACGGTGGCCGCCGTGCGCTCGATCGCGGGAGTCTCCGCCGTCCTAGTGGTCGACGATGCCTCCCGTGACACCACCTCGGCCGAAGCGGAGGCGGCGGGGGCCGTGGTGCTCCGCCTCGGGTCCAGCGCCGGCAAGGGGACCGCGCTGCAGGCGGGACTCGACGCCGCCGCGGACGCCGACGCCGTGCTGCTGCTCGACGCGGACCTGGGCGCGAGTGCGGCCGAGGCGAGCGTGCTGCTGGCGCCCGTGCTGGCAGGCGAAGCGGACATGACGGTCGGCGTCCTTCCCCGGCCCGGCGGTCCCGGCGGGTTCGGCCTCGTCAAGCGGCTAGCGCGCGCGGGGATCTCGCGGCTGGGCGGCGGGTTCGCCGCGAAGGCGCCGCTTTCCGGGCAGCGCGCGCTGACGCGCACGGCCGTCGAGGCCGTTCGGCCGGTCGCGTTCGGATACGGCGCGGAGGTGGCGATGACGGTCCGCGCCTTGCGCGCGGGTCTGCGGGTGGTGGAGGTGCCGGTAGCGATGGAGCACCGCGCCACGGGGCGCGACCTCGCCGGGTTCGCCCACCGAGGACTGCAGTTCGCGCACGTCGCGCGCGCTCTTGCCGTGCTGGCGCGAGAGAGGCGTCAGCGCAGCTTGGGGTAGAGCGTCGTGGCGCCGGACTTCACGCCGAAGTGCCCCTCGGCCCTGCCGGCGAGGACGTACACCAAAGACACCATGCCCTCGGGGCGGTCCACGTCGTCGACGGTGGAGAGGCCCGCTCCGAGCGCGGCGTCCGCGACGCCGGTCGCGACACCCTGCGACTCGACCCCGGCGGCTGCCGTCCCCGTCTTCTGCATGGCGGCGACCAGCGAGACGAGCGCGGGGTCCGCGGAGCCGTCGAACGACGCCAGCAGCACCACCGCGTCGGGGGCGATCTCCGTGGACGAGCCCTCGATGCTCACCTGCCCCGCGCTGCGAAGCTGGTCGGTCAGCGGTTGCGGGAGCCCCCGCTTCGACCATTCGTCGGCCAGGGCCGCGACCACGGGGTCGTTGGCTCCCGCGACTCCCGGCGTTCGCGTGGCGATCCCGGTCAGGGCGTCCTGCCCTCCGGGCTCGCCTCGGCCGAAGTCCTTGGACTTGAAGGTGGCCACGACGGAGTCGGCCCCGGCGGCGCGCAGCGTGTCCCGCGTGACCGAAAGACCGTCGTTGCGCCCCGCGTTCGTGATGATGAGGACCGACTTGCCGCGAAGCATCCCCGCGATGAGCGTGGGGACGGCGTCTTGGGCGAAGGCGTGCTCGCGGTCGCGGTCACGCCGCAGCTCCTCGTTCTCCTTCTTCATGCCGGTGAAGTCGGTCTGCAGGCTCTTCACGAGCGTCGTCCGCTGCCGGTCGAGTACCCCGCGCTCGACCACGATCGTCCCCAGCAGCAGGCCGATGGCGAGCGCGAGGAAGACGGCGACGAGTGAGGCTATGTGATAGCGAAGGTTGTACATGCAGCCTCCAGCGCTACAGGCCGAGCCACGTCCTCGCGCGCAGCAGGAGCAGCGCCACCAGGGTACGCGCAGGTGAGGATATCATGACGATGACGGAGACCGTGACGAGCGCCGCCCCCGCGAGCACGATCAGATCTCTGGGACGCACCGAGCTGCGGTAAAGCTTGTTCACGCCCTTCGCGTCGACGAGCTTGGGGCCCACCTTGAGCCGCACGAGGAAGGACGACGCCATCCCTTTGCGGCCCTTGTCGAGGTACTCGACGAGGTTCGCGTGCGTCCCCACCGCGACGATGAGGTCCGCGCCAAGCTCGTAGGGCAGCAGCAGGCCGAGGTCTTCCGACGTGGCCTTCAACGGCCACGGCGTGCCGTCGACGCCGAGAGCGTTCAGGCGCTCCATGCCGGGAGCGTTCCCGTCGTCGTACGCGTGGACCAGCAGCTCCGCGCCGCTTCGCAGAGCCTCGTCCGAGACCGAATCCATGTCTCCCACAACGATGTCGGGCTTGAACCCGGCTTCGATGATGGCGTCGGCACCGCCGTCGACCCCGATGAGCACGGGCCGCATCTCGCGGATGTAGGGCCTGAGCGCGTCGAGGTCCGCCTTGTAGTCGTATCCCCTGACCACCACCAGCACGTGCCGGCCGTGCATCTCGGTGCGGACCGGCGGAAGCCCGACGTCCTCGGTGAGCAGGTCGCGCTCCTTCTCCAGGAACGCGAGCGTGTTGCGCGCGAACATGTCGAGCTGCTCGCCGATGCCCGACTTCGCCTGCTCCAGCGCGGCTTCCACGTCCTCCACGGTGAGTGGCGTGCCTGAAGCGACCACGTGGCCTCCGAGGAGCACGTCACCGCCCTCGACCTCGACGTGGTCTCCTTCACGCACCCGCTCGAAGATCGCCGGGCCTACGGCGTCGATCACCTTGACCCCGCCTCGGGCGAGCAGCAGCGGGCCGACGTTCGGGTAGACCCCGGAGATCGACTTCGCCGCGTTGACCACCACCTCGACGCCGGTCTCGAGAAGCATCTCGGCGCTCACGCGGTCCATGTCCGCATGGTCGACGATCGCGACGTCACCCGAGCCGACGCGCCTCACGAGATCCTTCGTGCGCTTGTCGAGCCGCGCCTTTCCTTGGTATCGCACGCGTCAGCTCGCCTCGTTCAGCTTGTAGCCCACGTCGTTTATCTGCACGTGGGTGTGGTCCGCCGGGACCGGAAGGTACTTGTTCACCTGTGAGTCGATGGTGAGGTGCCGCACCGTCGCGATGGGGGTGACGCCGCCCTCGACGCGCTCTCCCGCCTTCACCGTGATGTCCTGCAGGTGGATCATCACGACCCGCACGGCGTCCGCGCCGTCCGCCTTGATCTGCACCTGGTAGTCGGTGCCGTAACCGGCGAGCTTGTACGTCTTCACGAGCGTGACGACCCCCGTCACGGGCGAGAGGATGAGCGCCCCCGGCCTTACCGCGCAGTCCGCCGCGGAGTACTGCGAGGATCCCCTGCCGCGCGACATCATCAGGAACATCTTCAGCGAAGGATCCGCCCGCAGCGCCTGCTTCGTGGACTCGTACTTGTCCCTGGGATACGGCTTCCCGACAGGCAGCATGTCGACCGCCTTCAGGTTCCACGCCTGGTGGAACCCGACCGCGACCATCTCGGCCGGCACCGCCGGGAAGTGCAGCTCCACACCGTAGCGCTTCATGCGCGCGAAGACCGCCGAGGCCTCCTGCGGTGCCGCCGCGCGAGGCTTCTTGCCCGCGGACGCACCCGCACCGGCCCTCGGCTGAGCGTTCGCTGTCCCGGGCGCGGACGAACGCGGCCTCGCGACCGCATGGACGACCATGGCGAGCGCTATGAAGACGACGAGCGTCCCGAGGACGAGCACCCAGCCCTCCACCAGCCGGCGGCCCCGGCGATCCCGTGCCGCACGGGCCGCGCGTGTTTCGGCGTCGGCGGCCACAGCGGGCCTTCGTTCGCGATCGCGTCCGCGACGCCCTCTCACGACGCTTCCCTCGCGGTCGCCATCAGCTCACGCGCGTGCGCCAGGCCCGCCTCGCTCGCGCTGCCTGCCAGCATCCGTGCGACCTCCGCGACACGCTGCTCGTCCTCCACCGCGCACACGCGCGTCACGGTCCGGCCGTCCCGCTCCTCCTTCGATACCACCTGATGGCGGTCGGCGAAGGCCGCGACCTGCGCGAGATGCGTCACGACGAGCACCTGGTGCCTCCGCGCCAGCTGCGCGAGCCGGCGGCCGACGGCCAGCGCGGTGGCACCGCCGATACCCGCGTCCACCTCGTCGAAGACGAGTATCGGCACCTCGTCCGCGGCGCCGAGCACGCCCTTGAGGGCGAGCATGACCCGGGAGACCTCGCCGCCCGAGGCGATCCGCGCGAGAGGACGGGGCTGTTCGGCCGAGGCGGCGAACAGGAACTCCACGCGCTGTGGTCCCGCGTCCGTCCACTGCTCGAACGGCAGCTCGGAAAGGGAGACCGCGAACCTCGCCTTCGGCATCGCCAGCTCGGCCGCGGCCTCGGCGAGCCCGCTCTCCAGCGCCGGGGCGGCAGCAGCGCGCACCGCGGTAAGGGTCGCGGCGGCCTCCCGAAGAGCGGTCTCGGCCTCCACCACTCGCACTTCCGCGGCTTCGAGGCCCGCCTCGCCCGACAGCAACTCCTCGAGCGAGCTCTCGGCCCGTGTCCGCTCGCCTATCACGTCGTCGAGCGTGGGACCGTACTTCTTCTTAAGCGCCGCGAGCGCGGCCAGTCGAGCCTCGGCGTCGTTGAGGGCCGCCGGGTCGTAGTCGACGGACTCGCCGTAGTCCCGCAGCCGCACGCCGAGTTCGCCGGTCTCGGCCAACGCCGCGTCGAGGCGGCCGGTCAGAGCATCGAGCGCGGGGTCGAGCCCGTCGACGCCCGCGAGGGAGGAGCGCGCCTCGGCCATCCGGTCGCAAGCCGCGTCCTCGCCCCGCAACGCGGCGAACGCGTGCGACGCCGCTTCCGCGAGCCGCTCTCCGTGCCTCAGCCGAGGCAGGCGTCCCTCGAGCTCACCGTCCTCGCCGGCGCGCGGGGCGGCCCGCTCGATCTCCTCGACGGTGAGACGAAGCAGCTCGGCGCGCCGGGCGCGGTCGGAAAGGCCCGCCGCGAGCGCGTCTCGGCTCTCCAGGGCCCGCGCATGCTCCGCTCGGGCCGCGCGATACGCCTCGAGCGCGGCGGCTGCTTCCTCGCCCGCGGCGCGGTCCAGGTAGGCGGCGTGCCTCGCGGGAGACAGCAGCGCCTGATGGTCGTGCTGCCCGTGCAGGTCCACGAGCGGACCCAGGGCCTCGGCGAGCTCGCCCACGCTCGCGATCTCGCCGTCGAGGTAGCACCGGGACCGGCCTTCGGCGCTCAGCCTGCGCCGCACCAGCCGCTCGCCGGAACCCAGCGCGAACCGCCCCTCGACGACGGCCTCGGCCGATCCGGAGCGCACCATCGTGGAGTCGGCACGGTCGCCGAGGAGCAGCTTCAGCGCCTCGACCAGCACGGTCTTGCCGGCGCCGGTCTCGCCGGTGAGCACCGTCAGTCCCGAACCGAGCTCGAGCCAGACATCGTCGATGAGCGCAAGGTCTCGCACGTGGAGTTCCTCGAGCACGTTCAGCCTCCGAGGAACTTGCGCCGGACGACCTCGTAGAAGTGCCGCCCGTGCGGGCGGAGCAACCGCACCTCATGGGTCCCGCGGCTCACCCGCGCGCGGAGGAACGGGTCGGAGCATGCCTGCACGCCGTCCACGACCGCGCAAGCGTCGGCGCGCTGAGGGTTGGGGCAGGTGATCTGCACCGCGTCCTCGGGGCCGAGCACGAACGGTCGCTGCGCCAGCGTGTGCGCACCGACCGGCACGAGCAGGGTCCCGCAGACAGACGGGGCGATCAGAGGGCCGCCGACGGACAGGGCGTACGCGGTGGACCCGCTCGCCGTCGCGACGATGACGCCGTCGCAAACGAACCGCAGCAGCTCCTCGCCGTTGACGGCGACCGCCAGCTCGACGGCGCGCGAACCGGAGCCTCGCCCGATGAAGACCTCGTTGAGTGCACGGCGCGACAGGCTCCCCTCGGTCGTCTCCAGCTCCACGTCGAGCATCGCCAGCCGGTCCACGTTCACCTCCCCGGCCAGAGCGGAGGCCACGGCCTCGGTCATCTCCTCCGCGTCCGCGCCGGTCAGGAAACCCAGGCGGCCGAGGTTGACGCCCAGGACGGGGACGTCCTCGCCGTCGAGCGCGTGGACGGCCCTCAGGATCGTGCCGTCGCCTCCGAGCGTGACGACGAGGGCGGGCCGGTCACCGGATGCCGCGAGCGCCGGCATGCCGGCGGCCTCGGCGTCCGCCGTCAGCATCGCTGGGTCGTGACCCGCGGATCGCAGCCACCCCGCGAGTTCCGCGGCGGCCGTCAGCGCCTGGGCGTTGTCGGTGTTGGGCACGATGAGGACTCGCACGTGGCGCTATCCTTCCAGAGCCTCGTGTGCGGCGCGCACGATCTCCTCCGGGGTCACCGGGGTCTCGCTACCCGCGCGCGCAAGCCTGATCCAGAACTCTATGTTACCTTCCGGCCCGGTGATGGGCGAGAAAGCGAGGCCGAGGACGCGCCATCCCGAGCGACGGGCGGCGTCGATCACCGACCCCAGCACCTCGGCGTGGATCGACTCCTCGCGCACCACACCCTTCTTACCGACCCTGCCTTTCCCGGCCTCGAACTGCGGCTTAACCAGAGCTATCACCTCGGCGTCCGAGGAGAGCAGCCGCGCCACGTGCGGGAGCACTTTCGCGAGACCGATGAAGCTCACGTCGACCACGGCGAGGTCGAAGCCCTCACCGACGATGGCCGGGTCCGCCTCTCGGATGTTGGTGCGTTCGAACACGCGCACGCGCGGATCGTTACGCAAAGACCATGCGAGCTGGCCGTAGCCGACGTCGATGGCGGTCACCGAGGCCGCGCCACGCTGCAGCAGCGCGTCCGTGAAGCCGCCGGTGGACGCGCCCACGTCGACGGCGCTCATGCCGTCGACTTCCACGCCGAACGCGTCGAGCGCCCCCGCGAGCTTCACTCCGCCCCGCGAGACGTACGCGGGCCCTTGCGCAACCTCGATCTCGCCGGGCGGGAGCGGGATGCCGGGTTTCGTCAGCCGCGAGCCGCCGACGCACACCTCGCCCGCGATGATCGCCGCCTTCGCCTTCTCGCGCGACGCGAAGTACCCGGCGTCAACGAGAGCGACGTCGGCTCTGGGGCGCCCCACGCGATGCATCCTTCCCGTCAAGGTCGGCCAGACGGCCGAGGACGGCGTCCCTCACGCCCGACGGCGTGAGACCGACCTCGTCGAGGAGCTTGTCGGTCGCGCCGAAAGTCACGAAGCAGTCGGGGACGGCCAGATGCAGCAACGGCGGCTCGAGGGCGAGGTCGGACAGCGACTCCATGACGGCCGCCCCGAGGCCGCCGAGGCCTGTGTTCTCCTCGATGGTGACGACGAGACGGTGCTGCGCGGCCCACGAGACCGTCTCGAGGTCGAGCGGCTTGACCCAACGCACGTCGACGACGCTCGCCTCCACGCCCGCATGGGACAGTTCGTCGGCGGCGAGCTCGGCGACCGACACCATCCGCCCCTCGGCCACGAGCGCGACGTCGCCGCCTTCCCGACGCACCTTCGCGCGGCCGGCGTCCAGCACGACGGCCTCGGCGGGCAGCGCGCGGCTCCCGCTCTTCCCGCGCGGGTAGCGGATCGCGACGGGGCCGTCGGCCCTCAAGGCGGTGTGGAGCATGTGCACCAGCTCCTCGCCATCGGAGGGCGCCATCACCATGAGGTTGGGCACGCTGCGCAGATAGGTGAGGTCGAACACGCCGTGGTGGGTCGGCCCGTCCTCGCCCACCAGGCCCGCGCGGTCGAGGCAGAAGACGACGTGCAGGTTCTGGAGCGCGATGTCCATGATGAGCTGGTCGTACGCGCGCTGCAGGAACGTCGAGTAGATCGCGACCACCGGGAGCATGCCCCCGCACGCGAGCCCCGCCGCGAGGCCGACGGCGTGCTGCTCGGCGATGCCGACGTCGTAGAACCTGTCGGGGAACGCCTCGGCGAAACGGTCCAGCCCGGTGCCGGAGGGCATCGCGGCAGTGATCGCGCAGACGCGCGGGTCCGCCGCGGCCTCCGCGACCACGGCTTGGCCGAAGACGTCGGTGAAAGAGAGTATCGAGCTGACGCCGTTGCTCTTGCCGGTGGATATCTCGAAGGGGGCGACGCCGTGGAAGGCGTCGGGCTGGTCCTCAGCGTGCACGTAGCCCGCGCCCTTGCGCGTCACCGCGTGGATGATCACCGGGCCCGTGCTCTGCTTGGCGAGCGTGACGGCCTTCTGCACCTGCTCGATGTCGTGGCCGTCGATCGGGCCGACGTACTTGAAGCCGAGTTCCTCGAAGAGCATGCCCGGGACGAGCAGCTGCTTGAACGCCTGCTTGGTAGCTTCGCCGCCCGCGACCACCGCGCGCCCGACTCCGGGGATCCTGGCGAGGCGCGACTCGACGTCGTCGCGAAGGCGCTGGTAGCGCGGGTCGAGTCTCACGCGCGCGAGATAGCCCGCGAGAGCGCCCACGTTCTGGGCGATCGACATCTCGTTGTCGTTCAGCACGACGACCAGCCTGGTGCCGAGGTGACCGGCGTGGTTGAGCGCCTCGAAGGCTATCCCGCCGGTCAGCGCGCCGTCCCCGATGACCGCCACGATGGTCTCGTCGCCGCCACGCAGCTCGCGCGCCGCGGCCATGCCAAGCGCGACCGATATGGACTCGCTCGCGTGACCCGTGTCGAAGCAGTCGTATTCCGACTCGCTCTTCTTCGGGAAACCGCACATGCCGCCGTACTGCCGCAGCCCCGCGAAGCGCTCGCGCCTGCCCGTCACCAATTTGTGCACGTAGCTCTGGTGTCCGACGTCCCACACGATCTTGTCCACCGGGGCGTCGAGCGCCCGATGCAGGCCCAGAGTCAGCTCCACCACGCCGAGGTTGGGCGCGAGATGCCCGCCGGTCGCGGCGACGGTGGTGATGATGGTGTCGCGGATCTCCGCGGCCAGTTGCGTGAGCTGCGCGTGATCGAGCCGCTTGAGGTCGGCGGGCGAGTCTATCGAATCTAGGATCCGTGCAGAGTCCAGTGTGAGCTCATCTCCAAACGTGTCGCCCGAAGCGCACCGGGCGCAACGAGAAGCATAGTACCGCCCGGCGACCAGCGGCAACCGCGGAACGCGGGAGGTAACGGCCGCGTTACCCGGCCTCAGGCCTCGCCGTCCGGGACCCCTTCCGGGTCTTCCTCGGCCGCGTCCCGGCCCTCCTCCGCCGGCGGCTCCTCTTCCGCCTCGGCGGCGACGGCTCCCTCCGGCTCGCCGTCGCGCGCCGGGGACGCCTCGTCCACGACCGAGCGCCACTGCGTCTGGTCGATCTGCTCGGTGCAGAGGTTCGCGAGCCTCACGCCTTCCTCCAGCAGGTCGAGGCTCTTCTCCAGCGAGACGTCCTTCTTGCGGACCTGCACCGCGATCTCCTCGAGCCGCACGCGCGCCATATCGAAGCTGTACGTCTCCTCGGCCATCGCTCCTAGGTCCCTTCTTCCTCGCGCCCGCACTCGTCGGCCAGGCGACCGAGGATCCCGTTCACGAACTTGCTGCTGTCCTCACCACCGTACACCTTGGCCATCTCGACCGCCTCGTTGATGGAGACCGACGCCGGGATGTCCTCGGCGAACACGATCTCGTATGCCGCGAGGCGCAGGATGTTGCGGTCCACGATCGGCATGCGCGACAGGACCCAGTTCTCCGATATGCCCTCTATGGTCGCGTCGATCGTCGCGCGATGCGCCTCGACACCTGCGAGCAGCTCCCGGCAGAAAGGCGCGGGGTCGCCGTCCTCCTCGCTCCAGCTCCGCGTCCCGAGGATGCTCCCCACGGTCTCGGCGGTGATCTCCGACTGATAGAGGATATGCAATGCTTGATGGCGGGCTTTGCGGCGTTCCTGCATCACGGTTCGATCCGGGCGAGGGTCACTGCTCGAACGCGATCGCGTCGACGAACACGTCGACGCTCGTCACCGGTTGCCCTGTCTGCGAGGTCAGCGCCTCGGCCACGGCCTTCTGCACGTCGTGTGCGACCTCGTGCAGGGGCTGCCCATACCGCAGCGTCACGTGCAAGGCGACGGCCATCGCGCCCTTCTCGTCCACGGTGACCGCCAGCGCCTTGCCGGTCTTGTGCACGAGGCCGCCCAAGCCTGTCGTCTCGACCTTCGCGACGCCGTCGACACCCTGCGCGGCGAGCGTGACGATCGTGTCCAGCACTCCGGGAGCGACGCCGATCCCCTGCAGTCGCAACTCGTCGGTCATGACGACCCTTCCCTCGGGACCACGGCTCGCTACACGCCCATCCGTGTGGCTACGAAGTCAGTATAGAACTCTCCCCGCTGGAAGGCCTCGTCTTCGACCACACGCTGATGAAAGGGCACGGTGGTCGGGATACCCACGACGATGTACTCGTCCAGAGCGCGCCGGGCTCGGTTTATCGCCTCCCCGCGGCTCTCGCCCCACACGATGAGCTTCGCGATCAGCGAGTCGTAGTGCGGCGGGACGAGGTATCCCGAGTAGGCGTGGCTGTCGTTGCGGACCCCGAAGCCCCCTGGGGGATTGAACACCTCGATGGTGCCCGGGTTCGGCCTGAATCCGTGCGCGGTGTCCTCGGCGTTGATGCGGAACTCGATCGCGTGCCCGCGGATCGCCAGCTGCTCCTGGCTGGTGTGCTTCATCGGCTCGCCGGCGGCGATGCGGATCTGCTCCTTGACTATGTCGACGCCGGTGATCAGTTCGGTCACCGGGTGCTCGACCTGCACGCGCGTGTTCATCTCCATGAAATAGAAGCTGCCGTCGGTGTCGAGCAGGAACTCCACGGTGCCGGCGTTCACGTAGTCGACGGCTCGCACCGCGAGCAGCGCCGCCTCCCCCATGCGCTCGCGCAACTCCGCCGTCATCGCCGGTGACGGCGCCTCCTCCACAAGTTTCTGATGCCGACGCTGGATCGAGCAATCGCGCTCGAAGAGGTGCACCGCATTGCCGTGGGAGTCCGCGAGCACCTGGAACTCGATGTGCCGGGGCCGGGCGAGGTACTTCTCGAGGTAGACCTCGTCGTTGCCGAACGCCGCGCCCGCCTCGGTCTTCGCCGCCGTGAACTGCGAGGGCAGCTCCTCGGCTGAGGTCACGACGCGCATGCCCTTGCCGCCCCCGCCCGCGGAAGCCTTGATCAGCACCGGGAAGCCGACGCTCTCGGCGAAGGAGAGCGCGTCCGCCGCGGTGTCGACGGGGCCGTCGGAGCCCGGAACGACCGGGACGCCCGCCTCGGCCATCGTCTTGCGCGCGACGGCCTTGTCGCCCATCCGGTCGATCGCGTCGGGCGAAGGGCCGATGAAGGTCATGCCGGACGAGGCCACGGCGCGGGCGAACTGCGCGTTCTCCGCGAGGAAGCCGTATCCGGGGTGGATCGCCTCGGCACCGGTCATGACGGCGGACGAGATGATGTTCGGCATGTTGAGGTAGCTGAGACGCGAGGGTGCGGGACCGATGCAGACGGCCTCGTCGGCCATCCTCGCGTGCAGGCAGTCCTTGTCCGCCTCGGAGTAGACCGCGACTGAGGCGATGCCCATCTCCTTGCAGCTTCGGATGACGCGGAGGGCGACCTCTCCCCTGTTGGCGATGAGGATCTTCGAGAACACCGCGGCTACCCGAGCGACTCGTAATAGAAGAGCACGGTGCCGTACTCCACCGACTCGGCGTCGTTCGCGCCGATCTCGCGGATGACGCCGGGCTCCTCGGCCGTGATCTCGTTCATGAGCTTCATCGCCTCGAGGATGCACAGCGTCTGGCCCTCGGCCACCGAGTCACCCACCTTCACGAACGGCTCCGCCCCAGGTGCCGGCGAGCGGTAGAACGTGCCGACCATCGGGGAGACGACCTTCTTCCAGTGAGCGGGACGTTCCTGCGACCCGGGCTCCGATGCCTGAGGCGTCTCCGAAGGCGCGGCGGCCGGTGCCTCGGCGGCTACACTCGCGACCGCGCCGCCCCTGCGCACGACCACCTTGGTGCCGGCTTCCTCGACGACCACCTCGTTGACGTCGGAGAGCTCGACTATCTTGATCAGTTCGCGGATCTGGTTGACGTCCACCGACGCCTCCTCCTTATACCGGTTGATCTCCTCGCTCATGAGGAAGACGGCCTTCTCGACGCCCTCCTGATGCAGCGTGAGATAGTTGCGCGCCTCGTTCGGGAAGAGCGCGTACATCAGCACGTCCTCCTCGCTGTGCGCGAGGTCCCCGATCTCGCTCGCGGCTTCCTCGTACGTCCCCTTCGCGAGCGAACCGGGGCGTACGTCGGGCGCGAGCTGCTGGTCGCCGCCGAGGACCTTCGCCACGATGTCGCGGTCCATCGGCCCCGGAGCCTTGCCGTACAATCCCTTGACGTAGTCCTTCATCTCCTGCGACACGACGGCCCACCGCTTCCCCGTGAGCACGTTCAGCACCGCCTGGGTGCCGACTATCTGCGACAGCGGGGTGACGAGAGGCGGATAGCCCACCTCGGCGCGCACCCGGGGGATCTCCTCCAGCACGTCGGGCAGACGGTCGGTGGCCTTCTGGAGCTCGAGCTGGCTGACGAGGTTGCTGATCATCCCGCCGGGGACCTGGTGGCTGAAGACCTCCATGTGCATGAGGGTGGTGATGCCGCGCTTGAGCTTCTTGCGCTGACGAACGCCCTCCCAGTACTCCGCGATCTCGAACAGCAGGTCGAGGTCGAGACCGCTGTCGTACGGCGATTCCTTCAAGGCGGCGACTATCATCTCGCCGGCCGGCTGACTGTTCCCGAACGCCAGAGCGACGACCGCGGTGTCGATGATGTCGGCGCCGGCCTCGATCGCTTTGAGGTAGTTCATCGGCGCCATACCGCCGATGTAGTGGCAGTGCACGTGTACCGGCAGGCCGACCTCGCTCTTGAGCGCCTCGGTCATCTTCGCCGTCCTGAACGGCGTCAGCATCCCGGCCATGTCCTTGATGCAGATCGTGTCCGCGCCGAGTTGCTTCAGCTGCTGAGCATATTCGACGTACGTGTCCATCGTGTGGACGGGAGACACTGTGTAGCTGATGGCGCCCTCGAAATGCGCGCCGGACTCCTTGATGGCCTCTGCCGAGACCTCGACGTTGCGGATGTCGTTCAGCGCGTCGAACACGCGGAAGACGTCGATGCCGTTGCGCTTCGAAGCGTGCACGAAGCGCCGTACGACGTCGTCGCTGTAGTGACGGTAGCCGACGAGGTTCTGGCCTCGCAGCAGCATCTGCAGCGGCGTCTTCGGGCAGTGCTTCTTGATGATCCGCAGCCGCTCCCACGGGTTCTCGTCGAGGAAGCGCAGTGCGACGTCGAACGTCGCCCCACCCCAGACCTCGAGCGACCAGTAGCCGACCGAGTCCATCTTCGGGAGGATCGGCAACATGTCGGCGAGCTGCATCCGCGTCGCCCAGAGGGACTGGTGGGCGTCGCGCAGTGTGGTGTCCGTTATCGCAACGGGTCGCATGGGCACCTGCCTGCGTCAGGGGTGTGCGGACAAGCGCCTCGGCGAGGCTTGAGCTCGCCGGGACGCCGTGAAGGCAAGTATAGCGGACGAACGTGGAAGAGTCCGCTAGACCCGCGTGATGTAGCTGCCGTCGCGAGTGTCGATCTTGAGCGTGTCCCCGGTGTTCACGAACATGGGGACCTGCACGACCGCGCCGCTCTCGAGCGTCGCCGGCTTTGTGCCGCCCTGGACCGTGTCGCCCTTGAAGCCGGGATCGGTCTCGGTGACGGTGAGCTCGACGAACATAGGCGGCTCGACGCCGATCATCTCTCCGCCGGCGAAGAGGATCTGGACCTCGTCGCCGTCTTTGAGCCACTTGGCGCCGTCACCGATGAAGCCGCGGCCGAGCGCCAGCTGCTCGTAGGAGTCGTTGTCCATGAAGTGGAACTCGTCGCCGTCGGAGTACAGGAACTGCATGCGCTTGGTCTCCGTACGAACGTCGTCGAGCTTCTCTCCCGCACGGAACGTGACGTCGACCACGCGACCGGTCTTGAGCTCCTTGAGCTTCGTCCGCACGAACGCGCCGCCCTTGCCCGGCTTGACGTGCTGGAACTCGACAACGGTCCACAGCTTGTCGTTGTAGCTGATGCACATGCCGTTCTTCAGGTTGTTCGTGGATACTGCCATTCGTCTTCGCTCTCGCCTCTCACTACAGCTCTATAAGGTCCTTCGTCGAGTGGCTGAGCAGGCGCGCGCCCGACTCCTCCACGACCACGAGGTCCTCTATCCTAACACCGCCGAAGCCGGGAACGTACACGCCAGGCTCTATGGTGATCACAGAACCGATCCGCACGCTGTCGCGGTTCAGCGGCCCGATGCTCGGCTGCTCGTGGACGTCGAGGCCGACGCCGTGCCCAAGGCTGTGCCCGAAGTACTCCCCGCCGAACCCCCGCGCCGCGAGCGCGTCTCTCGCGGCGCGGTCGATCTCGCACGCCTGCAGGCCGGGGCGGACCGCTCGCAGCCCGACGGAGTTCGCTTCGAGGGCCGCGTCGTAGATCTCGCGATGCCGCTCGCTCGCCTTCCCGACCACGACGGTCCGCGTCATGTCGCTGCAGTAGCCCTCGACCCTAGCACCGAAGTCGAGTTTCACGAGCTCGTCCACGCATATAACACGGTCCGACACTTGAGCGTGCGGCCTCGCCGAGTTCGGTCCGCTCGCCACGATCGGGTCGAACGCCACGCCCTCCGAGCCGTTGCGGCGCATGAAGAACTCGAGCTCGAGAGCCACCTCACGCTCGGTGAGCCCGGGCCTGATGAAGCCGACGATGTGCTCGAACGCGGCGTCGCCTATGCGCGAGGCGATGGAGATGCGCTCGATCTCGTGCGGCTCCTTCACCTGCCTGATCTCCTCCACCCACTGGCTGACCGCCTCGACACGGCCTTGGAACTGCTCCGAGACGAACTTGAAGCGTCCGTACGGGACCGAGCTCTCGATCGCGAGGCTCTCGACACCCTCCGCATGCAGTTCCTGACACAACTCGACGTACAGGGACTCCTTCTGGATCCGCACCACCCAGGACGTTCCGAGCGCCGCCGCCTCGGCCGCCTCCTGATACCGGAAGTCTGTGTAGAAGCGTGAGATGTCGGGAGTCACCAGACACGCCGCGTTGATGCCGGGATCGATGACCCGCTCGAAGCCGGTCAAGTAGGTCATGTTGCTCGCACCGGTGATCAGGACGGCGTCGAGACCGGCATCGGCGAGACGGCGGCGCAGCGCCGCGATGCGGTGCTCGGCGTTCACTCCCGGCCCCCTATCAGGGCCACGGCGGCCCGCAAGCCGAGGAGATAGCTCTCGACGCCGAACCCGCCTATCGTCCCCGCGCAGACGGGGGCGATGACGCTGATGCTCCGGAACTCCTCGCGCGCGAACACGTTGCTCATGTGGACCTCGACCACGGGGATCGGCAGTGAGGCGATCGCGTCACGCAGCGAGACGCTGTAGTGGGTCAGCGCGCCGGCGTTCAGCACCACGGCCTCGGCGTTCCCCACCGCCTCCTGCAGCGCGTCGATGAGCGCGCCTTCGTGGTTGCTCTGGAAGAACGCCACGGTGACGCCGAGCTCGTCGGCGCCGGCCGAGAGCGCGGCCTCGATCTCTTCGAGAGTGGTGGTGCCGTACACCTGGGGCTCCCGAACGCCCAGCAGGTTCAGGTTCGGGCCGTTCACTACCAGCACGCGTTCCACGTCTACCCCCTGCTCCCCTCCCGGTCCGCCAGAAGCGCGGACAAGGTGTCGTCGGCGACCTCTCGCACCTCACACCGGCCGGGTGCCGTCGCGAGCGCGAACCGTATCCGTCCGCCGCGCGCCTTCTTGTCAGACCGCATCGTCTCATGCAAGGCCTCCGCGTTGAAGCGGGATGCCCCCGCGACCAGTCCGAGCGCGTCCAGCAGGTCCGACTGCCTTCGCGTCCATGCGGCGTCGGACAGACGCAGCTCCTCCGCCACGCGGGCGGCGAAGCGCATCCCTTCCGCCACCGCGATGCCGTGCGGCACCACGCCGAATCCGGCCACCCGCTCGATCGCGTGTCCCAGAGTATGGCCGAGGTTCAGGCACTCCCGCCCGCCGCTCTCCCGCTCGTCGCCGGCGACCACGGACGCCTTGAAGCGCACGCACAGCTGCACGGCGTGCTCGACGGCCCGCGGGTCGCGACGCGAAAGTCCGGCGGCGTTCGTCTCCAGCCAGCCGAGGTCCTCCTCGCCGGAGAGCAACGCGCTCTTCGCGACCTCGGCCATGCCGCTCAGCCACTCGCCCTCGGGCAGCGAGCCGAGGAGCGAGGTGTCCGACAGCACGAACGCCGGCTGCCAGAACGCGCCGACGAGGTTCTTGCCGGACGGCAGGTCGACGCCCGTCTTGCCGCCGATGGAGCTGTCCACCTGCGCGAGAAGTGTCGTCGGGACCTGCACGAACGCGATGCCGCGAAGGTAGGTGGCCGCACAGAACCCCGCGAGGTCGCCGACGACGCCGCCGCCGAGTGCGACCACCGCCGAGGTGCGGTCGAGGCCCGCGGCGGCCAACGCCGTGAGCACCTCGCCCGCCTGCCGCCAGCTCTTCGACGCCTCCCCGGCGGGGAAGTCGAAGCGCAGCGGCTCCAGACCCTGGGCGCGCAGCGACTCCTCGGCGGTCGCGCCGTACAAGCGGCCGACGGTCGAATCCGTCACGATGGCTATCCGCGTCGCCCGCGGAAGCGCGTGCTCGACGCGCGCGCCGAGCGACGTGAGCACGCCACGTCCGACGAGAACGCCGTACGGATGGCCCGGGACCTCGACCGCGATCGTGGTGCTGTGCCCGGCTTCCTGAACGCGGCGCACGATCTCGTCCGCGACATCGGACGCCGACGTCCCGCCGGTCTCGATCCGCTCGTCCGCCACGGCGGCGTACAGGGCACTGCGGCCCTCGAGCAGCGTGGACGCCAGCCGGCCCGCCTCGCCTTCCAGCAGGGGGCGGCCGGAAGCGTCGCCGAGGCGCGCGAGCGCCTCCTCGGCCGTCACCACCAGGAGGAACACCCTGCCGAGCTGCTTCAGCAAGACGCGGTTCTCGGCCTTCAGGACCACGCCGCCTCCGCACGCGACGACGGCGTCCGGCTCGTGTTCGAGGGAGGACAGGGCGTCCGTCTCCGCGCATCGGAACGCCTCCTCGCCGGACTCGGCGAAGATGGCGGGCACGCCCCTGCCCTCACGCTCCTCGACGACGGCGTCGAGATCGATGAAGGGCAGCCCCAGGCGCTCGGCCACCATCAGGCCGACCGTGGACTTGCCGGCGCCCATGAAGCCGGTCAGGAACAGATGGCTCAACGGATGCGCTCCCGATAGCGGGAGAGCGACGCCAAGAGGTCGTCGATGCAGTCGCAACCGAACTTCGCGCAGTACGCGTCGGCCAGCACGAGGGCCACCTCCGCCTCCGCCACGACCGCGGCGGCAGGCACGGCGCACACGTCGGAGCGCTCCCGCGACGCGTCCACGGCTTCGCGCGTGCGGATGTCGACGGAGCGGAGCGGCTTCATGAGCGTGGGGATGGGCTTCATCGCCGCACGCACGACGAGACGCTCGCCGTTCGTCATGCCGCCCTCGAGGCCTCCCGCGCGGTTGGTCGGCCGCACGAATCCGCGGCCCTCCTCGTAGAGGATCTCGTCGTGCGCCGCCGACCCGGGTCTCGCCGCCAGCGCGAAACCGTCGCCGAGCTCCACGCCCTTGATGGCCGGGATCGACATCACCGCGCCGGCGAGCCGCCCGTCGAGCCGCTCGGACGACGTAGCGTATCCGCCGAGGCCGGGCACGAGCCCGTCGGCCTGCGTAACGAAGACACCGCCGAGGCTCTCACCCGCCGCCCTCGCCGCGTCTATCGCTTCGCGCATCCGCGCGGCTACGGACGCGTCCGGGCAGCGGACGTCGCTCGCCTCCACCGCGTCGAAGTCGACGGCGGCGAGATCGACCGGCTCGGGCATCGCCGCGTCGCCGATCCTCGTGACCAGCGACCGGACGCCGACTCCTACGGCCCTCAGCAGAGCCTTCGCGACCCCCCCGGCGGCCACGCGGGCGGCCGTCTCGCGCGCGCTGGCTCGCTCCAGGATGTCGCGCGCGTCGGTCGCGCCGGTCTTCAGGCATCCCGGGAGGTCGGCGTGTCCGGGCCGGACCGCGGTGACCTCGGCCCGTGCCGCTGACGTCTCGGGGGACATGACGTCGGTCCAGTTCTCCCAGTCGCGGTTCGCGATCTGTAGCGCGACGGGACTGCCGAGGGCGCGGCCGGCGCGTATCCCCGCCAGCACGAGCGCGGTGTCCCGCTCGATGCCCTGCCGGCCGCCGCGACCGTAGCCGCGCTGACGTCTGGCGAGGTCGTCGTCGATGGCGGCAAGGTCGATGGCGAGGCCGGCGGGCACGCCGGTCACCAGCGCGACGAGAGCTCTTCCATGGGATTCACCGGCGGTCTCGTAGCGCATCCGGGCAGCCTCCGACGACGGTTGGTACGCACCCGGATTCTACCATCGGCGGCGCCCGGCGTGCCCCGCGTCAGTTCTTCTGCAGGCCCTCTCCGACGGAGAGCGTGACCTGCACGTCGCCGTAGAGCATCGTGACGGTGGTCTTGGTGATCGACAGCACCTTCCACGGCGACTTGCCCAGCACCTCTCCCGCCGCGGCGCTGTACTGCGTCCCGTCCCACTTCATGAGCGCCTTGAGCACGCCGTTGTTCGAGACGATGTCTTGAAGGGTCAGCACGTTGCGCTCGCCCGCCGGGATGCTCGTCTCGGCCGACACGGGGGCCGGGGGCAGTGGCTTCACCACGGGCTCGAACGGGTCGCGGGACACGAAGACGTCCTTGTTCGTCACGGGGATCGACAGCCTGTTGCCCTGGGCCGTCGCCTCGACGGTGCGGGTTGCGGCCGGGGCGGGTGCCGAGTTGAGCGCGGTGTTGATGGTGTTGGCGGTCGTCTGGTCGAGAGCCTTCTTGCCGAGATTCATCAGCACGACGCCGACGACGATCCCCACTATGACCAGCAGGCCGACCACGGCTGCGGCGATGACCCCGATCCGGGCGGCGGGGTTCGAGAGGAGGCCTCTGATGCCGGCCGGCGGGGCCGCGGCCGTGTCGACCGGCGACAGGACCGGTTCGCCGAAGTTGGGAGTCATATCGGGCATCTGCGGATCGCTCCTCGCCCTAGTGTCCGGCCGTCGCGGCCGGCGCGCCCGGCGCGGCGCCGCCCGGCGACGTCACGCGCGGCATCGAATAGACTTCGAGGGCGAGACCCGCCCTGACGTCGTGCGGCTGGTCGGCAGTGCTCGTCGTCGCCGTCGAGGACGAGGCCTTCGGCTGGATGTCGACCGACAGGACGCGGACCGACCGCTCCAGCTCGCTCAGGCGGCGGAGATAGTCCACGACGTCGTCCCACTGTCCCTCTACCGAGAACGAGAGGCCCAGCTTCTGATAGCCCGCCACGTCCACGGGCCTCACTGGCGACACCGAGTTCCACTGGACGCCCGCGTCGTTCGCCGTGTCCTGCAGGTCGATGATGAGCGAGGCCAGCTCGGGCGCGTCCGGCATCTGGTTGTCGAGCCGCGTGAGCCTGGCCTGTGTCTCCGCGGCCTGGGCCTTGGCAGCTTGCCGCGTCGCGAGAAGCTGCTGGGCTTGTGCCGTGTCCGCCTGCGCCTTGGCCATCTCGGTGTCGAGCCGGCCGAGGTCAGAGAAGCGCGGCATGATCAGGAACACGAAGAACAGCACCGCCACGATGGCGATCAGGACACCGGCCACGATCATCTGGTCTCGCGATGAGAGTTTCATCGTCAGGCCTCTTTACGGCTTGCTCGGCGGGGCAGGCACGGCGGCGGTGGCACTCGCGGGCGCGGCCGGCTTCGCGACGTCGGCCGTCACGCTGAACTGCACGGTGTCCTGGTCCAGGAAGGTCCCCTTGATCGAGTTGTCGAGCCAGACGTTCTCGAGCTGCTGCACGTCGCCCATGTGGACGAGCAGCTTCGCGATCGGCTTGAAGCCCGAGGAGGTCGGGTCGGAGACGACGTCCACGGAACGGCCGGCGGCCGCGAACTTGGCCTCGTCGACGTGCAAGGTCGTAAGCCACGCGTCGGCAGGGAGCACGAGAGCGATCTCGTTGAGCAGCTTCGACCATTCCATGCGGCCCGCGAGCGCCTTCTCTGCGACGACCTGCCGGGCCTTCAGGTCCGTCTGCCTGTCCTCGAAGATCTTGAACGCGTTCGCTTGCGTCTGGAGCGCCTGCGCCTGCTGTTGAGCGGCGCTCACCTCGGCGGTCCTCGCGGTGACGCGCAGGAACATCACGAACCAGAAGACGGCGAGGAGGGCGTAGATGGCGACCGCGCCGAAGACGAGGTACTTCCAACGCTGCTCCGCCTTGCGTTTGTCCGTTATCTCGGGGGGGAGGAGGTTGATGCGGATCATCTACGAGACGCCCCCGATCGCGAGCCCGAGGGCGGGCGCACAGCCGAGGCGGTCCTGCATGATGCTGCCCATCAGCGACGACGCGACCTGGAGCCGCGACAGCGGGTCGGATACGACGACCTCGGCCTGCAGGCCCTTCTCGAGATACCCCGCCATGTTCCCGAGCTGCGCACCGCTGCCCGTGAGCAGGATGCGCTTGATCGTCCGGACCTGCGTCGTCTGCGTCAGATAGTAGTCGAGCGAACGGCGGACCTCGGCGATGAACTTGTTCACCTCACGCTCGAGCGCGTCCTGTGCCACCTGGGCCACCTGCGGATCGATCCCCGGAGGCGGTTCGGACATCGCGGTCGCCGCGATGTCCGGCAGACCCATACGGATCTTGATGTCCTCGGCCTCGTCGAAAGTGAGGTTCAGCACGTTGGCTATCGACTGGGTGAACTCGTTCCCTGCAAGGGAGGACACACGCGTGAAGCGCGGGACGCCGCGCTCGACCACGGCGATGTTCGTGATGCCCGAGGAGACGTGGATGACACCCGTCGCCGCTCCGGCCTCCTCGTCCTCGTCGGGCAGCAGGCTCGGGGTGTCGCCCATGAGAGCCCGCACGATCGCGAACGAGGTCACGTCGATCTGCTGAAGACGAAGACCCGCTCCCTCCACCGCCTCGACGGCGGCGTTGACCATGTCCCGCTGGGCGGCGACGAGCAGGACCTCCATCATGTGCTCGTCGTTCGGCGTCATGTAGTCGCCGATGATCTGGAAATCGAGGATCGCGTCCTCGACGGGGATCGGGATATAATCCTGCGCCTGGTACTGGATCGCGCCGGCCAGCTCCGCGCGCTCCATGTAGGGCAGGTCGATGAGACGGACGACGACCTTCTGGTTGCTGACGCCGATGGCGACGTCTTTCTCGCGGGTGCCGCGGAAGAGCTCCTTGACCGCCATCGAGACGGCGTCGACGTCGACGATCTCGCCCTCGACGACGGCGCCCATGGGAAGGCCGATCGCGCCGTAGTGGGTGACGGTCATTCCCGAGCCGGTCGGCTTCACCTGAGCGACACGGATATGGTCGGTTCCTATATCCAGACCGACCGGCGGCGCACCGGACCCGAAGGTAAGCAGGCCCAACGGAAGTCCTCCTCCGATTCATGCTGCATCTCACGCTGCGTCAACTGCTGCAACCATGAACTCCCAGTGGCAAGCATATCACACATGCATTCATAATCGGCAAACGTCGGCCGTTGCATGAATCCTGGCCTGACCTGCGGCGCTGCCGCTACATGAAGCTAGTTACGGCCTTCGTGCCAGCCCGATATCGCCACGATCATCCCCGAGCCGCCGGGCATGGAGGGAGGCATGCTCGAGCTCATGCCGGGCGTGCACCACACCTGTGCGTGCTTGCCCATCGTTATCTCCGGTGCCACGATCTCGCCGTGGAACATCTCGTAGTTCCCCGACGGGTTCATCGTCCAGGACACGGCCGAGAAGCTCGGCCCGTAGCCGTCCGGCGAGAACATCTCGATGTAGCCGCTGGAGGAGATTCCCACGCAGTTCTTCTTGGGGTAGCCGTCCACATCGCTCGGATCCTTTGTGACGATCGGTGCCACGGTGAAGCAAGCTGGCTCCCACAGACCCGTGACGTGTACGTTGCCGCCGATGATGAGCGTCCCCTTGCCGGCCCACTTCACGTCCTTGATGTAGACGTCCTGGGCGTCGATGAACACGGTGCCCTGAACGGTGAGCACTCCGGTCGCCGCGTCCCAGGCGAAATCGTCCGGGGAGTGGCCTAGAGCCGGGTCGTAGGGTTGCCCGAACGACGGCAGTGTGACGCCCGCGGACGACTTCCCGATGTAGAACGCCGCTACGCTCGTGTTGACGATGCTGTCGTTGTCGATGACCTTGTAGTAGCGCGACGAAAACGAAGGATACAGCTTGTCCGCGAACGGTGGGCCCAGTGGAGACGGCACGCCGGTGCCATCACCGCTCGTGCGGATCTCGTCGTTCCTCAGCCCTCCCATGAGCGGCGTGCCCTGAAGGCCGTCGGTGCTCTCCCCGAGAGCGATGTTCCGTGCCACGGTCAGCTCCGGCCCGGACTGCTGGGGCATTGGGAGGTCGGGAACGCTCGCGTGCAACTTGGCGTTGGGACTGATCCCGGTCATGTTCACGCTTCCGTTGCAGTAGATATCCACGCCCGGCGGTACCGGGGTCGACATCCCGATCGTCGCGCTGCCGCCGAGCGCGATGTTGCCGTCCTTGACGAAGAACGGCCCTTGCTCGAAGGCTGCGTTACCGTTGCTCGGTGGCCAGTTCCCTCGCATGTACGCGGAGCCCCAGAAGCTGCCGCTGCCGTTGATGTGGCCGTTGCTCCCCGGGCTGACCGGACCGTTGGCGTAGAACATGTCCCAGATCGACATGGACAGAACGTCCACTGAGATCGTCCTGGTTATGCCCGGCGTCGCGCTCGCGTTGCCGGTGGCCACGATGTGCCAGTTGGTACCACTCTGGGACGCTTCGATGGAGGCGACGCCCATGCCTGGGAGCACGACGTCGAAGGGAGCGGTGGACGTCGGCGGCCGCCCTGCCTTCAGCCGCCAGAGTACCTGCTCGAGCCCGCCCTCGGCGACGGCCAGCGCCTGCGTGCGCCCACGGTCGCGCTTCACCTGGAAGAGATTGTCGTCCGCCATGGCGAAGGCGCCGATGGCCAGCACCGTGAGCACGACCATGATGCCGACGACGGCGATGAGGACGGATCCGTCCTCATCGTGCATAGATCGCCGAAGAGCGCTCACGATCTCCTCCTCCTACTGACTCTTGTTGCGCAAGAAGATCTCGGTCTGCACCCTGTACGAGGGGGGCGCCGATGCGGACGTCACGGGTGGCTGGGTCACGATCTCCAGCCTGACGATCTTCGCCACCGACCCGGTGGTCTCCCCGGCCGCTAGGCTCTTGACCGGCGCGCCGACGTCACGGAAATACGCGAAGAGGGGGACAGCCAGCGTGCGGTTCTGAATATTGTCGGCAACGACAGCGGGTGTGGACGACGCTGTGTGGTCAGCGTTCGCGCGCTGCATCATGAGCCGCTTGGAGCCGGCATCGATCCAGAATCTGACCGCCTCGAGGGAGTTGTCGTCGTTGACGTCGGACAGGAACGCGATGTCGTACGAGTTCGCCGTCGTTATCGCCGTCGCTTCCCGGATCGGCCTCTCCATACCCTGCAGCGACTGGGCGGCGGTCCGCCCCGACAGCGTCTGGTTCTCGACTTGGCTGAACCCCTTCATGGCGGTCTCGAATATGAGATAGGCGACCGACAGCACCAGCAGGCCGATGACACTCGCGATCACGAGCTCGATGATCGACATGCCATCGTCCTGTAGGATCATATCGCCTCCTCGTCTCATGGCACCGGCAGAGGTTTGGTCAGCTGGAAGGACGGACCGGTGACGACGTTTCCCACGACGTTGCTGCGGACCCTGTGCAACACGGTCACTCCGTCGGCGTCCATGATCTTCGCCTCGACCTGCAGGTACTTGTTGCAGACGGATTTGGACTGGACGGCGATGCTAGTGGCGGCCTGGTCGGCCGCCTCGACGAACGCGCTGGATGGAAGGTCGCCGGTTCCCGGGTACGTGTAGCCGACACCGCTCATCGAGTAGACGTCGTACCGGATACTGGTGCCCCCGAAGGCGGAGAGGATCGCCGGTTCGTCGAACGGGGCGATGAGGAGATCGAAGCGGTAGTTTGGGGTGGCCTTCTTGTTCGAGGCCTGGTTGAAAACGGAACCCGTCAGCCGAGGGCTGGTGCACGCGTAGCCGCTGTTGCTCGCACTGCTCACGCCGGTGAGACTGCGGATGCTCCTGGGCTGCAGCGTGACGTGATAGGCCGTGAAGGGCTTAGCCGTGAATCCCGGCGGCATCCCCGTCTGGAGCGTGTCGGCACCCGTCGTTCCGAGGTCGACGAGTTGGAAGGGCGCAACAGACGGGCTAGGCAAGGCCGCCGTCTCGATGATCACGTCGTAATACGGTGCCGGATCGTTACCGTCCATCGCCGGCGGCCAGCTCATGTCGAGCGCACCGTTGTACCGGTCCGTGTTGCGGTCGGGCACCGTCAGGGTCAGCCCGTCCCCGGACGCGAATTCGGGCGGTTCGTTGTCGACCAACAGCAGCAGGATCTGGTACGCGTAAGCGAGGTTGTTCGCCGTCGCGACGACCTTGAGCGTGTTCATGCCTTCCTTGAACACGGTCGTGGTCTCCCCGGAAGGCGTCATCGTCGTCAAGGTCAGGTCGATCGGGAACGCCGGCGTGGGCCATTCGAGCACCGCGGGAGCGGCGGGACCTGTCCACGGGTCGCCGAACAGCATGCCGTTGTTCTGGAACTCCATGCGCGTGATGACGCCGGTGGTCGTGACGACCGAGGCGGATGCCTGCAGCGAAGCGAGCCCGAGGGTGCCGTCCGGGTTGCCGCTGTGGTCCCAGATCTGGGTGAGGTCCGGACTGACGCTGTCGGAGAAGAGCACGGCGTTGGCGCCCGGGCTCGCCAGCCACTCGACGACCGGGGGGGTGGGCGTCTCGTTCGTGTGGTCCCGGATGAACGTCACCACCGGGGTCGCATGACCCCCCGCCCAGCTCACGCGCACGGTGAGCTGCTTGTAGTCGTGTGAGTTCGGTCCGAGCCTGCTCATCGCGTCGTCGACCCAGATCACCTCCCGCTGGATCAGGAAGGTGATCCCCTGGTAGACCGTGGTCTCGGACGATGCCAGCGCGCCGGAGATCTGGCCGGCGGGAGTCGGCGTGACACCCACGGATTCGTACTTCGCGGACCTCGCCTGCTCGACCACGAGCTGCGCGAGACTCGTGGACACCGTGTCCGCGTTGGCGACGCGTCCCTCCGTGGCGGACATGACGAGCACGCCGAAGAGCGCGGTGAGCACGAAGAACGCGATGAACGCGGCGAACAGCACCTCGAGAAGGCTGAACCCCTCGTCCTTGCTCGGCCGGCCGGCCATCACACACCTCCAGGGCGGGACGTCGCGGACTCCCGCCTATCAAGGATACTATCGGCACCGCCGGGATCGCGCTTGATACGTGTGTGAGCGCGGCTGCAGCGCACTCAGGGCAGGATCGCGCGCAAGTACAGGCCCACGAGCGCGGGGCCCGTCACCGCGGCCGTCACGATCCCGAAGGCGAGGAACGGACCGAAAGGGAACCGGCGCTGCGCCCTCGGCTCCGCCCCCTCGCCCGCCGTTAGTGCCAGCCCCCCGATGACGGCGAACAGGCTGCCGAACATGAGCGCCAGAAGGACGTACGGGCCGAGGTAAGCGCCCGAGGCCGCGGCCAGCTTCACGTCCCCCATCCCGAACCCCTTGCGGCCGCGCATGGCCGTGTATCCCCAGTTGAGCACCGCGATGAAGCCGCCACCGAGAACGCTGCCGGCTACGGCCGCGAGCAGCGGTTGCGCGAGCGGGCCCGCACCGCTGACCTGGGTGAGCGGTGCAAGGCGGACTCCGGTCAGCTGAGCGACCGCGGCGGCGCCGAACCCGACGGCGGCGATCGCGGCTACGAGAGCGTTCGGCAAGCGCATCACGTCGAGGTCGATGAACGCGAGGATGAGCAGGAGGTAGAACAGGACGAGCGCCACGAGCGCGCGCGGGTGCATCCCGAACGCAAGCCCCGCGGAAAGCCACGCGGCGGCGGACAGCGCTTCGACGAGAGGGTAGCGCCAGTGGATCGGCTCCCCGCAGTCGCGGCACCGCCCCCTGAGCACGAGCCATGAGATCACCGGGATGTTGTCGTAGGGCCGGATCGGACCGGCGCAGGAGGGGCAGTGCGAGCCCGGCGAGACGACCGACTCTCCCCGTGGGAGCCGCCAGATGACGACGTTGGCGAAGCTGCCGAAGATGAGGCCGAACACCACGAGCGACACGAGATAGAACACTTGCAGCGTGGTCACTCGCCCTCCCGGCGTCCTGGCTCCCAGCGAAGAGTAGCTGAGCCGCTGTGCCGCTGTCGAGCAGAACGAAGGAGGCCCCGGTCGCCCGGGGCCTCCTCCTTCGGCCGGCGATGGCTCGCCGGGTGAAGCTTACTGCTGGTAGCTGCCGTGCGTGATGGCGCAGCTGATCGCGCCGGTCGTGCCGTTGACGGTCCACGTGTACGATGTCGCCATGGTCTTGGCGGGGTCGTTCGGGCACGTCGGCGGCGTCGCGATGTAGCTCGGCACGAGGTCCGCCTGCAGCGCGGCGATGCCCGTCACCGGCAGTGCGCCCATCGACGCCTCATACGCGTGCGCGGCACCGTCGAGCGTGCGCTGGTTCGCGAAGCAGGACCGGCGCTGAGCGTTGGCGCGTGCGCTGTTGAAGACCGGGATAGCGATCGCAACAAGGATACCGATAATGAGCACGACGACCATGAGCTCGATGAGGGTGAAGCCCTCGTCCTTCCGGAACATCTTCATTGATGTCCACCTCCTTCCCTCGGGGTTCGCGCGTGCATTCGGAGCACGCGCGACTCACTCACTCACTGGCCTGTATCGGGAAGATGCGGCGGGGACTTTAGGAGATGGCACCCAGAGAGGCGAGAAAGGGTGCGCGCCGTCACACCAGCCTACTTGACAAGGCCGATGACGTTGAACATCGGCAGGTACATGGCTACGACCATGGTGCCGACTACCCCGGCTAGGAACGCCATCATGAGCGGCTCGATCATCGACGTCAGCGCGTCGACGGAGGACGAGACCTCTTCGTCGTAGAAATCGGCGACCTTGTTGAGCATGGAGTCCAAAGCGCCCGTCTCCTCGCCCACCGCGATCATCTGGACCAGCATCGACGGGAACACGGGTGCCTCGGAGAGCGGCTTCGCGATCGTCTCGCCCTCCTTGATGGCGGCGCGGATCTTCTTGACCGCCTGCGCCACGACCTCGTTGCCGGCCGTGTCGCCGACGATGTCGAGAGCGGAGAGGATGGGCACGCCCGCTGAGACGAGCGTCCCGAACGTCCGCGTGAAGCGCGCGAGTGCCATCTTGCGCGACAACGGGCCCACCACCGGCAGCTTCAGCCTGATAGTGTCCCATTGCAGCCGTCCAGCGGGAGTCTCTTTCCAGGCGCGGAACGCGAACCCGAGACCGACGGAGACGGCTGCCACCACTATCCCGCCGACACCCCTGAGGAAGTTCGAGAGGTCGATCAGGGCCTGCGTGAGGCCGGGCAGCTTGCCGCCCATGCTCTGGAACATCTGCTGGAACACCGGCATGACGAAGATGAGCATGCCGGCAGCAACGGCCATGACGAGCACGAACATGGCGATGGGATACGTCATCGCCGACTTGATCTTGGCCTTGAGCGCGGCTTCGCTCTCGAAGTGGTCCGCCACGCGCAGCAGGACCTCGTCGAGGACACCGCCCGTCTCGCCTGCTCTCACCATGTTGATGAAGATGTTCGGGAACGTCTTGGCGTGCTTCCCCATCGAATCGGAGAGCGACTGGCCCGACTCGACGTCCCTTGCGACCTGCGTGATGGCGGCCTTCAGGTTAGGGCTCTCGGTCTGGCCCGCGAGGATGCCGAGGCACTTCGTGAGAGACAGGCCGGCGTTGATCATCGTCGAGAACTGACGAGAGAAGACCGTGAGGTCCTTGGCCTTGACCCTGCCGCTCCCGCCACCGAGCTTGATCGGCGCTTGAAGGCCGACGTTCTTCTCGCTGACATCGAGGATGATGTAGCCGGTCTGGCGCAGCTTCGCCGAGACGTTATCGCGATTGTCGCCTTCCAGCGTCCCCTTGACGATCTTGCCGGCCTTGTCCCGGACGGTATATGCGAAGGTCCCCATGGCTTGGAACGCTCCTTACGGCCGTTGGTGCGACTCGTCCACTTCTCTACTGCGTCTTGTTGAGCAGCGCGCGGAGCACGGTCTGATCGATCGATCGCGACAGCGCCGTGTCGAGCGTGATGCGTTGCCGCCGATACAGGTCCGCGAGCGATTCGTCCATGGTCGACATCCCGTACTGATGGCCCGTCTGCATCGCCGTCGGGAGCTGGTGTGTCTTGCTCTCGCGGATCATGTTCCGGATCGCTGCCGTCGGCACGAGCACCTCGGTCGCTACGACTCTGCTCCTGGAGTCAATTGTCGGCAGCAACTGCTGGCTGATTATACCTTGAAGCGTTCCCGCCAGCTGGACGCGCACCTGTTGTTGCTGGTACGGAGGAAAGACGTCGACGATACGGTCGATGGTCTGGACCGCGTCTTGGGTGTGCAGCGTCGCGAGCACCAGATGCCCGGTCTCGGCGGCGGTCAGAGCGGCCGAGACGGTCTCGAGGTCGCGCATCTCGCCGATGAGGATCACGTCGGGGTCTTGGCGCAGCACGTACTTGAGGGCGGTCGCGAAGCTCTCGGTGTCCGAGCCGACCTCGCGCTGGTTGACCATCGAGTTGCCATGATGGTGGAGGTACTCGATAGGGTCCTCGACCGTCATGATGTGCACGGCCTGCGTCTTGTTGATGTGGTCGATCATGCTCGCCAGGGTGGTGGATTTCCCCGAGCCGGTCGGCCCGGTCACGATCACGAATCCGCGCGGCTTGCGGGCGAAGTCCTCGAGCACCTGGGGAAGCCCGAGCTGCGCGAAGTCCTTGATCTCGCCCGGGATGAGCCGGAAGGCGGCGCCGACGCTGCCGCGCTGGTGGTATGCGTTCACCCTGAATCGGGCGCGGCCAGGGATCGAGTGCGCGAAGTCGTGCTCCCAGTGGCGCTCCAACGCCTCGCGCTGGTCTTGGCGCATGATGCCGTACACCATCGCCTTCGTGTCCCCCGGCTCGAGGCTCTGACCGTCCATGGGCAGGAGCTTGCCGTTGAGACGCATCATCGGCGGGAGACCGACGGTGAGGTGCAGGTCCGAACCACCCTGCTCGAGCACCTGGACGAGCAGATCGTTCAGTTCCACAAGACCTCCCCCCTCCCTGCGGACAGGGTAGCAGGCCTAGACGATGACACGGACTATCTCCTCGATGGAGGTGTCGCCCCGCCGGACCTTCTCGAGGCCGTCGCGGCGAAGCGTCATCATGCCTTGCTCGACCGCCACCTGCTTGATCTCCTCGGCCGTGGCCTCTTCCACCGTGAGCTTCCCGATCTCCTCCGAGACGAGCATGACCTCGTGAACGCCGAGGCGCCCGCGATAGCCCGTCTTGCCGCAGCGTTTGCACCCGCCGGGACGGTAGATCAGCTCGGGCAGGTCGTCGGGCGGGAAGCCCGCGTCGATCAGCACCTGCGGCTTCGGGCGGTACTCCTGCTTGCAGTCCTTGCACAGCCGGCGCGCCAGGCGCTGCGCGAGCACGCAGTCGACCGACGAGGCGATGAGGAACGGCTCGACGCCCATCTCGGTCAGACGAGTGACGGCCGAGGGGGCGTCGTTGGTGTGCAGCGTGGAGAGTACGAGGTGGCCGGTGAGCGCGGACTCGACCGCGATCTTCGCCGTCTCCTGGTCGCGGATCTCGCCGACGAGGATGACGTCGGGCGAGCATCGCAGGAACGAACGGAGCGCCCCGGCGAACGTCAGCCCCGCCTTCGGGTTCGTCTGGATCTGGTTCACGCCCGGAAGACGGTATTCGACCGGGTCCTCGGCCGTGATGATGTGACGGGCGGGATCGTTGAGCACGTTGATCGCGGCGTAGAGCGTGGTCGACTTCCCCGAGCCCGTGGGACCGGTGACCAGGATCGCGCCATACGGCTTGCGGAAAGAGCTCTCGAAGCGCTCGAGGGCACTGTCGATGAAGCCGAGGTCCTCCAGGCGCAGCATGATCGAGTCTTTGCGAAGGATCCGAAGGACGACTCTCTCGCCGTATACCGTGGGGAGGGTGGAGACGCGGAAGTCGAACTTCCGCTGGTTGATCGTGAGCGCACAGTGGCCGTCCTGCGGCTTGCGGCTCTCCGCGATGTCCATGTCGGACATGATCTTGAACCGGCTGATGATCGACTGCTGGACGCTCTTCGGGCTTCGCATGATCTCGTGCAGCACGCCGTCGACGCGGAACCGCACGCGAAGGTCCTTCTCCTGCGGCTCGATGTGGATGTCCGAGGCACGTTCGTTCACGGCGCGGGTGATGATGTAGTTCACCAGCTTGACGATGGGTGCTTCCGAGGTGGCGTCCTCGATGGCCTCGAGCTCGCTCATCGACAGGTCCTCGGCGCCGTCGAGCTCGTCCTCGCTCACATGCTCGGCGACTTTGTATTGCTCCGCGATCGCCGCGATGATGTCTTCCTTCGTGGAGATCGCGGGCACTATCTCGTACCCCGTGATGATGCCGAGGTCGTCCAGAGCCAGCACGTTCTGCGGATCGGCCATGGCCACGACTAGCCGGTTCTGCTCGTCGGTCTTGATCGGCATCAGGGTGTACCGCTCGGCGAGGTCCTTTGGTACGAGAGCGACGGCGGCGGGCTCGGGCTTCTGCTCCGCGAAGTCGATGTACGGCAATCCAAGCTGTCGCGCCATGATCGACAGGATGGCGCCCTGCTTGGCATATCCGAGGTCCACCAGCACGCGGCCGAGAGGACTCCCCGTCGCCTTGTGCACCTCGAGCGCGTCAGCCAGCTGGCGCTCGCTTATGATACCGGCCTTCATGAGCAGCAGGCCGAGCCGTTCTCCCGCTTCAGCCACGTCAGCGGCACCCCGTCGTCAGGTTAGAGGCGATCCATGCGAGGACTGTGCGTCCCGACACATAATCATCGGCGTGGCGGGGGTCCGACTTGAAGACGCTACGAGGGGTTGGCACGCCTGTACTCGGCGAAGAGAACGGCGGCGGCGCGTTGGAATTCCTCGAACGTCCGCGTTCCCGGCCGCACACCGACAGGGGCCGAGCCGTCGGAGAACCGCAGCTCGACCGGAGCCACGGGGGTGTACTCCGGCGCGTTCCGCCCCTGCGGCATGGGAGGCGCCGGCCTCGGTGCTTGCGGCGCGGGGGACGTGACGGGTCCGGGCGAGACGGCGGCGGTAGGCGCATGCACGGGCTGCGGGGCCGATGGCATCGGCGCCTTCAGCCACGGGGGAAGGTCGATCGAGTCCGGCGGCAGCGGCGGCAAGTCGATGCGCAGGTCGCCGGTGGCGGCTGTCGCCGCAGGTGACGCGGGTGTCACCGGTGCCGGCACCGGGGGCGTGGCCGCCGGGGGCGTGGCCGCCGGGGGCGCAGGCGTCGGGGGCGCGGGCGCCGGGGGCGCGGGCGCAGTCACCGGGGGCGCGGGCGTCGGGGGCGCGGGTGCAGGCGGCGCCAGTACGGGCGCGAGCGTCGGGGGCGCAGGCGTCGGGGGCGCGGGCGCCGGGGGCGCGGGCGTCGGGGGCGCGGGCGTCGGGATCACCGGGACCGGCGGCGCGGAGGGCTGCGTCTCCATGACGGCCGGACCCGACGGCGAGGCCGGCTTGCGCGCGCTCGGCGTGGTCGCCTCTCCCGGTGCGAAACGCAAGTCAGGCAGCTCGGGCAGCGGGAAGTCGGACGCCGAAGCTGTGGTCTCGTCGTCCGAGTGCACCGTGCCCGGCGCGATCCCGGTGAAGGGCTCCGCGGCGGGTGCGGACGCCTCGGCCTCGGCAGGGTGCCAATCCCCCGTCACGAGCGGGCCGGCGTCGGAGAGCGGCTCCAGCGGGTACAGGACGTCCATCTCGCCGAGGCGGCGCTGCCGCCGCGACGCGGCCACGGTCGCCATGAGATACACGAACGACAGGATGAGCGCGAGCAGAAGCCCTCCGAGTATCAGCAGATTACGGAGGTGCTCGTCCATCGGGACTATCCCATGCTCTCGAGGATCCGGTAGAGCAGGCCGAGGAGGACTTCCTTCACGCTGTCCTTGTCCTTCGCGTTGACCGCCAACATCGGCACGCCCTCGGCGAGCCGCAGTTCGTCCCGGAGCGCGGTGAGGCCGGCCGTATCGGCCGGATCGGCGCGATTCGCCGCGACGACGAACGGCACGTCGGACATGTTCGTGAAGAACTCGATCATGCCCGCGCCGTCGCGGATGGAGTCCTCGCTCGTAACGTCCACCAGCAGGACGAAACCCAGCATGCCCTCCGAGAGCGTCTCCCACATGAACGAGAAGCGCTCCTGTCCGGGCGTACCGAACAGGTACAGCACGACGTCGTCGGAGATGCTGATCCGGCCGAAGTCCATCGCGACGGTGGTCTCGCCCTTGCCCTCGCCGGAGACGTCGCTCACCTGGCGCTCCGTCGAGAGCACCGTGATCTCGCTGACGGTCTTGATGAACGTAGTCTTCCCGGCGTTGAAGGGCCCCGTGATCACGACCTTGACGGACTGCATGTGGCGTAGGCTCCGTTCTTACAGGTTCTTGATACCTTCGATGACCTTCATCACGAGGTCCTTGTCGACCAGCTGGTCCCTCTGCAGCGCGTGCTGCTCGGCGGCCGGGGGCGAGCTCGACACGACGTTGTGCCGAGGAGCCGCGCGGCCTCCCCCCGTCAGCGCGGTCAGCTCGTCGCCGAGTCCCCCGGAGAACGCCGACCCGCTCATGTCGTCGAAGTCGGACAAGAACGCGTCGGTGGAGATCACCTCCGTGGGCTCCTCCTCGTCGGTCCCGATGATCCTCGCCGGGGCGTCGGCCTCCGGTGCCCCGGGCGGCTCCTCCGACTCTTCGCGAAGCGAGGAGAGCAGGTCCGTGAGATCGCCGGGTGCTTCTTCACCCAGCCACGACGCCTGCTCGACGTCCCCGTCCTCGAGGGGCTCCGGCACGATCTCGACCGCGACGTCCTCCACTGCTCCCACGACCGCGACGTCGCTTTCCTGGCCCGCCGCAGCGAGTGCCGCAGCCTCGAGCTCCGCGATGGTCTGGCCGTGGCTCGGCTCGAACCCCGGTCCCGGCTCGGGCGTGGTCTCGGCGGAGGCGGTCTCGGGAGTCGACTCGGTCGTCGGCGCTCCGATCACGGACATCGGCTCCGCGATCTCGGGCTGCAGCTCCTCCGGCGGCGCCGGCGCCTCCTCCACGGGGGGGAGCGGGATCTCCTCGTTCTGGGCCGAGAAGAAGTCGGACATCGCCGGCTCCGGCTCTGGCGGTCGCGGAGTCTCGACGCGTATCTCGACCGAAGGCGCCTCGGCAGGCTCCATGGCAGGCTGTGCCTCGACCGGCGCCGGCGGCGTCTGGAGCACGGCGCCCATCATCTGCTCGAAGACCGCCATGTCCTCGGCCGAGGGCGTCTCCTCCGCCTGCTGCGTGAGGAAGGTCGGGACCTCATGCTCGCGCTCCTCTACGGGCGGAGCGGGCGCGGCAGGGGCCGCCGGCGCAGGGACGGGTTCGGCCGCTTCCTTCTTGGGCGCGGGAGGGGCGACGCTGCCGCGCATCTCCGCCGCGCGCGTCTCCAACCGCCCGCGCTCGACGCGCAGCTTCTCGACCTCCTCGTCCGACGCGACTTCGAGCAGCCCTGCTGAGAACAGGCCGTAGAGCACGCGCGCGACCTCGAAGTCCGTGCGGCTGGTCTCCGATGCGAGGTCCGAAACGCTCCGGGTCCCGTCGACCAGCAAGAGCAGGTTCCACTCGACGGGCTTGAGGGAGATCTCGAACGTCCCCTCCCCGGGAGCCGTCGCCATCTTGAAGACGATCTCCATCGACGGGATCTTCTTCTTGATGCGGTTCCATTCCTCGAGGCGCCGCGAGCCCTCCATGACGATGTTCTCGATCGACACCGACAGCCCGATGTCCTCGTCCGGCACGCCCTCGAGCGGGTCGAAGTCGAAGTCGCCCTCGTCCCATCGGAAGAGGTCGAAGATGGTGTCCTGGATCTGCTCCTGGACGAACGCCTCGAGCACCTTGTCGGTGATGTAGCCCTCGTCCACGAGGATCTGCCCGAGTCTCCTGCCGGCGGAGCCCTCGGTCTTCTGGACGTCCAGCACACGCGCGAGCGCGCTCGGCGTGACCTTCCCCGCCGAGACGAGACGCTCACCGAGAGGCTCCCGGTGCCAGTTGCTCTGCGCGAAGAAGACGTCCCCGTCGCGGAACCACACGCTTCCCTCGGCCGAATCGGCGCGTTTGATGCGCAAGATGCCGGTCTTCCGGCTCAAGGTGACGAGCTGGAAGACGTCGGGCAGGCTGAAGTCCTTGAGGTTGCCGCGCAATGCCATAGTGCTCGAGTCCGAACCTCTCTCAGGCCTCCGCCAGCGGACGTTCCGCTACCGAAGGATGTCGCCGATGCGAGACGCGGTCGCTTTCATGTCGTACAGCACGAGCCCGAGCTTGGCGTCCTTGCTGGCGAGAACGGTCAGCACCGCCCGGTCGCCCGCGGACAGGAGCAGGACGTAGCCGTCCGCCCCTTCGATGAACACCTGCGACAGGCTCCCTCGCCCGAGTTCGACCGCGGCGCGTTCCCCGAGGCCGAGGATCGCCGCGGACATCGCACCGACGCGGTCCTCCTGCATGCCCCGCGGCAGCGCCGAGGCGATGATGAAGCCGTCGAGGCTGACCAGTGCCGCGGCCTGCACGTCCGGCGAAGCGCCGAGGAAGGCGTTGAGCGTCCTCGCCAGCTGGTCTTCCCGCTGCTGCTGCGAAGCCGGGGGAGGCGTCGACGGGGCGGCCGCTACCGGAGCGGGGGGTTGAGCGACCGGCTGCGGCGGCGCGGCCGCGACCTGAGGCTGCACCTGCACCGGCTGCTGAGGCACGGGCTGCACCGGCGGCGGCGCCTGCACTTGTTCCGCCTGTTGAGGGACGACGACCGGGACCTGCACGGTCTCGTTCTCGAGCGACTCGTCGTCCAGATCCCTGATGAAGTAGTCTCCGAAGCCGGTCTCCGCCATGCGCACCTCACCTCACTTGCCGACCGGTCCGCCCATCCCGACGTGCGCTTTCATCCTGCGGGAACGGACGCCCACCGGCGCTTGGGGAGCATTTTTCAGTCTCTCACGTCTCTTCCGCCGCAAGCAAGGCGCGCTAGACCACTACACGCATGATCTCCTCGAGGGAGGTCAGCCCCATCTTCACCTTCGCGTACCCGTCGTCGCGAAGGGTGAGCATGCCCTCGGCCACCGCCTGCCTCTTGAGCTCGTCGGCCGAGGCGTGCTCGACGCACATGCGCTCGAGCACCTCGGACATCGCGAAGACCTCGTGGATACCCATGCGTCCCTTGTAGCCGATGTTGTTGCACTTCTTGCAGCCCACGGCGCGATAGAGCGTCGGCACCCGCCCTTCCGGCATGGGGAACTCGATCCTCCGCAGCGCCGCCTCGTCCGGGGTGTACGACTCCTTGCAGCTCGGGCAGAGCCGCCGGCCGAGGCGCTGAGCGAGCACGCAGTTGACCGCCGACGCGGACAGGAACGGCTCGATGCCCATCTCCGTGAGACGAGTGATCGCCGAGGGCGCGTCGTTGGTGTGGAGCGTCGAGAGCACGAGGTGGCCGGTGAGCGCCGCCTCGATCGCGATCGTGCCGGTCTCCTTGTCGCGGATCTCGCCGATCATGACCTTGTCGGGGTCCTGACGGAGGATGGAGCGGAGCGCGGCCGCGAAAGTGAGGCCCGCTTTCTCGTGCACCTGGACCTGCGACAGCCCCTCCAGCCGGTACTCGACCGGGTCCTCGACGGTGATGAGGTTGCTTCTCGGGTCGTTCGTCTTGTTGATGGCCGCGTACAGTGTGGTCGACTTGCCCGAGCCCGTCGGGCCCGTCACGAGGATGCAGCCGTACGGCTTCTCGAGCGCTTCCATCAGGCGCTGCAGAGGCTGGTCGAGGAAGCCGAGGTCCTCGAGAGAGAGCATGATGGAGTCGCGGCGCAACAGACGGATGACCGACATCTCGCCCTGCACGGTCGGCAGCACCGCGACGCGGAAGTCTACCGCCTTGCCGTCGAGGACGACGCCGAAGCGCCCGTCCTGCGGCCGGCGCTTCTCCGCGATGTCCATGCCGGAGCTGATCTTGATGCGGCTGATCAGCTGGCGGTGCACCTTCTTCGGGCTGCGCACGACCTCCTGGCAGACGCCGTCGATGCGGAACCGGACGCGCAGCTCGCTCTCCTGGGGCTCGACGTAGATGTCGCCCGCACCCTCGCGGATCGCGGTCGTGATGATGAGGTTCATGAGCTTGGCGGCGGGACCGGCGTCGTCGGCCGCTTCCTCGGCCTCCTCGGACACCGCCACCGTCCCGACGGCGTCCTCGAGGTCGCCCACCATCTCGTCCACGTTCGTCGCCAGCGACGCGAAGCGCTCGATCGCGGCCGTCAGATCGCTCTCCGCCGCCACGATCGCCCGGATCTCGTAGCCGGTGACGATCCGCAGGTCGTCGATGGCGAAGATGTTGGCCGGGTCGGCCATCGCCACGACGAGCTCGTCGTCCTGGAAGGCGATCGGCAGCACGGTGTAGCGCCTCGCGAGGTCGGGCTGGATGAGCGTCGCGGCGTTCGCGTCGATCTCGTACTGGCCGAGGTCGACGTAGGCGAGGCCCAACTGCTCCGCCACCGCGCGTCCGATCCGCTCCTCGGTGGTGTACCCGAGGTCGACGACGACGGTGGAGAGCGAGCGGCCGCTGGTGTCCTTCAACGCGTCCGCAAGCTGGTCGTCGGTGAGCACGCCCGCCTGCACGAGGACCTTGCCGAGGCGCTTTCCCGTCGCGGCCGCCATCACTTGCCGGCCCCCTCGCGCTGCACGCCGAGGCCCTCCTCGGCCGCAACCCGCATCACGTCGCGCGGCGCGCGCGCCCCGTCGGCATCGGCCCAGATGTCCACGGACATCGCTCCTTGCGCGACGAGCATCCCGAGACCGCCGACCGCCTTGGCGCCGGCGTCCACCGCCGCGCGCAGGAGCGGCGTGACGGCGGGGCGATACACCATGTCGGCCACGACCTGCCCGGGGCGCAGCCAGCCGGCCGGCACGACCATCTCCATCGAGCCGTTCATCCCGACGGGCGTGGCGTTGACCACGAGGTCGGCCGAGGACACCTCGTCCTGCGCCTCGTCGGTCGCGACGGTCACGAGCTCCGTGGTGCGCGCGTGGTCGGCGACGCGAGCGAGCAGCTCCTCGGCCCGCTCCTTCGTCCTGTTGACCACCGCCACCCGTGCGGCGCGGGTCACCACCATCGCGACCAGCGCCGCACCCGCCGCCCCGCCCGCACCGAGCAGCGCGATCCGCTTGCCCTCGGCGGAGAACCCGGTCTCCTCGGCCACCGACTCGAGCAGCCCTCGGCCGTCCGTGTTGTATCCGATGAGGCGGCCGTCACTGCAGTGGACGGTGTTGACGGCACCCGCGAGCCTCGCCTGCGCCGCGACCTCGTCGCACAACCCGAGCATCGCCTGCTTGAACGGCATCGTGACGTTGAAGCCCAGGAACGGCAGCACGCGTATCGCCGACACCACGCGGACGAGCGCGGCCTCGTTGGGGACGGGCAGGGGGACGTAGACGGCGTCGAGACCCATGTGATCGTACGCGGCGTTGTGCATCGCCGGCGACAGCGTGTGGTCCAGCGGCCAGCCGATCACCCCTGCGAGCTTGGTCCTGCCGTTGATACGCGGCGCCACGGCGCGGCCCCTCCTCGTTGCGTCGAAAGCTGCGGCGTGAGGTCACGCCAATGGTTCTCTATCGGCCATTATGCGCGCTTCGATGAGCCGAAGCAGCAGCGTATGAGGCAGATCCGTGCTCGACAGCGGGTCGAGGAGCACCGTCGTCGCCCCTACGACGTTCCCGCCGAGGACATCCGTGAAGATCTGGTCGCCGACGACGGCCGTCTGCGCCGGGGTCACGCCGAGCAGGCGCATCCCGCGCACGAACGCCCGCGGCAGCGGCTTGACGGCGCGAGACACGAGCGGGATCCCCAGCGACTCCGCGACCGCCTTCACGCGCTCGTGCCAGTTGTTCGAGACGATGCACAAAGCGAACCCCTCGGCCCGCACGCGAGCGATCCAGTCACGAAGAGCCCCGCTCATGTCGCGCGTGCCACGCGCCAGCAAGGTGTTGTCGAGGTCGACGAGAAGGGCGGTAACGCCGAGACTACGCAGGTCCTCGAGGTCGATGGCCTCCGCGTTCGTGTAGTAGCGGTCGGGTGTGAGAAGTCCCATGACCCCCTCAGTCACCTTTGTCCGGCCGCAGCACTTCGGCGTTGAACGTCGCTTCGAGCCGCTTCCGCTCCGACACCACGAGTGCCGCCTTGCCCGGCGCGCCCGTCTTGTTGAAGATCACCTCGAGGGCCGAGAGCAGCTGATACTCGTCGGAAGGATCGGTCCAGGCCGAGGTCAGGGCGACGTCCGCCTCGCGACGAGCGTCGGCCATGCGTCCCTCGGCGAGCAGCAGTTGCGCGAAGGACGCGTGGAGGAACGCGCTCTTCGGGTTGTTGCGGGCGCCCCGCTCAGCGAGAAGGATGGCGTTCCGCTTCAGTCCAGCCTCGTACAGCACGAACGGCCCCACGTAGTACGGTTCCTGCATGTCGGGATCGAGCCAGTTCACGATGCTGATGGTCGGGAGCAGGAACTTCTTCTGTCCCAGCGGGACCTTGTTGTAGTACGTGTCGTTGACGGGATCGAGGCGCGCCCAGAGCACCGCCGCGACGTAGGTGCGGATGCCCGTCAGGTACGCGAACCCCGTGCGCCCGGCGAGCCTGCCCGCGTCCGTCCGACCGGTTCGGGGCAGCAGCCGATCGGCGGCGGCCTGACCCGCCAGCACCGTGGCGACGAGCAGCACCGCGACACCCCATCGCGCCATAGTGCGGCTCCCGACCGCCACGGCTAGAGGTCCCTGGTCGAGAAGACGGCCGACGCGGCGAGGAGCAGGACGCCCGCCCACGCAGCGAACACGCCCAGCATGACGAGCATGTAGGCGGGCGACACTCCCCCACCGTGGGCTACGGGGCTGATGACGTTGAAGGTGTCGAACGACGGGTAGAAGGCCGCGATGCCCGTCGGCGCGGTGCCGACGAGGGCCTCGCGGGAGTGGGCGGCGAACAGGAACGCCAGAGCGGCCGTGACGACGACCACCGGCCCCGTGACCGCGGACACGCCCACCGCGAACGCCGCGAGCGCCGACATCTCGAGCCAGATGCCGAGACCGCCTTGCCACAGCTGCCACATCGGCTCGTGGTAGCGCGCCGCCCCGATCCCTTGCGTGACGGCGATGAACGCGCCGACCGCGATCGCCATGACGGCCGAGATGCCGAGCCACGTGCCGGCGATGTACTCCCACCTGCGGACGTGCTTGCTCAGCACGTTGTACACGGTGCGCCGCTCTACCTCGGCGGGGACCCGGTTCGCGGCGAGCGAGAGCACGAGGGCCAGCGACGCGGCGAACACGAGCGCGAGCGATATCTCCCGGAAGACGCCCGCGACGACACCAGCGCCGTACGTCGGGAGCTGCGGGATCATCACCGCGAGGATCGCCGCGAACACACCGATGAGATACAGGACCTTGCGGCGCACCGCATCCGACACCACCGCGGCGGCTATGGCGAGCATGTTGCGCACGCTACGCCACCTCCTCGGCCGAAGAGGTCTCGGGCCGCGCGGAGAGCATCCGCGAGAAATAGTCCTCGAGCGAGTCGCGTTTGGGGTTCACGGCTATCACTACGCCGCCCGCGTCGTCCACGAGGTCGACCGCACGGCGCACGTCCGCCTCGGCCACCGAGAAGATCCACGTGCCGCCGGAGGAAGCCACGTCCTCGACGAGGGCTTGGAGCGCGGGCGGCAGCGGGTCGGAGAGCCCCCGCGCGCGGATCGACGTGTACCCGGCCACGCTTAGCAGGTCGTCGATGTGACCCTCGGCCGCCACCCTCCCCCGGTTGACGATCGTGACACGGTCGCAGACCGCCTCCACCTCGGAGAGCTGATGCGAGGAGAGCAGCACCGTCCGCTTCTCGTCGCGCAGAGCGAGCATCAGGTTGCGCATGTCGCGCTGGCCGATAGGGTCGAGTCCAGACGCCGGCTCGTCGAGCACTACCACGCGCGGGTCGCCGAGGAGCGCCTGGGCGACGCCGAGTCGCTGCAGCATGCCGCGCGAGAACCTCGAGAGGGACTCGTGGCCGCGACCCTCCAACCCGACGAGCGCGAGCAGCCTCTCGGTCTCCGCGCGGATCTCGGCGCGCGCCAGTCCGACCAGGCGGCCGTAGAGCCGCAACGCCTCCGTGGCGGTGAGCTGAGCCGGGAAGTACGGCTGCTCGGGCAGGAAGCCCAGGCTCGCGCGCCCGGCCGGAGAGGTCGAATCCATCCCGCCCACCCTGAACGTCCCGGCCGAGGGCCGCACAAGCCCGAGCAACATCTTGAGGGTGGTCGTCTTTCCCGCACCGTTCGGACCCAGCAGTCCGTGGATCGTCCCCTCGCCGACACGAAGCGAGACGTCGTCGACGACGAGTCTCGGCTGTCCGAAGAGGCGCGCGGGATAGAGCTTGCGCGCACCCTGCACCTCGATCGCCGAACGCTCCTCGGCCATCAGCGCACCCCCCGCTCCTTCGCCCGCAAGAAGTCCTCCGTGTTGGTGGCGAAGGTGTGCGAACCGTCGCGCCCGGTCAGGACGTAGTAGACGTACGCGGTCCGTGCGGGATCGGCGGCGGCTTGCAGCGACGCCAGTCCCGGGCTCGCTATCGGCCCGGGGGGAAGGCCCTTGTGCAGGTACGTGTTGTACGGGCTCTGCACGCGCAGATCGCGGTAGAGCAGACGCCGCTTGTTCCCGAGGACGTACTGCACCGTCGCGTCGATCTCCAGGTACATCTTCCGTTCGAGGCGATTGTAGACGACCGACGCGACGACCTTCCGCTCGCGCGGCAGGCGCGTCTCACGCTCGATCATCGACGAGATCGTCACGACGTCGTGGAGCGTGAGGTCGTGCAAGGCCGCGTACGAGAGGTCGAGGCCCTGCGTCTCCTTGCCGAACTGGTCCAGCATCATGTCGATGACATCGGACGCGGTCGCGCCCTTCTTTACCTTGTACGTCTTCGGGAAGAGGTAGCCCTCGAGAGTCGGGGTGGCGTTGAAGCGCAGGAAGGCGTGCTTGCCGGCGAAGCGCGCCGCCCCGGTCGAGGCGAGGCGCTTGAACTCCTCGGCGGGGATCCCGGTCTTGGCCTGCACCCTCTCCGCGATCTGGGGGATGGTGAAGCCCTCCGGGATCGTGATGTTGAAGTACAGGAGCGGCGGTCCCTCTTCGAGCCGCTGGATGACGGTCTCGTATTCCATGCCGGTGGCGAGGTCGTACGTGCCCGCCTTCAGCTTGCCGTCGGCACCGTCGAGACGGGCGCGGAGGCGGAACATGTTCGCGTTGGGGATGACGCCCGCGCCGGCGAGCGTGTTCGCGATGCCGTGCGTGTCGGCGCCGCGCGCGATCTCCACCTGCACCGGCCGTCCGGCGGGGATGTCGGGAGCCCGGAACAGCACGAACCAGGAGCCGGCGCACGAGGAGAGCACGATGAGCACGAGGACCGCGGCCACGACGGCGGCCACGCGCCTCCCGCGTTTCGACCTCCGTGGCTCCTCGACCCCGACGCCGTCACTCATCCGGATCCTCCCGATGCCGGCGGCCGTCCAGCCAGCTCTGCAGGAGCAACGCCGCCGCGATCATGTCCACCATGCCCCGCTGCTGTCTCTCGTTCCGGCCGCCGGCCTGCAGCACGCGCTTCGCCTCGGCCGAGGACAGCCGCTCGTCCACGTACTCTACGCGGACGCGCAGCAGGTCGCCGAGACGGTCACCGAGCTGACGCACGCGCTCAGCCTGCGGACCCTCTTCCCCCGCCATGGTGAGCGGCAGTCCCACGACGAGCACGCTCCCCTCGCCCTCCTCGACGAGCTCGCGTAAGGGCCGGGGATCGGTCAGCAGCCGCTTGGTGTCGAGTACGGTGATGGGGTTCGCGACCCGCTGCGCGGGGTCTGACACCGCGACGCCCGTGCGCACCTCGCCGATGTCGAGCCCGATGATACGCAACGCGATACCTAAGCTCCGAGAGTCGCGCGGGCGGCTGCCAGCGCCTCGTCGATCCCGGCGGGCTCGTGCCCTCCGGCCTGCGCCATCTGCGGCTTGCCGCCGCCTCCGCCGCCCACGTGAGGCGCCATCGCCTTGATCACCTTGCCCGCGTCGAAACCGCCGGAGACGGCCTCGTCGGACCCGGCGGCCAGGAGCAGCGCCTTGCCGTCGGACTCGGCCGCGAGCACGACAGCCGCGCCCGGGATCTTCGAGCGGACGGTGTCCGACAGCTCGCGCAAGGCACCGGCGTCGGGCGCCGTCACTCGCGCGACCACCAGCGGGTAGCCGACGTCGACGGCCGAGGCGGCGAGCGAATCCGCCTCGCCGCTCGAATCAGCGCGCTTCGCGGCTCCCGCCGACTTCTCCGCGTCCTTCAGCCGCTTGACGAAACCCTCGGCCTTCTCGCCCACCTCGGCGGGACGGCACTTCAGGGCCTCGGCCGCGCGCGCGAGCACGGCCTCCTCAGCGTAGACCGCCTCCATCGCGTCGAACGAGGTCACGGCTTCGATGCGGCGCAGATTCGCGCCGACCGAGCCTTCGGAAGCTATCTTGAGCAGCCCGATCTCACTCGTGCGTCCCACGTGCGTGCCGCCGCACAGCTCGCGGCTGAAGTTGCCGATCTCCAGCACCCGCACGAACTCGCCGTACTTCTCGCCGAACAGCGCGATGACTCCCGCCTCGCGCGCTGACGCCAGCGAGGTCTCGTACGCGCGGACGGCGTGGTCCTCCATTATCTTCGTGTTGACCAGGCGCTCGACCTTCGCGAGCTGGTCCTGGCTCGGCGCCTGGAAGTGCGTGAAGTCGAAGCGCAGCCGCTCGGGCGAGACGAAGCTGCCGGACTGCTTGACGTGCTCGCCGAGGACCAGACGCAGCGCCCAGTGCAGCAGGTGCGTCGCCGTGTGGTTGCGCCGGATCCGCTCGCGCCGAAGAACGTCGATCGAGGCGTGCACGCGATCGCCCACCGACAGACTGCCGTTCGTGACCTCGCCGAGGTGGCTGACCAGACCGCGCACGGGGATGCGGGTGTCGGAGACCTCGAAGTTCGCCGTGTCCGAGGTCACGGCTCCCGTGTCGCCGACCTGACCGCCCTGTTCGCCGTAGAACGGCGTGGAGTCGAGGACGATCTCGCCCGCCTGACCGGCCGATATCGTGTCGGCGGGCTCGCCGTCCACGACGATCCCGGCGACCGTAGCGTCGGCCTCGTCGGCCTCGTAGCCTATGAACTCCACGGCTCCGCGGTGCAGGCGCTCGCCCGCGCGCGCGTACGCCGCTCCCGACGCCGCCCACGAAACGTCCTTCACGCCGGCGCGGCCGCGCTCGCGCTGCGCGGTCATCTCCGCCTCGAACGCGTCCATGTCCAGGGTGAGCCCGTTCTCGTGCGCGATCTCGGCCGTGAGCTCCACCGGGAAGCCGTACGTGTCGTGCAGGGTGAAGGCGACGCCGCCCGGGAAGTCGGACGCGGAGGCCTCGCGGACGCGCGCGATCTCGTCCTCGAGCAGCGCCATGCCCTGCTTCAGCGTCGCACCGAAACGCGCCTCCTCGGCGCCGACGATGCGCTCGACCAGGTCCCGGTTCTCCACGAGTTCCGGGTACGCCTCGCCCATCTCGGCGACCACGATCCCGATGAGCCGCGTCAGGAACGGCTCGGTCAAGCCGAGGAGACGCCCATGCCGCACCGCCCGGCGCAGAAGACGCCGCAGCACGTAGCCGCGGCTCTCGTTCGAGGGCAGCACTCCGTCGGCGATCAGGAACGCCAGCGCGCGGGAGTGGTCCGCGAGGATGCGTAGCGACACGTCCGTTCGGTCCGACGCGCCGTAGGCGACGCCGCACAGCGCGGACGCCTCGCCGATCATGCGCCGCAGGATGTCCGTCTCGTAGTTGCTGTTGACGCCCTGCAGGATCCCCGCCATGCGCTCGAGACCCAGCCCGGTGTCGATGTTCTTCTTCGGCAGAGGGACCAGCGTGCCGTCCTCCTGGCGGTCGTACTGCATGAACACGAGGTTCCAGTACTCGAGGAAGCGGTCGCAGTCGCAACCGGGCGCGCACGTGTCGAGGCCGCAACCCACCTCGGGGCCCTGGTCGTAGTAGAGCTCGGAGCAGGGCCCGCACGGCCCGGTGGGGCCGGCGGACCAGAAGTTGTCCTTCGCACCCATCCGCACGATCCGCTCGGCCGGGATGCCGAGCGACAGCCAGATCTGCTCGGCCTCGTCGTCGTCCTCGTAGACGGAGAACCACAGCCGGTCGGGATCGAGGCCGAGGACGGAAGTGGAGTACTCGTAGCTCCAGGGGATGATCTCGGCCTTGAAGTAGTCGCCGAAGCTGAAGTTGCCGAGCATCTCGAAGAACGTCTGATGGCGGCCGGTGTGGCCGACGATCTCGATGTCGGTGGTGCGCACACACTTTTGACACGTGGTCGCGCGCGTGTAGCCGCGCTTCTCGATCCCGAGGAACACCGGCTTGAACTGCACCATGCCCGCGGTGGTCAGCAGCAGCGACGGGTCGTCCGGGATCAGCGAGGATGAAGGGAGCCTGCGGCAACCCTTCGACTCGAAGAACGTGAGGAAGCTCTCTCGTATCTCGGCGGACTTCATGCGACTCCTTGGAGCGAGGGCGCCCACGTCACCGCGCTTCGCGCTGCGGGCTCTCGTCGGCGCGGCCCGTCTCGCCCGCTACGGTGGTCCGTTCGGCCTCGGCACGGCCCAGGTAGTGGGCGAAGAGGGCCTTGGCGGTCGCCGCGATGGGGATCGCGACGAGCATGCCGAGCAGCCCTGCAAGCTCAGCACCGACGAGCAGTGAGAATATCACGAGCGCCGGGTGAAGGTCGACCTCGCGCGACATGATCCGCGGACCGAGGAGGTTCCCGTCGACCTGCTGGACGGCGACCATCACGAGCAGGCCTAGAAGCGCCGTCGCGGGGCTGATGAAGAGGCCCGTGACGACGACGATCAGTCCGCCCGCCACCGGTCCGACGTAAGGTATCACGGACAGCACTCCCGTGATGAGCCCGATGATGCCCGAATAGGGCATGCCGACGATCGCGAGGCCCACCGCGGTCAGCACGCCGTCGGTCGCGGCGATCATCCCCTGGCCACGCAGGTAGCCCCCCACGACGGTGGAGACCTGGCGGATGACCACCTCGGCGTCGGAGCGCCAGCGCGGACCCGCGAGCAAGACCAGCTCTCGACGGATGACCGGCAGGTCGACCAGGATGTAGAACGCGAGGAACAGAGCGAGCACGCTGTCGACCAGGAAGGTCACGATCGAGCCGCCCGCGCTGACGATGTCGGCCGCACCGATGCGCGCCACGTCCCCGAGCTGCGCCGTCACGGAAGTCTCGACGTTCGCCGCCGCGTCGCGCATCCATCGCGGCGCGGTGTCCCAGTAGCGCGCGGTAAGCGATGCGAGCGTCTTGCCGGCCTGCTGAACGAACCCGGGGAACGCCTGCAGGAACTGCGTGAACTGAGCGGCCAGCAGCGGGAAGATGAAGACGCCGGCGATCACCAGCAGCACCGCCGCGACGGCATAGCACACGAGAACGGCCAGCCAGCGAGGAGCGCCGCCGCGCTCGATCGCCGCTACCGGGGACCTCAGCAGGAACACGAGCACGGCCGCCATGAGGAACGGGACGAGCACCGGGCCGATCCTGCCGAGGGCCCACAGGGCGGCGGCGAACAGGATGAGCAACCCTATGAGCGTCCACGTGCGGACACCCAGCGCCTTCCACCGCTCGAGCCGCTGCTCGTCGATCACGCGCTAGCCTTCCTCTCGCACCAGGTGCTCCCGGAGCACTTTGAGCGTCTTGCGAAGCAGGCGCGAGACCTGCATCTGTGAGATGTTCAGCTGCTTGGCGATCTCCGTCTGCGTCAGCCCCTCGAAGAACCGCAGGTAGAGGACGCGCTGCTCCTGCGGCGACAGGTTCTTGAGCGCCGCGGCGAGCGTGGTGCGGTCGTCGACGACGGCCATCAGGTGATCGTCCTTGCCGATGTACTCGAGGATGCTGAAACTGTCGCTGCCGTCCGTGTTGCGGTCGCTCTCCAGCGACACGAAGTTGTACGCTTCCGACGTCTCGAGCGCCTCGAGCACCTCCTCGGAGGTGACGCCGAGGTAGTCCGCGATCTCGGGGATGGTGGGCGACCGCTGTTGCTTCTGCGTGAGCGCGTCGACCGCCTGGTTCACGCGGAAGGACAGCTCCTGCAGACGGCGCGGCACCTTGATGGCCCACCCCTTGTCGCGAAAGTACCGCTTGAGCTCGCCCACGATCGTCGGGGTGGCGTACGTGGTGAACTCGACCTCACGCAGGGTGTCGAAGCGGTCGATCGCCTTGATGAGACCGATCGTCCCGACCTGGATGAGGTCGTCGATCGGCTCGCCGCGGTTGCGGAACCGGCTGGCGAGGTACTTCACCAGGTTGAGGTACATCGTCACCAGCTCGTCGCGCGCGGCCTCGTCGCCGGTCGCGCGGTATCGTTTGAACAGCTCCCGCGTCCGTTCTTTGTCCCACGTCAGCTTCCGCGACGTGTTCCTGCTGCTTCGCGGCACCATCGTTCCCCCGCTTCTTTACGAGATGCGCTTGAGCAGGCGGATGTAGCAGGCACCGTCGTCGGTGCGGATCTCGAACTCGTCGCACACGGACTCGAGGATGAAGCGCGCATAGCGGCTCCCGGTCTCGTCCTCGAGGTCCTCGTCGCATGTGTTCGAGGGCGTCGTCGCGGCGGCTTCAAACGCCTCGGGGTCGAGCGTGAAGGTGAACGTCACGTCCGCGCCGCTCGCGTGAGCGACCGCGAGCGCGAACGACTCCTCCACCGCGATGCGGACATCGTCGATGTCGTCGATCGACATCCCCATCCTGCTCGCCAACTCGGCGGCGGTCATGCGGACGGTCCGGGCGTACTCGCCGCGGGCCGGCACGGACAGCGCGATACGATCAGATGCCATGTCTCCTCCGGAGGTTCAGCCTTGGGGCCGGGGACGCGGTGCGGGCGATACTGTCCGGCCGCGTACGATCACACATCTTATCTTTCCCTCATGGCGGCGATGAAGCGCCGTGCACGCTCGGCGTACTCGGCCACTTTCACCAGCGGCACGTGGACCGCCTCGCGCGCGGCGTTGGTCGTCTCCTCCACCGTGTCGGAGACCTGCTGCACGTTCATGAGGATGTCGTCCAGGCGCATCAGCTCGAGGCTCACGGCCTGCACCGCGACGTCGGTGTCCTCGATGAGGGCGGGGAGCCGCTCGGCCACGCCGTCCGCTAGCATGCCCACAGAGCGCAGCGTGCCGACGAGCACGTACACCGCGTAGATGCCGAAGCCCGTGAGCGCGATGAGCCCGGCCGTCAAGAGGACACGGAGCGCCTGCTCGACCCCCACCTGCACCTCCGGTGCTATAGGCATCCGCACACGCGATGAAGTGTAGCAGAGGCCGAGTGCCGAGCGGTCACTCGGCGCCGTCTCTCCCCTTCGGCCGCGAACGCGCACGGTCGGCCTCCCAGCCGCGCGTCCCGGGCTCGTAGAAGCGGCGATCCTTCAGCCCGTCCGGCAGGTACTGCTGGTCGACCCACCCCTCAGGGTAGCTGTGCGGATACTTGTACGCGGGATACTCCTCCGCGCCGGGCCTGTGGCGGTCCCTCAGGTGGTTCGGGACCTGCCTGGCCGGTCCCTCTCGCACCTCCTTGAGCGCGGCGTCGATGGCCTGATACGACCGATTGCTCTTCCGTGCGAGAGCCATGTAGATCGCCGCCTGGGCAAGGTTGATGCGGCACTCGGGCCACCCTACCGACTCTGCGGACTTGAAAGCCGCGTGCGCGACGAGCAGCGCCTGAGGGTCGGCGTTACCGATGTCCTCCGATGCGAAGATGAGGATCCTTCGGGCGATGAACTTCGGGTCCTCGCCCCCCGCCACCATCCTGGCCAGCCAGTAGACGGCCGCGTCCGGATCCGAGCCGCGCATCGACTTGATGAACGCCGAGATCACGTCGTAGTGAGCGTCGGCATCCTTGTCGTACGTGAGCGCGCGGGTCCGGGTGGTCTCCGCTACCGCGTCTATCCCTATCGTCACCCGGCCGTTCTCTTCGGGCGGCACGGACGCGAAGGCGAGCTCGAGGGTGGTGAGCGCCACTCGGGCGTCTCCGCCGCTCGTCACGACGATCCGCTCCTCGGCCTCGGGCGTGAGCTCGGCGCCGGGAGGAAGTCCTCGCTGCTGGTCGGTGAGAGCCCGGTCCAGGATCGCGCGGATGTCGGCGTCCCCGAGCGGCTGCAGCTCCACGATGCGCGATCGCGAGATCAGCGGCGCGTTCACCTCGAAGAAAGGGTTCTCGGTGGTCGCGCCGATGAGGACGATGAGCCTGTCCTCCACGGCATGGAGCAGCGCGTCCTGCTGGGAGCGGCTGAAGCGGTGGATCTCGTCGATGAACAGGATCGTGCGCTGGCCCGAGAAGCCGAGGCGGTCCCGCGCCTCGTCGATGGACTTGCGGATGTCCGCCACGCCGGAGCTCACGGCGGAGATCTCGGTGAAGTGCGCCTTCGTCACACCCGCGACGATGCGCGCGAGACTGGTCTTGCCCGAGCCGGCAGGCCCGTAAAGGATGACCGATGAGAGCTGGTCGTTCTCGATGGCCCGCCGAAAGGCGGTGTCGGGACCGACGATGTCGGTCTGCCCGACGAACTCGTCGAGCGTGCGCGGGCGCATCCGCGCTGCCAGCGGCGCCCCTTCACGGACGGCCTTGTCGGCGCCCTCCGAGAACAGGTCGCCCATCGGCTACTGAGTGGCTTTGAGGATCTCGCGGCCGAGCAGGCCCCGGTCGATGAACCCGCGGTAACGGCCGGTGATCTGCCCCTTCTTGTCCACGAGGATGATCGTCGGCGTGAAGCCGATCTTCAGGTCCTGCGTGAGCAGCGCGACCTGTTCACCCTCCTTGCCCTCCGGCACCTTGTTCGTGACCGCGTCGGGCAGGGCACCCGTGACGTCGAAGGCGACCAGGTCGATCAGGCCGCGGTACTCCTTCATCGCCGCGTCGATCTCCCTGCGCTGGTCGTCCGAGGTGAGCTGCTGCGGGTCGTAGAAGTAGACGAGCATGGGCTGATGACGGGTGATGTGGTCGACGATGACCGGGGGAGCCTGCTTCGAGACGGGGAAGGCGCTGCCCGATCCGGACTCACGAGGCGAGAGCTTGTTCGTGCCGACGACGGGTTGAGGAGCGGCGGCGCCTGGCGGGCCGGGAGCCGGCGCGCTCGCGGCGGGGGCCGCAGCCGGTGTCGCCGAAGCCGGTGGTGCCGACGCGCCGCTGCCTCCGCAGGCCGAGAGCGAGAGTGCGACGAAAGCCATGACGAGTGCTACGAATAGTCTGCGCATATGCTCCTCCAGGCGACCCCCGGAATACGGACGCTGTCCTTGTCTGGCTTCGGCTAGTGAACCTGCCTTGGCAGGTGGGTGCCCGCAGCCCGACTTCACGCTTCCCCGCTCACGCGGGGCTACCATTACATCGGGCAATGGTAGGGCTCCCTTTACAGAAGTGTTGGTTCAACTGTGAACCGAAGCCAGACAAGGACGGCGTCCTTGCGCCCGATCTTAGCACACCGACATGGTCACCTGCGCCTCAGTCGAGGCGCAGGTGCAACTCCTTGAGCTGCCGCTTGTCGACCGTGTCCGGGGCGCCCGTCATGGGGTCGCCGCCTGAAGAGGTCTTCGGGAACGCGATCACGTCCCGGATCGAGCTCGCGCCGGCCAGCAGCATGACCAGCCGGTCGAGGCCGAGCGCGATCCCCCCGTGAGGCGGGGCGCCCATCGAGAGGGCCTCCAGCAGGAAGCCGAACTTCTCGTCCGCTTCGTGCTCGCCGATCCCGAGGACCGCGAGCACACGCCGCTGCAGCTCCTCGGAGTGGATGCGCAGGGTGCCCCCGCCCACCTCGCTCCCGTTCATCACGAGGTCGTAGCTGTAGCTCGACACCGCGGCGGGATCGCCCTCCAGCAGGTCGGCGTGATCGTCGTGGGGCCGGGTGAACGGGTGATGGCTCGCGTCCCAGCGCTCCTCCTCGGCGTCCCAAGTGAACATCGGGAAATCGACGACCCACAGCGTGTGGAAGCCGGGCGCACGCAGGCCGAGCTCGTCCGCGAGGCGCGACCGCAGCCCGCCGAGGACGGCGTTGGCGACGTCCCGGCTGTCCGCGACCATCAGCACCGCGTCTCCGGGCCGCGTGCCGAAGGCATCGCGCAGGCCTTCCATCTCGGCGTCGGTGAAGAACTTGGAGACCGGCGAGCGCACCTCTCCCGACGACGTGAGCTGTACCCACGCCAGTCCCTTCGCGCCCGAGTCGACCGCGGCCTCGTTGAGCGAGTCCATCCGCGACCTCGGCCAGTCTCCCGCACCACCACGCGCCACGATCCCCTTCACCACCCCGCCGGAGGCGAGCGCTCCCGCGAACACCTTGAACTCCGAAGCCGCGAAGACACCGGACACGTCCGTCAGTTCCATCCCGAAGCTCGTGTCGGGCCGGTCGGAGCCGTAGCGCTCCATCGCCTCGGCGTACGTCAGCCGAGGCAGAGGAATCGGCAGGTCGAATCCCGCCTCGGCCATCACCTCGTGCATGACCTCCTCCATCATGCCGAGGACGTCCTCCATCGAAGCGAAGCTCATCTCGATGTCGACCTGGGTGAACTCCGGCTGCCGGTCCGCGCGAAGGTCCTCGTCGCGGAAGCAGCGCGCGACCTGGTAGTAGCGCTCGACGCCTCCCACCATGAGCAGCTGCTTGAACAGCTGCGGCGACTGGGGCAGAGCGTAGAACCCGCCGGGCTGCAGCCTGCTCGGCACGAGGAAGTCCCGCGCGCCCTCGGGCGTGGACTTCGTGAGGATCGGCGTCTCGACCTCCATGAAGCCCCGGTGCTCGAGGCTGCGGCGGAAACGTTGCGTCACCCTGTCGCGCAGCTGCAGGGCCGCGATGACCTCTGGACGGCGGATGTCGACGTAGCGATAGCGCAAGCGGGTGATCTCGTCCGTCTCGATGCCCGCCTCGATCTCGAAGGGGGGCGTCCGTGCGGTGTTCAGGACCGAGATGGTGTCGACCGCGATCTCCACCTCGCCCGTGGGGAGGTTCGGGTTCGCGGTGCCCGCCGGCCTCGGCCGAACGGTGCCCTTCACCTCGAGCACCCACTCGGGACGCACCTTCTCGGCCGTGGCGAACGTCGCCCCCGACTCCGGGGAGAAGGTGCACTGTACGAGGCCCGAACGGTCGCGGAGATCGATGAAGATGAGCCCGCCGTGGTCGCGACGCCTATGCACCCAACCGGCGAGCACGACCTCGTCGCCCACGTTCTTTGGGCGCAGCTGTCCGCAGACGTGAGTGCGTGTCGAGTAACGGGCGTCGAACATCGGAGTCCTCTCGGGACGGCGTCTGCGGGCGGGTATATGGGAGGATATCCGATTTCCGGGGCCGTGACACGACGACCCGGCCGAAGAGCGTCGAGGGGGGCTCCAGCATGCAGCACGAGTGGAGTGGCTTGAGTCCGGAGGTGCGGCACTGCCGCGCCCAGCGCGGACGGGAACGCGAGCGGTGCTACTTCGAGCTGATGGCGGTGGCCACGTTCAAGGCCGGGCTGAACTACGGGGTCGTCAACGCGAAATGGGACGCCATCCGCGACGCCTTCCATTGGTTCGACCCGTCGAAGGTCGCGGCGATGGGCGGCGGCGAGATCGAGCGGATCGAGGCGGATGCGCGCGTGATCCGTAGCCGGCGCAAGATCGAGGGTGTCGTGGACAATGCGCACAAGATGCTGGAGATCGAGCGCGAGCACGGCGGCTTCGCCGAGTGGCTCGATTCGATGCCCGACCCGGAGACGCGCATCGCGGGACTGCACCGCGAATTCGCGTTCATGGGTCCCTCGACCGCGTACTACTTCCTCCATTACGCGGGCGAGGACGTGCCCGGCTGGCACGAGTGGGCGGAGCGGCATCCCGAGATCATGGGATGGTCACGCGAGCGGGCGCGTCACTCCTAGCTCTCGGCGAGCAGACCCCTGAGCACCTCTGCGGCCCCGGAGAGGGGCGCGCGACGCTCCTGGCTGGTCGCCATGGCGCGCACGGTCACCTCGCCGGCGGCGAGCTCGTCGGGCCCGACGACGACGACGAAGCGCGCACCCAGGCGGTCGGCCTGCTTGAACTGCGACTTCAGGCTGCGCGCCTGGTGGTCGAGCTCCGCGGCGATGCCCGCCTCCCGCAAGCGCGCGGTCAGGTCGAAGACCGCGGCCGCCACGTCCTGCGCGACGCGCGCAACGTACACCTCGGCTGTCGGTGGCGCGGGCACGCTGAGACCCTGCGCCTGCATCACGAGGTACGTGCGCTCGAATCCCAGCGCGAAGCCCAGCCCCGGCGTGGGCGGACCGCCGAACATCTCCATCAGCCGGTCGTAGCGTCCTCCCCCGCCGATGGCGTTCTGCGCGCCCAGGCCGGGCGCCTGGATCTCGAACACCGTCCGCGTATAGTAGTCGAGCCCGCGCACGAGCGACGTGTCCTCGGCGTACGCTATGCCGAGTCCGTCCAGATAGCGCTTCACTGCGGCGTAGTGCTCCGCGCACTCCGGGCACAACTCGTCGCGCAGCTTCGGCGCGAGGTCCATGACGTCGCGGCAGGACGGCTTCTTGCAGTCGAAGGCTCGCAGCGGGTTCGTCTCCGCGCGGCGGTCGCACTCCTCGCAGAGCTGCTCCGAATGGTCGCGGATGTAGGCGGCGACCTTCTCGCGGTACCGCGGCCTGCAGGCGTCGTCGCCCATCGAGTTGACGAGCAGCGTCGTGCCGGTGATCCCGAGCGTCTCGAAGTACCGCACCAGCATCGCGATCATCTCGGCGTCCGCCGAGGGCTCCCCCGCTCCCAGCGTCTCGGCGTCGATCTGCCAGAACTGGCGCATGCGGCCGGCCTGCGGACGCTCGTAGCGGAACATCGGCCCCATGAAGTACAGCTTGGCCGCCGATCCAGGCGGGACGAGGTTGTGCTCCAGCGCCGCCCGCACGATGGACGCGGTGGCCTCCGGGCGCAACGTGATCGACCGTCCGCCGCGGTCCTCGAACGTGTACATCTCCTTGCTGACGATGTCGGTGGCCTCGCCGATCCCGCGCGCGAAGACGTCCGTATGCTCGAAGACGGGAGGGTAGACCGGCTGGTAGCCGTAGCGCGCGAAAAGCTCCTGGGCGGTGCGCTGCATGAACTCCCAGACACGCGCGGTGTCGGGCAGCATGTCGGCTGTGCCCTTCGGGGCTCGGTAGTTCATCGGGGCTCCGTGGTCGCTGAAGAGGGCCGGTCGGCGACTCCCGACTATATCACGCCGAGGCCGGGGACTAGCGGACTACGAGCGCCAGCGCCAGCGCGACCATGGCGAACCCGGTCACGAGGATCATCCGCGACGACAGACGGTGCCGGTCCCGCTCCATGCCGAAGGGACCGCCCTTGACGATCAGGGAGTCCAGCCTCGCGAGCGGTTCGTTCAGCACGACGGAGAGCACCCCTGCGATCATGAACACGAGGGCGATCTCATGCGAGGTGACCCGGAACGGCATCGACGTCTGCTCCCACCCGATCGAGGCTGCGGAACACTCGCATGGTAGCGCCCGGCGTGGCTGGGCGGAAGGGACGGGCGGTACCCCTCGGAAGAAGTCCCGAAACACTCGCTCGACAAAAGGTCAGCCGCGCGGCCAGAAGACGTTGCGGCGTTTCTCGCGCGCGATCGTGGACTCCTCGCCGTGCCCCGGGTACACCGCCGTGTCGTCGGGGAGACTCGCGAGCTTCTCGCGTATCGACGCCGCGAGGGCGCGTGCGTCCCCTTCAGGGAGGTCGGTGCGGCCCACCGAACCGGCGAACAGCGTGTCGCCCGAGAAGAGGTGCCCGGGGGCGTAGAGGCAGATCGAGCCCGGCGAGTGACCTGGCGTGTGCAGGACCTTGAGCGTCATCTCTCCCGCGCGGACCTCGTCGCCGTCCTCGAGGATGATGTCCGCCATCGGCGCGCACAGCTCCTCGCCCAGCATCGCCGAGAGGTTCCGGCCGGGATCGGCCGCGACATCGGCGTCGAGCCGATGCACCGCCAGCGGGGCACCGGTCGCCTCCATCACGGCCCTCACCGCTCCGAGGTGGTCGAAATGCCCGTGGGTGAGCACGATCGCCTGAACGGGACGGTCGCCGACCGCCTCGAGGATGCCTGCAGGGTCCCCCGCGGGATCGATGACGACGGCGGGGACGCCGTCGGAGTCGCCGGCTATCCAGCAGTTCGTGTCGATAGGGCCGACCACGAGCCGCTGGACTCTCACCGCTTGGCTCCCTTCCTCCGCGCCGCGGGCGGCGCGGGCATCATCCGGCTCGCGTCGAAGACACCCTCGATCGCGCGGACCTCCGTGAGCAGGCCCGGCAACCTCTCCATGTTCCCCATCTCGAACAGGAAGCGCATCGTCGAGATCCCGTGACGGTCCGTCGTCACGTTCGCGGACAGGATGTTGACACCCGCCTCGGCCAGTACCGAGCTGATCTCGTGCAGCAAGTGCGTGCGATCGAGCGCCTCGATGACTATCTCCACCTGATAGGTGGTGGCGTGGCCGGTGTCCCACTCCACGTCGATCAGCCGCTCGTTCTGCGACGTGAGCTCGCCCGCGTTCGGGCAGTCCGCGCGGTGCACCGACACGCCCCGCCCGCGCGTGACGAAGCCGATGATCTCGTCGCCCGGGACGGGATTGCAGCACCTGGCGAGGCGGACGAGCACGTCGTCGATCCCCTTGACCGCGACGCCGGTCTGGGACTTCCGGCGCTTCTCTCGCCGGGGCTGCATCGGAGTCGTCGGCGGGAGCGGGACGTTGCGCGTCTCGGGCTCGGCCTCGGCAGGAAGCTTCGCGCCCAGTTTCTGGAGCTGCTTGATGATCTTGGTCACGACCTGCTTCGGTGAGACCTTGCCGGCACCGATCGCCGCGAGGAGATCGTCGATCGCGACGTAGTTCATCTCCTTGGAGACGGCGGTCATCGCCTTCATCCCGGCCGTGGAGCTCATCGACAGGCCTTGCTTCCTCAGCACCTTCTGGAGCTCGTCCTTGCCCTTCTGCAGGTCGTCTACGCGTGTGACCTTCGAGAAGTAGTTGCGGATCTTGCTGCGCGCCGAGGAGGTCTTGACGATGTTCATCCAGTCCCGCGAGGGGCTGGCGTTCTTGGAGGTGAGGATCTCGATCCGGTCGCCCATCTGCAGCTCGTGGTTGAGCGAGACGATCGCGCCGTTCACCTTCGCACCGACCGTGTGGTTGCCCACTTCGGTGTGGATGGCGTAGGCGAAGTCGATCGGCGTCGAGCCGCGGCGCAGCGAGATGACGTCGCCCTTCGGCGTGAAGACGAAGACCTCGTCCTCGAACAGGTCGATCTTCAGCGCCTCCATGAACTCCCGCGGGTCCTTCATCTCCGTCTGCCACTCGAGCATCTGCCGGAGCCAGGAGAGGCGCGCGTCGAAGGACTGGTCGGCCTTGCCGCCCTCCTTGTAGCGCCAGTGTGCCGCGATGCCGTATTCGGCGTTGCGGTGCATCTCCTCCGTGCGGATCTGGATCTCCAGCGGACGGCCGGCGGGCCCGATGACCGTGGTGTGCAGCGACTGGTAGAGGTTGAACTTCGGCATCGCCACGTAGTCCTTGAACCGCCCGGGGACGGGCTTCCAGATCGAGTGGACGGTGCCGAGCGCGCCGTAGGTGTCCTTCACGGAACCGACGATGACGCGGAGGGCTATTAGGTCGTAGATCTCGGAGAAGTCCTTGCCCTTGTTCCGCATCTTCTCGTAGATGCTGTACAGGTGCTTCGGCCGGCCGTATATCTCCGCGTGGATGCCGACGCTCTCCAGCTCGGAACGGAGCTGGTCCTTCACCTGGTAGAGGTACGTCTCGCGCGCCTCGCGCGACTCCGCCACCATCTTCTGCACCTGGTGGAAGGTCTTGGGCTCGAGATAGTAGAACGCGAGGTCCTCGAGCTCCCACTTTATGTTGGAGATGCCGAGGCGGTTCGCGAGCGGCGCGTAGATCTCCATCGTCTCGAGCGCCTTCTCGTGACGCTTCTCGGCGTCCAGACCGGAAAGGGTCCGCATGTTGTGCAGCCGGTCGGCGAGCTTGATGAGGATGACGCGGATGTCCTTCGCCATCGCCATGAGCATCTTGCGCATGTTGTTGGAGTGCGCCTCGTCGGCCGTCGCGACCTTGATCTGACCGAGCTTGGTGACTCCGTCGACCAGGTCCGCCACCTCGTCGCCGAAGCGCTTGCGCAGATCCTCCAGCGGCACGCCCGAGTCCTCGACGACGTCGTGGAGCAGCGCAGCCATGAGCGTGGCCGTGTCCATGTGCAGCTCCGCGAGGATCAGACACACCTCGAGCGGGTGATGCACGAACGGCTCGCCCGTGCGGCGCAGCTGGCCGGCGTGCGCCTGCTCGGCGAACTCGTAGGCTTCAGTGAGCCCGTCGAGGTCGGCCGAGGGATTGTACGCTCGGACCTGCTCCGATATCTGTTCGAGAGTTGCGGGCATCCGGCTGCTTCCTCGAGGGTGATGCGGGGGTTGAGCTGCGAGCGAAGCGAGTCAGCTCGAACCGCCGCGAACGAGGGCGGCGCAGTCCGCCCTAGTGGGGATTCTAACGCAGCAAGGACCGCGCCGGGCCCTCGGCTACCGCACCTCGAACCCGCCGCCTCGGAGGACGAAGCCCTCGTAGTCCTCGTCACCACGCTGGATACTCAAGTCCTTCCACGGCGACCATCTCCCCCCCGCGTCCAGCCGGCGCAAGCGCTCGAACACGCCGTACCCGCTGTCGCGGTACGTCTGCCGCTCGCTGCTGACGCGAACGGTACCTCGGCCGAAGTCCTCGTAGACCGCCGCCGTCCGGTCGCCTATCCGGCATTCCCACCGCGCGGGAGAGGTGTCGAGGCGACTCGGGTTCGCGATCTCCAGGTGGACCCAACTGCCGGGCTCGACCGGCCCGAGCCAGATCCGCTGCTGGTCGGTCGTGTAGCCCTTCCGCTCGTACGCGACGTACGCCTGCGGACCGTCGCCCGCGTACCACGCCCATCCTGCCTCGACGTAGTCGCCCTCGTCCAGCCACACGTAGACCGAGTTCAGGTGCAACGAGTAGACCTCGTGCGGGTCGAAGAGCACCCAGCTGTCCGCCGAGACTCCGTAGTGGCGGGTAGCCGTCGCCTCCAGCGCGCCGTCGCTGGCGCTGACGTAGTAGAGGCCCTCGGCGAAGGTGGGGGCGGGAGCCGCGAGGGCGAACACGGCGACGAGGGCGAGCGCGACGAGGGCGCGGGGGACCACGGACTCTCCTTCGAGGGACGACGGTGCCTCCGAAGGATTCCCACCCGAGGCGGGAGGGTATCAGCCCGAGGCGGATATCACCTGAAGAGCGGCGGCGCGTCCTGCCCTTCGGCGACCCTCTTGACCGCCGGCGCCATGAAGTCCGTGACGGAGCCCTGTGTGATCGCGGTTATCGCCGAGTCCCAGCTCTGGTCGGCGTTGGAGCTTCCCTTCTTCACGAGCGTCCCGGTCAGCGGGGTCCACTCGTAGCCGGCGTAGCGGTCCTTGCCGTCGGCTGCGGGAGCGTAGACGTTCAGCAGGACGGAGTACTCGTTCGGGGTGAACGCCGATGCCGCGTCGAGGGCGCGGTAGACATCCCTCTCCTTCACCGCGCTCTTGAGGCGGACCGCGATCGTGATCTGCTTCATCGCCGCGAAGGCCTGGAACCTTCCCTTGTCGAGCGCGGTGCCGAAGACGTCCGCGACGGGCTTCGGAAGCTCGGTCCAGCTCGGCGTGTCCTCGACGGCGCTCGTCGGGGCCGGCAGCAGCGTCTCGGGGCCGGACGAGACGTTCTTCGGCTTCTTGATGGGCTGATCGGCGGCGGGCGCCGCGGAGCAGCCGTACAGCACCGCCGCCGCGATCAGAATCGCGGCGGCGGCTCTCAGACGACGCGTGTTCACACGACTCCCCTTTCGGCCCTCGGGAGCGTACCGGGCATCGGGCCGCTCCGTCTACCCGATTCGCCGGGCACCCCTCCGCTTCCTGCCGGCAGTCACCCGCCGGGCAGGATCGGGCGGTTGAAGCGCTCGAGCAGCTCTTCCGGCGGCGCGGAGAGCGCCCACCGCTTGAACTCAGCGAACGTCGAGCACTCCTCGAGACCCTCCGCGTAGCGGACACTGCTCGCCAGCTCGAGCTTCGCGTCCGGCTGCGGGAGCAGCCGCAGGCGCCGGTACGACCCCGCGCCCTCGCCGTCGAGCAAACCCAGGTCGCGGAAGACGCCCAGGCCGGCGGACACGCCTCTGTCGGACAGGCGCGTCTTCGGCCTCCGTGCCTTCACGCGCACGGCGAGCTCCGCGTTCGTGATCTCGAAGGCGTCCTCGGCCGAATCGCGGGCGAGGTCGCGCAGCACCACGTAGAGCTGGGCGAGGTCGTCGCGATCCGGCGCCGTGGACTCGAGGATCATCTCGTTGAGCCGCGCGTCCCGCGGCCCGTACAGGAGGTGCACCGTCGCCGGCGCCCCGTCCCGCCCGCCGCGGCCGGACATCTGGTTGAACTCCACGTCGTTGAAGGGCAGGTGGAAGAGGACCACGTGCCTCACGTCCGGGATGTTCACGCCCTCGCCGAAGGCGCTCGTCGCGACCACGGCGGTCAGCTCCCCCGCGCGGAACGCGCGCTCGATCGCGTGCCGGGCGGGGCGGGTCAGGCCGCCGTTGTAGTACGCGACGCGGTGAAGCAGCGCCGGCGACGCCCTCCGCAGCTGCTGCGCGATGCGCACCGATTGCTCGCGGCTGTTCACGTACGCGATCAGCTTGTCGCCTCGCGACGCCAGCGACGCGACGTAGGCGGCCTTGTCGGCCGTCTCGCGGCGGTCCTCGACGCGCAGGTTGTCGCGCACGGTCGGGTCCAGCACGGTGCGTCGGATGCCGAGGACCCCGCGCACCACCGACGCGACCTCGTCGCCCGCCGTGGCTGTGACGGCGAGAACGGGCGGAGAGCCGAGGAGACGGAGCGCCTCGCCGAGGCGCTGGTACGCGGGCCGGCGGTTCGCTCCCGCCAGCCCCACGTGATGCGCCTCGTCCACGACGAGGAACCCGACGCGCCCGCTCTCCGAGAACCGCGCCGCGTTGCGCTCCAGGAACTCGGGCGTGGTCATCACCACGTCCAGCGCCCCTTCTGCCAGCGCCGCGAAAGCCTCGTCCCTACGGCCGAGCGCCGTCTCGCCCGTGATCGAGGCGCAAGAGACGCCCAGCTCCGCGAGCGAGTCCTCCAGGTGGAACGCCTGGTCGGCCACGAGCGCGCGCAGCGGGTAGACGAAGACCGACGCGCGGCCCCGCGCGATCGCCTCGCGCGCGGCGTGGACGTGGAAGATCAGCGACTTGCCTCGGCCGGTGGCCATGACCGCGAGGCAGCTCTCCCCGGCCGCGAGGCTGTCGAGCGCCTCGCGCTGCGCCGCGTGGAGCTTTCGCTCGCCGATGAAGTGCCCGGCGAGAGCCGCGTCGAGGGCGTCGGGGGCGAGCGCAGCCAGCTCGGCGCGGCGGGCCGCGCCGGCCTCGCGGGCCTCACCGTCGGCGTCCCCCCCGCGCCTGCTCACGAGCACGTTCACGCCACGGCTGCGCCCGTCCTCGCCGCCCGTGACCTCGGTGACCTCGACGTCGTACGCGGCACCGGCGTCGACGGCGGGGGCGAGCACGGCGGCAAGGCGCCGGTTGAAGAAGCCGACGTGCGCGCCGAGGGGATCGACGAGCGCGCACGCGTTGGCGTCGTGCTCGTTGGCGGGCTGACGCACGAGCCGCAGGGGCGTGCCGGGCGCGAGAGCCGCCACGAGGTCCTGCCGGCCCTCGAACGTCACGCCCGCGAGCTTCGTGTGGAACGCCTCGGCGTCGGTGATCCCCGCGTACTCCCCGCCCGCCAGCACCTCCTCGGCGCGCGCGAACAGGTCGTCGACCAGCTCGGCGGCGGGCGCGTCAGGCGGGGCCTCGTGCGCCAGCACGTCCCGGACGAGCATCTGGACGCGCTGCTTGCCTCGCCAGACGTCCTCCTCGACCTCGTAGGCCACGTCCACGGCCGAGTCGCGGTCCGCAAGATCGGCGATGTCCCGGCAGCGGAACGCGATCGCGGGCACTGCCACGGCTCCGTCGAACGCCGTGAACCGCAAGTGTTCCGCATCGCCGCCGACGCGCCGGCGATCGCCCATGAAGACGCCGCGCGTCGCGAGCATCGGCTTGGGGTTCGCGTGCCCGAAGGGCTGCAGCGCGGCGAGCTCCGCCGCCAGCTCCGGTCCCAGCGCCTCGAGCGGCACCTCGGCGTCCACTTCCCGCCATGGCACGAAGGCCTCGGCGGGAAGCGCGGCCATCGCCTCCTCGAGACGCCGGGTGAGCTCGGGGAGCCGGTCGGCCGCGACCGACATCCCGACGGCCGCCGGGTGCCCGCCGAAGCGGTCGAGAAGCTCGGCCGAGGCCGCGACGGCTGCGTGCAGATCGACGCCGGGGACGCTCCTGCCCGAGCCGCGCGCGATGCCGTCCTCGACGGTGAAGAGCAGCGCCGGCACTCCGTACGCGTTCACCATGCGCGAGGCCACGATGCCCTTCACGCCGTCGTGCCAGCCCTCGCCCGCGAGCACGAGCACGCGGTCGCCGGACGTGTACGTGCGCGCGGCGAGCGCATGCGCCTCCTGGGCGAGGTCGCGCTCCACCGCCTGGCGCACGCGGTTGTGCTCGTCGAGCGCGTGCGCGAGCTCGTCGGCGCGCCCCGCGTCGTCCGTCACGAGCAGCTCGAGCGCCAGGGCGGGGTCGGCCATCCTCCCCGCGGCGTTGAGCCTCGGGGCGAGGGCGTACGCGACCGTCTGCGAGGTCAGACAGCCGAGGTCGACGCCGGCCACCCGCGAGAGCGCGGCCGGACCCGGGCGGGGCCCCGAGCGCATGCGCGCTACCCCGTCCGCCGCGAGCGCGCGGTTCTCGTCGAGCAGCGGCACGATGTCGGCGATCGTGCCGAGCGCCGCGACGTCGGTCAGCTCTCGCCACGACTCGGGACGTCCGAGACGCGTCCCGACCGCCTGCACGAGCTTGAGTGCGACACCTGCTCCGGCGAGATCGGGGAACGGGTAGCCGCCGGTCTTCGGATCGCACACGGGGACGCCGGCGGGGACGAGGCCCGCGACCTCGTGGTGGTCGGTCACCACCACGCCGATCCCGGCGGCCCGCAACGCGGCCACCTCCTCGGCAGCCGCTATCCCGCAGTCGACGGTGACGACCAGCTCGGGCTCCATCCCGCGCAGACGGTCCACGGAGGCCGCGGTGAGCCCGTAGCCCTCCCGGAAGCGGTGCGGCACCGTCGGCGTGGCGTCTCCGCCCAGCGCGCTCAGGCCGAGGGACGCCGTAGCCGCAGCGGAGAGCCCGTCGACGTCGAAGTCGCCGAACACCACGATGCGCCGGCCGGCTCGAATCGCGTCCGCCACCACCTCGGCCGCCTCGGGCATGCCGGGGAGCGACTCCGGGTCCCGCCAGTCGCGCTCGAGCGAAGGCGACAGGAAGCGTCTGGCGGCCTCGGCGTCGCACACCCCGCGGGTCGCCAGGATCCGAGCCACGACCCTGGAGACCCCCGTCCCTGAGGCGATCTCGGCGACACGGCCCTCGTCGGTCTCGACGTGTCGCCAGGTGCGTCTCGGAGGGGTGTCTGCAGGCATAAGGGCATCATACCGGAGACCACCGACACGGCCCGGCCTCGACCTCGCCGGGGTCCTTAAGCGTACTTCTTCTTGAGCGCCTGGAACTTCGGCTCCCGCTCCTTCCACATCGCGTAGAGCGGCGACGCGATAGCGACGGAACTGTAGGCGCCGGACACGAGCCCGACGATGAGCGCGAACGCGAAGTCCTTCAGCGTGTCGCCGCCGAAGACGAACAGCACGACCACCGGTATGATCGAGGAGAGCCCCGTGTTGACCCAGCGCATGAGCACCTGGTTGATCGAGTCGTTCGCCATCTGCATGAACGTCTGCTTCACGATGCGCTGGCTGTTCTCGCGGATGCGGTGGAACACGACGATCGTGTCGTAGAGCGAGTAGCCGAGGATCGTCAGCAGCGCCGCGATGGTGTTCGGCGAGACCTCGCGCCCGACGAGCGCGTAGACGCCCAGCGTTATCGTCACGTCGTGCACGAGCGCGAGCACGGCGGTCACCGACATCTTGTACTCGAACCTCAGGCTGATGTAGAGAAGGATCGCCGCGACCGACAGCGCTAGCGCGAGCTCGGCCGAGTTCGTGACATTCGCTCCCCAGCCGGGGCCGATGGTCGAGACGTTGCCGCCGGCGGCCGGGATGCCGAGCTCCGAAGTCACCTTGTTGTACACCTCGGTGGCCTTGGCCGTGTCGGCCTCGGTCGTGCGGATGAGGAACGCACCGCCCTGCTCGGTCTGGACCACGGCGTCGCTCACGCCCGCGCGCTTGAGCGCGTCGCTCACCTTCGTCTCCGTCAGTCCGGGCGCCGCGGCGATGTGCATGACGGTGCCGCCCTTGAACTCGATGCTGAAGTTGAGCCCGCGCACCGCTATTGCTCCGACAGAGATGACGAGGAGGATCCCCGAGAGCAGGAACAGCCACTTCCGGTTCCCCATGAAGTCGATGTAGAGCTTAGCCACGCCGATCGCCGCCCTTCATGCCGAAGAGAGCGGGTGCTTTCTCGATCACCGACTCGGACAGCATCATCAGGATGCTCCGGGTGAAAAGGATGCCGATGGTGAGGTCGCACACGATTCCGATCATGAGCGTCAGCGCGAAGCCCTTCACGGGGCCGATCGCGACGAAGAACAGGAAGATCGCGGACACGAACGTCACGAGGTCCGCGTCGATGCTCGTGCCGATCGCGTGCCGGGAGCCCGAACGGGCGGCCGTCCGGTACGTCTTGCCCTGCCGCACCTCTTCCTTGAAACGCTCGAGGATGAGGATGGACGTGTCCGCGGCGAGGCCGATCGTGAGCACCATGCCGGCAAGACCCGGCAGCGACAGCGCATAGGTGCCGAAGTACGACATCACGGCGATCACGCCGAGGAACAGCGTCGTGAACGCACCCAGCGACAGCCAGGTCAGCACGCCGAGGCCGCGGTAGTAGACGGCCATGTACAAAGCGACGAGTCCGAGGCCCACGATCGCCGCGAAGAGACCCCGCTGCAGCGACTCCGCTCCCAGAGTGGGTCCGACCACCTCGGAACTCGAGAACTCGAGCGACACCGGCAGGGCGCCCGTCTGGAGCACCGTCGCGAGCCGCTTGGCCTGCTCGGCCGTGAACCTGCCGGTGATCTCGGAGCGGCCGTCGACGATGGCGGTCTTGATCTGCGGCGCCGACTGCACGGCTCCGTCCAGGACGATCGCGACCCGCTTGCCGACGTTGCCGGAAGTGAACTGCGCCCACTCCTGCGTGCCCCGGTCGTCGAAGGTCATCTCGACGCCGGTCTGGTTCGTTTGGGTATCGACGCTCACTTGCGCGTTCTGAACGACGCTCCCGTTGAGGATGACGGCTCCGCCCGTGGCTTCGATCGCCGCCGGCTGCTTGGGCGTGGCGCCCTGGTCGAGCTGCTGCATGTAGGCGTCCCACGCCGCCTGTTGGGTGGCGGGGATGCTGTCCCACTTGACGAACTGCAGCTGGCCGGTGGATCCGATCAGCTTGATCGCGCCCTCCGGGTCGCGGATGCCGGGAAGCTGCACGAGGATCGAGTTCGTCCCTTGCCGCTGCACGGACGCCTCCGACACGCCGAGGCGGTCGACCCGGTTGCGCACGATGAGCTCGGCGCGGGCCATGGCCTGGTCGTTCACGGGCGACTTCGCGGTCGGTTTCGCGGTCAGGATGACCGACAGCCCGCCCTGGAGGTCGAGCCCCTTGCGGATCTTCGTCGACAGCGGCATGAACTGCCACACGGCGACCGCGAGGAGCACCAAGGCGAGCCCGAGCGCGAGCACGTTCTGTTGCTTCTGATCCATCTCCTGCCTTCCGTCCACCAAGGAACCGGCCTACAGCAGCCGGCTCCCGTTGATCACGAGCGAGAACGTCGCGTCGAGCACGGCCGCCGCCTTGCGGCACATCTGCATGCGCGACAGGAAGATCTCGAAGTACTCCATCACCTGGCTGATCTCGGTGTCGATGTCGATCTCCAGCGTCAGCAAACGCGATTCCGAGTCCACTCTCAGGAACGAGCGTTTCGCAGCGTAGTTCACGCGGTCATGTATGTCGAACGTCGACGGGTCGGGATTGCGCACGCGCGTGTGGTGCACGTCGCTCTTGTCGCCGATGATCGTCGCCGAGCCGATAGGGTTGGCCGGAGCGCCGAACTCCTCCTCGTGGTTCCCGAGCGCGTTCATCACCCTCGCGATCTCGCGAGGCTCCATGCCGAGGTGGTACAGCGCGTCCTTGGCGAGCAGCGCGGAGGAGATCCCGTGCATCTCGCGTCCGACGCTGTTGCCGATGTCGTGCATGAATCCCGCGATCGCGCCCAGCTCGGCGGTGCGCTCGTCGTAGCCGAGCCGCGCGAGGATGTTGTGGGCGATGTGCGCGACGAGGTTGCCGTGACGCAGCCCGTGCTCCGTGTAGCCGATGGCGCCGAGGTAGTCGTCGCCCATCTCCATGTACGCCAGCACGTGCGGGTCGTTCTGGATCGTCTCCAGTGTGACGGGCTTGCGAGCTTCAGGCATGCCGCGTCACGCCTCGAGCTTCCGGGTCACGGCGGCCTTCGCCATGCGGACCACGACACCGTCCGCGATCTCGATCTCGATCACGTCTTCGTCGATGGCCCTTATCGTGCCGTACATCCCGCTCGCGGTGAGCACCTGGTCGTCAACGGCCAGCGAGGAGAGAAGGGCGCGCTGCTCCTTCTGGCGGGTCACCTGGGGCCGGTACATGAAGAAGTAGAAGAAGCCGACCAGCAGGACGATGTAGCCGATCCATATCGTGTTCTGGGACATGATGCCTCCGAAGGCACGCTCGAGCCGCCGCTACGGCGTCGGGACAGCGAAAGCTATCATAACATCCGATCCCCCGTGCCGGCCTGTTGTTTCCTACCCCGAACCGGCTCCGCCCGGCCGTCCCTCGCCGTGCTCACCAGTCGTTCGCGGCGTCCGAGGCCTCCCACTCCGCCACGAACGCGGCGTAGCGCCCCTCTTCGATCGCGAGCCGGGCGCGCCGCACGAGGTCGAGCAGGTAGAAGAGGTTGTGCGTCGTCAGCAGGATCGCGCCCAGCATCTCCTTCTGGGCGACCAGATGCCGCAGATACGCGCGCCCATACGTCGTGCATGTCGAGCAGCCGCACGACGGGTCCAGGGGGCCCAGGTCCCGCGCGAAGCGCGCGTTCCGCAGGTTCAGCCTCCCTTCCGAGGAGAAGGCGGTGCCGAGGCGGGCGGCGCGGGTGGGAAGCACGCAGTCGAACATGTCGACGCCCAGCGCGACCGCGCGGACGATCGTCGTCGGGTTGCCGACCCCCATCAGATACCGCGGGCGGTCGGACGGAAGGGCGGCCGCGACGGGCTCGAGACTCTCCAGCATCAGCCCGTGCGGCTCGCCGACGGAGTACCCCCCTATGCCGTAGCCCGCGAAGTCGAGCTCGGCGAGGCCCTCCACGCTCGCCTGCCGCAGATGCGGGAACACGCCTCCCTGGACGATCCCGAAGAGCGCCTGGCCGGGCGAATCGTGCGAGTCCTTGCATCTGCGCGCCCACAGCAGGCTGCGGCGCACCGCCTCGGCTACCGCGGGCTCCTCGGCCGGATACGGCGGGCAGACGTCGAGCTGCATGGCGATGTCGGCGCCGATCAGCTGCTGGATCCGCATGTTCTCCTCGGGCGTCCAGCTATGCTTCGAGCCGTCGTAGACGCTGGAGAACGACACTCCTTCGTCGCTCACCTTTATGGTGTCCGCGAGACTGAACACCTGGAAGCCGCCGGAGTCGGTGAGCATCGGGCGATCCCAGCCGCAGAAGCGCTGGACGCCTCCGGCCTCGGTCACCAGCTCCGCGCCGGGCCGGAGGTAGAGGTGGTAGGCGTTCGCGAGCACGATCTCGGCGCCGACGGCGCGCAGGACCTCGGGCGTCATGCCCTTGACGGTGCCGCGGGTCCCGACCGGCATGAACGCCGGAGTGGTGAAGGACCCGTGTCCCGTCCGGTAACTGCCGAGGCGGGCACGGGTGTGACGGTCCGTGGCTTGCACGGAGAAGGCATGCGCGGTCATGCGAGCGATTCTAGCAGCCGGGCGGCCTGCGGTATGCTTGCCGCGAACCCCGGACCCCTGCGATGCGTCGAAGGAGGTGCGAGCTTGGTGCCCGAGGCTTCCGCCCGGGACGTCGACCCCGTGGTCGCGTCGGCGCGCGACGGCGACGTCGGCGCGTTCGAGACGCTGGTCAGGACGAATGCCGATGCCGTCTACGCGCACGCGCTGCGCTTCTTCGGCGATCGCCAGCTCGCGGAGGACGCGACGCAGGAGGTGTTCCTGAAGGTGTTCCGCTCGCTGGCCGGGTTCGACGGCCGCTCGAGCTTCACCACTTGGCTGTTCCGGCTGACGCGCAACGTCTGCATCGACATGCTGCGCCGCAACCGGCGCTCCCCCATGCCCGTCGACCCGCTGGAGGGCGCCCAGGCCGTCACGCCGGACTTCTCCGACGGCGTGCTGACCTCCGAGTCGCTGGAGAGGGCGATCGCCACCCTCCAGCCGGAAGACCGCGACGCCCTCTCGGCCGTCACCCTCTTCGGCCTGTCGTATCAGGACGCGGCCGCCGCCCTCGGCGTGCCGGTCGGCACGGTCAAGTCCCGCGTCTTCCGCGCGCGGCGGCTCATCCTCGGCCTGCTCGGCCTCGCGGCGAAGGAGGCGTGAGCATGGACTGCTCCCGGGCGCGCGAGATCATCTCCGAGGCGTTCGATCGCGGAGTGACCGAAGTGCCGCTGTCGGCCGAGGCGCGCGACCACTGCCGCGACTGCAGGGATTGCCGCCGCTTCGTCGAGGGCCTGGCGCTCCTCAAGAAGACGCCGCCGCCGGCCGCGCCTCCCGAGCTCGTGGACGCGATCGTGCAGCGCGGACGGATGATGGCCGAGGCCGGTGTGCCCCGTGCGGTGCCGAGAGTCTCCGAGCCTGCAGCCGAGGATGGAGCGGCCTCGGAGGACGGTCCCTCCTTCGGGCCTGCGTTCGAGCCCGCGGCCCGCCCGCAAGAGCGCGACCCCTGGTGGCGGGCGGTGCGACTCGCCGCCGGCGCGGCGGCGGTGGCGGCCGCGGTCTTCGCGCTCGTTCTGTCCTTCCAGGGGTTCCGCGCGCTCCGTCCGAACGCCGCGAGCACCAAGGCGACGCCCACCCAGCTGGCGCTTCCCCAGGCCTCCGCGCCGTCTGCCGCGGACTCGGCGCGAAGCGGAGCGGCCGCAGGCCGCGCCGAGACGGCCGCGTCCGGGGGGCCGCGCTTCATCGCGGTCGCGAACGAGGCGTACGCGTGGCTCGGCGCGCGGACGCCCGATGCGGCGTCGATGGTGCCGCTCGATGCCAAGATCAGCTCGTCGCTCGACTCCTCCGCCACACCTGCCGAACGGCAGGCGTGGCGCTCGAAGACGGACGCGGACATCGTGTTCGTCCGTTCGGACGACACCTCGGAGACTTACACCGCGTTCAAGCGGGTGGTGCGAACGTCCGGCGGCAAGCTCTACACGCTGTGGGCCGCCGACATAACCGCCTACGGCCAATGGCCAGCGCTGCCCTCGCAGTACGCGACCCCCACCGCCGAGGACGGCTCGCCCACCTTCGTGCCTGCCGGGAAGGACGACTCGGGGCTGGATATCTTCGCGCCGACGGGCAGCGCGGTCGACGCGGGATTCGCGGTGGCTCCGGGGACGACCCCGAGCGATCCCGCCGGCGGCGACCCCAACTGGACGTGGTGGGTACCGAAGCGCTGACGTGTCACAGGATGAGCATCGCATCGCCGAAGGACAGGAGACGGTAGCGCTGCTCGACCGCATTGCCGTACGCGCGCAACACCAGCTCCCGCCCCGCGAACGCCGACACCAGCAACAGCAGCGTCGAACGCGGGACGTGGAAGTTCGTGAGCAGGACGTCGGTGGTCCGGAAGCGGTACCCCGGCATGACGTACAGCTCCGTGGGCCCCTCGTGCGCCACGACCGATCCGGAGGGCTCGTCCCACGCGCTCTCCAGCGCGCGGACCGACGTCGTACCCACCGCGACGATCCGTCCTCCGTGCTCACGCGCCGCGTTGACGGCGTCGGCCGTCCATGCGGGGACCCGGAAGTGCTCGCTGTGGATGCGGTGCTCCCGCGGATCGTCCTCCGAGATCGGCCGGAAGGTGTCGAGCCCGATGTCGAGCTCGACCTTCGCGAGTCCCACCCCGGACGCTTCCAGCCGGCCGAGCAGCTCCTCGGTGAAGTGGAGGCCGGCCGTCGGCGCTGCCGCGCTGCGCTCCTCGGTGGCGAAGATCGTCTGGTAGAGCTCGGGATCGTCGAGCGTGGCGGTCACGTAGGGCGGCAGCGGCACCTCGCCCAGCGCGTGCACGGCGTCGAGGAGGCTGCCCCGGGCCGTCTGGAACTGGATGACGCGCGTCCCGGAGTCGTCCAGCACGTCGACGACTAGCCCGGTGAGGAGGCCCTCGCCGAAGACGAGCTTCGCGCCGGGCCGTATGCGGCGCCCCGGCTTGACCAGGCACTCCCAAGCGCCCGTGTAGCGCTCGCGGAGCAGGAGCACCTCGGCCGCGCCGCCGGTCTCGAGCTTAGCGCCCTTGAGGCGCGCCGGCAGCACGCGGGTGTCGTTCACGACGAGCAGGTCGCCCGGGCGAAGGTACTCGCCGATGTCCGTGAACACCCGATGGTCGATCTGCCCGCTTCCGCGGTCCACCACCAGGAGCCGGCAAGAGTCGCGCGGCTCCGCGGGATGCTGTGCGATGAGACCTGACGGCAGCTCGTAGTCGAAATCGTCGGTGCGCACGCGCGGGTCCTCTCGCTCCGGCCGCTCCTCCGCGGCGTGTCCATTATGCACGAACGGGCTTCTCGAACGGGAGCCGCGCAAGCTGTGGGAAGGCCGCGGCAAACCATCTCGCTAACGCCATCCCATACGAGATTCGCGACCTCGCGGAGTCACACGAACTTGACAGGCGGCCTAACGTGAAGTCAGACTCTGGAATCGCCATATCATATCGCGCTCACTGAGGAGGACATATCGTGGAGGGAAAGTACCGTTTGATCCCCGAGGAGATCCCACCGATCTCGAAGGCGACCGTATACGAGAACGTGATGGATGACTTCTTGCGCGGAAAGGACAAGGCCTGCCGCGTGGAGGTGCCGAAGAAGAAGCCGTCCACGATCCATCAGGGCCTGCTCAAGACGAAGCGGCTGAACCCCAGATTCGCCAACCTCGGCATCGTCCGCCGAGGGGAGTCGATATACCTGCGCAAGTAGCCGAAGACGTGACCCCTCGAAGGCCATCCGCTCCGGCGGACGGCCTTCGCCGTCTCTTCACGCCTCGGCGCGTGCCCTCGGCGCGACGCCCTTCCTCGCCGACTTCCTCGCAGCGCGTTCGCGGTCGGCCTCCACTTGCGACAGCAGGCATCCGCAGTAGTTCTGCCGGTACATGCCGAGCTCGCGAGAGCGGCGGACCGCCTCGGGATAGGCTTCCCGGAAGTCCGTGTGCAGGTAGGTCACCCCGTAGCGCCCGGCGACGGCCTCCGCCGCCTCGGTCAGCGCGCCGAAGTCCTGGTACGGGCTGACGGTCAGAGTCGTCGCGAACGCGTCGAACCCGGAGGCGGCGGCGTGCGCGGCCACGGCACCGAGGCGCAGCAGGAAGCAACGATAGCAGCGAGCCGGCTTCTCATCCGCCACCGACCCCACGTCGCGCACCCACGCCGCCGGGTCGTATCGGAGCTCGACGACCGGCACCCCTAACGATGCCGCGTACGCGAGCACCGCGTCGCGGCGGCGCTGGTACTCCGAGAGCGGATGGATGTTGGGGTTGGCGTATGCGACGGTGACGTCCCACGTCTCGCGCAGCCGATCGAGCGGCTCGATCAGGCAGGGCGCGCAACACGTGTGCAACAGCAGCCTCATCGCGGACCATCCTCACAAGACACGCCCTGTATACCCGTCCAGCGCACTCCGGTGCAAGCGGGACCGTGAAGCGGGCCGTCGCGAGAGGAAGGCGGTCTCCCCTCGACGAGCGGAGCGGCCCCTGCCGGAGCCGCTCCGCTGACATCGTTCTGTGAGTGGAGCCTATGCCTGCGCTTTGCGAACGTTGCTCGCCTGAGGCTTCCCGTTCTGCCCGGTGGTCACCTCGAACTCGACCGACTGTCCCTCGGCCAGCGTCTTGAAGCCGTCCATCTGGATCTCCGAGTAGTGGACGAAGATGTCGTCCCCATCGTCACGCGAGATGAAGCCGTAGCCCTTGTCCGGGTTGAACCACTTGACGACACCTTCAGCCATGCAAGCTCATCCCTTCGCCCCCGCCGCGAGCGGGGTCCTGCTCGTGCGAGAATATCTCGCTGCCACCGATATCGAGCCCTGTCAGGCCCTGACAAGCCGAATCGTAGCATATCCTCTTCGGCGTCAAGACCCGGTGCGGCGGCGGATCGGACCTAGGCGGCGCGCCTCGACCTGACGACCACGAAGGCGAGCGCGGCGAGAACGATCCCGAGGACCGCGAGGAGGCTTAAGAGGAGGATGTCGGGGCCTTGCGGCGCCGTAGGTAGCGCGGGGGCCTGCGGGATGTAGTCGACGGAGAGCTTGACCGCTTCCCCCACCTTGAGCTTGCGGTCGGCCAGCGAGTATATCTTCTCCCCGGCCGAGTTAGCCGCCGAGGTGCGCGCGAACGGCGGACTGCTCTTCACGTCGTTCGAGAACGGGGGCATGCGGAAGGCGAAGCGGACAACGCCGGCGGGCTTGGACTGGACCCAGTCGAGCTGGGCGTAGCGCCGGTTCCCGCGGTCGACGTACGGCTTGTACTGCGCCTCGTACTGCACGAAGCGTGACTTGGCGGTGGCGATGGACAGCGACGCCCCATCCGGTGACATCCTCGCCGACCGCTGCACGTCCTGCGAGTTGTTCTCGAAGATCTCGCCCGCCCAGGTCACGGTCGCCCCCTTCGGGAGCGGAAGGGCGACCGTCGCCGGCAGTGGCGTGGACGTGGGCACGAGCGCGACGACGATGATCGTCATGCTCCCCTTGACGTCCTCCGGCCAGAGCTGGACGTCGACGAGCTGCGGCGTCACCGGCTTCGCGTTCTGCAACGGCGCCGGAGTCGCCGGTGCCGTAGCCGCCGGCGACGGGGCCACGGCCAGCGCGGCGGCCGGCGCCGTGAGCAGCAGCGCGACCGCGCACGCGACGACCAGCGCGCGTCTCATCGCCGCGCCGCCTTCGCCGCAGCCGCCACGGTGTTCGCCATCAGCATCGCCCGCGTCATCGGGCCGACTCCGCCCGGGACCGGCGTTATCTTCGAAGCCACCTCGGATACCTCCTCGTACGCCACGTCGCCGACCAGCCGCCCGTCGACGCGGGTGGTGCCCACGTCGATGACGACCGCGCCCGGCTTCACCCAGTCGCGCCGCACCATCTCCGCGCGCCCGACGGCGGCGACGAGGATGTCGGCCTGGCGGCACACATCGGCCAGGTCGCGCGTGCGCGAGTGGCAGACGGTCACCGTCGCATCCTTTTCCAGCAACAACAGCGCCATCGGTTTGCCCACCATCGTCGAGCGGCCGATGACGACGGTGCGCGCGCCCTCCACCCGCACGTCGTAGGCGCGCAGGAGCTCCATCACGCCCGCCGGCGTGCACGAGCGCAGTCCCGGGAGGCCGCGAACGAGGCGGCCGAGGCTCGACACGCCGAAGCCGTCGACGTCCTTCTCGGCCGAGATCCGGTCGATCACGGGTTCGGGGTCGAGGTGCCCCGGGAGCGGGAGCTGCACGAGGATGCCGTGCACGGCCGGGTCACCGTTCAGACGCTCGATGAGCGCCTCGAGCTCCTCCTGCGTGGTCGACTCCTGCAGCCGGTGGTCGAAGCTGGCGAAACCGAGGGACTCCGCGTCGCGCTCCTTCATCCGAACGTACGTCGCGGAGGCGGGATCCTCCCCGACGAGCACGACGGCGAGCCCCGGCCGGACGCCGAGCGCGGTCAGCCGAGCAGCCTCCGCGGCGGTACGCACGTTGATGGCGGCGGCGACCTTCTTGCCGTCGATGATCTCGGCCATCGGGACTCCAGGGTCGTGAGGGATGACGGCGCCCAGTGTACTACGGTTCGTGGCGGACTTGCGCCGCCACGAACCGCGGGGATCGAGCTGCTTCGCGATGCTCGCAGCTCATCCCCGCGACCTACCCGCCCTTCACTATGCGCAGCAGGGCACGGAACTCGTCCGTCCCCGCCCTCCGAACCGCTTCGTACATCGCCGACTGCGAGGTGAGCACCTCGACGTCGTCCGCCCGCAGGCGGTCGAGCGCGGTGTGTGCGTCCCCGTCGTCGATCGAGCAGCACGCGTCGGCGGCCACGTACGTCTCGTAGCCGTCCGCTGCGAGCGCGAGAGCGCTCTGCGTCACGCAGATGTGCGTCTCCATGCCGCAGATCACCACCTGCGACCGGCCCGTCGCCGACATGGCCGCGGTGAACGCCAGTTCGAGCGAGCAGCAGAACGCCATCTTGTCGACGGTCCGGACGTCCGCCGAGGCGAGCTCGGGGGACGCGAGCACGTCGGCCAGCTCCGGCACGAGGCCCCCGAGACCGTCAGGGTTCTGCAGCGTGACGACGATCGGCATGCCGAGGAGAGCGGCCGCCCGCAGCAGCCGCGACGTGGCGTTCACCACGCGCGAGCGATGCGGCATGGCTGCCGCGAGCCGCTCCTGGACGTCGATCACGACGAGCACCGCATCGACGGCACGGACGAGATGCGGGCGTTCGTTCATTCGGCGGCCTCCTCGCAGCGGCGGTGGAGACGATGATAGCGCGAGCGGGCGCTAGAAGAGCCCATCCTGCCGCCGCTCCTCGGCAGGCGCCTGACGGCCGAGGTGCTCGTAGGCGCGCGGCGTCGCCTGCCGCCCCTTCGGCGTGCGCATCAGGAACCCGAGCTGCAGCAGATACGGTTCGTACACGTCCTCGAGCGTGTCGGGCTCTTCGGAGACCGCGGTGGCCAGCGTGTTCAGACCGACCGGCTTGCCGGAGAAGCGGTTCACGAGCGCGTCGAGGATGGCGAGGTCCATCCGGTCCAGCCCGACGTGGTCGACCTCGAAGAACGCGAGCGCCTCGGCGGCGATGTCCTCGGTGATCTCCCCCGCGTGGCGCACCTGCGCGTAGTCGCGCACGCGCTTGAGCAGACGGTTCGCGAGCCGCGGCGTCCCCCGCGAGCGACGCGCGATCTCGGCCGCTCCCTCCGGGTCGATGGTGACCGCCAGGATGGCGGCGGAGCGCTTCACTATCGCCGTGAGCTCGTCGGGAGTGTAGTAGTCGAGTCTGAACGCCATGCCGAAGCGGTCGCGGAGCGGACCGGTGAGCAGGCCGGTGCGCGTAGTCGCGCCGACCAGGGTGAACCTCGGGAGGTCGAGCCGAAGACTGCGCGCCGCGGGCCCCTTGCCGATGACGATGTCGAGTGAGAAGTCCTCCATCGCCGGGTAGAGGACCTCTTCGATCTGGCGGTTCAGCCGGTGGATCTCGTCGATGAAGAGCACGTCGCGCTCCTCGAGGTTCGTGAGGATCGCGGCGAGGTCGCCGGCGCGCTCTATGGCGGGCCCGGAGGTCGTGCGGAGGTGCACGCCGAGCTCGTTGGCGATGACTCCGCCGAGCGTGGTCTTGCCGAGGCCGGGCGGCCCCGACAGCAGTATGTGGTCGAGCGGCTCGTTCCTTCCCGCGGCGGCCTCGATGAGCACCGCCAGGTTCTCCTTCACGCGCTGCTGGCCGAGGTAGTCGGCGAGCCGCTTCGGGCGCAGCGTGCGGTCGATCTCCACGTCATCCGGCGTGTACGCCGCGGCGACGAGGCGCTCGGCGTCCTGCGGTTCCCAGTCGCCCACCTCACGCACCCCCCAACCGCTTGAGGGCGTGCTTCAGCAGCGCCTGTGCCGAACCGCCCTCGGCGCCCGCCAGCGCCGCCGACGCCTCGGCCGGCGCGAAGCCCATCGCGAGCAGCGCGTCGCGCACCTCCGCATGGGCGGGAGTGGCCGCACCGCCCGCGACGCTCCCGAGGCCGGGCGCGGCGAGCTTGTCCTTCAGCTCGATGATGATCCGCTGCGCGGTCTTCTTGCCGATCCCGGGGACCGAGCTGATCGCCGCGACGTCCTCGGCCCCTAGCGCCGTGGCCAGCGCCTCCGGCGTCATCGCCGAGAGCACGGCGAGCGCGACCTTGGGACCGACGCCCGACACCGTGATGAGCATCTCGAAGAGATCGCGCTCCGCGTCCTCGAGGAAGCCGAACAGCGACAGCTCGTCCTCGCGGACCAGCAGATGCGTGAGGATCGTGACCGGCTCCCCCTCGGCGGGCAGGGCGGCCAGCGCGGGGGTCGCCATCGCGATCCGGTAGCCGACGCCGTTCACGTCGAGCAGGCAATGCGCGCCCGTCTTCGCGGCGAGGCGGCCCCGCAGGAAGGCGATCACCGCGCGACCTCGGCGAGGCGCGCCCGCCCCCGCGAGTTCGCGTGGCAGATCGCGACGGCGAGCGCGTCCGCGGCGTGGTCTGGCTTCGGTGCGGCGGGCAGGCCGAGGATCGTCTTCACCATGTACTGCACCTGCGACTTCTCGGCGCCGCCGTACCCGACGACCGCCTGCTTGATCTCCGAGGGGCCGTACTCGCCCACCCTCAGCCGCGCCTCGGCCGTCGCCAGCAACGCCACCCCGCGCGCCTGCCCGGTCGCGAACGCGGTGCGCACGTTGACGTTGAAGAACAGCTTCTCGACGGCGCACTCCGCCGGCTCGTGCTCACGGATGACGGACAGGAGCGACGTGTGCACGGCGGAAAGGCGCTGCGCGAGCGGGTCCTCCGCGGGAGTCGTGACGCACCCGTAGCCGAGGCACCGCAGCCGGTTGCCGCCAGCCTCGACGACGCCCCAGCCGGTGTTGGCGAGACCGGGGTCGATACCGAGGATGATCAACCGAGCGCCCTCCCTTGCCTCGCCGAATCGAACGTATGTTCAGTGTAGCGGAAGGTACTGCCAGGGTGAAGCGCCCTGCGCCGTGACCGGCTACTGTGTGAGTATCTGCATCACCCTGTTCCTGACCGCCGTGCTCACGGCGCTCGTCGAGCCGAGATAGCGCACGACGCCTATCTCGGGCCGGTGAGCGGTGATGGCCGAGGCGGTGTCGAGCGACAGCGAGGCCGTCGGTGTCAGCAGCACCACGCCGCCGAGTTTGCCCTGCATGACACCGCCCGCGAGCGCGTCGGGGAAGTTCTGGCCCGTGGCGATCCCGATGCCGCCCCAGGAAAGGCCGCTCCTGTTCGCGATGTCCACTGCCGTGGCGTATCGGTTCTCGCCCTTCCAGCGGTCCACCACCAAAGACGGATAGGCGTCTCGCAGCTGCTTCTCCACCAGCAGCGGCACGGCGCCGATCCCGCCGAGGATGTGCACGCGCTTCGGCGCCAACGCGGTCAGCGCGCTCCGCGCTTGAGTGGGCAGCGACGTGCGCGGAGTGAGGACGATCGGCCACCGTTTCGCGTAGGCGGCCGGCGAGGCCGCCAGCGCGTCGGGGAAGTTGTCGCCCACCGCGAGGAAGACGTCGTCCGCCGAGGACGCGCCCAGCACCTGCATCGTGGCGCGCGCGACCCTGGCGGCGGTATCGTACCGCTCCGAGCCCGCGATCCGCTCCACGCGAGTCGCCCCGCCTACGAGCTTTCCGAGGTCGTTCTCCACCGCTTTGGACACCACGCCCGCCGAGCCGATTATGACGGCGTGCGTGGCACCGAGTCGTGTGATCTCGGCGCGGACGCTCGTGGGGAGCGCGGCCGTCTCGGTCAGCAGCAGCGGGGCGTTGTAGGCGCCGCACAGCGCCGAGGCACCCAGCGCGTCGGGGAAGTTGCGGCCCCAGGCGATAACCACCGTGCTCGCGCCGTTGGGGAACGCCTTCCGGACGGCGGCGATGGCTGTGGCGAAGCGGTTGGGGCCCTCGATGTTCTCCACGGAGAGGAACCGTACCGGGGCCGCCGTGGCGAGGGAGGAGTACGCGTGGTAGTCGCGTTCGCTCACCGTGACCTTGTAGTCGCCGAACACTCCGTAGTAGTAGACGCCCCCGACGGCGGTCGTGTCGTCCAGGGTGCGCCCGGGGACGTCCTTGCCCACCGTCTGCGCAGCCGGGTCCCACGGTCCGTTCAAAGGCGCGGCCGTCTTCCTGACGGCCATCGTCCCGGCCCAGGCTCCGCCGACGGGCGGGAGAGACCAGTTCAGACCGATCGAGCCCGAGTGCGGGACCGCGGTGAGCCCCCACGGCGGGGCCTGTGGGACGCCGATGACGAACGAGGGCGGCGACCAGCCGGCGCCGTCCGTCGTGTAAGCCGTGTAGTAACAGACCCTGCCGTTCGGGGACACCAGGTCGGTCGCGACCCGCGCCGCCCCCGGCGTCGCCGTCGCGTCGTAGAGTACCGTGGCGCTCGTGTCGGTCGCAGAGGTCGAGAACGTGTCGAACCGGCGAAGCAACCGCGTACGCGTCATCCCGTCGTAGGATGGGTCGGTCCAGCTCACGAGCACGGTCCCGCTGGAGTTGACCGTGCGCAGGTCCAGCACGGGCGCGCGGCTCGTCGTCGAGTACGAGACCTTCCAGTCGTTGATGTAGGGTGTGCCGAGCCCGTCACCGGCGAGGTCGAAGCGCACGCGCAGCGAGGGCAGGCCGGCGGTGAGCGCCGACAGATCGACGTGGTTCGTGCCGTTCGAGAGCGCGATCGGGCCCACCATGACCTGCCCGTCCTCGGCCACCACAGTGACCGTAGCGGTCGTCGTCGCGGACGCGCCGGTGACGTCGACGTCCAGCGCCTTCCACGTCTCGATGTACTTGCCGGAGGCGGCCGTGATCGGGATGGAGAGCGCTCGGCCCGAGAACGTGAAGTGGACGGGCGCCCAAGTCGCGCGGAACGCCGCCAGGTCGGGCGTGAAGGAAGTGACCGATGCCTCACGGGAGAACGCCACGCGCCACCTGACCTTCTGCGTCGTCAGCGGCAGACGCGGCGCCGAGGTGGTGCCGATCGGCACCCACCGCGACCACAGCTGCACGGGAGCGCCTCCGGGCAGGGTGTAGGCGGGGAAGTACGAGATCTCATACTGCGCCCCGGTGCCGGAAGGCTCCGAGGAATCCCAGGAGAACGAGCGGAATTCGTACTGATAGCCCGGGGCCGGCGTGCCCATCGGGTCGACTTCGTACGCCGCCGAGCCGCGCGAGTCGTAGCCCGACGACGAGCCGCTGGCATACCCGATGCGGCGCCAATCCACGTGCGGGCTGCCGGCCGAGTCGCCGCGGTTCCCTCTGTCCACCCCGTCGAAGAACACGCGCCACGTCCCGCTGACGGGATCCTTCACGGCGCCCGCGGCGCGGACGCCCACCTCGTCGAACGAGTACGCGGCTTCGGACGGCGCCAGTGCCAGGCCGCGCTTCGTCCAGCCGTATCCATCGGCAGAAGTGGCGTAGGCGAGGCGGCGGACGCCGTCCGCGTCCTCGGCCGTGTACCACATGCGGAACGACGGCTGCGCTGAGCGATCGATGACCACGACGGGATCGTACGCGCCACCCGTGTCGAGGCCGCCGGTGCTGTCGAGCGAGACGACCGGCAGGATGCCGCGCGTCCAAGTGCGGGCATCCGCGGTCGAGGTCGCGACGCCGATGCGCCAGCGCCCGCCGTCGAAGCCCGCGTAGTACATACGCCAGTCAGTCCCCGAAGTCACCACGCTGGGGTGGGACACGCCGAAGGCGTCGAACCCGCCCCCCGACGGCGCGAGGACCTGCCCGTAGCGGCTCCACGACTGGAGAGCCCCGGCCGTCGCGGTCGCCAGCCCGATGGCCGACACCCCACTCGCCGACGTCCCCTCGTACCACATGGCGTACCCGGTGGCGGACGCGTCGAGCGCCGCCACGGAGGGGGCCGACGTCCCCGATGCGTCGAAGGAGCCCCCCGCACCGAGAGGGAGGACCGACTTGCGCACCGCGTCGGCGGTGCCGTCGCGCTTCGTCCAGCTTCGGCCGTCCGGCGAGGTCGCGTAGCCGATACGCCACACGAGGTCGCTCGCCGCGCGGCCGCCGTAGAGCATCGTCCACGGCGAGGTCGCGTCGCTCGTGCGGATCACCGCTGCCCCGGCGACCTGGTTCGTGTCGAAGCGGACGGGCGGATTCGAACGGTCGAGGATCCTGCCCAGGTCCGTCCCCCCACCCGTACCCGACCACGTGCCGTAGCCGATCGCGTTGCGCGCCCAGTCGCCCGACCCGCCGTTGCCCGTGTAGTAGATGCGATACGCCGGCGTGGAGGTGGGCTCCCGGACGACGGAGGCCCAGTACACGTTGTTCGCGTTCCAGCTCCCAGCGGTGCCGTTCGAGAGGATGACGTTGCCGTACTGCCAGGACAGGCCGTCCGGGGAGTTCGCCGACATGAGCTTGTACGGCTGTCCCGCGGACTTCTTGCCTGCGAAGAGCATCCAGTGCACGGGCGTGCGCAGGGGATCGTACCAGGCTCCCGGCGAGAACCAGCCACCGGCCCAGTTGCCGATGCTCCCGGTCAGGCCGACGATGCCGCCCTTTCGCCACACACCGCCGAACTCGTCGGCGCTGGTGTTGGTGGAGGTCGCGTACCCGACCTGACGTCCGGCCACGTCCGGAGACGGCTGGGCCGCGTACCACAGCCGGAAGACCTTGGCGGAGGGGTCGTACGACGCCGAGGGCTCGCCCACAGAGTAGCCGTCGGCGGTGCCGGGGACTCCGGGGACGAGAACAGGCCGAGGTGTCCCGGACGCGTCGACGTGCTTGGTCCAGGCGTGCCCGTCGGCCGAGGTCGCATAGCCGAGCGCTCCGGACGTCTCGCTGAGGCTGCCGTACCACATCCTGAAGGCGGGAGTCGACGATGCGTCGTAGACGACGGTCGGACGGACGAGGCCGTGTGCGTCGAAAGCCCCGGCTCCGCCGACATCGAGCACCGCGCCGCCCGTGAGTACCCCCTTGGCCTTCCGGAACGTGAAGCCGTCGGACGACGTCGCCTCGAACACGCGCTGCACATAACCGTCGGGCGCGACCCCGGTGTAGTACATCCGGAAGTCCGAGGCGCTCACCTTCACGACAGCCGGACCGTGCACCTCGTAAGAGTCGCCGGCATCGGCACTGGCATCGAACGAGGGGACGATCGCGGGAGTGGCGTCGGGGGTGATCGCGGGGTCGCTGGGCGACAGTCTCAGGCTGCCTTCGGGACCGGTTCCGGTGCCCACGACACTCAGTGTGGGCAGCCCGACGACCGGCCCGGCGCCCGTGCCGTGAAAATCGGCTGCGCTCGTCCAGACCGTGGTGCTCGTCGCACCGTCGGTCGCGAGGCGGATACCGCCGAGCGGGTCGACGGCTATGCCGACGGTCGATGTCGCGTCGAACGCCGACAGGTCGGCCGCGCCGTCGTAGAAGGTGCTGTCGTCGGCCGAGTAAGACCACGCCGTTCCTGCGATGGCGATACCGGCCAGAAGCGCCGCGGCGGAACACACGAGCGCGGCGCGGACGCCGATCCTTCTCACGGGAGACCCCCTTCACGTCGAGCACGACATCATGAAGGGGAGAACGCCCGCGGACTCGCCGAGGTAACGGGCTTGTGACGGACTTCCCTATTCTTCCAGCTGAGCGGCGATCTCGTCCGTCATCGCCATGTTGTGGTAGACGTCCTGGATGTCGTCGGATTCCTCGAGCCGGTCCACGAGGTTCATGACCTTGCGCGCCGTGGCCACGTTCACCTCGGCAGGCGCGTGAGGACGCATCATCAGCTCGGCGCCCTTGACCTCGACGCCGCTCGACTCCAGCGTCCCCTTGACCTTCATGAGCTCGCCGGGGGCCGTGACCACGCCCCACTCGTCGCCGTTGTCCTCCAGGTCCTCCCCGCCCGCCTCCATCACGGCGAGCAGCAGCTCGTCCTCGTCGGGCGAGGCGCTCTTCTCCACCGTGATCTCGCCCTTGCGCTCGAACTGGAACGCCACGGAGCCGGTCGCGCCCAGGGAACCGCCCGCGCGCGTGAAGGCAGCGCGCACGTCCGCGGCCGTGCGGTTGCGGTTGTCGGTGAGCGCCTCGACGTAGAGAGCCACGCCGCCGGGGCCGTAGCCCTCGTACGTGACCTCCTCGAAGTTCGCGGCGTCCGCACCGGCGCCGAACGCCTTGCTGATAGCGGTCTCGATCTTGTCCTTCGGCAGGCTGTAACTCTTCGCCTTGGCGATGGCCGCCGCAAGGGAGGCGTTGTTGTCCGGATTCGGGTCGCCGCCCGTCTTAGCGGCGACGGTGATGATGCGTGAGAGCTTGCTGAAGAGCGCCGAGCGCTTCGCGTCCACCGCGGCCTTGCGGTGCTTGGTGGTTGCCCACTTGGAATGACCGGACATCCGGTTCCTCTCGTTGCTCGCACACACTCGCGCCGGCTCCGCTCCCGGCGCTTTGCCGCCCCGACGCTAGTACTGCGCGCTCGTCCCGGGGGTCAGCGTCTTCACCGTCGGCACGTCGCCGAGATCCACCCGGAGCTCCGGGCCGGGGCCGGCGCCCGAACGCAAGCTGGTCGTGACGATGAGCTGCACCGTCGCGGACGGCACGGGTACGGTGAACGCGCCCTGAAGGCTCGCGACGCCCTTCGGCTCGCTCGCCGGAAGCTCGAAGATCACCCTTTGAGCGCCGTTGACGTTCACGGCTATGAGCTGCACCTTCGGCTGGTCCGTCGTGTCGTCCGGCTTGCCGCTGATGGTCATCGCCCAGACCTTGCCGCCCAGGAGCCACTGGTCGGTCCGCTGAAGCTCCGCTCCCACGGCCACGCCCGCCGAGGTCAGACTCGCCGCGTACTCGCCGGATGCAGGCTTGGCGGGTGCGGGAGCCGCGCTAGTCTCGCCTGTCGCCGGACTGGACTCCGCCGACGGGCTCGGCTCGACGGCCGAGACCGGGCTGGAGGTGCTCGGCTCCTCCCTGATGCTCGGAGGGGTCACGCCCTTGCAGCCCGCGAGCGCGACGCCGAGCGCGAGCGCGAGCGAGACGAGCACCAATCGAACGCCGATCCGCATACCGGTCTCCTTCATACGGGTGCCCCTAGCCTAACCCCGGACCACCCTCTCGAGGAAGTACCGGTGCACGCGAGGGTCACCGGTCAGTTCCGGGTGGAACGCGGTGGCCATGAGATCGCCTTCGCGCGCGGCGACGACATGACCGTCGTGAGAAGCGAGCACCTCGGCGCCGGGCCCGATCGACTCGATCCACGGCGCGCGTATGAACACGCCGCGGAACGGCTCGTCGAAGTCGTCGAAGTCGAGGTCCGCCTCGAAGCTGTCGATCTGACGCCCGTAGGCGTTCCGCCTCACCGTGACGTCCATGAGGGCGAGGGGCTCTTGGTCCGGCTGGCCGTCGACGATCTCCTTCGCGATGAGGATCGCCCCGGCGCACGTGCCCCACACCGCCATTCCCTCGGCGCGGCGGCGCCGTATCGGATCGTAGAAGCCGTACGACGTCATCAGCTTCGCGATGGCGGTCGACTCCCCGCCGGGTATGACCAGGCCGCTGCACTCGTCGAGCTGATGGGGAAGACGCACCGCCACAGCGGTCGCGCCGAGCGCCTCGAGGGTCACGATGTGCTCGCGGAACGCCCCCTGCAGCGCCAGTACTCCGACGTTCATCCGGCGCTCCGTTCCGGGATCCCTCTGCCGTTCGGCCTGCCGTCGGTACCGAGCGTGCTCTCGGGCGGAAGCACTACCAGCCCCGCTCCTGCATCCGCTGCTCCGCGGGGATCTCCGAGATGTTGATCCCGACCATGGCCTCGCCGAGCCCGCGCGACACCTTAGCGATGATGCCGGCGTCCTCGAAGTGCGTCGTCGCCTCCACGATGGCCTTGGCGCGCGCCGACGGGTCGCCGCTCTTGAATATGCCCGAGCCCACGAAGACGCCGTCGCAGCCGAGCTGCATCATCAATGCGGCGTCCGCCGGAGTGGCGATGCCCCCGGCCGAGAAGTTGACTACTGGAAGCTTGCCGTTCTCGGCGACCCATCTCACCAGCTCGTACGGAGCCTGGAGATCCTTCGCCGCGGTGAACAGCTGCTCGTCTCTCAGGCCCTTGAGCCACGCGATCCCGTCTGTCACCGTGCGCATGTGCCGCACCGCCTCGACCACGTTGCCCGTCCCGGGCTCGCCCTTCGTGCGCACCATGGCGGCGCCCTCGGCGATACGGCGCAGAGCCTCGCCCAGATCGCGGCAACCGCACACGAAGGGGACCGTGAAGTCCCACTTGTTCACGTGGTACTCCTCGTCGGCCGGCGTGAGCACCTCCGACTCGTCGATGTAGTCGACGCCGAGAGACTGCAGCACCTGCGCCTCGACGAAATGTCCGATGCGGCACTTCGCCATCACCGGGATGGAGACGGTGCCCACTATGTCTTCGACGATCGTGGGGTCGGCCATCCTCGCCACACCGCCGGCCGCCCTGATGTCCGCGGGGACGCGCTCGAGCGCCATGACGGCCACGGCGCCCGCGTCCTCGGCTATCCGCGCCTGCTCGGTGTTGACGACGTCCATGATGACGCCGCCCTTCAGCATCTCCGCCAGCCCGGTCTTCACGCGCAGAGTACCGACGGTTCTATCGGATCCGTTCTCCACGATCCATTCGCTCCTAAACGCCATTGGACCCACGAGGGGGGTGCGGTACGGTCTACCGATTGTAGCCGTGCCCGTTGAGGGCAACAACCACCGCGAACGTGCGGAAGGCTCAGTGCAGGACGATGTTCGCCGCCGTGCCGACGACCTCGTACCAGGTGTTCCCGGGCAGCAGGGCGATCGGGACGCCGCCGAGGTCCCGCAGGCTCGGGGGGCCTCCGCTCGTCTCCCAACTCCCGACGTATTTCCGCCCCGCGACGAACACGGAGGCGCGGCCGCTCCCCGTCATCGCGGGGTCCGGCCATACGGCTTGCGGCGGTACCCAGATGACGATCACGTTCGTGGCCCTGATGAGCTTGCTCCCCCCGGCCAGCGCCGGTTTGGCGTCGACGAACCGCTGGTATGCGCCGGAGGCGACGTCGTAGTGCCACTCGGCTTTCGAACCTGCGGCGAGCGGGACGTCGATCTGTGTCGCCGATCCGGCGGACGTGCTGGCCTCCTGCGCGCCGAACATCCCGGGCGGCGGGGCTCCCACGCCGGCGGTCGCCGGTATCGCGGCCAGCGACGCCACGTCCGCGAGTGCGGCGCCGCCCGATTGCGGACGCCCCGCAAGCCGGGCGCGGTAGGCTGCGGCGAGAGCGCCGTCGGCACCGGACGCCACCCGAAGCGGTCCTGCCGACGACGGCAAGGACGACTGGAACAGCGCGGCGATCACGTCCTTGCCTCCGAGCGCGACCTCGTACACGACGTCCGCGGAGTCGAGCCCGGGCAGCGAGGCCGCGGCGGGCTCGTCCGCCACGGCTAGGAGAACGGCCGAGGACGCGGCGGCGGTATCGTCGATCGCGGGCTTGCCGGTGAGAGGCCACAAAGCCGTCTCGGAGGGTCTCGCGACGCTGCGCTCCCTGTCCGCCCGCGGCCAGCGTGCACGGAGCTCCGCTCTCGGGCTACACGCGCACAGCGCGAGAGCGAGCACGGCGGCGAACGCCACAAGGCTGCTCGTCCTGCGCAACATCGACCCCTTCCGTCCGGACGCCCGCCGTTGCCCCGTCGGGGCACGAGCGGCTACGCTAGTCCTCGTACCGACCCTCCGCCGAATGAGGCGACCGTGACCTGCTATCTGCTGCACATCATGCAAGAACCCGATCACGACGCCTATTCCGACGCGGATCTCAAAGACGTCGTCGGCTACATGCCGAAGTTCTTCTGCGCCCACTGCAACCCCATCAAGCGCCTCCGGCCCGGGGAAGCCGTGAAGTGCCTCAATCGCGACCTCCCCTGCTGGAAGCCGATGGACCGCATCTGCGAGGACTAGCGCTCAGCCGTCTCGCGAGGACCCTGCACGGGTGTGGGACGAGTCCGCGCCCTGATCAGCAGCCAGGCCCCGGCGAGGATCATCGGCACCGACAGAAGTTGCCCCATCGTCACCCAAGACGGCAGGTAAGTGATCTGCGCGTCGGGCTGACGGAAGAGCTCCGCGAAGACGCGGAAGCAGCCGTACAACAGCAGCAGCCAGCCGATCTCCGTGCCCCTGGACCGCACCTTGAGCGACAGCAGCCACATCACGGCGAAGAGGACGACTCCTTCCAGACCCGCCTCGTACAGTTGTGAAGGATGCCGCGGATAGGGCCCTCCGCTGGGGAACACCATAGCCCACGGCACGCTCGTCACACGCCCCCACAGCTCGTCGTTCACGAAGTTCGCGAGACGGCCGAGGAAGAACCCGATGGGCGCGCCCACGGCGCCGATGTCGCACAGTGTCAGCAACGGCAGCTTGAGCCGGCGCGACTCGACCACAGCCGCGATGACTATCCCTATGAGACCGCCGTGGAACGACATGCCGCCGTCCCAGAGCGCGAAGACGGCGAGTGGAGCCTTCACGTAGCTGGGCAGGTTGTAGAAGAGGACGTAGCCGAGGCGCGCACCGACTATCACGCCGACGACGGCGGCGAGCAGTATCTCCAGCTCATCGTCCTCCGACAGGCCGAGCCGCCAACGGCGGTTCAGTCGACGCAGGACGAGTCCGGCTCCGACGAACGCGGCCACGTACGCGAGTCCGTACCAGCGCACGGCGACGGGACCCAGACGTACGAGGACGGGGTCGATCCGCGGGTAGGGCAGCAGAGCGAGCGTCACTCGGTAGGCTCACCCGCCAAAGGAGACCTGCGGCGCCGTCTTCGCCTCGACCTCGATCTCGAAGTAGTCGCGCTCCTTGAACCCGAAGGGTCCCGCCAGCAGGTTGTTCGGGAACGTCTGGATGGCCGTGTTGTAGCTCATGACCGAGTCGTTGTAGAACTGACGCGCGTAGGCGATCTTGCTCTCGGTGCCGGAGAGCTCCTCCTGCAGAGCGAGGAAGTTCTGGTTCGCCTTCAACTCGGGGTACGCCTCGGCCAGCGCGAAGAGGCTCTTCAGCGCGCCGGTGAGCATGTTCTCCGCCTCGCCTTGCTCCTTCGTCCCGCTCGCGCCCATCGCCATGTCCCGCGCGCGGACGACCTTCTCGAAGGTGGAGCTCTCGTGCTCGGCGTAACCCTTCACCGTCTCGACGAGATTCGGGATCAGGTCGTAGCGGCGCTTGAGCTGGACGTCGATCTGAGACCATCCGTTATCGACCCGGTTCCGCAGGACGACGAGCCGGTTGTAGATGCCGACGAAAACCAGAGCGACGACGACCGCCAGGACCAGCAGGCCGCCGACACACCCGAATGCTATCCCCACGGGCTCCTCCCTCCCGGCCGCGGGCACACGGGCTGCCTCGGCCGCTTCAGTAGACCAGGTTCAGGATACACTTCGGGTCGGACACGCATAAGGCCGGAGGGCGCCGATGATCCCGCTGCACGACGACAATCCCACTCGCAGGTTCGCCTGGATGACGGCGCTGCTCATAGCCGCGAACGTCGCGGTCTTCCTGTTCGAGCTGTCCCTCGCGAACGGCGGGCCGAACGCGCTCGACTCGTTCGTGGCGCACTGGGCGTTCACCCCCAAGCACTTCTTCGCCGCCCCGTTCTCCCCTGCCCAGATCGCCACCGTGTTCGTGTCCATGTTCATGCACGCCGGCTGGCTGCACATCGGCGGGAACATGCTCTTCCTCTGGATCTTCGGCAACAACGTCGAGGACCGGCTCGGAGCCTTCGCCTACCTCGGCTTCTATCTCGCTGCCGGGATCGCGGCGACGGTCGGCCAAGGCCTGATGGACGTGGCCGGCGATATCCCGAACCTCGGCGCCAGCGGAGCGATAGCGGGGGTCTTGGGAGCGTACCTGCTGCTCTACCCGCGAGCACGCGTGCTGACGGCGGTCATCATCATCTTCTTCATCGAGCTGGTGCGGATCCCGGCGGTCGTCGTCATCGGGATCTGGTTCCTGCTGCAGCTGGCCAGCGGCGTCGGCTCTCTCAGCGGTGCGGCTGCCCACCAGGGCGGCGTCGCGTACTTCGCGCACGTGTGGGGATTCGTCGCGGGCATGGTGATGGTGTTGCCCGCGGTCATCTCCGACCGCCTGCGCCGGACGCGGTTCGTCGGCTGGCGCTAGGCCTTACGGGGCTTGCTGTCGATCTCGGCGAGCGCGGCGTCGACATCGTCCGCCGATGCCAGCTGCCGGCGGAAGTACTCGCAGTAGCGGTCGATGCGGCGCGGGTCGACGGGCGTCGGCGGCTCCGCGCGCTCGGGCCGGCGCCCGACTTGGGATATGTCGAAGATGTCCTCGTCCAGCGAGAAAGGGCCCTCCGGATCGAGCTCGACGGCGGCCACGAACAGGTCGGGGAGCTGGACGGGGACGTGGATCTCGCTGCCGCAACGCGGGCATACGAAGATGATGACGACCGATTCCAAGCCGCGGAAGATGATGGTCGAGATGCCCTCGAGGCCGACTTCGACTGGACCGTCGTTGGGGCAGATCACCGAGAAGTCCATTTCGCCAGCCTCCCTGCAAGACTTCCTTACAGACATTGTACCGCGCGCGTAAAGTCGCCACCGGCGACTCACGCCGAGCGGATGACGTCCCGTTGCCGTGCTATCATCGCCGTCATGTCTGTCCAGGCTGAGACTCATACCCCTTCGACTTCGCGGCGACACCGGTTCCTCCGTGGGGTGCGCCTCGGCCTGCCGATCTTCCTGGGCTACGTCCCCGTCGGGATGGCGTTCGGCATGCTCGCCCGCAGCGCGGGCTTCACGCTCGCGCAGGCGGCTGCGTGCTCCGGGCTGGTGCTAGCGGGAGCGGGCCAGTTCGTCGGTCTCTCGCTCATGCGCTCCGGCGCCGACCTGGCTGCCGTGTGGATCGCCACGAGCGTAATCAACCTGCGCTACGTCCTGTTCGGCGCGGCGGTCTCGCCCTACCTGCGAGACGCGCCCCTCTCCGCGCAGGCCTCCCTCGCGTTCTCGCTCACCGACGAGACGTTCGCCGTCAACGTCGCGGACCATCAGGCCGGAACGGCCGACGTGGCGTCGATGTCCGGGGTCGGAGCCGTGTCGTGGATCGGCTGGGTGGGCGGGACGGTGCTCGGCGCCGGCCTGGGAAGCCTGGTCGGAGACCCTGCGAGGTGGGGAGTCGGTTTCGCGATGCCCGCGATGTTCACGGCGCTGCTGGTCGGACAGATGAAGGACAGGAGTCACGTCATCGTGGCCGCGCTCGCGGCCTCGCTCGCGCTCGCGTCCTCGCTGGTCCTGCCGGGGAAGTGGTTCATCGTCGCCGCAGCCGTAGCGGCGGCGACCGTCGGGGCGGTGGTGTACAGGTGAGCGGCGGCTACGTCTGGGTCGCTGTCATCGGCATGGCCGTCGCGACGTACGCGATGCGTGTGGTGCCGATCACCGTGCTGTCGCGCGTCAGGATACCGGAGCTCCTCAAGCGGTGGCTGTCTTTCGTCCCCGTCGCGGTGATGGCGGCCCTCGTCGCAGGCGAGGTGTTCCGCCCGGACGGCCATTGGCTCGGTCCCGCACACAACCCCTATCTGCTGGCGGCCGTCCCGACCGCGGCGGTCTTCTACTTCACGAAGTCGCTGCTGGGCTCGACCCTGGCAGGCATAGCCTGCTTCCTGGCGTTCCGCGCGCTGCTCGGGTAGACTGCTCACACTCCAACAGCCGTCGAGAGGACCTTCGTGGCCGTCGTCCGACCCTTCCGCGCCATCACGTTCTCCCTCGAGGCCGGACCCGATGTCTCCACGCGCGTCGCGCCGCCGTACGACGTGGTCTCCGCGTCGCAGCGCGCCGCCCTTCTCGAGCGCGACCCCCGCGACATCATCGCTATAGACCTGCCCGCGGGCGGCGAGGACCGCTACGAGCGAGCGGCGGCGACCTGGCACGAGTGGCGGAAGGCCGGCGTCCTCGTCGACGACCGGACGCCCGCCTTCTACGTGCTGGAGCAGCGGTTCACCTTCAGGCACCAGTCGATCCGCCGAAGGGCGCTCATCGCGGCGGTCGACCTCGAGCCTTTCGACGCCGGCGTCGTGCTACCGCACGAACGCACGCTGCCGAAGGCCCTCGACGACCGCCTGGCCCTGCTTCGCGCCACGGCGGCGAACCTGTCGCAGGTCTTCGGCCTTTACTCGGATCCCGCCGGCGTGACTGACGACCTCCTAAAACCCGTGCGCGCCGACGCTCCGCTCCTGACCGCCACTGATACCGAAGGGGTAGAGAGCCGCGTTTGGGCGATCCGTGACAACCATCGCCGGCAGGCGCTCACGGACGCCCTCTCCGACTCGCGCATCTTCATCGCCGACGGCCACCACCGCTACACGACCGCACTCACCTACAGGGACGAGCGGCGCGCGTCCGACGGACACGAGCCGTGGCAGCCCTACGACGCGACCATGATGGCTCTCGTGAACATGGACGATCCCGACCTCGTGGTCCTGCCGACCCATCGCGTCGCGGATGCCGCCGGACCGTTCGACACCGAGGCGTTCCTCGACTCACTGCGCGGGCGTTTCGATCTGACCCCGGCGCCCGACGACTTCCTGGTGCCCCTGCGCGACCTCGCCGGCGAGCCGAGGTTCATCGTGGCTCTGCGGGACGGCCGCCGCTACCTCGCCCACCTGCATGAGGGCGTCGACCTCGCGACGGAAGTCCCCGGCGACGCCTCGGACGCGTGGAAGTCGCTGGACGTCGCTGTGCTGCAGGAGCTCGTGCTCTGGCCGCTCCTGGGCATCCATCCCGACCATCCCGAGACCCTCGAGAGGCTCTCGTTCGTGAAGGGGGCCGAGGACGCGCTTGCAGGTTCCGGCGCGCACGACGTGACGTTCCTGCTGCGCTCGACCCGGATGGACCAGCTACGCGCGGTCTCGCTCGCGGGAGAGCTGATGCCGCAGAAGTCCACGTACTTCTATCCCAAGCTGCTCTCCGGCCTGGTGATGCGCGACCTCGCTGTCTAGCGCCGCGCCCCCACGCCCTCGACCTGCAGCCACACGCGCCTGGCGCACTCCTCTCCCAGGGGACACGCGTCGCAGTCCGGCCGCGAGGGGCGGCACCACTCGCGGCCCACGAGCCACGCGGGGAGATCCAGCGTCCCGGGCGCTTCCGCGCACGCTTCCGCTGCGGCTCTCTCGATGGCCTCGGGAGTGTCGACCTCGGCCAGCCCGGTGCGGAGGAACACGCGGCGCACGTGCACGTCGTACGCGACACTCCCGCACTCCCGACCCTCGAGCTCGACGCCGAAGTGACGGGTCAGGATCTCGACGGCCATGGCCGCCTTCTTCCTTCCGATCCCCGGGAACGCCGAGAGACGCTCGGTCACCTCGGTCACGCGGCTGCCTTTCGCCCAGATGCGGCTGGCGTCGCCGCCGTACTCCGCGAGCAGCTTGCCCGCGGCGGCCGAGACCCATCTCGGCAGCGTGTGCTTGAATCGGTGAAGGCACGGCGGCCCGGCGAAGGCGCCCTCGACGGCATCCGGCTCCGCCGCGAGACGTCGCAGATCGAGGTGCCCGAGGCGCTGCGCGAGAAGCGAGGGCCCCGCCCAGGCGCGCTCCGCAGGGATCCCTTGGGTGAACAGCACTCCGAGGAGGAACGCGTTCGGCGACGACTTGATGAGCGCGTCGGCAGCGGGGTCGTCCGTGAAGGCGTCGCCGACCTGGGCGTCGCCGGACGCCGCGAGGCGCGCGCCCAACTCGACGAGGAGTGCGGCGACGGGCGGCCGGACGGAAACGGACATCGGGCCGGCCCTCAGGAGGCCTTCGGCCCGTTGCGCAGGAAGAACTCGCAGTACATGCAGCTATCCTTGATCACCGCTTCGCGGTCCACCGAGGGATCGAAGAGCAGCTCGGGATCGCTCGTGACGACGTGTGTCGGTCGAGGGCACGTGTTCGCGAACGCGCACTTGGTCGGGCAGTTGTCTTGAAGCTCGTTGGAGTGCGGGCACTCGGCCTGCATCTCCTCGTCGCATCCGCGCTGTTCCCAACACTTCGCCATGCTCGTGCCTCCATCGGTGGGAAACTCGCCTATCCTAGCACGCACGTCGGCCAGCGGCAGGAGAAACGGTCGCGAGCTACGAACCTTATGCTATAGGCCTCGACCTTGGGGAGCAGCAAGCCGTGGTCCAATCACTCCCGCGACCGTCATCGGACGCGTACGACACCATCGTCGCGGGCGCCGGTCCCGCCGGAGTCATGGCCGCCCGTGAGGCGGCGGCACGCGGCCGCGTGCTTCTCGCCGAGTCGTCCCGCCTGCCGAGGAACAAGAGCTGCGGCGGGATGCTGCACGCGTACACGCAGGAGTTCCTCGAGCCGTTCGGGCCGCTGCCGGAAGACATCGTCCTCGAGCCGAGGCACGTCCGCTTCCGCTACCACGACTGGGACCGCGGCATCAAGAAGCCCACGTCCGTGCGCTTCCTGAACGTGGATCGGCCCGGCTTCGACCGATGGCTGCTGGACGCGCTGCCCGATGACGTGGAGCTGGTCGAGGGCTGCCCTCTCGACGCCTTCGCCGAGGACGAGCGCGGCGTGCGTGCCATCCTGCGAGTGGACGGCGAGCCCTTCGGCTTGACGTGCGAGAACCTCATCGGCGCGGACGGCGCCCGATCGGTCGTGCGGCGCGGCCTCGGGATCGGGTCGGTCGCCACGTACGTGACGCTCCAGGACTGGGTGCGCCTCGACGGCGAGATCGAGCCCTTCTTCGACTGCATCTATATGCGCGGTGTCGGCGACTCGTTCGCCTACGGATACATAGTGCCGAAGGGGAACCGGGCGATCGTGGGCTCGGTCTTCTACCCGAAGTCGCGAAGGCCGCACGAGAAACAGGACCAGGTGATGTCGCTCCTCCGCGACGCGCTCCCGCAGCTCGGGGAGCGCCTCGCGCGCGAGGCGTGGGTCGCGCTGTCGGTGCGCTCGACATGCGACGTCGTGCCCGGAGCGGGACGGGTGCTGCTCGCCGGCGAGGCCGCCGGCTTCATGTCCCCGACCTCGGGTGAGGGAATCAGCTACGCGCTCAAATCCGGCGCGCTGGCGGGAAGGGCCGTGGCCCGGTCCTCGCCCGACGACGCCCTAGCGGCCTTCGCCGAGGCGTCGCGTCCGCTGCAGCGTGACATCCGCCGCAAGCTGCGATGGCTGCCGGTCATGGAGTCCGAGGTCGGCAAGTACCTCGGCGGGATCACGCCGTCCGCTATCGTCAGCGCGATGACGAAGGGGCTTTGAGACGCTGGAACCCCCGAGTGCGCAACCTGCGGCGGCCTACTGCTTCAGATGGCTGCGGCTCGGCGTCGGTTCGACCTGTCCCTGGTAGCGGCTGCCGAGGCCCGGCGTACCGTACGGGCGCTCGACCGGAGTCGTCATCTGCATGAACGACACCTGCCCGATCGGCATCCCCGGTGTCAGCACCATCGGAAGGTTCGCGACGTTGGACAACTCCAGCGTCAGCGTCCCGTCCCAGCCCGGGTCCACGTAGCCCGCCGTAGAGTGGATGAGCAGGCCGAGGCGGCCGAGAGAGCTCTTCCCCTCCAGCCGCGCGACGATGTCGTCGGGCAACCCGAGCCGTTCGACCGTGGCCCCGAGCACGAACTCGCCCGGGTGCAGCACGAACGGCGTCTCCGCCGAAGCGGTCACGAGCTCCATGAGCCCGTCCTGCTCCACCATCGGATCGATGTAGGGGTAGCGGGAGTTGCGGAAGACCTGGAAGCGATCGGCCAGATGCATGTCCACGGAGGACGGCTGTATGTCGTCCGGGTCGAGCGGCTCGATCCGGATGCGTCCGGCGAGCAGGTGCTCCTTGATGGTGCGGTCCGACAGGACCATCGCTCAACGCCGCCCTACGCGCACTTGCTGTAGCCGCACGCGCGGCACACCATGCAACCGCTCTCGTGCTCCACCGCACCGCCGCACTCGGGACAAGCTCCCGACAGGTTGTCGAGCACCTCACCGTTCTTGGTGACGGACGAGCTCGCCTCGCCGGTCTTCAGCCATTCCAGGTAGTGCTCGAGCGCGATGCCGACCGCGTCGGCGCACGACAGCACCTTGCCGCCCTGGGCCCACGCCGGGCTCGGGCAGCGGATGCCCCGGAGCTGCTTGATGATCGCGTCAGGGTCGACCCCCGCGCGCAGCGACATCGAGACCATCCGCGACAGCGCCTCGGACTGGCTCGAAGCACATCCGCCGGACTTGCCCATCTGCGTGAAGACCTCGCACAGCCCGTACTCGTCCGAGTTGATGGTCACATACAGATTGCCGCATCCGGTCTGGATCTTCTCGGTCCGTCCGATCGTCACGGCCGGTCTCGGCCGAGGCTCGATCTCCCCGGGCCGCACCGGCTCCGCCGACTCCCCGCCGCGGGAGGTCTTGCCCGTCGACAGCACCTGGTTCTCCTTGCTGCCGTCGCGGTAGATCGTCACCCCCTTGACGCCGAGTTCGTACGCGAGGTCGTAGACCTCACGCACGTCCTCGGCCGTGGCATCGTTGTCGAAGTTGACCGTCTTGCTGACCGCGTTGTCCGTGTACTTCTGGAATGCGGCCTGCATCCGCACGTGCCACAGCGGGGAGATATCGTGCGCTGTCACGAAGATGCGCTGGACGTCCTCGGGCACCTCGTCGATGCCGTGCACCGAGCCGTGGTCCGCGATGACGGTCATCAGCTCTCGGCTGTAGAACCCCTGCTTGATGGCGACATCCTCGAAGATGGGATTGACCTCGACGAGCCTGTCGTTGTCCATCACCGTACGGACGTAGCTCACCGCGAACAACGGCTCGATGCCGGAGGAGACGTTGGCGATGATCGACAGAGTACCCGTGGGCGCGATCGTCGTGACGGTCGCGTTGCGCAGGCGCTGGCCCTCGGGAGTGTCGAAGATGGAGCCTTCGAAGTTCGGGAACACCCCGCGGGTCTCGGCCAGCTTCGCCGACGCCGCGCGTCCCTCGGCTTCGACGAAGCCCATGACCTTCTCACCGAGCGATACCGCCTCGTCGGAGTCGTACGGGATGCCCATCTTGATGAGCATGTCCGCCCAGCCCATGACACCGAGCCCGATCTTGCGATTGCCGCGCGCGAGCTCCGAGATCTTCGGCAGGGGATACTCGTTGACGTCTATCACGTTGTCCAGGAAGTGCACCGCTCGGTGCACGACGTCGGCGAGCCGGTCCCAATCGACCGTCGGCCCGTCCGCGCGCTGTACGACGAATCGCGACAGGTTGACGGATCCCAGGTTGCACGCTTCGTACGGGAGCAGCGGCTGCTCGCCGCATGGGTTGGTCGACTCGATCTCGCCCAGCCGAGGTGTCGGATTGTCGCGATTCATCCGGTCGATGAAGATGATGCCGGGGTCCCCGGTCGCCCACGCCATCTGGACGATCAGTTCGTAGACGTCCCGCGCGTCCAGAGAGCCGGCGATGCCGCCGTCCCTCGGATTGACGAGCTCATAGCTCGTGCCGTTGCGCACGGCCTCCATGAACTTCTCGGTGACCGCGACGGAGATGTTGAAGTTCGAGAAGTCCCCCTCGGCCTTGCACCGTATGAAATGCAGGATGTCCGGGTGGTCGACGCGCAGCACGCCCATGTTCGCGCCACGGCGGGTGCCGCCCTGCTTCACGGCCTCCGTGGCTTGATTGAAGACCCGCATGAAGGACACGGGGCCGGACGACACGCCCTGAGTCGACTTCACCACGTCGCCGCCGGGGCGCAGGCGCGAGAAGCTGAAGCCCGTTCCCCCGCCCGACTTGTGTATGAGAGCCGTGTCCCGGACCGCCCCGAAGATCGACTCCATCGAGTCGGCTACCGGAAGCACGAAGCACGCGGAGAGCTGCTGAAGCTCGCGTCCCGCGTTCATGAGTGTGGGAGAGTTCGGGAGGAAGTCGAGCGAGGTCATCAGGTCGTAGAAGCCCTCGGCGGTCTCCGCCGTGGCGTCGGCATCCGCGCCGTATCGCTCCTCGGCCGAGGCTATGTTCTCCGCGACGCGGATGAACATGTCGGACGGGCGTTCCACCGGCTGCCCGTCGTCTCCCTTGCACAGGTAGCGCTTCTGCAAGACCTTGAGCGAGTTCGGCGACAGGGTCTCGTCGATGACCCTGGAGTACGTTGTACGCTCGTTCGCATCCGCCATGGCTTAGAGACTCCCTCTTGAGACGTCCGACCCGCACTGTGACGGCGAGCCGCCGCCCCCGTGCAACAAGATGTTGCGTTCTAGAATTCTACCACCGCAACATGTAGCGTCAACCGTATAGGACAGGCGGGCATTCCCGTCCGCCGGACGGCGTCTGAACGACGAAGAACGTCGCTCAAGAACCGCCGAGCGACGTTCTTGCGATATCCCTATCGATACCTAGGCGACGGGCTCGACCCGCTCGACCTCCGGGATCTCCTCCTTCAGCACCCGCTCGACGCCGTTCGCGAGCGTCAGCTGCGACATCGGGCAGCCGGCACACGCCCCCACCAGCTTCACCTTCACGACGCCACCCTCGACATCGACCAGCTCTACGTCGCCGCCGTCCGCCTGGAGGGCGGGGCGGATGCGATCCAGCACTTCCTGTACGCGTTCCTTCTCCACGACACGCCACCTCCTCTCCCAGCCATCCACCTTCAGAGACCGAGGCGGGCCGACGGCTGGACCGGCCCGCTCGCGTCAGACTATCACAATCCTGAGCGCGACGGTCATATTAGCAACTCCGATGCCGCGTGTCGCCGGCACCGGACCCAGCATGCATGAAAGCCGTTGGATGTGTTCAGCGACGTCCTACTCTCCCACGGCCTACGCCGCAGTACCATCGGCGCTGGAGGGCTTAACTTCCGAGTTCGGAATGGGATCGGGTGTACCCCCTCCGCCATAGCCACTGAACACATCCAACGGCTTCCCGTCGGATACGTCGTATCCGGTTTTCAAGCTCAAGAGCGCGCCTTGCGCCCTCAAAGCTGCATAGTGTCCGAGAGTCACTCCGAATAGAAGATCAAGACCTCGACCGATTAGTACCGCTCGGCTGAACACATCGCTGTGCTTACACCTGCGGCCTATCAACCTCGTGGTCTACGAGGGGTCTTACCTGGTTACCCAGTGAGAGACCTAATCTTGAGATGGGCTTCCCGCTTAGATGCTTTCAGCGGTTATCCCGACCGAACGTAGCTAACCAGCGGTGCCATTGGCATGACAACTGGTACACCAGAGGTTCGTCCATCCCGGTCCTCTCGTACTAGGGACAGCCTCTCTCAAGTCTCTTACGCCCACGGTGGATAGGGACCGAACTGTCTCACGACGTTCTGAACCCAGCTCGCGTACCGCTTTAATGGGCGAACAGCCCAACCCTTGGGACCTACTACAGCCCCAGGATGCGATGAGCCGACATCGAGGTGCCAAACCTTGCCGTCGATATGGACTCTTGGGCAAGATCAGCCTGTTATCCCCGGAGTACCTTTTATCCGTTGAGCGACGGCCATTCCACACTGAGCCGCCGGATCACTAGAACCCACTTTCGTGTCTGCTCGACTTGTAGGTCTCGCAGTCAAGCTCGCTTATGCTCTTGCACTCTACGATCGATTGCCAACCGATCTGAGCGAACCTTACGTGCGCCTCCGTTACTTTTTAGGAGGCGACCGCCCCAGTCAAACTACCCACCTGACACTGTCCCCTGCCCGGATAACGGTGCAAGGTTAGAACTCCAATCCGACAAGGGTGGTATTCCAAGGTTGGCTCCACCAGGGCTGGCGCCCCAGCTTCGCAGCCTCCCACCTATCCTCTACATGACGAACCAGAGCTCAATATCAAGCTGTAGTAAAGGTTCACGGGGTCTTTCCGTCCTACCGCGGGTAATTCGCATCTTCACGAATAGTACAATTTCGCCGAGTCTATGGTTGAGACAGCGCCCAAGTCGTTACGCCATTCGTGCAGGTCGGAACTTACCCGACAAGGAATTTCGCTACCTTAGGACCGTTATAGTTACGGCCGCCGTTTACTGGGGCTTAGATTCAGAGCTTCGCCTTGCGGCTGACCCCTCCTCGTAACCTTCCAGCACCGGGCAGGCGTCAGACCCTATACGTCGTCTTACGACTTAGCAGAGTCCTGTGTTTTTGGTAAACAGTCGCTTGGGCCGTTTCACTGCGACCCCAGCCCGCTCACACCGCGAAGGTGATCACAGCCCGGGGTGCTCCTTCTCCCGAAGTTACGGAGCCATTATGCCGAGTTCCTTAACCATAGTTCTCTCGATCGCCTTGGTATTCTCTACCTGCCTACCTGTGTCGGTTTGGGGTACGGGCACCTATGGAACTCCCTAGAGGTTTTTCTTGGAAGCATGGGATCACTCACTTCGCCTCAATCGGCTCGTCATCAGCTCTCAGGCATATGTCCGGCGGATTTGCCTACCGGACGCCCTACGACCTTTCACGCGGACAACCAACGCCGCGCTGAGCTACCCTACTCCGTCACCCCATCGGTAATAACGCGCCATCGGTGGTACAGGAATGTCTACCTGTTGTGCATCGACTACGCCTTGCGGCCTCGCCTTAGCTCCCGACTGACCCTGGGAGGATTAGCCTTGCCCAGGAACCCTTAGGCTTACGGCGGAAACGTTTCTCGCGTTTCTCTCGCTACTCATGCCAGCATTCTCTCTTCTGTCCAGTCCACCGACGGTCACCCGCCGACTTCAGCCCGAACAGAATGCTCCCCTACCACTCCACATAGTGAAGTCCGCCGCTTCGGTACCATGCTTGAGCCCCGTGAATTGTCGGCGCATGTCCACTTGACCAGTGAGCTATTACGCACTCTTTAAATGAATGGCTGCTTCTAAGCCAACATCCTGGTTGTCTGAGCAAACGCACATCCTTTGCCACTTAGCATGGATTTAGGGACCTTAGCGGGCGGTCTGGGCTGTTTCCCTCTCGACTACACAGCTTAGCCCACATAGTCTGACTCCCGGGTTCTGGAGTACCGGCATTCGGAGTTTGGTTGACTTCGGTAAGCGGTGAAGCCCCCTAGGCCATCCAGTGCTCTACCACCGGAACTGAACACCCGAGGCTAGCCCTAAAGCTATTTCGGGGAGAACGAGATATCTCCAGGTTTGATTAGCCTTTCACTCCGATCCACAGGTCATCCCCTCCGTTTTCAACCGAAGTGGGTTCGGCCCTCCACGAGGTCTTACCCTCGCTTCAGCCTGCCCATGGATAGATCACCTGGCTTCGCGTCTACGACGTGTGACTGAATCGCCCGTTTAAAGACTCGCTTTCGCTGCGGCTCGCTTTCAGCTTAACCTTGCCACACACCGTAACTCGCTGGCTCATTCTACAAAAGGCACGCCGTCACCCTGCCCGATCCGAAGATCGGGCTTTCCAGGCTCCGACTGCTTGTAAGCACACGGTTTCAGGTACTATTTCACTCCCCTCTCGGGGTGCTTTTCACCTTTCCCTCACGGTACTGGTTCACTATCGGTCGCTTGAGAGTATTTAGCCTTGGAGGGTGGTCCCCCCAGATTCCTACAGGATTTCACGTGTCCTGCAGTACTCGGGTGGTCATACACGGAGTCGACAGGGGTTTCGCGTACGGGGCTGTTACCCGCTGTGGCCCGCCGTTCCAGGCAGGTTCCGCTACCTCGCCGATTTGTAACTCCGCCATGGGTCTAGCGCCCCATGATGATGACTCCCACAACCCCACATGCAGCAACGCCGCTAGGCTATACGCATACATGGGTTTAGGCTCTTTCCCGTTCGCTCGCCACTACTAGGGAAATCTCGGTTGATTTCTCTTCCTCAGGGTACTTAGATGTTTCAGTTCCCCTGGTTACCCGCCCTACCCTATGTGTTCAGGTAGGGATGACTGGGCATTACCCCAGCCCGGTTCCCCGATTCGGAAATCCTCGGATTGACGGTTGTGTGCACCTACCCGAGGCTTATCGCAGCTTGCCACGTCCTTCATCGTCTTCAAGCGCCAAGGCATCCACCGTGTGCTCTTAGTATCTTGATCTATGTACTATTCGTTGTTTCTCTCTCGCACTATGCAGCTTTCAAGGTGCAAAGCGCGCCCCGGAGGACGCGCGGAGGGTGCCTGAACCCTCAAAGCTGGATACTGTGACATCTCGAATGAGACCTAGAAGCCAGATCAACGTTTGGTTTCCAGGGTCGGGAGTGCAAGCACTGCTACCGACACCTGACGGCATCCGAGGATGTCGTCCAGGAACTCCCTAGAAAGGAGGTGATCCAGCCGCACCTTCCGGTACGGCTACCTTGTTACGACTTCACCCCCCTTACCCTCCACACCTTCGGCGCCTCCCTCCCTTGCGGGTTAGGCCAGCGACTTCGGGTGCAGACGACTCGGGTGGTGTGACGGGCGGTGTGTACAAGGCCCGGGAACGTATTCACCGCGGCGTGCTGATCCGCGATTACTAGCAACTCCGACTTCACGGAGGCGGGTTGCAGCCTCCGATCCGAACTGGGGCCGGTTTTGTGGGATTCGCTCCGGGTCACCCCATCGCAGCCCATTGTACCGGCCATTGTAGCACGTGTGCAGCCCAAGACATAAGGGGCATGATGACTTGACGTCATCCCCACCTTCCTCCGGCTTGACGCCGGCAGTCTCCCATGAGTCCCCAACTAAATGCTGGCAACATGGGACAGGGGTTGCGCTCGTTGCGGGACTTAACCCAACATCTCACGACACGAGCTGACGACAGCCATGCACCACCTGTGCAGGGCCCTTTCGGAGCCGACGTTTCCGCCGGTTTTCCCTGCATGTCAAGCCTTGGTAAGGTTCTTCGCGTTGCGTCGAATTAAGCCACATGCTCCGCTGCTTGTGCGGGCCCCCGTCAATTCCTTTGAGTTTTAACCTTGCGGCCGTACTCCCCAGGCGGGGCACTTAATGCGTTAGCTGCGGCACGGAGGGAGTTGATGACCCCCCACACCTAGTGCCCATCGTTTACGGCTAGGACTACCAGGGTATCTAATCCTGTTTGCTCCCCTAGCTTTCGCGCCTCAGCGTCAGTCGTGGCCCAGAAAGCCGCCTTCGCCACTGGTGTTCCTCCCAATATCTGCGCATTTCACCGCTACACTGGGAATTCCACTTTCCTCTACCAGACTCAAGCCTGACAGTTTCAGATGCAGGCTGCGGGTTGAGCCCCCAGTTTTCACATCTGACTTACCAAGCCGCCTACGCGCTCTTTACGCCCAATAAATCCGGATAACGCTTGCCCCCTACGTATTACCGCGGCTGCTGGCACGTAGTTAGCCGGGGCTTCTTCTGCAGGTACAGTCTTGTTTCGTCCCTGCTGAAAGAGGTTTACGACCCGAAGGCCTTCATCCCCCACGCGGCGTTGCTGCGTCAGGCTTTCGCCCATTGCGCAAAATTCCCCACTGCTGCCTCCCGTAGGAGTCTGGGCCGTGTCTCAGTCCCAGTGTGGCCGATCAGCCTCTCAGCTCGGCTACTGATCGTCGCCTTGGTGAGCCGTTACCCCACCAACTAGCTAATCAGCCGCGGGTCCATCCCTGACCGTCGGAGCTTTCCCGAGCAGACCATGCGATCCGCTCGGAGTATCCGGTATTAGCTCCGGTTTCCCGGAGTTATCCCAGAGTCGGGGGCAGGTTACCCACGTGTTACTCACCCGTTCGCCACTTTATACACCCCCGAAGGGGCTTTAATCGTTCGACTTGCATGTGTTAAGCACGCCGCCAGCGTTCATCCTGAGCCAGGATCAAACTCTCCATTGAAAGTGTCACAGAGCAAGCTCTGTGTTCCACAAAGAGTCGGATCTTGGTGATCCGGGTCGGTCCTCGCCTTCGCCGGCATGCCGACGCGGTTCGAGGTCCGCAAGAGTGTCTCACCGGTTTGGCCTTTTGACAGACCCTCTCGGTTAGACGGGTTCATGTGGATCCGCTATGCGGATCCTTACTGGCTTGTCACAGTATCCAGTTTTCAAGGTTCAGGCGCAGCGGGACGATACGTTACTGGTCTGCCCACCCGCTGTCAATGACCTCTTCTGATGTTTCCCGAACCGACCTGGCGCCGTCCCGCGTCCCCGGAGACAAACGGAACGCCTCGCGACGTTCTCGAGGCGTTCGGCAGACGGTGCAGCCGCCATCTATGATGACGGGCTCCCCTATCCGATTCGCCTCGCTCCGATGTTGCTTTTCAAAACGGCTGCTCCAGTGTCGGCTGAAGTCCCTCAGAAGCGGCATCGGCTAGATTACCACCGCGGGACATGACGCGCAACACCATTCACCAGCGTGCGAACAGCGATTTTCCCCGATGATCGCGCGGCCGAAACATGCGAGGCGGCAAGTACGACGGCCTCACGCCGCTCGATCCAAGCAGGTCGAAGATAGCAACGTGTGTGCCACCCTCAGACCGCGTCCGTCACCAGCGCCCATCTCCTGCGGCCCACTTGCCACGGCTCCGCGACCACGTCGCCCCAAGGGATCTCGTATGCGCCCTTGGCCAACGCCTTGCCTCCCCGGCGCACACCGCCCTCGTCGATCTTGCGACGGCCCTCGGAGGACGTCGCCACGAGACCGAGCTCCTTGAGCAGGCGCGGGACGTAGCAGAGCTCCTCGGCGTTCCAGGAGACCAGAAGATCGTTGCCGTGATAGGCGGCGAAGACCGCGAGCTTGTCGAAGGTGGGCATTTCCTCCGGCGCCGCGTGCTCCTTGAACACGCGGTCGAACTCGGCTTCCGCCTCATCCGCCGCCGGTTCGCCGTGGTACAGCGCGACGATGTCGCGCGACAGCCGGCGCTTCGTGGAAGCCGGATCGGACTCGCCGGAGGCCAGCGCCTTCTCCAAGGCGTCCACCTCCGCCACCGGCATCGCGGTGGCGAGGCGGAAGTACTTGGGCATCAGCGCGTCCGGGATCGACATGACCTTGCCGAACATCTCGGCGGCATCGTCCGTGAGGCCTATGTAGTTGCCGTAGCTCTTGCTCATCTTCTGGACGCCGTCGGTGCCCTCGAGCAACGGCAATGTGAGGGCCACCTGCGGGTCCATCCCGAGCTTCTCCATCAGCTCGCGGCCCGCGAGCAGGTTGAAGAGCTGGTCCGTGCCGCCTATCTCCACATCGGCCTTGATCGCGACCGAGTCGTACGCCTGCGCCATCGGATACAGGAACTCGTGGAGCGAGATAGGCTGCTGCTTGTCGTAACGGTTGCGGAAGTCGTCGCGCTCGAGGATGCGCGCGACGGTGAACTGACTCGTCAGCCGCAACAGCTCCGCGAAGCCGAGCGGGGCCAGCCAGTCGGAGTTCCGCACGAGCTCGGTCCGCTCGGGGTCGAGGATGCGGAACGCCTGGTCGACGTATGTCTGGGCGTTGGCGTCGATCTGTTCCTTCGACAGGGGCGGCCGCGTGGTGTTGCGCCCAGAGGGGTCCCCGATCAGCGCCGTGAAATCGCCGATGATCAGGACGACCGTGTGCCCGAGGTCCTGGAACTGCCGCAGCTTGCGCAACGGGACGGCGTGGCCGAGGTGCAGGTCGGGGGCGGTGGGGTCGACGCCGAGCTTCACTCGCAGAGGCCGCCCCGAAGACAGCTTGCGAGCGAGGTCAGCCTCGGGGACGAGGTCGGCGATCCCACTCTTGATACTATGGAGTTGTTCGGCGGGCGAGAGCACGCCATGACCTCCATCGTCGTTCGGCTGCCGTTCGCAGGCCATACTATCATGTAGGCGAGACGTCACCGCGCGCACAGAAAACCCTGCGCGCTCCTTGCATTCATCCTATCCGAGCAGGTGTGATGGACGGATCCTCATTCGAACGGCCCCCACTTCGGCGTCAGCCCGGCGACGAGCCGCCGGCACACCCGCGCGGCGCCGGCGGGACGCGTAGGCCGAGACGCGCGCCGAAGAAGCGCGCGACGCCTCGGCTGAAGGCGCCGGCCGCACAGCGCGCGAAGAGACCCGCCGGACGCCGCAAGGGCTGGCGGATCGCGCTGCTCGCCCTTCTCCTGGCCGTCGTGGCGCTCTCCGTCGTGGGATGCGCGATGTACTCCTCGATGCTCGGCCAGCTTCCCGACCCGGGAAAGCCCCTGCGCGGACGCGACCAGACCTCGCACCTGCTGGACCGGAAGGGCAGGGTCATAGCCGACCTGTTCGCGGAGCAGAACCGGACGAGCGTGAAGCTGTCCGAGATGCCCGCCTCCCTGCAGCACGCCGTCGTCGCGACGGAGGACGAGCGCTTCTACCGCCATCAGGGCGTCGACCTGTGGGCGACGGGCCGCGCCCTGTGGACCGACGTCGTGCTCGGACGCAAGGCCCAGGGTGGCTCGACCATAACCCAGCAGTACGTCAAGAACGCGTTCACCAACCAGGAGCGCACGCTGAAGCGCAAGGTCCAGGAGGCCATGCTCGCCTACCAGGTCGAGAAGCGCTTCAGCAAGGAGCACATCCTCGAGATGTACCTGAACACGATCTACTTCGGCCATGGAGCGTACGGGGTGGAACGCGCGTCCGAGGTGTATTTCGGGAAACCCGTCGGAAAGCTCGACGTCGCGGAATCGGCGATGCTCGCCGGCGTGATCAAGTCGCCCGGCCGATATTCACCGCGCATCGACCCGGAAGCGGCTAGGAAGCGGCGGCGCGTCGTGCTCTCGCAGATGCGCGACCAGGGCTTCATAGACGCCTCCACCTTCGCCGAGGCGGACGCCGAGGCGTTCAAGCTGGCATCGCCCCGAAAGGCGGGAGGCGTCGCACCGTACTTCGTGGAGTACGTGAAGAACACGCTGGTGGAGAAGTTCGGAGCGGACCTCGTGTACCGCGGTGGGCTGTCGGTCCGGACCACCCTCGACCTCGACATGCAGCGCGCAGCCGAGAAGGCCGTGGCTGACACGCTCGATCGCAAGGGCGACCCGTCCGCCGCGCTCGTCGCCATCGAGCCGGCGACGGGCGAGGTACGGGCGATGGTCGGAGGCTCGGACTTCGACACCCAGCAGTACAACGTGGCGGTGCAGGGCCATCGCCAGCCCGGCTCGGCGTTCAAGCCGTTCGTCCTGGCCGCGGCCTTGCAGAACGGCGTATCGCCCGAGCAGACCTTCGAGTCGGGACCGGTCGAGCTCATGCCGCAGGGCTCCACGACGGCGTGGAAGGTCACGGGCGCCGGTGGAGACCGAACGGGGCCGATGCGCCTCCGCGAAGCCGCAGAGAGGTCGGTGAACTCCGTCTTCGCGCAGCTCATCCTCCAGATCGGACCGCAGAAGGTCGTCGACGCCGCGCATGCTCTCGGCATCCTCACGCCGGTGAGGCCCCTGCCCGCGATCGCCCTGGGCGGCTTGGAGCAGGGCGTCTCGCCGCTGGAGATGGCATCGGCGTACGGCACGTTGGCGAACGGCGGCGTGGCCATGCCGGCGCACGGCATCGCCGAGGTGAGGGACGCCGGAGGGACGGTGCTGCTCGCCGGCGAAGTGAAGCCACAGCGCGCCGTCACCGCCGCGGTCGCCTATCTCACGACCGACATACTCAAGGGAGTGATCGCGCGGGGCACGGGCACCTCGGCGGAGATCGGACGGCCGGCCGCGGGGAAGACCGGGACGACCCAGGCGTATCGCGACGCATGGTTCGCGGGCTACACACCGCAACTATCCGCCGCTGTCTGGGTCGGTTACCCCGACGCGGCCAAGGAGATGACCTCGGTCCACGGGCGCAAGGTCACGGGCGGCTCGTTCCCCGCGCAGATCTGGTCGCTCTTCATGAAGAAGGCGCTGACAGGGACGCCCAAGAGCGATTTCCCGGTGCCGGCCTCCGGGCTCACGACGGAGACGATCTGCCTGGATACCGGGCTCGCCGCGACCGACTACTGTCCCCGAAAGGGCGAGGGCCTTTTCCTCTCGGACGCGCTGCCTAAGCCTTGCGGCTTGCACTCGGGCCCTCCCAAGGTCGCGGTCCCTGCCGTCATCGGTCTCACGCGCGGCGCGGCCGAGGCGGCGCTCAAGAAGGCCGGCTTCGGCGTAGCGGCAGTCGAGGCAGCAGGCAGCAGCGCGACCTCGGGCACCGTGACGTCGCAGGACCCGGCGGCCGGCACGCTGGCGCCACAGGACTCGACCGTGACCATCGCGATCGCGGGCGCGGGCGGACAGACATCGGCGCGGCCCACGGCTGCGTTCACTTCGACCTTCGGCGGCAGTTCGTTCACGGTCGTCTTCGACGGCTCGCCCTCGGCGGGCCAAGGCTCGCTGAAGTTCGCGTGGGATTTCGGCGACGGCACCACGGGCTCGGGGCGCGCCGCGACGCACGCGTACGCCACCAAGGGTAAGTACGTGGTCACGCTACGCGTCACCGACTCGGCGGGGCGGTCCGGTTCGACCGCGCGCACCATCCACTTGAAGTAGGGCTCAGCGCACGCCGCGGTAGAAGTGCCCGGTCGTCGCGGGCTCGACCAGCGGCGAGGCCGGAGCGGGCATGCCTGCCTCGGCCTCCTCCAGCACTCGGCGCCACGCTCCGACCGCTTCCGCGGCCTCCTCGGCACTCGAGGTCTCCAGCTCGAGCCGGACGGCGGCCAGGCGCGCCTCCGCGAGTTCGCGCACCGAGCGCGAGAGGTCGAGCGTGACCGCGTTGTAGACGCGGCTGCGCCCGGCGACGTCGGTGGTCACCGGGAACTCGTAGCCCTTGGCGTCGCGCAGCCTCCATCGTCGCGCTCGGCGGGCACAGCCGAGGCACGAGCGGTCGCAGTCGCGGCCGGCGGCGATGACGCAGTGCTCGGCGACCATGAGCTCCAACCGGCCGAACACGAGCGCGCCGACCGGCAGCGAAGAGCCGCCCGCGAGCGCGGCAAGCTGGCGGCCGTTGAGCTCGGGCGACGCCCACAGCATCCCGGCGCCGAGGTCGGCCAGCGTCTCGGCCGCCCATGGGTTGACGACGTTGAGCCCCCAATCGGCGTCCGTGCGGATGCCCTGTGACGCCAGCATCGCCAGCACGCCGAGGTTCCCCGTCGTCACGCGCTTCGCGCCGTGCGTCCAGCCCAGAAGCCCGGGAAGCTCCGCTTCGTGGACGACGCGGGGCAGCAGCGGCTCGACGCCGGCCGGCAGCGGGACAGAGGGCCCGACGTGCGCGACGGCGAGCAGGACCCGGTCGGCACCGCTGTCGAGACAAGCCCGCGCCGCCTCGAGCGACGCCACGGAGGCCACGAGCTCGGGCGGCCCGGCCCGCACGACCCGTTCGCGCCCGGACGGGCTCTCGATACGCGGCCGGCGCGGCGCGCGCTCCGTCCAGGGTGCGAGCCGCGCTGCGTCGAGCGCCTCGAGCGCGTCCCGGCGCACAGCGTGCAGCGTCGAGAAGCCGATGCCGGCCGCAGGGTCGATCTCGAGCTGCCATGCGTCCGCGACGTACGGAGTCCCGCCCAGGCGCCCGACGTGCTCCATGACCTCCTCGGCCGTCACGTGCTTCGTGCGCGCGAGCTCGACCACCGGACCGGTAGCCGTGGCGGTCGAGCCGGCGGCGCTCGCCGTGATCGTCAGAGGCAGACCCGCGCGCACGACCACCGCGATCTCGAGCGGCACCGTCTGCCTGGGATGGGCGTATGTGCGGCGCGCCGCGTCCAGCAGCGACGCGTTCGCCACGCGGAACACCCGGTCCCCCGCGTTGGCCGTCTGCTCGAGCTCGAGCTCGGCTCGGGCGCCGGCGGGCGCGACCGGCGCGGGCTTCCCGGCGACGGTCATCCGGCCCGCACGCTGTGCGAACCGTCCCCGCCCCGTCCACACCTCTATCGTGTCCTCCGCGTCGAGCGCCCGGTCGAGCGCCAGGGTCGCGCGGCCCGCGGACATCGAAGCGATGCGCGCGACCGGGACGCCGCGGTTGTTCGGCCGCCGCCAGCTCATGCGCTCCGCCTGCGACTTCCCCGTCAGCGAGCCCTCGGTGAAGCCTCGGCTGAAGGCCTCCTCGAGCGTCCCCCACTCGGCGGCCGTCACCGCGAAGGCGTCGGGGTCGGCAGCGGCGCGGTCGAGGGCCGCGCGGTAGACGCCCGTGACGAGGGCGACGTACTCCGCACTCTTCATGCGGCCCTCGATCTTCAGCGCCGACACGCCCGAGCGCACCAGGTCGGGCAGCACGGTGATGCCTGCGAGGTCCTTGGGCGAGAGAAGGAAGGCGCCGGGGCAGACGGTCTCGTGACCGCGCTCGTCGACGAGCTGGTAGGGAAGCCTGCAAGGTTGCGCGCACAGCCCCCGGTTCGCCGAGCGCCCGCCGATGACGGACGACATCAGGCACTGCCCCGAGTAGCAGAAGCACAGCGCGCCGTGCACGAAGCTCTCCAGCTCGACCCTCGACGCCGCCGCCATGGCCGCGATCTCGCCGACGCTCGTCTCACGTGCCAGCGTGACACGCGCGACACCGAGATCGGCCAGTGCCTCGACGGAGGCGGCGTTGTGCGCGTTCAGTTGGGTCGACGCGTGGACGCGCACGTCGGGGAGCTCGCGACGGATGAGGCGCATCAGGCCGAGGTCCTGCACGATCACCGCGTCGACACCGGCCTCCCACGCGTCGGAGACGGAATGGAGCGCCGTTTGCATCTCGTGCTCCAGCACCAAGATGTTCGCGGTGAGGTAGACCTTCCGTCCACGCAGGTGAGCGTAGCGTGCGGCCTCCGAGAGCTGCTCCAGCGTGAAGTTCTCGGCACCTCGCCTGGCGTTGAGCTCCTTCATACCGAGGTACACGGCATCCGCACCGTTCGCGACCGCCGCGACGAACGCGTCGCGGCCGCCGGCCGGCGCGAGCAGTTCGGGTGCGTGGGTGTGCCGCTCGCCCATGGGAGGTAACACTTCCGTTAAACATGGATACGTACGAGAATATGCGTACCCGGTCGGCGTGTATGTAGAGGGTGCCGGCGGACCGTCGAGGGCGCCGCCACGCCGGAACGATAGCAGACATCCCGATAGGAGACACGCCGGATGGCATCGCGGCGGATACTTATGCACCGGCACAAGAAGCCGCGCATACTGCTCAGGATCCTCCTGCTGACGATCGCGACGCTGCTGCTGCTCAGCGGCGTCGGGACCACGCTCGGCTTCGCCGTCGTCCAGTCATGGCTCCAGGACCTTCCCGACGCCACGCAGACCAAGGTGGCGCAGGCCACGAAGATATACTCCGCCGACGGGAAGCTGATCGCTCGTCTGTTCCTCGAGAACCGCGAGGTCGTCCCGCTCACGGACATCTCGCCGCACCTGAGAAGAGGTGTGGTCGCGGTCGAGGACGAGCGCTTCTATCAGCACCAGGGCTACGACGTGTACGGCATCGTCCGAGCGGTGGTGAAGGACATAGTCGCCGGCAGCGCGAAGGAGGGAGCCTCCACCCTCACGCAGCAGTACATCCGGCAGACCGTCCTGTCGCATGAGGCCACGCAAGTGACGGTCGCCCGCAAGATACGCGAGATCTACCTCGCACAGGAGTTGGAGAAGCGTTACAGCAAGGACGAGATCCTCGCGATGTACCTCAACACCGTGTATTTCGGCGACGGCGCATACGGCGCGGAGGCGGCATCCAAGCACTACTTCAACAAGTCGGCGAAGGAACTCACGATCGCCGAGGCGGCGATGCTCGCCGGCCTCCCGCAGTCCCCGCGGCGTCTCAGCCCGCTCTTCAAGGAGAACCGGGCGCGAGCCACCGAACGCCAGCACTGGGTGCTCGCGAAGATGCTGGATCAGCACTTCATCACGGCCGAGGAATACCACGCGGCAGTCGCGGAGAAGCTGCGCTTCAAGTCCGCGCCGGAGACGAAGGACGGGATCTACGACTGCCCGTACTTCGTCGCCTACGTCAAGAAGCAACTGCAGGACATGTACGGGACCTCGGTCGTGTTCAAGGGCGGGCTCAAGATCTTCACGACGATAGACACGCGCATGCAGCGTGTCGCGGAGAAGGCGCGGAACGACCACTTGAACGATCGCGGGGATCCCGAGGTCGCCTTAGTGTCGATCGACCCGAGGACGGGCTACATCAAGGCCATGGTCGGCGGCCGAGACTTCAACAAGAGCAAGTTCAACCTGGCGGCGCAGGGCAAGAGGCAGCCGGGCTCTTCGTTCAAGATGTTCACGCTGGTCACGGCCCTCGAGAAGGGGATCCCGCCGTATCGCGCGTTCGACTCCGGCTCGCCGGCGGTCATCCCGGGAGGGCGCGGCGCCCCCGACTGGGTGGTCTACAACAGCGAGGGCAAGGGCCAGGGCTACATAAGCCTCGAGGAAGCCACCGCGAAGTCCGTGAACTGCGTCTTCGCGAGGCTGATCCAGGAACTCGGCGCAGCCGAGGTGGCCGCGACCGCCAAGCGGATGGGCATCACGAGTTCGATCCCGGCATATCCGTCCATCACCCTCGGCACGCAGAACTGCACGCCGCTCGAGATGGCGTCCGCTTACGGCACTCTAGCCGCGAACGGCGTGCATGCGAAGGCGACGGGCATACTGAAGGTGGTAGGTCCCGACGGCAAAGTGATGTACGACGGGAAGCCGCAGCGCAAGCAGGCGATCTCTCCCGAGGTCGCGTATGCGGCGACCCAGGTGCTCGAGCATGTCATAACGGGCGGCACCGGCACGGCGGCCGAGATCGGCAGACCCGCCGCGGGCAAGACGGGCACCTCGGAGAATTACCGCGACGCGTGGTTCGTCGGGTATACCCCGCAACTCGTCACGTCCGTGTGGGTCGGCTTCACCACCGAGCGGGCGATGGAGGACGTTCACGGCGAGCGCGGCTTCGGCGGCACCCTCGCCGCCCCGATCTGGGCCGAGTTCATGTCGACCGTGCTCAACGGGCAGTCCGCCGCCGATTTCGCATCCGCCGGCAAGCCGGACTACATGTGGAAGGATTCGTGGTCCCGCCCGCACGCGGACCAGCCCAAGCCGCTGAAGCCGAAGATCGTTCCCGCACCGAAGGGAACGACGCCCCCGAAGCCGCCGGCCCCACCGACGCCCGTCCCTCCCCCGAGCCCTCCGGGAACCGGGACCGGTAGTCCCTAGGAAGAAGAGAACGCCCGGTCCGACGGACCGGGCGTTCTCTTTTCCGGAGCAGCTAGGCGCGGCTTACGCGGATCATCCCCGACGTGCAGATGATGCGCACTCCAGCCGCTTCGATGCCGTCCAGGACGAGGTTCATCCCGAGCGTGTCGGAACTGATGTGCCCGGCGACGACGAGCGCCAGGTTCAGCTCCTCGGCACGCTTCCTGTGCTCCTCGGAGTAGTGCATGCCGACCAGCGTGTCCACTCCAGCCTCGGACAGCTTCTCCAGTGCGCCCGCCGGCCCTTCGGTGCCACCCGTCATGTCCGCGACCATCCGGCCGGCACGGCGGCCCTCCGACCCCAGGACGATCTGCGGGCCGTAGCCCTTTCGCGCGGCGTCCGCGTATTCCGGGATCCCGCGCAGCGACTTCACGACATCGCCCAGGGTCCGAGGCTGCCGCTCCTCCAGATGGCGCTGCACGAAGCGGTTCACCGAGTTGTCGGCCGGCGTGTGACACGACATCGAAGCGAAGCCGAGATGCCTCGCGGCGTCCACGGCCTGGTAGTGGTTGTGCGGTAACAGGCGGCGCCGGATCTCCTCTGCCCGCGGAGCGATGAGCGCGTCGGCCGCGCCGAGCCTGACGCCTTGCGCGTGCCACAGGTCCGCCTGCATGTACATCACCTGGTCGAGGTTCGCGAACCCCGGGCCCTCCGGGTGGTGAGCGAGGATGAGATCGATCGGCTCGCCCTTCTCGCGGAGGCGGTCCGCCAGCATCACCTCGCCGACCTGCATGTCGATGCCCGCGATCAGGGCCCGCACGTCGAGATCGGGGTCTCCCACGACGATGCGCGTGTCCGAGTACGGGTTGGCGAGACGCTCGGTGTCGAAGAAGTCCTTGTCGTCCTCGTCCAGCTTCTCGTAGGCCTTGCGAGCGTCGTCCAACAGGCGCTGAAGCTCCTCGTGGCCGCGCTCGTCCTCGGCCATGCCCTTCTCGACGCAATGGCGATAGATCTCTCCCAGCTTCACCTAGGACTCCTTCTCTCCCACGGCCCGCGGCTTCCTCGGCGGCCCGGTGCTGCCCTTCGACACGAACGGGTTCCCTTCCAGATAGAAGCGAAGCGGCTCGTCCCAGCCGGCGGACAAGCCGACCCGGCCGGATGCCGCGACGGGCTCCGGCGGACGAGGCGCGCCGTAGACGGCGAGGCGACCGGTACCGAGCACGCTGCCGTAGTCGCTCAGGTCCACTCCGAGCGCGGCTGCCAGCTTACCCGGCCCGTTCGTGAGCTCCGCCAGCGGTCTCCCCTTGCGCCGCCGCTCCATCACCCCTATGCCGAAGAGCGGCTCGATGGCGCGAACGAGTACACCGCCGGCCACACCGTCGCTCTCGGTGATGAGGTTCAGCATGTGGTGGTTGCCGTATGCGAAATAGACGTACACCCTCCCAGGCGGTCCGAACATCACGCTCGTCCGGGGTGTCATGCCCCGGTACGCGTGAGAGCCGGGATCGCCCGGCCCGAGATACGCCTCCGTCTCGACGATCCGCCCTCCTGCCGGAGTGTCGCCGGCGATGCTTACCAGGACCTTACCGAGCAGCTCCCGCGCGACGGTGACCGTGTCGCGTTCGAAGAAGTGCGGCGGCAGGAGAGCCGCGGAGTGGAGATCGAAGCCCATGGCGCAGCGATTGTATACCAGGGCAAGGGCGGCGCATAAGCGTCACGCTCGCGAGTGCTTGAGCCACGTGCGCAGGACGCCGAGCGGCTGGGCGTTGAGCAGCTCGTCCGGCGACACCCACCCCCGGCGCGCCGTCGCCACACCGTACGGCATGAATCGCATCTGCTCCGCGCGGTGGGCGTCCGTCCCGAGGGCGAAGCGCACGCCGAAACGGCGGCCCACGCGGATGTGCTCGGCGGAGAGGTCCAGCCGGTCAGGGTAGCTGTTGATCTCCATGATCGTGCCTGTCTCGCCCGCACGGCGCAGCACGGCCTCCATGTCGAGATCCATGGGGTCGCGCCTGCCGAGGATGCGTCCGGTGCAGTGCCCGATGACGTCGACGTAAGGGTTCTCCATCGCGGTGAGCATCCGCCGCGTCACGCGTTCGCGCGACTCGCGCATGCCGGCGTGGATCGACGCGATGCACAGGTCGAACCGCGCGAGCACGTCGGCCGTATAGTCCACTCCACCTTCCGGACCGATGTTGAGCTCGATCCCCTTGAGTACGTACGGACCGTCCCCCTCGGCGTTGAGCCGGTCCACATGCGCCCACTGCTCCTCGAGCTGCTCGACCGACAGTCCACGGACCATCCGCAGGTCGTAGGCATGATCGGTGACCGCGATGTATTCGTAGCCCAGCGCCGCCGCCATCGCGCGGTTCTCTTCGAGCGTGGACTTCGCGTCGGTCGACGTCGTGTGGGCATGCAGGTCCCCGCGAACGTCGGCGAGCGTGACGAGATCGGGTAGCCGGTGCTCGAGCGCGGCTTCGATCTCGCCAGAGGCCAGACGCATCTCCGGCGGCGGGACGTCCATGCCGAGTGCCTCGTACACGCTCTCCTCGGTGTCGCCCGCCACGCGTCTGTCGTCCTTCACCCGGAACACGCCGTACTCGTTGACCTTCAGACCGCGCTTCTTCGCGATCTGCCGCAACCGCACGTTGTGCTGCTTGTTGCCGGTGAAGTACTGGAGCGCCGCACCGTACTGCTCCGGCGTCACCACCCGGATGTCGGCCTGCCGGCCGCTGGTGGTGAGCACGCTCGTCTTGCTCTCTCCGCCAGCGAGGATGCGCGCCACGAGCGGCAGCGCGCGGATCGACTCGTGCACGGCGCGCGGATCGGCGGCGGACGCGATCAAGTCGATATCGCCGACCGTCGGCTCCCAGCGCCGGATGCTGCCCGCCGGCTGCGCCTGCTCGACGCCGGGCAGTGCGAGCAGTTCTTCGGCTATCCGCACGGCGAGTGGGAGCGCGTCCATGAGCAGCATCCGCTCACCGTGCTTCTTCGCGTGCTCGAGGTTCGCGGCTATCGCGGCGACCGTTCTGTCCTTGAAACCGGGTACCCCGAGGATGCTCCCGTCCGCGATCGCTCGCTCCAGGTCATCGATGGTCGCGACGCCGAGCGTATCGTGCAGCAGGCGGGCGCGCTTCGGGCCGAGGCCCGGCACGTCCATCAGCCGCACGAGCGTCGGGGTGAACGTGGCCTTGAGCTGCTCGTATTCTTCGAACGTGCCCGACTCGAGAATCTCGGCGATCGACGCGGCGAGCTTCTTGCCGACGCCGGGCACGTCGGTGAGGCGCTCCTCTTGAGCGAGGGTGGACAGCGGCTCCGGCCACGCCCGGATCGAGTGCGCCGCCTTGTGGTAGCTGAGGAAGCGGAACTTGTCGGCGCCGGAGACCTCGAGCAGGTCACCCATCGTGTCGAGGATGCCGGCGATCGCGGCGTTGTCCAACTCGGGCATAAAGCCCTCCCGATCGCTACGAACCCGCCGCTTGCTCGAACGCCGCGTCGTCGGCCGCGAGTGCCTTGCGGGCGGCCTGCAGCTGCTGCCGCACTCGGTCGCGGTTGGTGCCTCCCGCGCTCTGCCGCCGCTGGATGACCTGCTCCACCTCTACGATCCCCAGCGCATCCTCGTCGAAGTCGTCCGACGCCGACTTCAGGTCGTCCATCGTCAGCTCCCCGAGCGAGCGTCCCGACGCTTCCAGGGTGGCCACCAGCTTCCCGACCACCTCGTGCGCCTCGCGGAAGGGCACGCCCTTGCCCGCGAGGTAGTCGGCCAGGTCGGTGGCGGCCATGAAGCCGCCCTCGGCGGCGCGGCGCATGCGCCCGGCGTCCACGCGCATGCTGCCGATCATCCCGTCGACGGCGCGGACACAAGCCTGGAGCGTGTCGGCCGCGTCGAACGCCGCCTCCTTGTCCTCCTGCATGTCCTTGTCGTACGCGAGCGGCAGGCCCTTCATCACGACGAGCAGCGCCGTGAGGTCGCCGAAGACGCGGCCCGACTTGCCGCGCACCAGCTCGGCTACGTCGGGGTTCTTCTTCTGAGGCATGATCGAACTGCCGGTCGCGTATGCGTCGTCGATCGCGATGAACGCGAACTCCTGCGACGACCAGAGCACGAGCTCCTCGCACACCCGCGTGAGGTGCATCATCGTCACCGAGCACGCGTACACGAGGTCGAGCACGAAGTCCCGGTCCGACACCGCGTCCATCGAGTTCTCCGCCATGGAGCCGAAGGCGAGCTCGGCGGCGAGCGCCGCACGGTCGATCGGGAACGTGGTCCCCGCGAGCGCCGCGCTTCCCAACGGCATCACGTCGGCGGACACGAACGCGGAGCGCATGCGCCCCACGTCGCGCGAGAACATCCAGTAGTAGGCGAGCAGGTGGTGCGAGAGGAGCACCGGCTGCGCGCGCTGCATGTGGGTGTAGCCGGGCATGATGACGTCCAGATGCTCCTCGGCGAGACGCACGAGCGTGCCGCGCAGCGCAGTGAGGGCGCGCGCAAGGTCGAGTGCGGTGCGCTTCACGTACATCCGCGTGTCGAGTGCCACCTGGTCGTTCCGGGACCGGCCGGTGTGCAGCTTCCCGCCCACCGCGCCGACGATCTCGGTGAGACGGCGTTCCACCGCCATGTGGATGTCCTCGTCGGCGGCGTCGTACACGAACTCGCCTGCCTCGATCTCGGATCGGACCTTGGCGAGACCCCGCACGAGCTTCTTGGCTTCCTCGGCCGTGATGATGCCGCGGTCACCGAGCATCTTCGCCCATGCGGCCGACCCGCGGATGTCCTCTTCCCACAGGCGCTTGTCCACGGGCAACGACGCGCCGAACTCGACGATGAACTCGTCCATCGGCTTGCTGAAGCGACCGCCCCAAGGCGTCTTCGCTTCCGCCACGCTACACCTCGCCTTCCTTGCCGACCTTGCGGCGCTGCCGTGCCCAGACCTTCGTGGGAAGGCCCCACAGGTCGATGAAGCCCTTCGCGGCCTTGTGGTCGAAGGTGTCGGTCGCGTCGTACGTCGCAAGGTCGTAGTCGTAAAGCGAGTACTCGCTGCGGCGGCCGACGACCACGCAGCTGCCCTTGAAGAAGCGCAGGCGGACGTCGCCGGTCACCAGCTTCTGTGTGGTCTCGATGAAACCGTCGAGCGCCTCCTTGAGCGGGGAGTACCACAGGCCGCAGTACACCAGCTCGGCCCACTTCTGCTCCATGCCGAGCTTGAAGTGCAGCAGCTCGCGCTCGAGACACAGGTCCTCCAGCGCCTTGTGCGCCGCGATGAGGGTCAGCGCTCCGGGGACCTCGTAGATCTCCCGGCTCTTCAGGCCGACGAGGCGGTTCTCGATCATGTCGATCCGGCCGAACCCGTGCTTGCCGGCGACCTCGTTCATCGAGTCGATGATCTCGTGGAAGCTCTTGAGCTCGCCGTCGAGCGCCACGGGCATCCCCGCCGCGAACGACAGCTCGACGTACTCGGCCTCGCCGCATCCGTCGCCGCGCGCATCCGCCGTCAGCGTGTAGATGTCCGCCGGGGGCTCGACCCACGGATCCTCTAGCACGCCGCACTCGATGGCCCGGCCCCAGAGGTTGTCGTCGATCGAGTACGGCGACGCCTTCGTGGTCGGGACCGGGATCCCGTGCGCCTTCGCGTAGTCCATCTCCTGCTCGCGCGTCTTCAACTCCCAGTCGCGCACCGGCGCCAGGACCTGGATATCCGGATCGAGCGCGGCGATGCCGACCTCGAAGCGCACCTGGTCGTTGCCTTTGCCGGTGCACCCGTGCGCGACATACTTCGCCCCGACGCGATGCGCCTCCTCGACCAGGTGCTTCACGATGATCGGACGCGACATCGCCGAGAGCAGCGGATACTTGTTCTCGTAGAGCGCGTTCGCCTTGAGGCACCTGCTGAGGAACTCCTCGACGTACTCCTCGCGGACGTCTTTCACTATCGACTCCACCGCGCCGATCGTGAGCGCCTTCTGGCGCACGAACTCGAGATCCTGCCGCTCCTGTCCGACGTCGACCGCCAGCGCGACGACGTCGAGGTCCTTCTCCTGGGCGAGCCACTTGATCGCGACGGACGTGTCGAGCCCGCCCGAATATGCGAGGACGCACTTCTCCTTGCTCACGTGCTGCTTGCCTTCCTTCCTGTGCGGACGCGACCGTCCTTACGGGTTGCCGCGGAACTTCTCGAGATGGTCGACGAGCTGGACGGCGTCGGCGCCGTTGTTCGCGATCACGAGTATGGTGTCGTCACCCGCGATGGAGCCGAGGACCTCGGGCAGCTCGGCGCGATCGAGCGCGGCCGCGACACCCGAGGCCGTGCCGGCCTGCGCCTTCACGAGGACGAGGTTGTCTGAGCGCACGATGTTGACGACGAGGTCGGAGATCATCCGCTGCAGGTGGAGGTCCTCGGACAGGACGTAGACGCCCTCGGGAAGCTTCCTCAGCCCCATCTCGGAGATGTCGCGCGAGATGGTGGCCTGAGTGCACACGTAGCCGATCGCCTGCAGCCGGTCGACGAGGTCGCGCTGCGTGCGTATGCGCTCGCGACGGACGACCTTGCGGATCTCTTCCTGCCTGCTCACGCGCTTTCTCATCGCTTGGCTTCCTATCCGACGACCAGTGTCAACAGCGCCTTCTGCGCGTGGAGCCGGTTCGCCGCCTCGTCGATGATGACCGACCGCGGCCCGTCGATGACGGCTGACACGACCTCTTCGCCGCGATGCGCCGGCATGCAGTGCATGAACAGCGCCTCGGCCGAGGCGAACGACATCAGCTCAGGCGTGACCTGGAACCCGTGGAATGCCTCGAGGCGTTCGTCGTGCTCCGCCTCCTGCCCCATCGAGGTCCACGTGTCCGTCACGACCACGTCGGCGCCGCGCACGGCCTCGACGGGATCGTGCGTGAGGGTGAGCGCCGTGCCCGTGGAGGCGGCGACGCGCTCCCCGTCCGCCACGGCCTTCGACAGCGGCTCGTAGCCCGCGGGCGTCGCCACGGTCAGGTCGACTCCCGCCAGGGGACACCCCAGCAGAAGTGTGTTGGCGATGTTGTTGCCGTCCCCGACGTACGCGAGCTTGATCCCCGGCAGTCTGCCGAGGTGCTCCTCTATCGTGAGCAGGTCCGCCAGGATCTGGCAGGGATGGTAGTCGTCGGTGAGCGCGTTGACGACCGGCACGTTCGCGACTTCCGCGATCCGCCCCACCTCGGCCTGGTCGAAAGTGCGGATGACGATCACGTCGGCGTAGCGCTCGAGCACGCGCGTCGTGTCCTCGAGCGTCTCGCCGCGGGAGAACGCGTCGCCCGGGCCGAGCACCACGGGCTGCAGGCCGAGGCGGCCACAAGCCACCTCGAAGCTCACGCGAGTGCGCATCGACGGCTTCATGAAGATGAGCGCGGCCGCCTTGCCAGCCAGGGGACGTGAGCGGTCGCCTGCTTCCCACGCGGCCTTCTGCTGCTTCGCGAGGTCGATCACCGCGCGCACGTCGGCGGGCGTGAGCTCGCCGAGCGTCAGGATGTCGGTTCCGGCCAGCAACTTCTCCCCTTCCCGGGTCGGCCTCAGCACGTGGCCGCTTCGGTCAGTATCGCATGAAGAGCGTCCAGAAGTGCATCTACTTCGGCCTTTCCGCACACTAGGGGCGGTAGGAATCGCAATATATGCGGCCCTATCGCATTGAGCACGAGCCCTTTGTCGAGAGCGGCCGCCGCGACCTCCTGCGCGCGGGGCTCCCCGAACTGCGCTGCAAGCATGAGACCGCTGCCGCGGATCTCGTCGATCTGCTGCGTGTCGGCCGCCATGGCGTTGAGCTGGGTCTTGAGGTACTCGCCCGCCCTCTCGGCGTTGCCGCCGAGGTCCTCGCCGATCAGCGCGCCTATCGTCGCCAGTGCCGCGGCGCACAGCACAGGCCCGCCCGCGAAGGTCGAGCCGTGATCTCCGGGCACGAACGCCTCGGCGACCTCGGCCTTCGCGACCACGGCGCCTATCGGCAGGCCGTTCGCCATCGCCTTCGCGCAGGTCACGATGTCCGGGTCCGCGCGATACTCCTCGCGCTGGTGAGCGAAGGCGGCGCCGGTGCGGAAGAACCCGGTCTGCACCTCGTCCAGGATGAGCAGCACGTCGCGCTCGCGGCACAGCCGCTGCACCTCGGCGAGGTATCCGGGCATGCACGGGTAGACGCCGCCCTCGCCCTGGATGGGCTCGAGCATGACGGCGCACGTCTTCTCGCCGACCGCGGCGTCCATCGCGCGGAGGTCGTTCAGGGGCACGTGCGTGAACCCGGGCGGCAGCGGCTCGAACGCCTCCTGCTTCGACGGCTGCCCAGTAGCGGCGAGCGTGGCGAGCGTGCGGCCGTGGAAGCTGCGCGCCGCAGTGACGATGCCGACGCGTTCGTCGCCCCGGTGCGACTTGCCCCACTTCCGCGCCAGCTTGATCGCGCCCTCGTTGGCCTCGGCGCCGGAGTTCGCGAAGAACACCTTGCGCTTCCCGCCGAGGAGCCCGACCAGCACTTCGGCGAGCTCGTCGCGATGCTCGACGTAGTACAGGTTGGACACCTGCACGAGCTTGTTCATCTGCTCGGTGACCGCCTTGGCCACCGCCGGATGCGCATGGCCGAGGTTGACCGCGCCGATGCCCGAGACGAAGTCGAGGTACTCCTTGCCCGAGTCGTCGTACAGCCGCATGCCGTTGCCGCGCACGAACATCACCGGCTTGCGCGCGTACGTCGGCATGTGGAACGCCGCGTCGAGCTCCTGTGTCTTGCTAAGGACGTCACCCATGGTCTACACCGCCTCCTAAGCCCCGCCGTCGCGCGTGATCATCGTGCCGACGCCGGCGTCGGTGTAGACCTCGAGCAGGAGCGCGTGCGGGACCGTCCCGTTGAGGATATGCGCGCGCTCCACACCGGCCTCCAGCGCGTCGATGCACGCCTGGACCTTCGGTATCATGCCCGCTCCCAGCTCCCCGGAAGCGACCATGCCGTGCGCCTCGGGCAGCGAGAGCGCGGAGATGAGCGAACCCTTGTCCGCGAAGTCGCGGTACACCCCGTCGACGTCCGTGAGGAAGATGACCTTCTCACTGCCGAGGGCCGACGCCATCGCGACGGCGACCGCGTCAGCGTTGATGTTGTAGCTCCCGCCGCCGTCTCCCGCCCCCACGGACGCGATGACCGGGATGAAGCCGTCGTCGATGAGGTTGTCGACGACGGTGGTGTCGATCGCTCTCACCTCGCCCACCCTGCCGAGCTCTGCGGAGACCTGCGCTGCCGATATGAGACTGCCGTCGTCCCCCGCGATGCCGACAGCGAGCCGGCCGTGCATGTTGATCGCCGCCACGAGCTCCTTGTTCACCTTGCCGACCAGCACCATCTTGACGACCTCCATCGCGGCGTCGTCGGTGACGCGCAGGCCGTCCACGAAGCGCACGGGCATGCCGAGGCGTTCCATGTAGCCCGTTATCTCCGGCCCGCCCCCGTGCACGATGACGGGGTTGATGCCGACGAGCTTCATCAGCACGACGTCGCTCGCGACCATGTCGCGCAAGGCGGGATCCGTCATCGCGGCGCCACCGTACTTGATCACGACGGTCTTGCCCCACGTGCGCTTGATGTAGGGCAGCGCCTCGGTGAGCGTCCGAGCCTTCTGCAGCAGGTCCTCCATGGTCTCGCTCCCGTCAGCTCCGGTAGTCGGCGTTGATGCGGACGTAGTCGTACGTCAGGTCGCACGTCCACACCGTGGCCTCGCCTTCGCCGAGGTGCAGGTCGACCTCCACCTCCACCTCGGCTTGCGATAGCGCCTCCGCGGTCGCGTCCTCGTCGAAGGGAACGGCGGTGCCGTCCTTGCATGTGAGGATGCCGGCGAAGACGATGTCGAACCGGCCTGGGTCGACTGAGGCCGAGGACTTGCCCAGCGACTGCGCGACCCGGCCCCAGTTCGCGTCGCCGCCGAAGACGGCTGCCTTGAACAGCGGCGAGTTCGCGATCGAGAACGCGGCGGCCAGCGCGTCGGGCTCGGTCTCGGCGCCGCCGACGGTCACGGCGATGAGCTTCGTGGCGCCCTCGCCGTCGCGCACCACCATCCGCGCCAGCTCGCCGCAGACGGTCTCCACGGCGGCCGCGATGGGCGAGAAGGCCGGGTCGCCGGGCCCGATCGCGGCGCCGCCCGCGTCTCCCGAAGCCATCAGCAGGCACATGTCGTTCGTGGAGGTGTCGCTGTCCACCGTGATGCGGTTGAAGGTCCTCACCACCGCATCCTTCAGAGCGGCGGCACAGGCTTCCGGCGTGAACGGAGCGTCTGTCGTCACGAAGGCGAGCATCGTCGCCATGTTCGGCTGGATCATGCCCGAGCCCTTGGCCATACCGCCCACGGTGTAGCGCCTTCCCGCGGCCTCGACGATGACCGCGCACTCTTTCGGGAAGGTGTCGGTCGTCATGATCGCCGCGGCGGCGTCGCCGCCCGCGTCCGCCGACAGAGCATCGTATGCGTCGCTCACGCCGGAGAGCAGTAGCTGCATCGGCATGGGCACCCCGATGACCCCGGTGGACGCGACGGCCACCTCGCCCGGTGCGCATCCGAGGAGCCCCGCCAGTGCCGAGGCCGTCTCGCGCGCGTCCGCGAGCCCCCGCGCGCCCGTGCACGCGTTGGCGTTGCCCGCGTTGACGACGATCGCGCGGCACAGGCCCGACGCGAGGCTCTCGCGCGTCACGATCACGGGGGCGGCCACGACACTGTTCGTCGTGGTGACGACGGCCGAGGGTACGGCGCGCGCTGCCGCGATGAGAGCGACGTCGGGCTTGCCGGACTTCTTGAGACCCGCGGAGACGCCGGACGCGAAGAACCCCTTCGCGGCCGTGACGCCCCCCTCGACCTGTGCGAACCGAGGCTCCATCGGCTACACCACCGCCGCGGGGAAGTCGAGGCCCGCCGTCTCGGCGAGGCCTTGCGTCAGGTTCGCGCACTGCACGGCCTGTCCCGCCGCGCCCTTGCCGAGGTTGTCGATCGCGCACACGGCGACGATCGTGCCGGCGTCCTCGTCGGCGGCGACGCCTATGTGCGCGCGATTGCTGCCGCGCACCTCGGCAGTGGAGGGCATGCGACCGGCGGGGTGGACGGTGACGAACGGCTCGCCGGAGTAGCGCTCCGTGTAGAGCTCGACGAGGTCGGAGGTGGTGAGCGGCTCGGTCATCTCGAGATACACGGTGGCGAGCAGGCCGCGCGTCATCGGGACGAGGTGCGGCGTGAAGGTCAGCCCGACGGGCGCGCCGGCCGCGATCGCGAGCTGCTGCGCGATCTCGGGTGTGTGCCTGTGCGAGGCGACCTTGTAAGCGGAGACGGCTTCGTTCGCGGTCACGAAGTGCGCGGCCGGGCTCGGCGAGCGGCCCGCGCCCGAGACCCCCGACTTCGCGTCCACGATGACGCGCTCACTGGCCGCCGCTCCCGCCTCTATGGCCGGCACGGCGGCGAGAAGCGACGCCGTCGGATAGCAGCCGGGGCACGCCACCAGCTGCTTGCCGGCGATGTCGGCCCTCGCCAGCTCCGGAAGCCCGTACACGGCCCGGGACAGCCACTCCGCGGCCGCGTGCGGCACGCCGTACCAGCGCTCGTACGTGAGCGGGTCCGCCAGGCGGAAGTCGGCCGACAGATCGATCACGGTGAGGCCCGCGTCGAGAAGCCGCGGCGCCAGCGCCATCGAGGCGGTGTGAGGCACGGCGAGGAACGCCAGCTGCGCGGCCTCGGCGATGCGCTCGGCGTCCGGCTCGACGTACGCGAGATCGACGGTGGCGAGCGACGGATACACGTCGCTCACGCGCGTTCCCGCCTCGGCAGCCGAGGTCACCAGCGCCAAGGAGAGGCCCGGATGACCGGCCACAAGACGTATGAGCTCGGCACCCGTGTAGCCCGCGGCGCCCACCACGGCGACGTCTATCATGCGCCCTCCCTCGGCCGGAGACGGCGGTCCAGCTGCGAGCGCAGCGAGTCTGCTGGAACCGCCTCGGTCTCCGGCGGCGAAGACCGGCGGAGACCCTGTTGGAGGGCAAGTCTATTAGAAACGCAGCATATCGGTCAAGTAATATGCAGCTTTTCTGTCTCTTTCCACCTATTGTTGCAGTTTCACGTGCGCAACTCGCCGCCCACGGCCGAGGTGACCTTGCGAACCACCTTCTCGTGAACGGCCGCGACCTCGTCGTCGGTGAGCGTGCGATCGGCGGACCGGTACGTGAGCGCGAAGGCGAGGCTCTTGCGGCCCGCCGGCACCCCCGCTCCCCGGTAGACGTCGAAGAGCCGGACCCGTTCCAGCATCTTCCCGCCCGCCGAGCCGATCGTCTGCTCGACACGCTCTGCCGTCACGTCCTCCGGCACCAACAGCGCGAGGTCGAGCTCCACCGCGGGGAAGCGGGGGATCTCCCCGAACGTACGGACGCCCGGGACCGCGCTCACGAGCGGCCCCAGACGCAGCTCGAACAGCACTACGGGACCGCGAGCCTCGTACGCCTCGAGGGTGCCCGCCGCCACCTCGCCGAGCCATCCGATCGTCTCGCCGCCGACGAGCACTTCGGCACAACGCCCGGGCTGGAGCCACGCCGCCTCCGCGGCGCGCAGCTTCCAGCGATGGATCCCGAGCGACTCCATCAGCGCCTCGATCACACCCTTGCCGTCGAAGAAGTCCAGCTGGGGCGGACGGTCGTCCCACGAAGGACGGTGCCACATCCCGGCCAGAGCGCCGCCGAGGTGGGTGCGCTCCTTCGGCTGCTTGCGCCCGGGCGCCGTGTGGAACACCGTCCCGATCTCGTAGAGATGCACGTCGTCCACGCCGCGGCGCTGATTGTGCGACACCGCCCGAAGCAGGCCGGGCGCCAGCGTCCAGCGCAGAAGCGCCTGCTCCTCCGACATCGGGTTCAGCAGCTCGACCGGCACTTCGCCCCCCGCGAGCTCCCACCCCAAGCGCCCGAAGTCGGCGGGGTCGGCGAAGCTGTAGGTCATCGTGTCGTCGAGCCCGGCCGCGCGCATGGCCTCGCCCACCTGCTCCGACAGACGCTGGTCTCGCGTCAGCCCGCCGACCCGCCCCGGCCCGGCCGGCAAGGTCGAGGCGACGTCCTGCATGCCGTGCACGCGCACGACCTCCTCGATGAGGTCGATCTCGCGTGTCAGGTCGGGGCGGAAGGTGGGGACCTCCACGGCGAGCGAGTCCCCGGCGTCGGCGACACCCAGCCCGAGCCGGCCGAGGATGTCCGCCATCTCGTGCGGGCCGAGGTCGGTCCCCAACACCGCGTTCGCACGGTCGACGCGCAGCGTGAGCTCGAGCGGGGAGCGCGGCGCGGGGTACGCGTCGACGACGCCGGGCGCGACCTGACCGCCCGCGATCTCGGCGATGAGCGCCGCCGCCCGGTCCGCCGCCGCGACGCACCCGTTCGGGTCGACCCCCTTCTCGAACCGCGAGGAGGCCTCGGAGAACAGCCCGAGGCGGCGGCTCGTGCGGCTGACAGAGGCGGGATCGAAGCAGGCGGACTCGAGAAGGACGTCCACGGTCTCGCGCGAGACCTCGGTGGTCTCGCCGCCCATCACGCCCGCGAGCGCCACCGCGCCCGACGGATCGGCGATGACGAGCGTGTCGGGCGCGAGCCGGCGGTCCTTGCCGTCCAGCGTGACGAGGTCCTCGCTCTCGCGCGCCACCCGGACCGTTATCGCGATCCGGGCGTCCTCGCGCCCGAGTTTGGCGGCGTCGAACGCGTGCAGCGGCTGTCCCAGCTCGAACATCACGAAGTTGGTGATGTCGACGATGTTGCTGACCGGCCTGGCGCCCGACGCGAGCAGCTTCTCGACGAGCCAGTCGGGCGAGGGGCCCACGTGGACGCCGCGGATGAGCCGCGCGGTGTAGCGCGGGCACAGGTCGGCGTCCTCGATCGTGACGCTCACTTCCTCCGAGGCTGCCGTCCCGCTCTCGGCCGGGGTGGAAGACGGTTTCGTCGCCGTCGCGCCGGTGACGGCCGCGACCTCTCGGGCTATGCCCGCGATCGACAGGCAGTCGGGGCGGTTCGGCGTGATCTCGAGGTCGAGAACGCTGTCGGACATGCCTCGCCACTCGGCGAACGACGCGCCTACGGGCGCCTCTTCGGGCAGGACGAGCAGCCCGCTCGCATCGCCGCCGACTCCCAGCTCGATAGCGGAGCAGTTCATCCCGTGGCTCTCGACCCCGCGCAGCTTCGCCTTCTTGATGGTGACGCCGTTGGGGAGCGTGGTGCCGACCGTCGCCACCGGCACCTTGTCCCCGACCTCGAAGTTCTGGGCGCCGCACACGATCTGCAGCGGCTCGGCCGCGCCGACGTCCACCGTCGTCACCCACAGCTTCTCCGCGTCCGGATGCCGCTCCTTCGCGGCGACCCGGCCGATCACGACGCCTTCGATCTCCTGTCCGACCGTCTCGATACCTTCGACCGCCGTGCCCGTCAGGTCGAGCCGATCGGCGAGCTCCGTCGGGGTCAGGTCCACCGGCACCAGCTCCCGCAGCCACTTCATCGATACGCGCATCTCTCAAAGCCTCCTAGAACTGCCGCAGGAACCGCACGTCGGACTCGAGGAACACGCGCAGGTCGGGGATGTCGTGCCGCAAGGCCGCGATCCGCTCGGCACCCATGCCGAACGCGAATCCCGTATAGCGCTCGGAGTCGATGCCGACGTAGCCGAAGACGTTCGGGTCCACCATGCCGCAGCCGAGGATCTCCAGCCACCCGGTGCCCTTGCAGAAGCGGCAGCCGTGACCCGCGCAGATGCCGCAGCTCACGTCCACCTCGGCCGAAGGCTCGGTGAAGCCGAAGAAGTGCGGCCTGATCCGTGTCCGGCGGTCCTTGCCGAAGACCTCGCGCACGAAGTGCTCGAGCGTCCCCTTGAGGTCGCCGAAGGTGATGCCCTCGTCGACCACGAGCCCCTCGATCTGGTTGAACTGCGGAAGATGGCTCGGATCGGGGATGTCCCGGCGGTAGACGCGGCCGGGCATGAGGGTGTAGATGGGCGGCTTCATGCTCTCCATGACGCGGATCTGGACGGGCGAGGTGTGCGTCCGGAGCACGACGTCCGACTCCCCCGCCACGGCCGCCTCGTCCCCGGAGAGGTCCTTGACGTAGAAGGTGTCCTGCAGGCTTCGCGCCGGGTGGTCCGGAGGGGTGTTGAGCGCGGTGAAGTTGTACCAGTCCAGCTCGACCTCCGGGCCGGCCGCGATGCTGTAGCCGAGACCGACGAAGATGTCGACGATCTCGCGGACCACCTGGTCGATGAGGTGCACATGCCCCGAAGGGCGCCCGCGGCCGGGCAGCGTGACGTCGACCGCCTCGGCGGCGATCCTCTTCTCGAGCGCACGTGCGGCCAGCTCCGCGCGCCGCGCGTCCAGCGCGGCCTCGAGCTCGGCGCGCACCTCGTTGGCGACACGGCCCGCCGCCGGCCGCTCGTCGGCCGACAACGCTCCCAGACCGCGCAGGACGGCCGTCAGACTCCCCCTCTTGCCTAGGTACAAGACGCGCACGGCTTCCAATGCCGCGAGGTCTTCGGCGGCATCCGCCTCCGCGATGCCCGATCGTCCCAGCGATCGCAGGTCTTCCGTCATGCTCATCTGCTCGTGTCCCTCCCGCATCAAGGAAGCCGACCCCGCCCTGGGTTCTCCCCAAGGACGGAAGTCGGCTTCCGCGGTACCACCCTGGTTGCCGTCGCGAACGGCGGCCACTCGACGCACGGGCTCGCGGCCCGCGCTCTTGCCGGTCTCGCATCCGGCCGCCCCGGTAACGGCGGGATCCGGCTCCCCTACTGGCTTCCGCGTTCAGGTCGCAGCTGATGGAGTGAACCGCCCGCGCCGCCGGCAGGACCCTTGCAGTCGGGGGGCCCTTCCCTGGTGGCTCGGCGCGTCCGCGGGCGCCGTCTCCGTCATGGCTCGAGTATGCGATTGGCTCCAGAGTCTAACACTACCGCCTTGACGCGGCCAAACGCGGGAACAGCCGCCCGGAAGGTACGACCGCCACCACCGTCCCCCTCACCGCGGCGACCGATGTCTCCTCGCGGTCGGCGATCGGGTTGGCGTCGCCGCGGGTGAGGATCGTCTCCCGAGCGGTCCTGACGACCACGCGGTGGACGTACTCGCCTCTCGGCGTGCCCAGCAGCACCATGCGACCTGACCCGACCTGCCCCGGCCCCTTGCGATACAGCACGAGATCGCCGCGCGCGAGCGCCGGTTCCATCGAGCCGCCCGACACCACCGAGACGCCGAACGCCGACGCCGCGACCGCTAACGCGCCGATCGCCACCACGTCGAGAAGGACGGCGCCCGAACGCCGCGGATGCACTCAGTGCACCTGCTCGGCGTCCACGTAGAGCGACAGCTTCGCATAGTCGCCGGCGAGGTCGTTGCCGGCGTTCTCCGGCAGGCCGATCGCGAACTGCATCTGTGCGCGGCTCCCCGACGCGATGGCGAGCGGCGTGGTACTCAGCGCTGACAGCGATCCCTCGTAGAGCGAAGCCCCGTCGGCGGTCACCGTGCACGTCAGGGAGTTGTAGAAGTCGGTGATCCCCGCCTTCTTCGCTGCCGTCACGACGACGGTCACGGGCAGGTTGCCATCGTTGACGACGACCAGCGGTCGCGTCACCGGGGCACCCGGAGCCAGCGCTTCGATCGACAGCGCCGCCGACGTGGGCTCGGCGGACACCGCGACGCTTCCGGCGCGGATCACGCTCCCGGGCACCTCGGCACGGCTGGTGAAATACGCTCCGGCCAGCCCGACGCCCAGCGCCAGGCATGCGCCCACCAACAGGTACAGGATCCGTCTCATCTGGTCCTCCCTCGATCTCCCGCCGACCGAGGGGTGGACGGCTTCTCTGCGGCGCGGTCGCGTCCGCAGACCCAGTGTCGCGCCGGCCGCTTACTCGTTCCTTACCCCGCCCTGACCGGCCTCCGGCCCGTCGCGGCGGCCACGTCCCCGAGCATCCGACGCGAGCGCTCCTCGATCAGCCGGCGCGTGCGCCGTGACCGGTGTTCCCACACGTCGATCCGCGGATCCAACACGTGCGAGAGGAGCCCGAGCCACCCGTGCGCGACGTCGTCCTGGACGCGGTGCAGCGCGACGCCGAGGTCCTGCAGAGAGCCGGTCCGCTTCGCGGAGGACAAGTCGCGGACGGCCAGGGCGCGCGCGCCGAAGAGACGGAAGTGGTAGCCCCAGTTGTCAGGGTGGAGGAGCCCACCGGGGTGCTGCACGTCCACCCCGATGTCCGCCGAGGCTATCGCCTCGGCCTCCTGCTCGGAGAACCCCGCATCGAGAGCCCAGCGACGCGTGAGCCCATAGTGCACGTGCGCGTCCATGCGTCGTAGTTACCCGACGGGCTGCGAGCGCCTCCCACGGAACAGCTTCAGAAGCTCGAACCACAGCACGCCGGCAGCGGCGGCTCCGACGGCGACGGCGACATCGCCCAGACGCAGTACGCCGAAGCGGAAGAGGTTGCGGAAGAACGGCAGATACAGAGCGGCGGCAAGGAACGCAAGAGCGCCGGCAAGCACCCACCACAGCGCCCGGTTCCCCATGCGGAGCACCTGGAAGACCGAGCGGGTCCACGAGAGGTTGGCCACGATGAGGCCGAGGTTGGACAGCACGAGCGTCGTGAAGGTGACGGCTCGGACGTATGCCTCGTGCTCGGGGGCTGGATGCGCACGGTTCAGCGTGAGCAGGAACACCGCGAGCACGACGGTCAGGACCGCGACCCCCTGCGCGAGCGCGAGGGCCACGATCCTCGCGCTGAACAGCGGCTCCTTCAGCGCACGCGGCGGACGCTCCATGACCCCCGGCTCCTCCCGCTCTGCCTCGAAGACCACCGAGCACGCCGGGTCGATGATGAGTTCCAAGAACGCGATGTGGACGGGCATGAGGACGATCGGCCACCCGAACACGACCGGCAGCAGCGACATCCCAGCTATGGGCACGTGCACGGCGAGGATGTAGCTCATCGCCTTCTTAAGGTTGTCGAATATCCGCCGGCCCATGCGCACGGCTCCGACGATCGAGCCGAAGTCGTCGTCGGTCAGCACGAGAGCGGCGGACTCACGAGCGACGTCGGTCCCGCGCTCTCCCATCGCTATACCGATGTCGGCCGCCTTGAGCGCCGGCGCGTCGTTCACGCCGTCGCCCGTCATCGCGACGACCTCGCCGACGGCCTTCAGGGCGCGCACGATCCGCAACTTCTGCTCCGGCACCACGCGCGCGAAGACGTTCACGGCGTCGATACGCTTCGCCAGCTGCTCGTCGGTCATCCCCGCGAGCTCCGGCCCCGTGATGACCTCCTTGCGCGGCGTAAGCCCGATCTGCTCGGCGATGGCGCACGCCGTCCCAGGGTAATCGCCCGTGATCATGACGACCCTGATCCCGGCCGAGTAGCACTCGCGGACCGCGTCCGGGACCGTCGGGCGGATGGGGTCCTCGAGACCGACCAGTCCGAGGAAGCGGAACTCGAAATCGTGCTGCTCGGGCGGCAATCCCTCCGTCATCCTGAAGGACGCGGCGGCCACGCCGAGGACGCGGAGTCCGCCGGCAGCCATGGTCGAGACCCGATGCGACAGCTGCCGCGTCCCCGATTCGCTCAGGTGGCAGAGATCGCCGATGGCCTCCGGCGCTCCTTTCGCCGCGATCACGTAGTCGCCGCCGTCGGGGGAGCGCCAGACGTGCGACAGCGCGAGCAGGTGCTCGGACAGCGGGTACTCGCGAACGAGCGTCCAGTCCGCGTGCAGGTGCTCTGTCTGGGCGAGGAAGCGGTTGCCGAGATCCTTGAACGCCGTGTCCATCGGGTCGAAGGGGTCGACGGGACTCGCGAGCACGGTGTACTCGACGATCTCGTGGAACGTCTCCGGGAGCTGCGCCCGGCCGTCGATGCGGTATCGCTCTCCGTCGGTCACGACCTCCCGCACCGTCATGCGGTTCTGAGTGAGCGTGCCGGTCTTGTCGACGCAGAGCACCGTCGCCGAGCCTAGCGTCTCGATAGCCGGCATGCGGCGCGTCAGCACGTGACGCTGCGAGATCCGCCAAGCTCCGAGCGCGAGGAACACCGTCAGCACGACGGGGAACTCCTCCGGCAGCATCGCCATCGCGAGCGTGATCCCGGCGAGTGTGCCCTGCAGCCAATCCCCGCGCGTCGCGCCGTAGACGAGCACGACGATCCCGCACAGCCCGAGGCCTAGGACGGCGAGCTTGCGCACGAGGCCGTCCACTTCCCGCTGCAAACGCGTCCGCTCCGGCTTCAGCCCGCCCAGAGCCGTGCCGATCCGCCCGAGCTCGGTCGCGGTTCCGATAGCGCGCACCTCGGCGATGCCCTGACCCTTCACCACGAGTGTGCCGGAGAAGACGGCGGGCGAGTCGTCGCCTCCCGGGGTGAGGTCGGCGTCGGTGCCGGTCCGCACAGCGAGCTTGCGCACCGGCACCGACTCACCGGTGAGAAGCGACTCGTCCACCGACAGGTTCGAACTGTCGAGGACCACCGCGTCCGCCGGGACGCGATCGCCCTCGGCCAGAAGGATGACGTCGCCGCGCACGACCTCACGCCCGGCGACGCGTTGCTGCCTGCCGTCACGGATGACGAGGGCGCGCGGACTCGAAAGATCGCGCAAGGCCTCGAGCGCGCGCTCGGTCTTGCGCTCCTGATAGAACGTTATCCCCATGACGACGAACACGAAGGACAGCAGGATGAGCGCTTCCTCGACATCGCCGAGGACGAGATAGAGCGCACCGCCGGCCAGCAGGAGCAGGAGCATCGGTTCCCTCAGCACGCCTGCGGCGATCTGCACGAGGCTGCGCGGTCGAGCCGCCGGGATCTCGTTCGGTCCCTCCTCGGCGCGACGTCGCGCGACCTCTTCACCGGAGAGCCCGGTGATCTCTCGGATGTCCTTCTCGACGTCGTTCATGGCCCCCCACCATGGAGCGAGGCACCGACGCGTCGATGCCTCCGCTGGAAAGCAGATGTGGTTCGCATACGATGTTCGGGCCCCTCCCCGACGTAGTCCAGAGTTCGACGGGGCGTTAGTGAGCACTAACCGAGCCCGGACGTGAGAAGCGACGTCATCGGGACCAGTAACGCCTCCTCCGGCCCCGACGGCGCCGCCGGTCGTTACTACCCGCCCAAACCGCGGGCTAACGCGCCACGCCGCTCATCGCGCCGACGATGCCGAGGAGAGGCGATAGACCCTGACGAGCGTGCGGGCATCCCGCCCCTCGTTCCACGGGCTGAGATCGTTGAAGACGACGAAGACGTCTTCCACACGGCCTTGCGACAGAGGCGTCTGCCACCAGCCCTCGGCGGACACATCGGTCAGAAGGAGCCGGAACTTGCGCCCCGTCCCGAGGCGCATCCCCCAGATCGAACCGTAGTGCGAACGATCGCGAGGCGCGCTCGACGGCTCGTTCGACTCGAAGAAGACGTAGGGGCCCGCGAAGACGGCGTCGAGCGAATCCCGTCCGAGCAGCGAGGCCTTGCCGCCCGGGTCCCGCACGTAGAGATCGGGCCACTCCGAGCCGGACCGGAAGGCCGCCCACGACATCCAGCCGTCCCCGGCCGCAGGGAAGTGGGACGGCTCTCCCGTACCCAGAGACACGCGCGAGGTGCGGCCATTCGCAAGGTCGAGCGTCAGTAGTTCGTGCCGACCCGAGAAGAAGCGCGTGACCAGGACGCGGTGCTCGGACACGGAAAGGGTTCCGAAGCCCGAACTGTCAGCCAGAAGCTGACGGCGTTCCCCGGTGCCCACGTCGAACGTGCCGACCCGCCCGGCAAGGCGCTCGACGACACGACCGCCGCTGACGCGCTGGTCGTTCGTGGTCCAGATCACGGCATGCCCGTCCACGCCGAAAAGCGGCCTGCGGCGTCGACCCTTGTCGGACGAATCGACGAGGGTCGGAGTGGCGGTCAGTCCGCGAGCGGGGTCATAACGGCTAGCGTACAGCCGCCAGGAAGCCTCGCCGGGACGATCCGCCTCGCCTGGGCTCACCTCCTCCCAAGCCACCACCTCGTTCGACAGCTTGCCCCCCAAGATGTCGAAACGCTTCCCGCTCTCGACGGGCATGAGGATGAGCGGCCGCGCGCGGCCGTCCGCCAGCGACAGGAGGCGCAGCTCCGCGGACGGGTACTCACGATGCGTCTCGAGAGTGAGCAGCGCGTACTTGTCCGTGTACCCCGTGACCTGATAGGAACCCGGCAGGGCGTACTCCTTGAAGGGCAGGACCGGCGGGGACGTCGTGGAGACCTCGGCCCTCGACGAGCGGTCCTCCGCCTTGTGCTGCGCTCGGATGTGTGACGCGGCGCCCTGCCCCTGCCGGGGCGCGCATCCCGACGCCGCCAACAGCATCGCGAGCGCGATCGCCGCTTCCACTCTCTTCAGTCCGCTCCTATCCATGACTCCCCCCGACTCGAGGCGGGCGGGGGTGGACCACCCCCGCCCGCTCTTCCGCTCTACCGGACGACCGCCCTACGGAAATGGTTGTACACACCGTTCCAGATCACCTGATGACCATAGGTGACGTGACCGAAAGTGGCGCCGCCGCCGGAGACCCACGAACCTTCGTTGTAGGGATCGTTGATCCTGATCGTGCCGTACCGCCCGTCGTACGCTTCGAGCGGGATGATGTGACCGCTGTGGTCGTACACGTAGTTCGGCCAGACGCTTGCGTGGATGTGCACGTCGGCCACCATCGGGTAGTGCTTGGTCACGATCCCGTAGCCGACGTGGCTCATGAAGGCGCTCTCGGTGGAAAGCGAACCGTAGTAGTAATAGGACTTGCCCGTGAGGTAGCGCAGGGCGTCGTCCACTCGCGAGAAATCGGTGCCGCCCGGACCCGTGCCCATGTACCCGGCGATCGCCGACTGGGTCGCATGCGCGCCCCAGTAGTCCGCCACTATCTGCACGGTCGCGGGCCCGCACCAGTAGCTGCGCTCCTGTGCGTGGCTGGGTGTCCACATGTAGTAGTACGGGGCGTCCACGACGGCAGGGCGCACCCGGCTTTGGCGCGTGGATCCCGGGCGCGCGACCGCGGTCCTCGACCCGAGCCACTCCCGGAACCTCGCGTCCTCCGCGGCCTTGGCCCTGGCTTCCTCCGCCGAGAGCACGTCGTTGGTCGGACGCGGATCGTCACCTGTGCCAAGGCCGAAAGCCGCGGCCGGCGTCATGAGCGCCACGCACGCCACGAGTGCGAACAAGGTACGGATACTTCTTCGACCGTTCATTCTCTCCCCCTCGGTCCTGCTTCGGCATGACTGCCGAAGCACCTCCTGACGACACGGCTGCGGCTCGTCGTCCCTCCCTCCCTGCCGCCGCCGTCTAGTCCCGGCGGGCAGGTTGGGAGAAGCACCGTGCGCGTCGGGAACACCGACGGGGAGAGCGTCGCGCAGAGCCCTTAACAGGACCTGACGCGGTTCCTACCGGGAAGGCCCGACAGCCTCCGCCGGATTCCGGCGGAGGCTGTCGGGAAGAACGCTTGCGGAAGCTACACGCTGAGAACGGCCTTCGCCTTCTCTACGAGCGACGCGAAGGAGGCGGGGTCGTTGACGGCCATATCCGCGAGGATCTTGCGGTCCAGCTCGATCTCCGCCTTCTTCAGTCCGTTCATGAACCGGGAGTACGACATCCCGTTGAGATGCGCCGCGGCGTTGATGCGCGTGATCCAAAGCGCGCGGATCTCGCGCTTCTTGTTTCGGCGATCGCGGTACGCGTACTGCAGCGAGTGCTGCACCTGCTCCTTCGCCGCCTTGTAGCTGCGGCTCTTAGCGCCGTAGTAGCCCTTTGCACGATCGAGGACGGTCCGACGCTTCTTCTTCGCGGTGACACCGCGCTTGACCCTAGGCATTCCGGATCACTCCTGTTCAGTCTCGCGGGAAGAAGGCCTAGCCGATCCCGAGGTTCTTCTTGATGACGTTGACGTCGCTCTTGTCGACGAGAGACGGGCTCGCGAACCCGCGCTTGCGCTTCGGGCTCTTCTTCTCGAGGATATGGCTCTTGAAGGCGTTCCCGCGCTTGATCTTGCCGGTGCCGGTCAGCTTGAACCGCTTGGCCGTCCCCTTGTGCGTCTTCATCTTCGGCATGCTGTCGCTCCTCTGCGTTCCGTGTGCGGAGACCGGCGCTAGACCTGCGTCTCGGCGGCGTCGCCCTCGACCGCCGGTTCGGCTTCCGGTTGCGGCTTCTCGCCCTTGACCGGCTCTATCTTCTTCACCGGGCCCAGCAGCATGAACATGTTCCGTCCCTCGATCTTCGGCTCAGCCTCGACGACCGCGAGCTCTCGGACGTCTTCGGCCAGCTTCTGCAGGATGGTGAGTCCCCGCTCGGGGTGCACCATCTCGCGGCCGCGGAACATGATCGTGACCTTGACCTTCGCGCCCCCCTCGAGGAAGCGCACGACGTGGCGCTTCTTCGTCTCGTAGTCGTGCTTGTCGATCTTGGGCCGGAACTTGATCTCTTTGATCTGGACCGTGGTCTGGTGCTTGCGGGCCTTCTTGGCCTTGATGGCCTCTTCGTACTTGTACTTGCCGTAGTCCATGATCCGGGCCACGGGCGGGTCACCGTTCGGAGCCACCTCGACCAGGTCGAGGTTCTGCTCGTCGGCGATCCGCAAGGCGTCGGGGGTGTTGAAGATCCCCAGCTGGGACCCGTCGACGCCGATGAGCCTCACCCGCGCGCTGCGGATGCGCTCGTTGATACGCGGCTCTGCTGCTGCGCTTATGGCAGTCACCTCCGTCACATCAGCGGGTTCGTCGCCACACGCGCCCGCTGCTACCCAACGAAAAAACGGCCCGGTGCTCGTGAGCGCCCGGACCGACAGCCGACGGAAGCCTCGTTCGAGGCACCGCCGCCATTCTCGACCAGCCGGCAGCTCACTCGCGCCGTTCAGGTGGGGACCACATCGACCCTGATGGGAGGGGGTCCCGCTTGGTTATTCAGTTAGCTTCGCGAGTATACAGACGTATACCCGAGATGTCTATCGAAGCGCACGCCTCAAGCGCATCACGGGCGAGACGAGCGGCCCGTCCACGTCGAACGCGTCGAGCCCGATCCTCGCCCGCTTGGAGCCGTGGCCGATACCGGTCCACTCTATCCGGACCGTGTGCGCACCGGGAGCGAGTCCGTAGCGGCTCCAGACCCGCCTTCCGTAGACGCTGCCCGGTGAATAGAGGTCCACATACGCAGGCGGGCCGCCATCGACGATCACCCTTGCTACGCCGAAGTACGGCCCGGTGGGCGACGACCATTCCACCGACGTTCCGGTGAACGTCATCTCCGCCCAGCAGCCGCGGCTGTCCGCCCAGATGGCCGCCCCCTGCGACAAAGCCGGGTCGTACAGACGGATCCACCTGCCCCTGCGCCGGATAGCGGGATCGTTCTCCTCGTACCTCGCGAACACCGCGAAAGAGACGTGACGGGTGCCCTCGGCGTTGCCGGCCACGTCCGTAGAGAAGTAATCGAGCGAGTGCGTGCCGAGGCCGGTGGCGACCGTGTCTCCGATCACCCACGGCCCCCCGTCCAGGCGGTAGCGGGACTCGGCAACGCCGGACGCGGTATCGGTGGCGGTCAGGTGCACGATAGCGGTACCCGCGTACCTGGCCGCGGCGTCGTCGGTCGTGGCCGGCGGCGTCAGGTCGATCGGATACGGCCCGCGCCGGACCACCGCGCCCAGGTTGCCGGCGACGTCCCTCGGCCGTACTGCGAGGTACCATGTGCCCTCGGCCACCCGCGAAGACACGGTGGAAGCGAGCGGGGGAACGTCCGGCACGCCGTCAGGCACGGCGGTCGCCGACGTCGACCACAGCGCCGAGCAACCGGCAAGGCCGCTGTCCGCGTCGCCGGCGCCGCTGAGGCCCGCGACGATCGTGGCGGCGTTCGACCACACGCCCGTCATGTGGTTGACGTCCGAGAGCACCGGGCCGAACGGGATGACCGGGTCGTAATCCACCGTCCGCGTCCGGGTCGCTTCGTAGCCGTGCGAGGCGTCGCCCGACAGGTACGACAGGGTGTGCGAGCCGATCGGAGCGGCGACGGGTCCGCTGTAGATGAGAGCGGGAGGTGCGTCCCAACCGTAGTAGGTGGGCACGGGCTGGTCCGCCGTCAGCGTCACAGAGGGCTCGCTGCGGTACCAGCCGTTGTCGCCGTCGGGCACGGCCGGCGCGACCGCGAGCCCGGTGGAAGGAGGCGCGGGAGGAGGGACCGCGACGCTGAACGCGTACTTGGCGGGGGAACCGAGTGCGGCGCTCGCACCGCCCGCCCCCTGGTCGGAGCTGCTGGCCATGGCCAGGGCCTGATCCATCGCGGCGACCTGCAACGTGTGGGCTCCGTCGGCGAGAGGGCCGAGGCCGGAGACACTCCAGCGGACCTCCGGCGTGCCGAGGCCATCCGTGATCCCCGCACGGCGCCATGCCACGTCGGCGTCCAGCCGGAAGAAGACGGCGAGGATGTTCGAGACGTGGGGGCTGCGGGTGCTGACGGCGGTCCCGGTCATCGTTGGCGCGGCCGAGGCGGTCGTATCGCCCGGCAGCGGATCCACCGTCACCGTCACCGGCCCGCTCCCTCCCACGGCCGGGTCGATCACGCTGACGCTGTTGCCGCCCCAGTTCCCGACGAACGTCTTGTGGACGGCGAGACCCTCGTCCACGCCGAGGGCGTACGGCCTGACGCCGGTCGCGACGGTCACCGTAGCCAGTGTGGGATCGATCACGGTGACCACGTTGTTCCCGTAGCAGCTCACGAAAGCCCTGCCGGCGCTCTGGTCCACCGCGACGGCGTACGGGTTGACACCCGTAGGGACGGTCGCCACGACCGACAGTGAATCGGCGTCGATGACCGATACGGCGTTCTGCAAGTAGTCAGCCACGAACACCCGGCGCCGCGTCGAGTCCACCGCGACGCCGATCGGGTTGTCGCCGACGGCGATCGTCGCCGTGACCTGGTCACTGTCGTCAATGACCGTGACCGTGTCGCTCGCCGGGCTGCTGACATACGCGAAGCCGCGGTCGGGATCGACGGCGATCGCCTTCGGTCCTGCGCCGGTCGGCACCGTCGCGACCACCGAGTCCGTGTTCCCGTCGATGATCGAGACGTTGTTGCTGTACCGGTTGGCGACGTACACCCGCCGGCGCATGCCGGAAGCGAACGCCGCGAGAGCCCTCGGCGAGTCACCGACCGGGATGTTCGCGACGATCGCGTTCGTCGAGCCGTCGATCACCGAGACGAGCTGTTTGCCGAAGATCGCCGCGTAGACCTTCGGGGTGACCCCCGACGAATCCAGAGCGAGCGCGCGGACCCCCGCGGCATGTGAGGCGGGGGGCGAGATCGTGGCGATCCTGCTGAAGGTGGTCCCGTCGATGACGGAGACGAAATTCGACCAGAAGTTGCCCACGTAGACGCGGGCGTTCAGCGGGTCCGAGACCACTGCGATCGGCACGGCCAACGATCCCCCCGTGGGCATCGGCACCGTCGCGTCCACGCTGTCGGAGACACCATCGATGACCGTTACGCTGTCCCCGTAGTAATTCCCGACGAAGACGTGGTGAGTGACCGGGTCGACGGCGACCGCATCGGGGCTGAGTCCGACCGGCACCGTGGCGACGACCACATCCGAGGAGAACGCCACACTCGGCAGCACGACGAGTGCGACCAAGACCGCCGCCGCGAGGAGTCGCGGCGCATGGCCGGTGCGCGCGGAGGCGGCAAAGATCGAGAACGGTGTCCGCATGGGGACCACCCCCTGTCCGCCGAACCTACTCGCGAGGGAGCGGCACCGTCAAGTGCGCGGCGCACAAAGAGGGCCCTTCTCGGTGGACGGCAGCGGCCCGAGCAGCTACCCGGTGACCTCCGGGAAGTCGCTCATCTCGACCGGATGCCCCACGAGCGCTCCCGCGGACGGATACGCGCGCGGCAGCGGCGACCCCTCGTACACCTTCTCGAGGAACGCGTCGATCTCCATCGCTCCGAGGTCGCCTTGCGTCCGCTCGCGCACGCCGACCGTCCCGGCCTCGGCTTCCTTGTCTCCCACCACGAGCATGTACGGCACCTTCTGCGCTTGCGCTTTGGCTATCTTCGCGCGCATCGGCTCGTTGGCGTCGTCGACCTCGACCCGCACACCGAACGCCGCCAGCTTGCGCGCCGTCTCGTGCGCATAGCCGTTGTGGCGGTCCGCGATGGGCACCATCACCGCCTGCACGGGCGCGAGCCACACCGGGAACGCACCGGCGTAATGCTCGATGAGGATGCCGAAGAAGCGCTCCATGCTGCCGAGGATGGTCCGGTGCAGCATGAACGGCTGCTCCTCGGTGTTGTCGGCTGTGCGATAGGTGATGCCGAAGCGCTGCGGGTTGTTGAAGTCGACCTGGATCGTCGCGCACTGCCACGTCCTGCCGATGGCATCCTTCAGCTTGATGTCGATCTTCGGCCCGTAGAACGCGCCGTCACCGGGGTTGATCTCGTACGGCAGTCCCCACTCGTTCAGTGACTGCATCAGCACCTCGGTCGCGTACTCCCACTGCTCGTCGGTGCCGACCGAGTGCTCCGGCCGGGTCGAGACCTCGGCCGTGTACTCGAAGCCGAAGCTGCCCATCGCCCACTCGACGATGTCGAGCATGGCCTTCACCTCGGGCACGACCTGCTCCTTCGTGCAGAAGACGTGCGCGTCGTCCTGCGTGAAGCCGCGCGCGCGCATGAGACCGTGCACGACGCCGGACAGCTCGTGCCGGTAGACCGTCCCGAACTCGAACCAGCGCAGCGGAAGGTCACGGTAGGAACGGACGTCGGACTTGTAGATGAAAATGTGGCCTGGGCAGTTCATGGGCTTGATGCCGTATTCGGCGACCTTACCCTCGCCCTCGTCGATCTCGAAGAAGTACATGTTGTCGCGGTAGTAATCGTAGTGGCCGGAGATCTTCCACGTGTCCGCCTTGTACATGTGCGGCGTGATGAGCTCCTCGTAGCCACGGCGGTACAGCTCGGCGCGCTCCCACTCCTGCAGCAGGCGCAGAACGCGCGCGCCTTTCGGGTGATACAGCGGCAGAGCGGCACCGGCGGCCTCGTTGAAGCTGAAGAGGTCGAGCTCGCGGCCCAGCTTGCGATGATCGCGCCTCTCGGCCTCCGCCAGGCGCGTGAGGTACGCGTCGAGGTCCTTCTGGCTCCACCACGCGGTCCCGTAGATGCGCTGCAGCATCGGGCGGCCGCTGTCGCCGCGCCAGTACGCGCCCGCCACCTTCATCAGGGCGAAAGCCTTCAGCCGAGAGGTGTCGGGAATGTGGGGGCCTCGGCAGAGGTCGGTGAAACTCCCCTGCGTGTAGGTCGAGATGGTCTCGCCCTCGGGCAGCCCGGAGATGAGCTCCTGCTTGTAGGGCTGGCCCTCGAACGCGTCGAGCGCCTCCAGCCGGTCGAGCTCACCGCGCACGAACGGGAGTGCCTCGGCCGTGATCTCGCGCATACGCGCATCGATCGCCGAGAGGTCCTCCGGTGTGAATGGGCGGTCCACGTCGAAGTCGTAGTAGAAACCGTCCTCCACCGCGGGGCCGATGGCGAACTTCGCCGTCGGGAAGAGGTCCTTCACCGCCTCGGCCATAACGTGCGCGGCCGAGTGCCGGAGCACCTCAAGCGACGCGGCCGACGACTCCGTGAGGATCTCGAGCGTCTGCCCGTCGCGAACGCGCGCGTCGAGGTCGACGAGCGCGCCGTCCAGCCTCCCGACGACCGCGGCGGCGGCGAGACGGGATCCGATCGAGGACGCGACGTCGAGGACGGTGGCGCCCTCCGGCACGGCCTTTGTGCTGCCGTCGGGCAGCTTCACCTGGATGTCGGGCACTTGTGAGCTACTCCTGCTTCGTCTTGCAGTACGGGCAGACCGACCAGCTCATCTTCAGCGGGCGCTTGCACTCGACGCACTGCTTCTTCAGCTTCTTCATGCAGTACGGGCAGATCAGGAAGTCCGAGTCGACGGGTTTGAGACAGGATGCGCAAACACCTCCGCTGGTCTGCAGCGCGATCTCCTTGGCCCGGATCTCCAGCTCGCGCTCGTGCACGTCGTCCACGTATTCCGGCGGGCGCACGACCGTGTACACCAGCCACCCGGGCAACGGGAACAGCGGGAAGAAGAAGGTCACCACGAGCGCCCAGAACCAGGGCATCGCGCCTCGGCGGTTCGCGTCGCGCCACGTCCAGAAGATGGTGGCGATCCAGAGCACGGCGAGGAAGAGCAGGGTGAGCTGCCGCGCGAGGATGAACGTGGGGCTGGTGACTATCGGCTTGAGGATGTCGCCCATCTCAGCTCCTTCACGCCCGTCCAGGGCGTCGTGCGGTGGACCGCGCCGGACAAACGGGATTCTACCAGAAGGCCGCGTGCCCAGGCCGTTCCGGTGCCTGCCCGTGAACCGCTATCATACCCGGTCGGCAAGGGCGGCGAGCGAGTCTCGTCCCCTTCGCGGCCGTCACTCGACGACGACCTCGGCCGACTCCGCCTCCTCGACGGAGCGCAGCGTCCAGACAGCCGAGAATCCCTCCTCGCCGAGGTGGGGCAGCGACTCGCGCAGGTCGCGCATGTGCGCCCGGATCGCCTGCTGTGGCAGAACGCGGCCGCGAACGCGGTTGCGCTCCTGGCACACCTCCTCGGGCAGCGCGAACACGATCGCGACGGCCGCCCGGCGCCGGCGCCGGGCGATCGCGAGCAGCTCGGCCCGCTTCTCTGCGAGGACGTTGGTGGCGTCGGCCACCGTGAGACGGCCGCGCTTCAAGCGCATGTCGACGATGAGGTGCATGAGCGCGAACGCGTCTCGCGATGCCGCAGCGTCCGCCTCGTCGTCGCTGACGAGCGCGCGGCAAGCGTCCGACGCCACGACCTGTGTGCGCCGGAAGTGCGCGGCCGCGAAGGTGGACTTCCCGCAACCGGCGGGGCCGATCAGCACCACGAGGGCGTCAGGTAGAAGGCGCATCTCCATGTCACAAGGATCCCCCTAACAGGATGCCGCGTGCCTCACCCACGCTGTAGAGGCTGCCGGTCACCACGAGCGCCTCTCCGTACGCCTCCGCCACGGCCAGCGCTTCGGCGATGTCGCGGGCCTTCTCGGGACGCCTCCCCGTGACGGACTCGACGACCGCGGCCAGGGACTCGGCCGGAAGGGCGCGCGGCGAGGCGGGAGGCGCGACGACGACCGCGCCTGCCACCTCGGCGAGTGCGGCGACGATCCCCTCGGCGTCCTTGTCCGCCAGCACCCCGAGGACGAGCGTCGGCCGCGCAGCCGGGAAGGCCTCGCGGATCGCGCCCGCGAGGACGGCCGCGGCCTGCGGGTTGTGCGCGCCGTCGAGCACGGCCGGCGGGCCGCCGCGGACGAACTCGAAGCGGCCGGGGAAGCGCATCGCGGCGAGCGCCGCCCGCACGGTGCCGATCGCGGGCGCTCTTCCGAGGGCGGCTTCGACGGCGGCGAGCGCGGTCGCGACGTTCGGCGCCTGGTAGGAAGGCGCCGTCAGCTCGAGCCGCGGGTACGTGCCGAGGCAGCCCTCCACCGACAGTGCGAGCGCGCCACCCGGGCGGTCGGGGGCCGCGGTCACTTGGTACGTGACGTCCGCGTCCTCGGCCCCCACCGTCACGACGGGGGCCGCGACTCCGTCGGCGCGATCGCGGAGTACCCGCGCCACCTCGGCAGTGCCCGGGCCGAGCACGGCGATGCTGCCGGCCTTGATCACGTGCGCCTTGTCCGCCGCGATCTCGTGGACCGTGCGCCCGAGCCGCTCCGTGTGGTCGAGGCCCACGCCCGTGACGACGGCCACCGCGGGGCTCACCACCGAGGTCGCGTCCCACCTGCCGCCCATCCCGACCTCGAGGCACGCCCACTCGACGCCGAGGTCGCGGAAGAGCCATAGCGCCGCGGCGGTGAGCAGCTCGAACTCGGTGTGCTCGCCGCCCACCTCGGCAGCCGCTCGCAGTGCCGCCTCGACACCCCGCGCGAAGTCCGCCTCCGAGACCGGCTCGCCGGCCACCTCGAAGCGCTCCGTGTAGCTCTCGAGGTGCGGGGACGTGTACGCGCCCGTCCGCAAGCCTTGCGAGGCGAGCAGAGCGGCGGCGAGGCGCGTGACCGACGACTTCCCGTTGGTGCCGGTGACCTGGATGCACCTGAGCGAGTCCTGCGGCCGTCCGAGCGCCTCGGTGAGGCTACGGATGCCCTCGAGCGACGGATCGATGCCGAAGCGCAGCGCCTCTTCGAGCGCGGCGACCGACTCGGCGTACGTCATCGCGGGGCCGGCTACTCTAGCTCGGCCAGCTGCGCCGTCAGCTTCGTCACCGTCGCCTGCAGCTCCGACGAGCGGTTGCGATCCTTCTCGACGACCTCGGCGGCCGCCTTGGCGAGGAACCCGGGGTTGCCAAGCTTGCGCGTGAGCTTGTCGAGGTCCGCGCGGGCCGCGTCGAGCTCCTTGGCGACCCGCCCGCGCTCCTTCTCGAAGTCCACGAGGCCGGCGAGCGGCACGAAGAGCTCGACGCCCGCCGCGACCGCCACGGCCGCGTGCGCGGGCTTGACCGCCTTCGTGTCGATCACGAGCACGTCGACGCCGGCGAGCGCGCGGACGTGGTCGGCCTCGCCCTCGAGCACGACCGCCTCCGCGCCGGAAGCCTTCGCGAACACGTCCACTTTCGCCCTCGGGGCGAGCTGGTAACGCGCACGCACCGCCCGCACGGCGGTCACCACCTCCTGCACGATCGCGACGGAGGCCTCGGCGTCCGGGTTCCGAAAGCGCTCGAGCCCGGTCGGCCAGGCCGCGGCCATCAGCGACTCTGCGCGCTCCGGATCGCTCGAGGGCAGCCGGCGCCATATGTCGTCCGTGATGAACGGCATCATCGGGTGCAGGAGGCGCAGCGCGGAGTCGAGCACGAAGACGAGGTTGCGTTGCGCGGCGAGGCGCGCGGATCCGCCGGCGGCGAGCCGACCCTTCGCCAGCTCGATGTACCAGTCGCAGAACTCGCTCCAGAAGAAGTCGTAGAGGGCGCGCGCCACCTCGCCGAACTCGTAGGCGTCGAGCCCGGCCTCGACGGCGTCGGCGAGCGCGCCGAGACGCGAGAGGATCCACGCGTCCGCTACCGTGTCCGGCGCCGGCGGTCCGGCCACGTACCCGTCGAGGTTCATCAGCACGAACCGGCTCGCGTTCCATATCTTGTTCGCGAAGTTGCGTGAGGACAGCAGCTTCTCCTCGGCGAACTTGATGTCCTGCGAGCCCGTGGTCTGCAGCATCAGCCCGAAGCGCATGCCGTCGGCGCCGTACTTCTCCATGAGGTCCAGCGGGTCGACCCCGGTGCCGAGCGACTTGCTCATGCGCTTGCCCTCGGCGTTGAAGACCGTCGGGTGGATGATGACGTCCGAGAACGGGATGTCCCCCGCGAAGCGCAACCCCTGCATGATCATCCGCGACACCCAAAGGAAGATGATGTCGCGCGCGGTGGACAGGACCTCCGTCGGATAGTAGTAGGCCAGCTCAGGCGTCGAGTCGGGCCAGCCGAGCGTCGCGAAAGGCCACAGCGCCGAGGAGAACCACGTGTCGAGCACGTCGGGGTCCTGGCGAACCGAGCCCCCGCACCGGGGGCAGACGTCCAGATGATCTACGGACGCCGTCATCTCGCCGCAGGCGTCACAGTAGTACACGGGGATCTGGTGGCCCCACCACAGCTGACGGGAGACGCACCAGTCGCGGATGTTCTCCATCCAGTCGTAGTACACGCCCGTCCACCGCTGGGGATGGAAACGGACCTTCCCTTCGCGCACCACGTCGATCGCCGGCTTTGCGAGCGGCTTCATGTCCACGAACCACTGGTCGGACAGCCAAGGCTCGACGACGGTGTGGCACCTGTAGCAGTGCCCCACGGCGTGCATGTGCTCGTCGACCTTCACGAGCAGGCCCTGCTTCTCGAGGTCCTCCACGACACGCTTGCGCGCCTCGAAGCGGTCGAGCCCCTCGTACGGCCCTGTCTCGGCAGTAGTGCGCGCGTCGGCATCGAAGATGTTGATCTTCGCGCAGCCGTGCCGCTCGCCGATCTCGAAGTCGTTGGGGTCGTGAGCCGGCGTCACCTTGACGGCGCCGGTGCCGAACGCCGGGTCGACGTACTCGTCCGCCACGACGGGGATCTCCCGGCCGAGGAGCGGCAGGACGACGGTCGCGCCGACGACGTCCTTGTAGCGGTCGTCGGCGGGGTTCACAGCGACGCATGTGTCGCCGAGCATCGTCTCGGGCCGAGTGGTCGCCACGACGACGTGGTCGCGCCCCGCCACCGGCTCCTTGAGCGGATAGCGGACGTACCACAACTTCGCGTCGACGTCCTCGTGCTCGACCTCGATGTCGGAGAGGGCGGTGGAGCAGCGCGGGCACCAGTTGATGATGCGTTTGCCCTTATAGACGAGGCCCTCGTCGAACAGCTTCACGAACACCTCGCGAACGGCGCGCTGGTACCCCGGATCCATCGTGAAGCGCTCGTCGGCGTAGTCGCAGCTGCAGCCCATCGCCTTGAGCTGGCCCACGATCGTCGAACCGTGCTCGTGGCGCCACGCCCAGCACAGCTCGACGAACTTCTCGCGTCCCACGTCGTAGCGCGACAGGCCTTGCTTGGCGAGCTTCTGCTCCACCTTGTTCTGCGTCGCGATCCCCGCATGGTCGGTCCCGACGACCCAACGCGTCGGCCGTCCGGTCATCCTCTGCCGGCGGACCAGGACGTCCTGGATCGTGTTGTTCAGCGCGTGCCCCATGTGGAGCGAGCCGGTCACGTTCGGCGGCGGGATGACGATGCAGTACGGGTCGGTGCCCTCGGCCATGCGGCCGGCGAAGTAACCCCCAGAGAGCCACGACGAGAACATCGCGCCTTCGACCGCGCCGGGGTCGTACGCCTTCGGCATCTCGCTCATCTGCGGGAGTCCTTTCGGTCATCGTGTCACGGGAGATTGTAGGCGAAAGCCGCGAGAGCCGCTCTTGACGCGCCGCCTCTCCGGGCGTACACCGTTCCGAGGGAAGGCGTGAGTCCGAGCAAAAGGCGGTCCGGCAACCGATGCTCCAGTGTGAATGTCTGAGCGATTGTGCCCTCTACAGCGATGCGATGGTCACGATGCCGGGCATCGCCAACATCTTCCGAGGCAAGTACTGCGTCGGCAACCAGATGACATGCGCGCGCTACAAGGCGTACCAGGCGCTAGGCGAAGGCAACGTGCCGGCGGACCTGTACCCGCACCAGCACGCGAAGCTGAAGGACCTGATCGCCTAGGCGGACGCCTCGCCCGCGCCCCGGGTCACGAGCGCGGGAGGGAGATCCTTCGTCACGGTGTCCCCGGTGATGACGACACGTTCGACGTCGTCGCGTGAGGGCAGCTCGTACATCGTGTCGAGCAGCAGCGCCTCCAGGATCGACCGCAGTCCGCGGGCACCCGTGCCGCGCTCGATAGCGAGCCGGGCGATCGCTCGCAGGGCCTCGTCCTTGAACGCGAGGTCGACACCCTCGAACCCGAAGAGCCGCTGGTACTGCTTCACCAGCGCGTTCTTGGGCTCCGTCAGGATGCGGACGAAGTCGTCCTCGGTGAGCTCCTCCACGTGGGCGATGACGGGCAGGCGCCCGACGAACTCAGGGATGAGCCCGAAGCGGTGCAGGTCCTCCGGCAGCACGTTGCCGAGCATCGCGCCCGTCTCGTGGCTGCTGGAGTCCTTGAGATCGCTGCCGAAGCCCACGCCTTTGTGGCCGATGCGGTCCCCGATGATCTTCTCGAGCCCCACGAACGCGCCGCCGAGGATGAACAGGATGTTCGTCGTGTCTATCTTGATGAGCTCCTGCTGAGGGTGCTTCCGCCCGCCCTGCGGCGGCACGGACGCCTCCGTCCCCTCGAGGATCTTCAGCAGCGCCTGCTGGACGCCCTCTCCGGAGACGTCACGGGTGATCGAGAGGTTCTCGGCCTTGCGCGCGACCTTGTCGATCTCGTCGATGTAGACGATGCCGACCTGCGCACGCTTGATGTCGAAGTCGGAAGCGGTGATGAGCTTCAGCAGGATGTTCTCGACGTCCTCTCCGACGTAGCCGGCCTCCGTGAGAGTCGTCGCGTCGGCGATGGCGAACGGCACCTTGAGGATGCGGGCGAGCGTCTGCGCCAGCAACGTCTTGCCGCAACCCGTGGGGCCGAGGACCAGGATGTTGCTCTTAGCCAGCTCGACGTCGTTCGTGCCCGCGGCGGGCGCGGCCTTGATGCGCTTGTAGTGGTTGTAGACGGCCACCGACAGGACCTTCTTCGCGTGGTCCTGCCCCACGACGTACTGGTCGAGCGTCTCGTAGATCTCGGCCGGCGTGGGAAGGTCCTCGGAGGTGAAGTCGGCCTGCTCCTCCGCGAGCTCCTCTTCGACGATCTCGTTGCACAGCTCGATGCACTCGTCACAGATGTAGACGCCCGGCCCGGCGATGAGCTTGCGGACCTGGCGCTGCCCCTTCCCGCAGAAGGAGCACTTGAGATGTTCGGGGCCTTCGAACTGCCGTGGCATGGTGCACCGCTTCCGTCGACGGGTCGTGCTATTCGATCGGCTGCTCTTCCTTCGGTGGCTCGCCGACGCGCTGCGCGTAGACGTGGTCGACCAGGCCGTAGGCCATCGCCTCGTCGGCGGTCATGATGTTGTCACGGTCCGTGTCCGCATGGATCTTCTCCACCGGTTGCCCGGTGTGCTTCGCCAGGATCTCGTCGAGCTGATGACGCGTGCGCAGCATCTCGCGCGCACCGATCTCGATGTCCGCGACCTGGCCCTGCACCCCGCCGAGCGGCTGGTGGATGAGGATGCGGCTGTTCGGCAGCGCGAACCGCTTGCCCGGAGCGCCTGCGGCGAGGAGCACCGCCGCCATCGAGGCGCACTGACCGATGCAGATCGTGGCCACGTCGCTCTTGATGTACTGCATCGTGTCGTAGATCGCGAGCCCCGCCGTGACGAGGCCGCCCGGCGAGTTGATGTAGAGGTTGATGTCCTTGCTCGGGTCGTCGCTCTCCAGGTGCAGGAGCTGCGCGATGACGAGGTTCGCCGTCACGTCCTCGATATCGCTGCCGAGGAACACGATCCGCTCGTTCAGCAGCCGCGAGAAGATGTCGAAGCTTCGCTCACCGCGAGAGGTCTGCTCGATGACGATCGGCACGAGCGCCCTGGGGTCTGCTGGCATACGGCTAGTCCTCCTTCTTCTTCGCACTCTTCCGCGGCTTCTTCGGCTTGGCCGGCGCCGCCTCGGCCGGTCCTGTCACGTCCGCCGGCGTCCTCTCGACTATCTCCACGTGGGCGAGCAGCCAGTCGGCCGCCTTGCGGTGCTTGACCTCTTCCTTGATGACCTCCAAGACACCGGCGCCCTCCCACTGCTCGCGCAGATCGGCCGCACTCTTCTCCGACGACGTGGCGAGGTCCTCGAGCTCCGCGTCGACGTCCTCGTCCGTGATCTCCATACCCTCGGCCCGGAAGAGGGCCTCGAGCGCAAGCTCCTGCCGCACTCGGGACTCGGCTTCTTCAGTGATGTCCTTCGTGATCTGCTCGGGGTCGACTCCCGAGGCCTGGACGTAGTCCTGGAGTGATATACCCCGCTCCTCGAGGTTGCTGAAGAAGTCGCGCACCATGTTGTCCCGGCGGCTCCGCACCATCGGTTCCGGGACCTCTCCTTCGACATGCTCGACGAGGGCGAGCCTTGCCGCGTGCTCGAGCTCGCGGCTGTACTCCAGCTCGCGAGTGGCCTCGAGGCGCATTCGGACGTCCGCGCGCATCTGCTCCATCGTGTCGAAGCCCCCAGCGGTGGTCGCGAACTCGTCGTCGAACTCGGGAAGCGTCTTCGACTTGACCTCGTGCACGGTGATGTGGAACGTAGCGGTCTTGCCGACGAAGTCGGCCGCGCTGCTGTTCTCAGGGACCGTGAACGTGGCGGTCACCGTGTCGCCTGCGCGGGCACCGACCATCGCGTCGTCGAATTCCGGCGGCATCTGGCCCGCGCCCGTCTCGTAGAGGAACTTGTCGACCGTGTTGCCTTCGTATGCCTCGCCGTCCACGTCACCGGTGAAGCTGATGAGAGCGAAGTCCCCGACCTGGATACCCCGCTCCTCGATCGGGACGAGCGAGGCGAACCTGTCCGCTACGCGCTTCAGCTGCAGGTCCACGTCGGCGTCCGAGACCTCCTTCGGCCCGACGGTCACCTTCATATGCTGCCAGTCGCCTGTCAGGGTCAGCTCCGGCCGCACGGGCACCTCGGCGACGTACGTGTAGTCCTCACCTTCGACTATCCCCGAGAGCTCGCCGAGGTCCGGCTGGTCGATCGGGCGCAGGTGCTCCGCGTCGACCGCATCGGTGTACGTCCGCTCGATCAGCTCCTGCTGCGCGTCCGCCAGCACCCTCTCCCGGCCGACATAGCGGTCTATCATCGGCCGAGGGGCCTTGCCCTTGCGGAACCCGGGGATGCGTACCTGCTGCGCCACGCCCGCGTACTGTTGCGCGATCGCCTTGTCCACGTCGGCGGCGGGGACGGTGACGGTCAGCTTGACTAGACTGCCCTCTAGGGGCTCGACGCTGGTCTTCAAGACGTTCCTCCAGGTGACTGCGTGTGTCGATGGTGCGGGCGAGAGGACTCGAACCTCCACGGTTTCCCACCGGATCCTAAATCCGGCGCGTCTGCCAGTTCCGCCACGCCCGCAAATCCGAAAGCCGGTCTCTCAATATAGCAAAAAGGCTGGAGACGACGCCTCCAACCTCGGGTTTTGCATGGTGGGCCGTATAGGATTCGAACCTATGACCTTGGGATTAAGAGTCCCCTGCTCTACCAACTAAGCTAACGGCCCGCAAGACGCGCGAAGGCTATTCTACCCGGTCATCGCAGAAAGGCAAGACGGGCCGTGACGCGCTAAAGGCGTCACGGCCCGGCGGCATCCAGCAGACTCGCTCCGCTCGCAGCTGATGCCCCCGCGCTCATACCGGAGGCCCCGCGACCGCGTGCCGCGAGGCCTCCGAATGCGTTTCGCTGGGGTGGCCAAGGGGGCTCGAACCCCCAACCTCCGGAGCCACAGTCCGGCGCTCTGCCAATTGAGCTATGGCCACCGTATCAAGGAAAAGCTGGCACGCCCGGAGGGATTCGAACCCCCGACCTAGAGATTAGAAGTCTCTTGCTCTATCCAGCTGAGCTACGGGCGCGTCTTAACGTCTCCCGGGCGGTCGCCGAATCAGGACTGTACCCGCGGAAAGACGAGGTTGTCAATGGAGCGGCCGACGGGACTCGAACCCGCAACAACCAGCTTGGAAGGCTGATGCTCTACCAATTGAACTACGGCCGCACTTATGGTCGGGCCGGCCGGATTCGAACCGGCGGCCCCCTGCTCCCAAAGCAGGTGCGCTACCAGGCTGCGCCACGGCCCGACACCTCCGTCGGATGAAGAACTCGGCTCACCAGGCGGCGCAAGCAAGTATAGCGTCACCGCCGCCCGCCGCGCAGCCTCTCGAGGAACGCCCGCAGCGCGTCGCCGCGATGGCTGATCGTGTTCTTCTGCTGCAGCGAAAGCTCGGCCATCGTCCGGCCCGGGGTCGCGTCGGGCAGGAACAGCGGATCGTAACCGAATCCGCCGGTCCCCCTCGGCTCGAAGCCGATACGCCCTTCGCACACGCCGGAGGCGGTGATCGACGCACCGCCCTCGTCGACGAACACGATGGTGGAGCGGAACCGCGCCGTGCGCTTCTCGAGCGGCAGGTCGCCCAGAGCGCGCAACAGCTTGGCGTTGTTGTCGGCGTCACTCGCCTGCTCACCCGCGAAGCGGGCCGAACGCACGCCGGGACGCCCGTCGAGAGCATCCACCTCGAGCCCGCTGTCGTCCGCGAGCGCCGCCATCCCGCCGAAGTGACGCCTGTACGCCTCGGCCTTCAGTTTCGCGTTGTCGAAGAAGGTCGCGCCCGTCTCTCGGACGTCGGGCACGGAGCCCAGGTCCTCGCCGGCGACGAACTCCCACCCCAGCGGCGCGAGCGCACCGCGGATCTCGGCCAGCTTGCCCTTGTTGCGGGTGGCGACGACCACCCGCCTGCGGCTAGCGGCCATACTCCCGCACGCCGTCCATGACCGCCTTGCGCTGGATCTCCACGAGCTCCGAGATCCCCGCGCCGGCAAGCTCGAGCAGCGTGTCCAGACGCTGGCGGTCGAAAGGCGCGCGCTCGGCGGTACCCTGCACTTCGATGAAACGTCCCCGGCCGTCCATCACGACGTTCATGTCCACCTCGGCCACGGAATCCTCCGTGTAGTCCAGGTCGAGCATGGGCACGCCGTCGACCAGGCCGACGGAGATGGCCGCGACGTTCTCGCTCAGCGGCAGGTCGCGGATCTTGCCCGCGTCGCGCCACGTGACGAGCGCGTCGTGAACGGCGAGGAAGGCGCCCGTTATCGACGCGGTCCGCGTGCCGCCGTCCGCCTGGATGACGTCGCAGTCCACGTTGACGGTGTACTCCCCGCCGAGTCCGCCGAGGTCGGTCACGCTGCGCAGCGACCGTCCGATGAGCCGCTGGATCTCGTGCGTGCGCCCGCTCGGCCGTCCTTGCGCGACCTCTCGCCTGGTGCGGGTGTGGGTCGACGCGGGAAGCATCGAGTACTCGGCGGTCACCCAGCCCTGGCCGGAACCGCGGCGCCACTGCGCCACCTGCTCGGAGATGGTGGCGGCACACAGCACGATGGTGTCGCCGAGTTCGAAGAGACACGAGCCCTGTGCGTTGCGCAGGTAGGCGCGGGTGAAGCGTACGGGTCTGAGAGCGTCCGGGGCGCGACCCTCGGTGCGTGCCATCAGCGGCGTCCTTTCGGCCGGGACGCCGGTGCAGCGTCCCCGGGTGACCTATCCGACCTCGACCGTCAGCATCTCGACGGCCAGCACTATCTCGCCGCCGAACGTGCGGCGCGCCCCCGCGAGCAGCTCGCCTCGGTCGGCCGTCGGCCACAGATGCGTGAGCACGAGCGTGCCGACCCCGGCCTGCGTCGCGACCCGCCCCGCCTCCTCGGCCGTCATGTGCGGCGCCCGGCCGGCGTACTCCGCCGGCAGCGTGGCCTCGCACAGCAGCACGTCGGCCCCGGAGGCCGCGTCGAGCACGGGATCGCCGAAGCGCGAGTCGGAAGTGTAGCACAGCAGCTTGCCGTCGCAGGCCACGCGCAAGGCGAAGGTGTCGGGGATGTGCTCGACGGGTGCGGGCATCACCTCGATGTCCCCGACGGCGATCGCACGCCGCGGTTCGATCGTCTGGAGCGCGAACGATGCGTGGAAGTCCTCCTTGCCGCGCCCGTCGAGCAGGCAAGACATGCTCTCGTACAGCCCCGCCGGCGCGTAGAGGGGCACCGGCCGAACGGGCACCGGCCCGCTCGGGGCGTACCGGATCGCCGCTTGCAGCGCGAACAGGTCGAGGAAGTGGTCGGGGTGGCGGTGGGTGACGAAGATCGCGTCGAGAGCCAGCGGGTCCGTGACCTTCGCCAGGTTGGCGAGGCTCCCGTTGCCGCAGTCGATCAGCAGCCGCGTGCCGTCGGTCTCGACCAGGTAGGACGAGCATGCCTGGCCGGCGCCAGCGTACGACGCCGCGGACCCAGCCACCACGATACGCATACGTCCTCCTCCTCGGCCCAGCGGCCTGAAGCCTCAGCCGGTCCGGAGCTCCTCCAGTTTCACAGCTTCCACCATAGGTATCTCGCGGCGCAACACGCGGGCGCCCAGGCGCCGGAACTCGTCCGGATCGCCCGTGGTAGCGAACGCGTGCCGCGCGTCGCCCTCCTCGAGCAGCTGCCCGCGCACTCGCAGCGTGTCCGCCACCTCGCGCGCCGTCTCCTCGGCCGAGGAGATCAGCCGCACCCTGGGACCGACCACGGATTGGATCGCGGCCGACAACAGCGGGAAGTGCGTGCACCCCAGCACCAGCGTGTCGATCCCGCTGCGCTTGAGCGGATCGAGGTAGTCGCGGGCCATGCGATAGAACGCCGGGCGGACGAAGACGTCCGCGGAGTCGCTCATCCAGTCCTCGAGCGCGCCGGGGCCCCGGCGCAGGCCCGACTCCACGACCTCGACGAACTTCGGGGTGGCGACGGAGTAGACGGTGACCCCCGCGTCGACCGTCCGGACCGCCCGGGCATAGGCGCCCGACTCGATGGTGCCCGTCGTGCCGATGACGCCCACGCGACGGTTCCGCGTCGCCTTGACGGCGGCGCGTGCGCCCGGTTCGACGACTCCAATGACAGGCACGTCGAACTCCTGCTGCGCCGCCGCCAGCCCCGCCGCCGTGCCCGTGTTGCACGCGATGACTATGAGCTTCACCGGGCGGCGCGCCAGCCAGGAACCGATCTCGAGGACGAAGTGCCGCACCTCCTCGAGAGGGCGAGGCCCGTAGGGGCAGCGAGCCGTGTCGCCGAGGTAGACCACGGACTCGTGCGGCAGGGCACGCATGATCTCGCCCGCGACGGTGAGCCCGCCCAGACCGGAGTCGAATATGCCGACGGGTAGGTCGTTCATGCGTTCGAGTATACCGTTCCGGCGTCGTCGAAGGCCGTCCGTCGTCACGCCGAGATGCGGCACTACGCTGACAAGCGGACGCACAACCGCGATACTCTTCACATGCCCGACACCCTCATCATCTGCATAGGCAACGTGACGCGCGGCGACGACGGAGTCGGACACCGCGTCGCCGAGCTCCTCGCAGACCGCCTTCCGGCCTCCGTCCGTCTCCTCACGGCACCCCAGCTCGACGTCGACATGGCCGACGACGCGGCGGGCGTGGACGCGGTGATCATCGTGGACGCGGAGCGTCGCGAGGCGCCGCCGGTGGACGTCCGCTCCGTGGAGGCCGCCCCGCACGGGGAGTTCGGCCACGGTCTGGAGCCCGGGCATCTGCTCGACATCGCGTGGGCCCTGTACTCCGCCCGCCCCAGGATCACCCTGGTCACCGTCGCTGCGACACGTATGGGGCACAGCGAGCGTCTGTCGCGCGCGGCCGAGGCCGCGGCGGAAGAAGCCGCCGAGGTCGTGCTCGGACTGCTCGCAGGCTGAGCGGCCTACACCAGCGTCTTCCACTGGACCAGGGTGTGCTCCGCTCCCGACTTGCCCCACATGTCGACCACCCGCTGGTCTCCGCAGACCGCCTCGACGAATCGCAGGTAGCTTTCCCGGTCGGGGTCCAGCGGCATCCGGGAGGCGCGGTCGGCCGTCGCCCAGATGAGCATCGCGACGGCCTTGCCGAAGCTGTCCTCCAGCCGCTTTCGCACGTGATGGTCGAGTGCGTCACGGACCTCCATGGCGATCACCGTCCCTCCACGCAAGGTCCGATGACCTCGACGCTGAACGGCATCCGGCCGACTTCGTGCGTCGCGCACGACAGGCACGGGTCGTACGCGCGTATGCCGAGCTCCATGCGCAGACGCACGGCGTCCTCCAGCTCGCCGTCCACCACCCGCTCCCCGGCCACCGCCTCGGCGGCCGCCCGCCCGATCGCCACGCTGTTCTGGGTGGTCGCGACGATGATGTCCGCGCGCGTGACCCGCCCTACGTCGTCGGCCTCGTAGTGGTGGATGAGCGTCCCTCTCGGCGCCTCGACCGCGGCCGACCCGCTGCCGCCGCGGCGCTCCACCTTCACGCGCACCTCGGCGTTCGACGTCGCGGCGTCCGCCAGCAGCGCCTCCATGCGCTCCAAGACCGCCACCAGCTCGATCATCCGCGCCCAGTGATACGCCAGAGCGGCCGAGGTGTCCCCCAGCTCCGACCGGAAGGCCGCGGCGGCGCGGTCGGCGCGGTCGCCCCGCATGCTCCCGGCGATCCGCAGCCGGGCGAGCGGCCCTACGCGGTAGGAGCCATCCTCGACGCCGATGGCCTTAAGGTACGGGGCCTTCGCGTACGTCCACGGCAAGGTCGACTCGCCGATGTGCGCGGCGTAGTCGGAGGCGGGGAACCCGTCGGCGACCGAGCCGTCGGCCGCGAGCGCTACGATCGTGCCGTCGTAGACGTCGAAGGCGCGTCCCGCGGCGACCTGTGCGAGGAGCGGCGTCGGCGCCGAAGCGAACCCGGGGTGCTCTGCGAGCAGCCGCAGCGTCGCCTCGCGCGACAGCGTCTCGGCTTCCGCCGCGCCGAGGATGGCGTCACGAACCGTCGCGAGGAGCTCGACGCGCGCGTCGTCGGCCAGGGGGCGGCTCATGCCGCCCGGGATGGCGGTCACGGGGTGACCGGGCTGCCCTCCGAGCACCTCGACGACGTGCTGGCCGGCCTTGCGCAGCGCGATCGCGCGCCGGGCGAGATCGGGCCGTGCCTCCAGCACGCCGAGCAGGTCCCGGCTGGGGGCGTCTCGGCCGAGCAGGAAGTCCGGCCCGGCGAGCAGGAAGAAGTGGAGCGCGTGATCGTGCACGAATCCGGCCAGCTGGAGCAGCTCGCGCAGCACCTTCGCGGCCGGCGGTATCTCCGCGCCGAGCAGCGCGTCGGCCGCCTTGACGGCGGCGAGGTGGTGGCTGACCGGACAGATCCCGCAGATGCGGCTCGTCACGAGCGGCATCTCCCAGATCATGCGCCCTTCCAGCAGCTTCTCGAAGCCGCGGAACTCCAGCACGTTGAACCGGGCGTCCGTGACACGACCGTCGTCGCCGACGACCAGCGAGACCCGCCCGTGCCCCTCGATGCGGGTGATGGCCGGGAGACGCAGGGTCTCACTCATCGCCACCACCCCCTCTCCCGACCGACGCGGGCAAGACCGACGACGGCAGCCCGAAGCGGTAACCGGTGCCGATGAGGTCGTCGAGGAACATGATCGCGCCGGCCGGAAGGATCGCGGCCAGCGTGTCGACCATCTTCGCGCCCTGCTCGAACTCCTTGCGGCCGGGGCCCATGCAACCTCGGCAGGGGATGTTCGCCTCGGTGCACCGCGCGCCGCATCCCTCGCGCGTCACGGGGCCCATGCAGATGACGCCCTGCTCCAGCAGGCAGAGATCGGGGTCGATGGCGTCGAGCTCCATGACGCCGTAGACGGCGTCGGCCACGAAGCCGCTGTCGTGCTGCAGCATCGACTCGTGCCGCCTGCCGCATTGGGCGCACAGCGTCCGCCGAGGTGCCTCGAACGGTCGCCCTTCGACAGCGGCGACCAGCGCATCGAACAGCATGTCCGGAAGAGGCGAGCAGCCCGGCACCTCGACGTCGACGTCGACGACCGCCGATACCGGCCTCACGAGCGGGTTCAGCGCCGGGATCGCGCGATCGGCGCCCTCGTCGGACGCGAGGGGCCCTCGGCCGTCGCCGTACGCCCTCGCGAGCACGTCCGCCGTGTCGAGCACGTTGCGCAGACCGCCCACCCCTCCGAGCGTCGCGCATGCGCCCATCGCCACGAGCGTCTCGGCCTTCGCGCGCGCGTCGCGAACGGTCTCCTCGTCCAGCACGGTGCCGACCGCTCCCTCCACCACCACGATGTCGCAGGGCGGTATCTCCTCGGCGTCCGTCAGCGGCGAGCGGACGAGGTCGACCGCGCCGAGCAGGTCGACGAGCCGCTCGTGGAGATCCAGGAGCGAGAGATGGCAGCCCGTGCAGCCGCCGAGCACGACCGTGGCCAGCTTCGGCTTCATCGCAGGCTCCCCTCGGTCAGCAAGAGCGGCTCCAGTTCCGAGAAGAAGGCGTCGACCTCCTGCGCGAACAGCACTCCCTCGTCGGGCGAGATGTCGATGATGCGGAGCCGCGCGTCGTCGATGCCGCGTGAGCGCAGCACCGTGCGCAGCAGGTTGATGCGGCGATCCATGTCCAGGTTGCCAACCAGGTTCTGGCAGTGTCCCTCGCGGCACCGGAAGACGGCCACGCCGTCGAAACCGGCTGCTATCGCCTCGAGCACGTAGAGCGCGTCCAGACGCCCGCCGCACGGGATGCGGATCGGGAGGAACGAGGCGGGGTAGCTCTCGCCGCCCTCGGCCGCTTGCCTGCCGGCCGCGTCGGCCGCGGGGTATCCGCAGCCGGCGCAGAGGAAACCGAGCACGCGCGGCGCCGGAAGGTCGGCGGCGGACATCGCGCGGATCGACTCCAGCATCTGGACGTGGGGCGAGGACATCACGTCGCGCGCCCCTACGGGGCAGGAGACGACGCACTTGCCGCAACCGTGGCACCGCCGAACGTCCACGTGCGAGAGACGGGTCTCGGGGTCGATGCTGCACGCGCCGAACGCGCACGTCTTGACGCACGATGCGCAGCCTCCGCACAGCGACTCGTCGACCACGGATGTCGCCAGGGCGCGAACGGTCTTCGGGACCGACAGGTGCAGCACGACCGCGAGCGCCGCGGCGTCGGCGGCGCGGATGACCTCTCCGACGTCGTCCTCGTCGTGGGCGGGCATCAGCATGATGCCGGGATCCACGGTACGCGCGGGGTGCGCCGCGCCGAGGGACAAGGGCAGGCCCTCGTCGTCGACGGAGAGCGCGTAGTGGGCTCGGAGCGGCTCGATCCACGCCGCGGCATCGTCGATTATGATGCCGCCGACATGCACGGGCCGCGTGCCGTCGGGCGTCGTCAGGCTGATCGCGTAGTCTCCGATCCAGCCGTCCGCGTCCGCGAGCGCCGCGTTCCCGATCACGGTCGTGCCCGGATGCGACGACACGAACGCGCCAGTCGCATGGAAGCTTCCCCCGATGGACAGCGACGGGTCCACCTCGGCGGTGTCGGCGAGCGTCACCGTGTAGCCGAGGCGGAGCAGGCGCTGCGCCGCCACGATCGAGGCTGCCGTCGCACCGAGGAGCAGCACCGAGCGGTCCGGCACGGTCTCGACGATCTCGATGGCGGGGAACGTCCGGGCACGCGCTATGGCGTCGCCCACCAGCGCGACCGCCTTCGCCATGGCGCCCGCGGCGTCGGCGGAGTGCGGTAGCGCCACCTGCTCCAGCAGGTTCGCGAACGCGACGCGGTTCGGGTTGACCCCCGCGTCGACGATCGACTCCTTGAGCTGGGGGCCGGAGAGGCTGCGCATGTGATGCTCGACGGAGTTGCCGGCGAGCACGACCCCGCCCAGCCCGCGCTCACCGATCTCCGCGACGATCGACTTCTGCACGTCGGGGGCGAAGAAGTCCTCGACCACGCGGCAGACGTCCACCCGGTCGCGGAACCGCGCGGCGATCGCATCGACGTCGGGAGTGCCGAGAGTTCCCCGGCAGCGCGAAAGATACAGGCCGACAGGCACGTTGCCCACCCCTTTTCCTGTGTTCGGCCGGAGCCGCCCTTCATGCGAGGGGACCGAGTAGCCGGCTCGTCCTCTCGGCGGTTCCTTAGACCGTGCCCGCGTCAGCGGTTGCACGAGGATATCGGCCCCTCGGCGTGCGGGGTTTAGGGAATTCGTGATATCCGTCACGCCGGCGGTGAGCTAGCGTCGGCGAGCGGCGCACAGCGCGGCGATGCGGCCGCCGATCTTGTCGATGGGGAGCACCTCGCGAACGGCACCCATGTCCAGCGCCGCCTTCGGCATGCCGTACACCACCGACGTCTTCTCGTCCTGCCCTATCGTCACCGCGCCAGCGTCCTTGAGCGCCTTCAGCCCCAGTGCTCCGTCCGCCCCCATCCCGGTCAGGATGACGCCTACCGCGCCGGGCCCGAACACACGCGCCGTCGAGGCGAACAGGTTGTCGGCCGAGGGGACGTAGAGCTGACCTTGCGAAGGCGGGACGAAGCGCAGCTTCCCGTCCGGGACGATCTCCAGGTTCCCGCCGGTGGGCGACATGTACACGACACCGGGCTGAGGAGACTCGCCGTGCTCCGCCATCTTCACCTTCACCGCCGCCATGCCGTCGAGCCAGTTCACGAGTCCGGGGACGAATCCCTCGGCGATGTGTTGCGCTATCGCCACCGGCACGGGCAGGTCGGCCGGCAGGGCGCCGAGCACCGTGGCCAGCGCGGAGGGCCCGCCGGTCGAGCTTCCGATGGCCACCAGACGGAACCCGTCGTCCGGCAGGGGCGTCGTACCTGCCTGCTGCCCGCGGTCCTTCGGCCTCCGCCCGCGCAGGTGGGTGATGACCTTCACGTTCGCGAGAAGCTTGACCCTGCGGATGATGTCACGGCCGATGTGCTCGAGCTCCGCCCAGTCCGACGGTTCCGGCTTCTTCACTACCTCGAGCGCGCCGGCGGACAATGCGTCGAACGCCCTGCCGATCCCCTCGCCGTGCACGGAGGAGGAGACGACCAGGATCGGGGTCGGGTGGAATGCCATGATGTTCTCGGTAGCTTCGAGGCCGTCCATCCTCGGCATGTGGATGTCCATCGTGACGAGGTCGGGCTTGAGCGCGGTCACGAGGTCGACGCCCGCCTGCCCGTCCCTCGCCGTGCCGACCACCTCGATGTCGGGGTCGGACGACAGTATCTGGCAGAGCATCTCCCGTGCGACGAGCGAGTCGTCGACGACGACGACGCGGATGTGGTCCACTCGCATCCTTCCGGCTACCTGATGAGACGCTCGACGGTCTCCAGCAGCGTGTCCTGGTTGAACACGGACTTGGTGATGTAGGCGTCGGCGCCGACCTCGATGCCGATGGCCTTCTCCTCGTCCCGCTCGAGCGAGGTGACGATGACCACGGGGATCTCCTTGAGCCTCGCGTCCGTCTTGATCGCCTTCGTGAGCTCGAAGCCGGTCATGTTCGGCATCTGGACGTCGGTGACGACGGCATCCGGTGCCAGACCCTCCCGAAGCCGCTTCAGACCCATCGCGCCGTCCATCGCCACCTCGACGTCGTAGCCGGCGGCTTCGAAGATGGAACGCTCGAGTTCGCGGGTGGTGAAGCTGTCCTCGCAGATCAGGATCTTGCGAGGGCCCTGCCTCTGCTCCTTCGCCTGCTGGGTCGCGTGGGCCCCCGACAGTGACCGGGCGTTCGACATGAGCTCGGGGACGTTGAGGATGACCACGACCTCGCCGGCGCCGAGGATCGTGACGCCCGCGACGTTCTCCACCTTGCTCAGGTGCGTGCCGAGCGTCTTGATGACGATCTGCTGCTCGCCGACGAAGCTGTCGACGAGGAAGCCCATGCGGTGGCCGGAGAAGCCGACGATCGCGACGGGCCGCTTGGCTCCGTCCAGGTCCGCGTGCGTCAGGCCGAGCACGTCGCCGAGGCGCACTATCGGGATGTTGCGCCGCTGGCGGCGGACCACCTCGCGGCCCTCGACCTTCAGGATGTCGTCGGCGCTGACACGCAGCGTCTCCTCGATGCTGCCGGTAGGCATGGCGAACATGTGCTCCCCGATGCGGAGGATGAGCGCCCGTATGATGGCGAGCGTCAGCGGGATCCGCAGCCGGAACATGGTGCCTTGCCCGAGCTCCGACTCGATGTCCATCGATCCCTTGAGCTTGTCGACGACGAAACGCCGTACCACGTCCATCCCCACACCTCGGCCGGAGATCTCGGTGATGATCTGGGCCGTGGAGAAGCCGGACTCGAAGATGAGGTACCTCGCCTCGCGGTCGGACATGTTCCGAGCTTCGCTCTCGGTGATGTAGCCCTTGCGAAGCGCGGCCTGCCTCACGGCCTCGGGGTCGATGCCGGCGCCGTCGTCGGAGATCTCGACGACGATGTGGTCCCCCTCCTGGCGGGCAGCCAGCCGGATGGTCCCCGCGCGCGGCTTGCCAGCTTTCTCGCGGATGTCCGGGGACTCGATGCCGTGGTCGACCGCGTTGCGCATGATGTGGATGAGCGGGTCGTTGATCTCCTCGAGCACCTTCTTGTCGAGCTCGGTGTCCGCGCCCTCGATCACGAAGTCGACTTCCTTGTTGTACTGCTTCGCGAGATCGCGCATCGCACGGGGGAACCGGTCGAAGATCGTCGAGACCGGCAGCATGCGCAGCCGCATCCCGTGCTCCTGAAGGTCCGCCACGACCGTCGAGGCCCTCGAGACGTCGTCGGCGAACTCCTTGCCGAGGAACGCCACCCGCTTCCGCAGCTCGGTCAGCGCTCCCTCGAGCGCGTCGACGTCTTCGAAGAGCCCCTCGGCCGTGTCGTCGGCGGCGGAGGAGACCCCCAGCCCCGCGCGCACACGCGTCCACAGCTGGCGCAACTCCCCGACCTCCGCCTGTAAGGCGCGGAGGTCCTGAGCCCGCTGCTCCGACTTGATCTGCGAGATCACGACTTCGCTGGTGAGGTTCAGCAGCGTGTCGAGCTGCGCCGCCTGCACGCGGATGGTGGTCTGCTCGCGGGCCTCGAGCCGCTCCTCCTTCTGCGGGCGCCCGGAGGCCGAAGGCGGCTCCGCCACCTGTGCCTGCGCATCGCCCGCGACCGCCGCCGCCTGCTCCGTCTTCGCGGGCTCCGGTGCGGGGGGCGTCTGCGGGGCGGCCGGCCCTGCCGCCGCGTCGGCTGGAGCGGGCGCTTCGGCGGCGCCGGCGGCCGCTGCCGCTTTCGCGTCGCCATGCTCGGCCAGCGCCGCGAGTCGAGCGGTGAGGCTCGCGATGTCGAGGGGCTCGGGCAGCTCGACGCCGGCGTTGTCCGTGAGGTAGACGATCATGTCCAGCGCTTCGAAGAAGAAGTCGCTCATGTCGGGCGCATAGACGAACTCGCCGTCGCGCACCTTCACCATGATGTCCTCGAGACGGTGGGCGACGTCGGATATCTCGATGAGGCCCACCATCCGGGAGCTTCCCTTGAGCGTATGGGCGTCGCGCAGCATCTGCTCGATGAGCTCGCGGTTACCAGGATCGCCTTCCAGGGTGATGACGCCCTCGTTCAGGCGCTGGAGGTACTCCGACGCCTCCTCCTGGAACTTGCCGATGAAAGCTTTGCGGTCGAACTCGACCATGCCGCGCACGCCCTCCCCTTCGGCGACCCGCTACTCGACGAGCGTGAACGCGGAGCCCACCTGGCTCGACTCCCGAGCGATCCCGGACAACAGCTCGGCCGCCCCGGCGACCTGCCGAGAGCCGGCCGCAGTCTGCTGTGCGACCGCCGCGACCTCCTTCATCGCCTTGACCACCTGGTCGGTCGCGGTCTTCTGCTGCTGCGTCCCGGCCGAGATCTCCTTTGCCGCCGCGGTCGTCTGCTCGATCATGTCGAGGATCTGATCGAGGCTTCCGCCGGTGACGTTCGCGAGGTCCACGCCCTCCTGCACCTGCTTGAGCTCCTCCTCCGTGGAGAGGACGAGGTCGTTCGCGGCGGATTGGATCTCCGTCATGATCGTGGAGATCTCGCCCGTGGAGGCTACGACGGACTCGGCAAGTTTCCGGATCTCGATGGCGACGACCGAGAAGCCCTTCCCTGCCTCGCCGGCTCGCGCCGCTTCGATCGCGGCGTTGAGGGCGAGGATCTTCGTCTGGTCGGCGATGTTGTTGATGATCGACAGCACCTGCCCGATCTGCTGGCTGCGCTCACCGAGAGCGAGGATCTTGTTCGCCGAGGCCTGGGTGCGGCTCTTGATCTGCTCCATGGACGTGAGCGTGTTCATGACGGCCTGCTGCCCCGACTCGGCGGAGCCCAGCGTCGCCTCGGCGATGCGGACCACCTGGTTCGCGTTCTCGGCGATCTGGCGATAAGTTGCGGCGAGCTCCTCCATCGTGGCCGTCGTCTGGCTGATCGAGGCGGCCTGCTCCGCCGCGCCCGACGCCTGCTGCTCCGTGGCGGACAGGATCTCGCTCGCGGACTGCGCGAGCCGGCGCGAGCTCTCCTGCGTCTGCTTTATGAGATAGACGATGAGGTCGACCATCTGGTTGTAGCTGCTGGCGAGCGTGCCGAACTCGTCCTGCGTCTCGATCTCGACCTTGCGGCCGATCTCTCCCTGGCACGCCGCCTTGACGGCCTCGGAGACGTGGTCGAGCGGCTCGATGAAGCGCTTGCCGATCGCCATGAAGGCCAGCAGCCACAACCCGAGCGTGATGATCAGCACGGGAGCCGAGATCCACAGCCGGGACATCATCTGCGAGACGCCCAGTTCGGCCCCGAACACGAGGAAGAAGACCGCCGCCTGCACCGCGGTCGCCATCACGACCAGAGCCGCGTTCACGGCGAAGAACTTGTAGAGGAACCTGCTGCGGAATCGCTCAAGAAGCCCCATGGTCTATCGTTCCTCCCTGTTCGAGCTCACGATTCGACACCGATCGGTGTGAGGATGGCCTCGAGATCGAGCAGGCCGACGAGCCTGCCTTCGACGAAGATGCTCCCGGACACGAACGCCGCCTGGCTTTTGTCGAGAGTGGCGACCGGCGCTTCCAGCGCGCTGTGCGGCACGTCCGCGATATCGCCGATGATGTCCACGAGCAGCGCGGTCGCGCACTTTTCGTTGTCGACCACGATGACCGGCGACGTACCGTCCGGCTCGGCCGGGGGCAGCCGCAGCAGCTGCTTGACGTCCGTCACGGACACGATCTCACCTCGGATGTTCATCACGCCCAGGATGAACTGCGGCACACAGGGCACCGGCATCACGAGGTACTCGTTGTAGATCTCGCGGACCGACCGTATCGGCACCGCGTACCACTCCTCGCCGAGCGAGAACAGCAGCAGCGAGAGCATGTCCTCGGCGGCTTCCTCCTGCTGCTCAGCCGCGAGTGAGTCCGCGCGGCGGCGGAGGATGTCCGCGATGCTCTGCGGCGCTTCTTCTCGCGCGCCGGTCTCCGAACGCTCCGCCATCACTCGGCCTTCTTCCGCGTGCGCCGCTTACGAGGCTTCTGTTCCTCGGTGGTTCGCGCATCCCTTGCAAGGAGCCGGTCGGGGTCGAGCAGGAAGATGAGATCCGTGTCGAGGCGGCACAGGCCGATCAGCCGGTCGGCCAGCTCGAGGAACTCGCCGGCGTCCTGGACGCAGCCCTCCGGCAGGACGGCGACGTCCTCGACCTCGTCGACGACGAGCGCGACGAGCGATCCGCCCAGGCGTGAAATGACCATCGGCGTCTGCAGGCCGAACTCCCTCGTCTCCATGCCGAGCACGCGACGCAGGTCCACGGCCGGGACGATGTCGCCGCGCAGGTTCACCATCCCTATCACGCCCTGCGCCGTCTCGGGGACGTCCGTCATCGCGACTATCTGCTGGATCTCCTGCACCGCCTCGATCGGCAGCGCGTAGCTCTGCCCGCCGAGGCGGAAGACGACGGCCTCGCGGACCGGGTCGGCGTTGGTCTCCGCGGCCACGCTACGTCAACCTCAAGACGCGGTCGAGCTCGGCGAGACTCACGAGCCCGTCGCGCGCCTTCTCGAGCCCCGAAACGGCGAGCGGGCGCATCCCCGCCGCCTTCGCGGCGGCCTCGAGCTCGGCTTGGGAGGCGTCGTGCGCCACCACCGACCGCATCGGCTCCGAGAACGGCAGCACCTCGAACACGCCGGTCATGCCCCTGAAGCCCGTCTTCGAGCAGTTCGGGCACCCCGCGCCCGCGTGCTCGACGAAGTCGGCCGGGATGCCGGGCAGCTTGCCCGCGAGCGGGCTGCGCTGCTCGACACTGCAGTTCGGACAGTTCGTCCGCACGAGCCTCTGACCGACACCCAGCGTCAGCGCGGCAGCGAGGCTGACCGGCTCGGCGCCGAGGTCGAGCATGCGCCGCACGCCCGAGACGACGTCTCCCGCGGCGAAGGTGGCGATCACGAGCTTGCCGAGACCGGCGGCCTCGACGGCGAGGTGGATCTCCTCGGCCGTCTGGAGGCCGTCCACCGCCACCACGTCGGTGTCCTGGCGAAGACCCGCCGCGATGTGCGCGGCCCCGTGAGCGGGCGACCCGGGCGTCACCATGACCTGGGCGACGGCGGGGATCTCGAACTCGACCGAGCGCTCGACGGAGTACACCGTCTTGCCGACGGCGGCCGCGAGGTTGAGCAGCGTGTAGTAGGTGGTGCTGCGCCCGGCGGCGACCGGAGCGCACAGCAGCAGGATGCCGCGCCCCCGCTCCACCATCGCGCGCAGTGCACGCACCTCGGCTTCCGTCATGCCGAGGTCGGCGAGCTCCGGCGGGCTCGGCGGTTGTGGCGCGATCGAGATGACGACGCGCTGTCCCGCGACGGTCGGCACGGCCGAGACGGTGAGCACCGTCTCGGCGTCGCGCAGCCGCGCGTGCACTCGCCCGAGCGCGGGAAGCGACGCGGGGACCGAGCCGAGCTTCGCGAACGACTTGAACGCGTCGACGAGCGCGCCCTGCATCGAGAGCGGGGCGGTGGCGATCTTCTCGAGGCGTCCGCCGATGCGATACACGAGGAAGAAGTCGTCCTTGTAGGGCAGCAGGTGGATGCGGCTCGCGCCTCGCGCCGCCGCATCCTCGAGGATGTCCGCGACGAGTACCGCGACCTTCCGCGAGTCGGCCACGGCGAGGACGTCGAGGTCGATGTGGCCGCCTCCGGCCGTCACGTCGGCGGCGGCGACCTCCTCCATCGTGTGCGCTTGAGCGGCCGCCGGCGCGCCTCTGCCCGCCTCGCCGGCGGGAGGCGCCGGAGGCTCCTCGAGCATCTCGACGGACGGGGGCGGGGGCGGGGGCTCTTCCGCGGGCCCGACGGGTGCCCGGACCTCGGCCTCGGCTTTCGGGGCCGCTTCGGGCGCGGGCGGCGCCCCTTCAGCCGCCGCTGCCTGCTCCTCGACGCGGACGTCGTAGTATTGCGCGATCGCGCCGAGCAGCTCGGCGGGCTCGGCGAGGACGGGGTCGAGCTCGACGCCCAGCTGCCCGGCGACGTCGTCGAGCGCGAAGACGTCCATGGGGTCGCCTATGGCGACCGTGAGCGCACCCTCGATGTCGAAGAGCGGCAGGATCCGGCGGTCACGAGCGACGGCCGAGGGCACGAGCGCGAGCGCGCTGTCGTCCGGCGCGTAGCTGGAGAGTTCCACCCTGGGCACGCCCATCTCGTTCTCGAGGACCGTGCCGACGTCGTTCGCCGTGACCAGACCGCGCTCGATCAGGACATCGCCGGCGTTGCGGCCTGCGCCCGCCGCTTCGTTGACGACGCCGAGCTGCTCGATGGTGACGAGACCGGCGCTCGCCAGTGCGTCCAGCACGCGACCGGTTATCGACGTCGCGTCGGCCACGACGGGTCTACCCGGCGACCTTGCCGAGCTCCTGCGCGACTGCCGACAGCAGCACCTCGGGCTCGATCGGCTTCGTCAAGTACTGGTCGGCGCCCGTGCGTAGCCCGGTGGCCATCGACTGCTCCTCGGTCTTGGCGGTCAGCATGATGATCGGCATGTGCTTGTAGTTCTGGTCGAACTTGAGCAGTCGGCAGACCCTGTAGCCGTCGAGCTTGGGGAGCATCACGTCGAGCAGGATGAGGTCCGGTCTTTCGGAACGCGCCATGTTCAGCGCCTCCTGGCCGTCAGCCGCCGTGATCACCTCATAGCCCCCGGCTACGAGTATGGCCTTGATCATCTCGAGGATCGTGGGGCTGTCGTCGACCGCCAGTATCCGCGCTGCCATGCGCTCTCCCTCCCGCAACGGCGTTCACATCTGTATCGGCGCGAGCGCGCCGGCGGCTTTAGGCGATTCCCATCGCCTTCCTGCACTCTAGCAGACTTCTTTCACACGTCTTGAGCAGCAGGTCCGCTTGGAATCCTCCGAGGAATTCGGTCCACGAGCCCTCTGGGTTCTTGTGCAGCGCCCGGATGGTGTTCTCGTACTCGCGCGCGGCGGCCTCCCAGTCTCCCTGCGATTTGTGGATCGTGCCGAGGTTCATGTGCGCGAGCGCGAAGTCCTGGTCGATGTAGATCGTCCGCTTGAACTCGGAGATGGCGCCGACGACGTCACCTTCCCGCTGGTGGATGAGGCCGAGGATGTATCGCGCCACGGGCAGGAGCGGGTTGATGGCCAAGGCGCGCGTGCACGCGATGAGGGCGGCCTCGTAATTGCCCATGTCGGCGTATGCGTGCGCCGCGAGCACCTGGGCGTCGGCGTCGTGCTCTTCGAGCGTGAGCAGCTCGTCGACGAGCGCCAGGACCTTCTCGGGATGGCGCTCGGCGAAGAGCTCGGCCGCCTCGGCAGTCAGATCCTGCACCCTCTGGCGCTTCTTGGGCGGCGTCTCCGGAGTCCGCGGCTCGCGGCGGGACCGCGCGGCACCGCGCGGGGCGGGCGGCGCGATCCGTGTCATGTGCGGCACGCTGAACACCGACGTGCGCGTGCGGCGGGGCTTCCGGTAGAGGAAGACGTCCCCGACCTCGATCGGCTCGAACTCGTCGGAGATGCTCGTCAGCGTCTCGGAGTGACCGATGAACAGGTAGCCGCCGTCATTGAGGCTCTCGAAGAAGTTGTGGACCACACGGCGGGTCGACTCGAGCTTGAAGTAGATCGTGACGTTGCGGCAGAAGATCACGTCCCACCCAGCCATCATCTCGATGGGGTACGGCTCCTTGATGAGGTTGTGATACTGGAAGTCGATCAGCCGCCTGGTCGCCGGGGCGATGCGAAGTTTCTCCCCCTCGCGCACGAAATGGCGCTCGACGATCTCCTCAGGCAGATTGGACGCGGCCCTGCGAGGATAGACGCCCGCACGCGCGACACTGAGAGCCTTGGTGGAGACGTCGGTACCGAGCACGTGCGGTTTCCAGCCGAGGCCCTCGAGCCCCGACTCGGCGAGCGTCATCGCTATCGTGTACGGCTCCTCGCCGGTCGAGCAGCCTGCCGACCATATCCTGACGTTGCGGTTCGCGGCTAGCTTGCTCTCGAGGATCTCGGGGAGGACACGGTTCCGAAGCGCGTCGAATTGCTGCGGGAACCGGAAGAAGCTCGTCTCGTTGATCGTGACGAGATTCAGCAGCTCGTTGAATTCCTTCTCATCGGCCTTGAGGATCGACAGGTAGTCTTCGAACGACACGAGGTTGAGCCGGGTCGCGCGCGCCACGAGGGAGATGCGCAGGCTGTCGACCTTCGTGTCCTCGAGGAAGATGCCGGCGTGCTCGAGGATGTAATCCCGAAAGCGGCGGAACTCCTCTAGGGTGAGATCCTTCGTGAGTCGGTTCGCGTCTGGCATCGGCTCTTAGGTCTCCGCCGCCCGATCGTCCTCAGGCGCCAGCTTCTCGATCAGTCCGGCCGAGTACATGCCGTAGAGGATCTTGGCGGTCTCGAAGTCGTTGTAGCCGGTGAGATCGACCAGCTCGCTCACCGAGCGGCCGCCGTGCAGGTAGCACAGCAGCATCCACTCCTTCGGCTTCAGGTGTATCTCCATCGACTTGTCGCCCGGCGCTCCCGCCATGACGAACGCGGTGTGCATGCTCGGTATCTTCTGACGGATCCGGTTCCACATCTCGAGACGCCGTGAAGCCTCCATGATGATGTTCTCGACGGAGACGGAGACACCGATGTCTTCGTCCTCGGCGACCTCGTCGGCCTCGAAGCGCAGCTCCCCGTCCTCCCACCGGAAGAGGTCGAAGAGCGTGTCGTTGATCTGCTCCTGGATGAAGTTCTCGAGGACCTTGCTGTCCATGTAGCCCTCGTCCACCAGGATCTGGCCGAGCCGCCTGCCCGCCTTCTCCTTCTTCTGGATCTTCTGCAGGCCCAGAGCCTGGCGCAGCTGCTTCTCCGTGATGACCCCGACCTTCACCAGTCGTCGGCCGAGGGACTCACGGTTCCAGTTGGACGACGCGAAGAAGACGCGGCCCTTCTTGAAGCACACCTTGCCCTTGGCCTCGGAGCTCTCCAGGTATAGGCTGCCCGTCTTCGAGCCGGAGGCGAGCAGGCGGAACATGTCCGCGAGCGAGAAATCCCTCAGGTTGCCCTCGAGTGCCAACTGCCACCTCCCCTGGTGCGACGCGTAGCTTCATGTGCGACGCGCAGCGCCAGGGCGGGCAGCCGCGCGGTCGCGCTCAATCGTAGCATGCGCGAGTGGGCGCCGCGACGCCGCGGCGGGGTCAGTCCGGGCGGCTGTCGCGCCGCGGCTCGGAGGTCGCTACCGTCACCAGCCCCGAGAGGCGCGCGGGCAGACCCTCCCGCGGGTCTCCCAGGCGCCGAGCACCGAGGACGGCCGGGAGGAGCGCCAGCGCCCAGCCGCACGCCCACAGCACGCCGGCGGCGGCCGGGAACGGCGCGCCACGGCCGGCGAGCCCGAGATCGAGCAGGTACATGCCTACGGAGCGGCGCCAGATGACGGCCGAGGTCGCGAGGTATATCGCGTAGACGAGCAGTATCCACGCCGCGATGAGCGGCACGTGTACCGCCCACGGGATCCCGAGCGTCAAGCGGATGAGGGGGAAGGGCCACAACAGGAGCGCGACGACCGCCGAGACGGCGAGATCGGCCGCCGCCGCCCGAAGCGTCTTGCCGCGATCGGCCTCGCCGACGGTGGTCCAGCCGGCGGATCCGCCGGCCATCAGCTCTTCGGCACAGGTTGCCCCGTGCCGGCGCGGGCCGCGCCTACGGCGGCGGCGAAAGCGGCGATCTCCGCGGCCGTGGTGATCCCGCCGTCGTCGGCGACGAGCAGGCCACCCGACTGGGCGAGCAGCGCGGCGTGCGTCCCGATCCGCACCGCGGCGTGTCCGCCTCGGCCGAGAGAGGGGGTCTGGATGCCTCCCACCATGGCGAGACCGCTCCGGCGCGCTTCCCAGAACAGCTCCTCGAAGCGATCCCGGTCGACTCCGCCTCCCGTGTGGACCGCCGCGAAGCGCGCATCGTGCAGCAGCGGCAGGATCGCGCCCGTGTCGCCGTCGGAGTGCAGGAGCACCGGCACGTCGCCGGCGAGCGAGGCGAGGGTCGCGAATCTCGGGATCACCTCACGCCGCACGAAGTCCGGGGTGAACAGCAGGCCGTCACGTCCCGCAAGGTCCTCGGCTATCACTATCGCGTCCACGCCGAGCGCGAGCCCGCGGCGGACGGTCTCCGAGGCGCGCACCGTCTCGCCATCGAGGCGAGCACCCAGGGACGACGGGTCCTTGGCGGTCACCGCCAATGCTTGCGAGACGGTTCCGGGTCCGCTGCTCAGCACGGGCCAGAGCGGGCCGTCCACGACCCACATCACAGCGATCTCGCGGCGGTCCTTGACCACCTGCTCCGCCCAAGGAGCTGAAGACGGGACGAACACGAAGTCGAGGTCGAGTGTGTGGGCAGCCGAGAGGAGGCACTCGCCGGCCCCGCCGCATTCGGGCACGACAGAAGTCAGAGCGTCAACCGGCGCGAAGGTCAGGCCGGCCACGAGGGGCGCCGTGGCGGTGCCGCTCAACGTCGCCGCGAGCCTCGACCGGGTCCGCTTTGCCATCCTGACCGCCCTCTCGGATCTTGCCGGAAACCGCCGCTTGGTCCTCGTTTCACAATATCGGCGACGAACGGTGGATTCCTAAGTCCGAACGTGACTTCGTGACCGGCATCACGAGCGACAGCCGCCAGTCTCTTCCAGTTGCGAGGATAGCCCAAGGAGCGGGCGCCCGTGCGGTGAAGGGGTACATACCCGGGGCCCGGAAGGATGTGCCATGACCCCGGAAGCGGACAGCGGCCTCACCTCGGCGGAAGCGGCGAGACGTCTCGCCGAGCTGGGACCGAACACCCTCGCGCGCGCCCCGCGCGTACGCTTCCTCGCCATAGTGCGCGAAGAGGTCACCGAGCCGATGATCCTCCTTCTGCTCGTCGTCGGGATCGTCTACAGCGTGTGGGGAAGGCTCGAGGACGCCATCACGATCTTCGTCGTCATCTCCCTACTCGTGCTCGCCGAGGTGTGGAACGAGTTCCGGGCGAAGAAGGCGATCGCGGCGCTGACCGAGCTCACCGCGCCTCAGGCGCGCGTCTTTCGCGACGGCACGCTGCTCCACGTTCCCGCGTCCGAGGTGGTGACCGGCGACGTGCTCGTCGTGACGCCGGGGACGCGCGTGGCCGCCGACGCGACCGTCGCCGAGACGACGACCGGGCTGTCGGTCGACGAGTCTTCGCTCACGGGCGAGTCCTTCCCCGCCGCGCACTCTGCCGGCGACCCCCTCTTCGCCGGCACCACGGTCCTGGCCGGCGAGGCCGAGGCGTTCGTGACGGCCGTAGGCGCCGCGACGCGGCTCGGCCGCCTCGCCGAGAAGGCCGCCGCCATCAAACCGCCGCGCACTCCGTTACAGCTGGCGATGCGCTCGCTCTCCGGCAAGCTCGTGTACGTCGCGGTGTTCTTCTCGGTGCTCATCCCGGTCATCGGCGTCCTGCGCGGCCAGCCCCTGCGGGTCATGATCCTCACCGGGCTGTCGCTCTCGTTCGCCACCATCCCCGAGGAGCTGCCGATCATCATCACGATGGTCCTCGGCCTCGGCAGCTACCGTCTCTCGAAGCGCGGGTTCCTGGTGAAGCGGCTGACGGCGGCCGAGACGATGGGCTCGGTGAGCGCGATCGTGACCGACAAGACCGGCACGATCACCGAGAGCAGCATGCGGCTCGCCGGGGTCTTCCCGGCGGAACGGCGTGCCGAGGTGCTGGCAGGCGCGCTCGGGGCGGTCGCCCCCTACGAGGACACTCCCATCGACAGGGCGCTCCGCGAAGCGGGGACCGAGAGCGGTCTTGCGGCACGCGGGAAGATCCTGCGAGAGCGGGAGCTCGGCGACGGCGGCAAGACCAAGGCTGCGATCCGCTCCGAAGACGGGGCGTTCGTCCTGTACGTGACGGGGGCACCGGAAGAGGTGCTCTCGAAGTGCGCCGAGGTGCCCGCGGGCACACAGCCGGCGCTCGCCCGCGAGACGGCGGCGGGACATCGTGTCATCGCCGTCGCGTCGCGGCGCTTGCCGTACGGACGGAGCGAGACGCCTTTCGCGGACCTCGAGAGAGACATGGCGCTGGCGGGCTTCGTGAGCTTCGTGGACCCTCCCAGAGCCGGCGTCTCCGAGACCGTCGCCCGCACGGCCGCCGCAGGCATCCGGACGATCATGGTGACCGGGGACCACCCCGCGACGGCCGCAGCCATCGCCCGGCAGATCGGGATCGCCGGCGAGGGGTCGAGGGGCATGGTGGGCGCGGACCTCGCGGAGCTCGGGGACGCGGAGCTGCGGGGGCTCGTCCGGCGCGTGAGCGTGTTCGCGAGGGCGACCCCGGAGGACAAGTACCGGATCGTGCAAGCGCTCCAGAGCGACGGGCACGTGGTCGCGGTGACCGGGGACGGCGTCAACGACGCGCTCGCGCTGCAGGCCGCCGACATCGGCATCGCGATGGGGCGGCGCGGGACCGACGTCGCGCGCGAGACCGCGGACGTCGTGCTCGCCGACGACGACTACGTGACGATCGCCGAGGGTGTGTTCACGGGCCGGATGTTCTTCGACAACCTGCGGAAAGGCGTCAAGTACTACCTGTCCGTGAAGATCGCGCTCGTCCTGGTCTTCCTGCTCCCGGTGCTCGCGGGCTTGCCGCTGCCGTTCTCGCCCATCCAGATCATCCTGCTCGAGCTGTTCATGGACCTCGCGGCGTCGGCGGGCTTCGTCGCCGAGCCGGCTGAGCGCACCGTCTACACCCGCCAGCCGCAAGGCCGCGACGCGGACATCTTCGGCGGAGGGCAGATCGCCGACGTGATGGCGAAGGGCGTCCTGCTGTTCGGGGCGGTCACCGCGGTCTACCTGTTCGCGCGCTTTCAAGGGTTCGACCCCGCGTCCGTGCGGACGCTCGCCTTCGCGAGCTGGATCGTCGGCCACGTCACCCTCGCGTTCTTCTCGCGCTCCGACACGGAGATGCTGCTCGAGCTCGGACCCTTCCGGAACCCCGTGATCGACTCGTGGGCGGTCGCGGCCGGCGCCTTTCTGCTCGTCGCCGTGTACACCCCGCGCCTCGGCGCTCTGGTCGGCCTCTTCCCGGTCGAGCCCGTGTGGCTCGCCGCGGACGCGGTGTTCACGGTCGCGGTGCTGTTCCTGATCGAGCTGCGCAAGCCGCTCGTGCGCATACACCCGGAGACGCGGCATGTCGCGGCGACTCACGGATAGGACTGCGGGCCGGTCGAGAGCTGTAAGGAGCTGGAAGGGTATCCCTTAGCGCAGGAGGGATGACTTTGCCCGATGCCCGACAGGAAACCGGCTCCTTTTGGTCCCAGCCCGTGGAGCAGGTCGAACGCGACCTGGGTGCGACGGCGCAAGGACTGACCACGGCCGAGGCCGAGCGGCGGCTCGCGCTTCACGGTCCCAACCGGATCGCGACGACACGGCGACGGACGGGCCTCCGCCTGCTGCTGTCGCAATTCCGCAGCCCGATCATCCTCGTCCTTCTGTTCGCAGCGGTCCTCTCCGGGTTCCTCGGCGACCCACAGGACGCCACGATCATCCTCGTCATCGTCGTCGCGAGCGGCCTTCTCTCCTTCTGGCAGGAGCGGGGCGCGGACGACGCGGTGACGAAGCTCCTCGCGATCGTCGAGGTGAAGGCGTGCGTGGTGCGCGACGGGACCGAGCGCGAGATCCCACTTGCCGAGGTGGTCCCCGGCGACGTCGTCGAGCTGTCCGCGGGCTCCGGCATCCCCGCGGACGCGCTGGTGCTCGAGGCGAAGGACCTGTACGTCGACGAGGCGGCGCTCACCGGCGAGACCTTCCCGGTGGAGAAGGGCGCCGGCGTGCTCGCGGCGGACACGCCGCTCGGCCGGCGCACGAACGCGCTCTTCATGGGCACGCACGTCACCTCCGGCAGCGGCAAGGCGCTCGTGGTGTCGACCGGGACCGCGACGGAGTTCGGCAAGGTGTCCGAGCGCCTCGCGGAGCGGGTGGAGGAGACCGAGTTCGAGCACGGGCTGCGCCGCTTCGGCTACTTCCTCGTGCAGGTGGCGCTCGTCATCGTGATGGCGATCTTCGCGGTCAACGTCTACCTGCACAAGCCGGTTCTCGACAGCTTCGAGTTCTCGCTGGCTCTCGCCATAGGCATCACACCCCAGCTGCTGCCCGCGATCGTGACCGTGAACCTGGCGAGGGGCGCGCAGCGGATGGCCCGGTCGAAGGTCATCGTCAAGAGACTCTCGTCCATAGACGACTTCGGCTCCATGGACGTCCTGTGCTCGGACAAGACGGGCACGCTGACCGAGGGCATCGTACGTCTTCATGCGGCCCTCGACGTGGACGGCGAGAACAGTGAGCAAGTGCAGTTCTACGCCTACCTCAACTCCGCCTTCGAATCCGGCTTCCAGGACCCCATCGACGACGCGATCCGGTCGGCGCGCGAGTTCGACCTGACCGGGTGGCGCAAGCTGGACGAGGAGCCGTTCGACTTCGTGCGCAAGCGCCTGTCGGTGCTGGCCGAGAAGGACGGCGAGCGGCTGATGGTGACGAAGGGTTCTCTGCGCAAGACGCTCGAGGTGTGCGTGCAGGCGGCCTCGGGCGGCGAGCCGAGGCCGCTGGACCAGGACGTGAGAGGCCGCCTCGACGGCCTCTACCAGGACCTCTCGTCGCAGGGGTACCGGACTCTCGGTGTCGCGACCCGAGAGGTCGATCGCGAACGGATCGAGAAAGAGGACGAGCGCGACATGACGTTCGCGGGCGTCCTCGTCCTGTTCGATCCACCGAAGGAGGGCGTGGCCGAGACCGTCCGGAAGCTGCGAGAGCTCGGGATCACGATGAAGGTGATCACGGGTGACAACGCGCTCGTGGCCGCGACCGTCGACGAGCAGCTGGGCCTCCCCGCGCCGAGGATCATGACCGGCTCCGAGCTGCACGCCGTCTCGGAGACCGCACTCGCCCGGCGCGTCGCCGACGTCGACATCTTCGCCGAGGTGGAGCCTAACCAGAAGGAGGACATCGTCCGGGCCCTAAAGCGCGCGGGTCACGTCGTCGGCTACCTCGGCGACGGGATCAACGACGCCTCGGGGCTCTACGTCGCCGACGTGGGGATCTCGGTGAACAGCGCGGTCGACGTCGCGAAGGAGGCCGCGGACATCGTGCTGCTCGAGAAGGACCTCGGCGTGCTGTGCACCGGCGTGACCGAGGGCCGCGCGACGTTCGCGAACACGCTGAAGTACGTGTACATGTCGATCAGCGGGAACTTCGGCAACATGGTATCGATGGCGGGCGCGTCGCTGTTCCTGCCGTTCCTGCCGCTGCTCCCGACCCAGATCCTCCTCGGGAACCTGCTGACGGACCTGCCCGCCATCACGATCTCCACCGACACCGTGGACCCCGAGCTCGTCGACAGGCCCCGGCGCTGGAACGTGCGCTTCCTGCGGGACTTCATGGTCGTCTTCGGGCCCATCAACTCCGTTTGCGACTATCTGACGTTCGCCGTGCTGCTACTGTTGTTCCATGCGGGACCGGTGGAGTTCCACTCGGGCTGGTGGGTGGAGAACGTGTTCACGGCGTCGCTCATCGTGCTCGTCATACGCACACGCCGCGCCTTCTGGCGGTCGAGGCCGAGCACGTACCTGGTTCTGGCGACCGCGGCGGTCGTCGTGATCACACTCGTGCTGCCGTACACGCCGAAGCTCGGTCCGCTCCTCGGCCTCAAGCCGATCCCCGCGGCCTTCCTGGTCGCGCTGATCGGCATCCAAGTCTTCTACATAGCGGCCGCCGAGGTCGCCAAGCACTTCTTCTACGGGAGGCACGCATGACCGGCCCGCAGGTCGCCGCGGAGTTCTGGGCACGGCCCGCCGGCGAGGAGCTCCGCGAGCTCGTATCGTCGCCCGAGGGCCTCTCGGCCTCCGAGGCGGCCGCACGCCTCGCTCGCTACGGCCCCAACAAGCTGCGGGCGACGCGCCGGCAGACGGACCTCGGCTTGCTGCTCGCGCAGTTCACGAGCCCGATCATCCTCATCCTGCTCGCGGCGGCGGTGCTCGCGATCTTCCTGGGCGACCGGCCCGACGCGATTATCATCGTCGTCATAGTCGCGCTGTCGGGACTGCTGACCTTCTTCCAGGAGCGGGGCGCGAACCGGGCGGTCGCCAAGCTGCTCGAGCTCGTCGAGGTGCACGCCACCGTGGTGCGCGACGGGAAGGCCGTGGACGTCCCCGTCGAGCAAGTCGTTCCCGGAGACGTCGCGCAGCTGAGCGCGGGCGACGGGATCCCGGGGGACGGCCTGGTGATCGCCTCGCACGAGCTGTTCGTCGACGAGTCGACGCTGACGGGCGAGACGTACCCGGTGGAGAAGGAGCCGGGCGTGAGTCCGGCCGAGGCGCCGCTGGCGAAGCGCACGAACGCGCTGTGGATGGGGACGCACGTCGTCTCCGGCTCGGGCACGATGCTCGTCGTGCGCACGGGGCTGTCCACCGAGTTCGGCCAGGTCTCCGAGCGCCTCGGTGGAGCACAGGAGGAGACCGAGTTCGAGCACGGCGTGCGGCGCTTCGGGTTCCTGCTGCTCGAGCTGACGCTGATGCTGGTGTTCGCGATCTTCGCGATCAACGTCTTCCTGCACAAGCCCGTGCTCGACAGCTTCCTGTTCTCGCTCGCGCTCGCCGTCGGCCTGACGCCGCAACTGCTGCCCGCGATCATCTCGATCAACCTTGCGCACGGCGCCCGCCGGATGGCGGACTCGAAGGTCATCGTGAAGCGGCTCGCCTCGATCGAGAACTTCGGCAGCATGAACGTGCTGTGCTCGGACAAGACGGGCACGCTGACCGAGGGCGTCGTGCGCGTTCGCAGCGTGCTGGACGTCCGGGGGAACGAGAGCGACGAGGTCCGCTTCCTGGCCTTCCTCAACGCCTCGCTGGAGACCGGCTTCCAGGACCCGATCGACGACGCGCTCCGGGCGCTGCCGGGCTTGGCGATCGAGGGCTGGGAGAAGCGCGACGAGGAACCGTACGATTTCGAGCGCAAGCGCCTCTCCGTGCTCGCCGAGAAGGACGGCCACCGGACGCTGGTGACGAAAGGGTCGGTCGCGAAGGTCCTCGAGATCTGCACCGCCGCTCGCCTGCCCGACGGCTCGACGGCACCTATCGGGGGCGTCGCCGGCGAGGTGGACGCGTTGTACCGCGACCTGTCGGCGCAGGGGTTCCGGACGCTGGGGATCGCCGTGCGGGAAGACGTCGCGGAGACGCGCATCGGGAGGACGGACGAGCGCGACATGACGCTCGCCGGGCTGCTCGTGCTCCACGACCCGCCGAAGCCCGACGCCGCGGCGACGGTGACCCAGCTGAAGCGCCTCGGCGTCACCCTGCGCGTCATCACGGGCGACAACGCGCTCGTGGCGGCGAGCGTGTTCTCGCAGATCGGCCTCAAGAAGCCGCGCATCCTCACCGGGAGCGAGCTCCATCACCTGTCGGATCTGGCGCTCGGCCGCCGAGTCGAGCACGTCGACATATTCGCCGAGGTCGAGCCGAACCAGAAGGAGGACATCATCCGCGCGCTACGAGCCGCGGGGAACGTGGTCGGCTACCTGGGCGACGGCATCAACGACGCGAGCGGACTGCACGCCGCCGACGTCGGCATCTCGGTGAACAGCGCTGTGGACGTCGCGAAGGAGGCGGCCGACATCGTGCTGCTCGAGAAGGACCTCGGCGTTCTGTGCACGGGAGTGGCGGAAGGGAGGACGACCTTCGCCAACACGCTCAAGTACGTCTTCATGGCGACGTCCGCCAACTTCGGGAACATGTTCTCGATGGCCGGCGCCAGCCTGTTCCTGCCGTTCCTTCCGCTCCTGCCGACGCAGATCCTGCTGACGAACCTGCTCACCGACTTCCCCGAGACCGCGATCGCCTCCGACACCGTGGATCAGGAGCTGGTCGAGAAGCCGAGGCGGTGGGACATCCGCTTCATACGGAATTTCATGCTCGTGTTCGGACCCCTCTCCTCGGTGTTCGACTACCTCACCTTCGGCGCGCTACTGCTCGTCCTGCACGCGGGCCCGACCGAGTTCCGCACAGGGTGGTTCGTCGAGAGCGTGCTGTCGGCGTCGGTCATCGTGCTCGTCGTCCGCACGCGCAGGCCGTTCCTCACGAGCCGGCCCGGCAAGTGGCTGACGATCGCCACGGCCGCGATCGGCGCGGTCACGCTGTCGATCCCCTACGTACCGCCGCTCGCACGGCTGTTCAAGTTCACGCCGCTGCCCCCGGTCTTCCTGGCGATGCTCGCCGTCATCCTGGCGCTCTACATCTCCGGAGCGGAGGCGACCAAGTGGGCGTTCTACCACTGGCACGATCCCCGTCCTGCCCAAGCCCGGCGGCCGAGCGCCGGCGTCAGCGCTGTGAGACGCTCTCGACGATGAGACCGTCCGGCGCGCGCCTGAAGCCGATGTCGACCGTGCGGCGCGAGAACGGGTCGGCACCGGCACGCAACGCGGCGGCGAGGGAGGTCTGGCTTCCGTCCAGCGGCACGAACCACGTGGCGGAGTCCCACGTCAGGGGCACGGAGACCCCCACCTCGATGCCCTGCGTGCTGTAGCGCGGCTCGATCCACAGCCGTCCGCCGGAGACGTTCGAGACAAGCCTGGTGACGGTCCCGCTGTATGTCCCCCGGCCACCGGCGTCGAGCTCGAGCACCCGCTTCACGGAGAGCGGGGCACCGGCGGGCGCCTCGGCCGGCCGCACGCTCACCGCCCGCAGGACGCCCCCCTCCTTGCGGACGAGCACGTCCGCCCCCCGGTGTCCCTCTTCGAGGCGGGACATCAACGGGCCCACGGGGAACGCCGCGCTCGAGCCGGAGGCATCTGCCGCGACCGTGCCGCTGTCGACGCGCGCAGGCACGAGTACCTCGGCGGGCTCACCCTCGACGTAGGCGGGCAGCGCCACGACCGCCTCGCCCGACCAGCCGCCCTTCCCCGCGGACTCCTTCCACGACACCACCGTGCCGCGCAGATGCCCGGCGCCGGATGAGTCGATGGACAGCACGTCGCCGAGTCGTTCGTTCTGCTTGGGACGCGAAGCGACGACGGGAGACGGCAGCGCGACGCATGCGGTCAGCGCGACCGCCGCCGCGAGCGACGCAGCCACTGCCGCCAGGACACGGACGCGGGCGCTCACGTCAGTCCTCGGCTGCGGCGGCCTCGCGGTCGGCACGCGCTGCCTCCTCGGCCGCCATCACCGCTTCCTCGCGCGCCTCCATGCGCTTGTACCAGCGCCGGAACGCGCGGCCCGCGAGGGTCATCAGGCCCACGATGGCCAGCAGGACTCCCCACGCGATCACGCGCATGATCGTCCTGCGTGCCGTGCGCGCGGCATCCTCCTGCTGTTTCACCTGCACGCTCTTGACGAACTCCTGCACCGCCTCGGACGTGACGGCCCAGCCCACCTCGCCGCCGGAGAAGTCGCCCTGGCTCTTCGCTACGACGATCCCCGCGATCCGCCCGTCCGCCTGCATCAGCGCGCCGCCCTCGACGAGGGGGTCGATGCGGATGTCGGTGATCATGAGGTCGTTGCCTGTGGCGGCCGCGGGGGACTTCATGATGCCGGGCTGCTCGAGGATGCGAGTGCGGCCCTGCGACCCGATGCCTATGGCCGTGACGGGCTGGTCGGCGACGAGCTCGCGTCCCTTGCCCCACACCACCGGCTTGGCCGCCAGCCCGTCGACGCGAAGCAGCACGAGTCCGAGCCGCTTGTCCCGCGAGACCTCCTTGAACTCCGCGAACCCGCCCTCGACTGTCATGATGCGCGTGGTGCCGGCCCTGTCGAGCTTCATGACGTGCAGGGACGTGACCACCAGCCCGGGCGCGACGACCACCGCAGAGCCCGTGCGCGCTCCCGCGGAGGTCATGGCGACGATGGCCTGTTCCGCCCGCGCGCGCGCGTCCACCGTCGCGGTGCCGGCCGAGGAGGTCGCCGCGGAGGAACGCGTGGCGACGGCGGCCGGCGTCGAGATGCCGGTCGAGGGCGCGGCCGCGGTCAGCAGGAGCGACGCGACCGCGAGAAGAAGAACGAGCGCGTGCCGGAAGCGCATCCTCGGGTGGTCTCCAGTCATCGAGTCGCCGCCCATTATATGCGCTCCGGCCCGGTAAGACAGGTGAGCCGCGACGGGCGCGGCCGGAGACGCCGGTGGCGTATCATCATCGGCATGGAGATCGTTCTTGCCGACCCGACCGACGCCGAGGAGATCCTCGCCGTCGTGCATGCGGCCTTCCGCCCCGTCGCCGAGGAGTACGGCGTTCCCACGCTCCCCCCGCTGCGGGAGACCCTCGACGACCTGTCGGCGGACTTCCGAACACATGTCGTCCTCAAGGCCGTCGAGGACGGGCGCATCGTCGGCTCCGTCCGTGGAGCGCTCCGCGACGGCACGTGCGAGATCGGACGGCTCGCCGTGACTCCCGCCTCACAGGGCCGGGGGATCGGAGCCGCACTCGCGAAGGCGATCGAGGCGCACTTCCCGCAGGCCGTGAGGTTCGAGCTCTTCACCGGCGACCGCCGCGGCCCGTCCCTGCACATCTACGAGCGCCTCGGTTACCGCGCCTTCAGAGTCGTGGCGGTCTCCGAGACCCTTCGCCTCGTGTACCTGGACAAGGACGGCCCCGCGAAGAAGGGAAATCCTGCGCCTGGGTAGAATCTGACAAGGACGGCCGGCGGCAGTGGGCCTCGGCTCCAGCGCCGAGGGAACGAGCCGGACCGGTGGCCGTCACAGGGGCGGGTGCGCGTGTGAAGAAGATCCTCATCGCTGACGACAACCGGCAGATCCGGATGCTGGTGAACGTCGCGCTGCGTAGCGGCGGCTACGAGATCATCGAAGCCGAGGACGGCGAGGACACCCTCGAGAAGGCCATCGCGCAGCATCCCGATCTCATCCTCCTCGACGTCACGATGCCCAAGCTCGACGGATTCGAAGTGCTCCACTTCCTGAGGAAACGTCCCGAGACGAACGCCTGCAGCATCGTCATGCTCACCACGGCGGCGCAGAAGTGGGATCTGGAGCGTGCGCAGGAGGAAGGCGCGCAGGACTACATCACGAAGCCGTTCGAGGCGAAGGCCCTACGCGAGACGGTCCAGCGGCTGCTGAGCTAGCGTCGCGTTCTCCCCGGCGGCGACTCGTTCCTCGCCATCCCACGGTTCGAGGACGTGATCGCCGAGCAGCGCCCGGGCGCCGACGAATCCGCCAAGCGCCGCGATCAGCCTTTCGAAGCTGCCGTCCGAGAGCACCCAGATGAACGCGAGCACGATCCCCGTGCCCTCGACGAACCCGACGATGGCGAGGAGCAGCGACATCCGCGACGCGTGACGGCTGCAAAGCACCGCGTCGAAGGCCGCCACGTACAGCCACGCGAGGACCGCTCCGGCCACGCCGACCCAAACCATCTGCATACCCGCCGTCCCTCCGTGCTCCGTCCGAGACACGTTTCCTACCCACTCGCGGCCCGGCCGCGACGCCGGTCTCGGAGACATCGGCCGAGCAGTCGTCTATCCTGACTTCGTGTCGAAAGCGTCACGCACAGCCCCGCCTCGGCCGAGGCCACAACCCCGTCGTCCGGCGCCTCCCGGCGCACGGCGCCGCGCGCGCCTGCGCCGCAACCTCCGGCTGCTTCGGACGGTCGTCACCGCCGGAGCGCTCGTTTGGGCCGCTGTCTGGGGATACGGGCATCTCGGCGGTCTCGCGGACGCGAAGCCTCCGCGCGCACGCGCCGTCGTCCGCGCGGCCGAACCTCCGGACAGCGCCGACGGCGTGAAGATCGGGACCTTCCTCGGTGACGAGCACCGGCGATCCTACGGCAAGGGGCCGGTGCCGGAGAGACTCGATCTGATCTGGAAGGCGCGAATCGGCTCCGGGTGGACGAACCGCAAGGAGGACGGCAAGCCCGTCATCTGGTCGGGCGCGGGTTGGACCGGACAGCCCACGCTCGTTCGCGACAAGGGCAAGCTGTCGCTCATCGTCAACGGCTACGATCACCGCCTGCACCGCTACGACGCCGCGACCGGCGACACGATCTGGGAGTACGCGTTCGACGACGTGATCAAGTCCACCAACACCGTCTTCGCGAACCCTCACCCGAAAGGCGCCGACGACAGGATCCTCGTCACGGCAGGGTCTCGACGCGGGTTCGGCGCAGGCATCGGCGACGCCGGCATCTCCGGCTACCGCGCCGTCGCGTTCGGCAGCGGCAAGGAGCTGTGGCGCATGCCGATCCCGCGGACGGCGAACTACAGTCGCGACGTGGACGCGTCCGGCATCCTCGTCGACGGCGCGCTCTACCAGGCGGTCGAGCCGGGCTACGTGTACAAGCTCGACCCCACGCGAACGACCCCGTGGGGACGGGACGCGCGCCCGGTCGAGCTCGCGCGCTCGCGAGAGCTGTGGGACCCGGGGGACGTGAAGGCGCACGGCGGCGAGCCGGGCGGCAGCAACCTCTGCATCGAGGCGTCGCCCGCCTTCGACGCGGGCCGGATCTACATATCGACCGGCTCGGGGCACGTCTACGCGCTCTCTCCGAAGGACCTCTCGGTGACCTGGGACTTCAAGGTCGGCTCCGACTTCGACTCCACTCCCGTCGTCCGCCGGGACGGCAAGTTGCTGGTGGGCACCGAGCAGCAGTACATACACCGCGGAGGCGTCTTCCTCCTCGATCCGGCGAAGCCGCCGAAGGACGCGGTGGTGTGGTGGTTCCCGACGCAGGCCAAGGGATTCGGCGAATGGGGCGGCGGGGTGGTCGGCTCGGTCGCGATCAACGACAGCTACGACGCGGACGGCACGCGGCCGGCGCTCGCAGCGTTCAACTCCGTCGACGGCTTCCTCTACGTCGTCTCGCAGGACCAGCTGGACAAGAAGACGGCCGAGGGCCCGCACGGCGAGAAGGGGCTCCCGAAGCCGCAGTTGGTGTTCAGCGCCGAGATCGGAGGCGCCATATCGACCCCCATCATCGTCGACGACTACGTAGTGACGACGGGTTACGACAAGAAGGTCCATCTCTACCGGGTCGACTACCGGTCCAGGCAGCCTAGAGGGGCCGAGGGCGTCTGGCTCGAGAGCCGCGACGGCCGGTCGTGGTTCACCGGCGTGCGCGAGCTGGCGACGTTCACCGCCGAAGGCCCCTTCGAGTCGACGCCGATCGTGTGGAAGGGACGCATCTACGTGGCCTGCCGTGACGGCTATCTGTACTGCCTCGGCGACGCGCGTCAGGCCACGCCGGAGCTCGACGGGGCGACGGCCGGCGGGGACTAGCCCGCTACTTCTTCGCCGCTTCCTTCAGGACGAGATCGCCGCTCGCGAGCGTGACCTCCACCGTCAGCGTGAAGTCGGACGGCTTGTCGGACCTGCGAGTCCATTCGCCGCCCGTCCGGGTGAACCCCTCGGCCGAGACCGCTCCCGAGACCGGCGCGCCGACGACGCGCACACCGACTTCCCTGGGAAGCACCAGCGTGACGTTGCCGGACGCGGCCCTCACCCGGACCGTGAAGTCCTTCTTCCAGGTCCCTCCGAGGTCGAGCCTGACACCACCCGACGCCGACTCGACGTCGAAGCGCTCGATCGCCGGGTACTCCCCGTTCGCCGCGATCGACGTCTCACCGCTGCGTGACACGAACGAAACGTGCGACAGGCTGGGATGCGGCCCGGAGAGCTTGACGGCGGTGTCGCCGCTGTCTGTCTCAATCCGAAGGTCCCTCGCGTCCACGAGTGAGAGATCGAGGGCGGCGTCGCCGCTGTGCTCGACGACGGCGAGGTCCATGGGAAGCCCGCCGTTGAGCCTGAGGTCGATGAGCCGGTCGCCGGAGGTGGCGGGAGCCGGGCGGCCCTGACGGATCTCGACCGTCGCCACCTTGCCCTCCGTCGACTCCCGAGAGCCCGCGCTCACCAGCGGCTTGCCGTCCGAGCCCGGGTAGGTGAGAGTGCCCTCCACCAGCCCTGCCGCGGCGCCCGCCAGCCTTATGTCGCCGCTGTCCATCGTTAGCCGGACATCGGCTGACCGCTCGATCGCCGGAGGGATGTCCACCTTCTGCACCACGGCTGCAGGAGGCGCGAGCGAACAGCCGCCCAGCACCGCCACCGCGAGAGACAGCGACCCAGCGATAGGAATCGCCCTGTTCAGCACGCGCCGTCCCCCTTCAAGGGAGCCGGCACGTGTCCGCCGGCTACCTGCTCGAGAAGAGTCTCCTCGCCGCCATTATAAGCAGCAAGCCGCTCACGATGCTCCAGACGAGGAGGATGCGGCTCCGGTCGATGATGGGGACCCACTCCACGGTGTCGTGGGCGATGCGGACGACACCCACCGGCTCGGCCGAGACTCCGAACCCCATTCCCATGCCCTCGCCCGATCCCGCGGCCTCGCCCCCCTCGGCCGGGTGGCCCTCGCCGCCGCCGAGCCCGCCGCCCCCGCCGTAGCGGATCTTGGCGACGGGGATGATCGCGGATCCGTCCACCTGCTGTGGCTCGCCGAAGACCGCGTGGGTGTCCAGCCCACTGCCGATGCGGCTCATGATCTCCTGGAACGACTCGCTCTCGCCTTCCATGGCTGCCTCCATCTCTCCTCGGCCGAGTCGTCTTCGAGTATTCCCGTCGGGCCAGGTCCGGACGCGGAGACGCCGTTTACCCTGCTGGAGCGTTCGGGAATCAAGAAGATACGACTGAAAGGCAGGAGTTCACACACGTGGGCAGACTACTCATCGTGTCCAACCGCCTGCCCGTCTCCATCGACCGTCGCAAGGACGGCATATCGTTCACACCGAGCGTCGGGGGCCTGGCGACCGGACTCGCTTCGTTCTACAAGACGTTCGACTCGGCGTGGATAGGCTGGGCCGACGCTCCCGAGCGCACGGGCTCCGCGCAGCGAGCGGAGATCGCACGGCGGCTGAAGGACGAGTATTCGACGTACGCCGTCTTCCTCTCGGACGCCGACGTGCGGCTGTACTATCACGGCTTCGCGAACAAGACGATCTGGCCCACGTTCCACCAGTTCACGCAGTACGCCGTCTTCGACCAGTCGACGTGGCAGGCGTACGTGCGGGTCAACCGCCGATTCGCCGACGCGATCGTGGCGACGGCCACGCCCGCGGACACGATCTGGATCCACGACTACCACCTGATGCTCGTCCCCGGCATGGTCCGCGAGCGCATGCCGGAGGCGACCATAGGCTTCTTCCTGCACATACCGTTCCCGACGTTCGAGGTCTTCCGCATGCTGCCGTGGCGCCGCGAGATCCTGACGGGGATCCTCGGCGCGGACCTGGTCGGCTTCCACACGTACGACTACGTGCGGCACTTCCTGGACTCGACCATGCGGCTCACCGGCTTCGAGCACCTCTTCGGGCAGATCACCACCGCCGACCGGGTCGTGAAGGTCGACACCTTCCCCATGGGCATCGACTTCTGCCGCTTCGTCGAGGCGGCTCATTCGGCCGAGGTGCAGGGCGAGACCATACGAATCCGGCGCAAGTCGGGCGACCGCAAGATCATCCTCTCCGTCGACCGCCTCGACTACACCAAGGGGATCGTGCAGCGCCTCGAGGCGTTCGACCTGTTCCTGCGCCGGCATCCCGAGCAGCGGGAGCGGGTGGACCTGATCCTCGTCGCGGTCCCGTCCCGCACTCGAGTGGAACACTACCGCGAGCTGAAGCAGCGGGTCGACGAGCTGATCGGGGGGATCAACGGCGAGCACTCGACGATGGACTGGACCCCGGTCCGTTACATGTACCGGTCGCTGCCGTTCAAGGACCTCGTCGCGCTGTACGTGGCGGCCGACGTCGCGATGGTCACCCCGATGCGCGACGGCATGAACCTCATCGCGAAGGAGTTCGTCGCGGCTAAGAGCGGGGATAAGGGGGTCCTCATCCTGTCCGAGATGGCCGGCGCGGCGATGGAGATGGGTGAAGCGCTGGTGGTGAATCCGAACAACCGCGAGGAGCTGGCCGACGCGATCGAAGAGGCACTCGAGATGCCCGAGGAGGAACAGTCCGAGCGACTGGCGTTCATGCAGCGCCGCCTCGAGGACTACGACGTCGAGCGCTGGGCGACGGACTTCACCGATCAGCTCACGGCGGTCAAGCGGGTCCAGCGGCACCTGAACGCGCGCAAGCTCACCTCCCGCGCCCGCGAATTCCTCGTCTCCGACTACCGGCAGACGGCCCGGCGCCTGTTGTTGCTCGACTACGACGGGACGCTCATGCCCTTCTCGGCCAGGATCGAGAAGCTTCCGCCCGACGCGGAGCTGCTCTCGCTGCTCCAAGCGCTCTGCGCCGACGAGCGCAACGAGGTCGTGATCGTCTCCGGCCGCGACCGGCGACGGCTGGAGCGCTGGCTCGGGGATCTCGACCTCGGCTTGATCGCCGAGCACGGCGCGTGGACACGTGAGCGCGGCGGCGAATGGAACATGACCGAACCGCTCGACGACGCGTGGAAGGCCGAGATCCGCCCGATCCTCGACCTTTACGTGGCCAGGACACCCGGGAGCTTCGTCGAGGAGAAGGACTTCTCGCTGGCCTGGCACTACAGGCGGACCGACCCCGCTCTGGCGCAGATGCGCTCCCGCGAGCTACAGGACTCGCTCACGCACCTGACCGCCAACCAGAGCCTTGGCGTGCTCGCAGGGAACAAGGTCATCGAGGTGAAGAGCAGCAGCATCGACAAGGGAAGAGCGTCTCTGCGGTGGCTCGACCGGGGCAGCTGGGACTTCGTCCTCGCGCTCGGCGACGACCGGACGGACGAGGACGTGTTCGCCGTCGTGCCGGATTGGGCAACGTCCATCAAGATCGGCATCTCCCCTTCGAGGGCGAAGTTCAGCATGGAGTCGGTGAGCGAGGTTCGCAACCTGCTGAAGGAGCTGGTGAGCGCGGATGCATAGCCTTGAGGATTACAGGCCCATCGTGGGCAACGAGGTCTACGCCGACATCCACAGGCGCGCCAGGAAGCTGTATCCGAAGCACTACGTGCACATCAACTCCACGTACGCCGGGGGCGGCGTGGCCGAGATGCTGCAGTCGCTCATCCCGCTGATGAACAACTCCGGCATCGACACGGGCTGGCGTGTGCTCGCGGGCAACGCGGACTTCTTCAACACGACGAAGAAGTTCCATAACGGCCTGCAGGGCGAGGACGTGAACCTGACCGAGGTGAAGAAGCACTTGTACGTGACCCAGAACCAGGACTTCTCGACGTACACGCACATCACGCACGACTGCGTGGTGGTCCACGACCCGCAGCCGCTCCCGCTCGTCACGTTCTACAAGAAGAAACAGCCGTGGATCTGGCGGTGTCACATCGACATCACGCACCCCGACCAGGAGCTTTGGGCCTTCCTCGCCGAGTTCATCATCCGCTACGACGTGATGATCATAAGCAACGAGGCCTACCGGAAGGACCTGCCCATCGAGCAGCGGGTCTTCCCGCCCGCGATCGACCCGCTGTCCAGCAAGAACACCGACCTCGCGCCGATGCTCGTGCGCAAGAACCTCGACCGGTTCGGGGTGAAGACCGACAAGCCGCTGCTCGTGCAGGTCTCGCGGTTCGACAAGTGGAAGGACCCCCTCGGCGTCGTGCGGTCGTTCATAAAGGTCAGGCAGGAGCTGGACTGCCGCCTCGTGCTCGTGGGATCGATGGCCTCGGACGACCCGGAGGGCGAGATCATCTACCGTCAGGTCGAGGCGGAGGCGAAGCCGTACCTCGAGAGCGGCGACCTCGTCCTGATACAGTACGAGAGCAACGTGCTGGTCAACGCGCTGCAGCGGTCGGCGACGGTGCTGCTCCAGAAGTCGCTCCGAGAGGGGTTCGGCCTGACCGTGACCGAGGGGCTGTGGAAGGCGAAGCCCGTCGTGTCCACGCGCGTCGGCGGCATACCGATGCAGATAGAAGACGGCGAGAACGGCCTGCTGGTGGATCCGGGCGACGACGACGCCTTCGCAGAGGCCATCATAAGGGCGCTCCGGGATCCCGAGTGGGCGGCCGAGCTGGGCCGCCGGGGCAAGGAGACCGTGCGGGAGAAGTTCCTGATGACCCGGCTCATGAGCGACTACCTGGATCTGATGTGCGACCTCACGTGCTAGGAGGGGTGTCCCTCTAGCCAGAAGCTGCCGGCCTGCTCGCCGCCTAAGCCTCGCCGGATGCCGGCGAGCCGCCGAGGCGGTGCCGCACGAACTCGACGACCGCAGGCAGCAGCGAGATCAGCACTATGGCTACGATGACCAGCGTGAAGTTGTGCTTGACGAGCTCGGTGTTCCCGAACAGGTATCCGCCCCACACGAACAGCGACACCCACGCGACGCCGCCGACGACGTTGTACGCGAAGAAGTGGCGGTACGTCATCGCACCGACGCCCGCCAGGAACGGCGCGAACGTGCGGACGATGGGCACGAAGCGCGCGACGATGATGGTCGACCCGCCGTAGCGCTCGTAGAACGCGTGTGTCTTCGCGAGGTACTCCTTCTTGAACACACGCGAGTCCTCGCGGCTCAGCACCGCCGGCCCCAACTTGTGCCCGATGAAGTAGTTGGACGCGTCGCCGAGGACGGCCGCGGCGATCAGCAGCAGCCACAGCACCCAGACGTTGAGCGCGCTGTTCGCCGCCAGCGCGGCCGCCGCGAACAGCAGCGAGTCTCCCGGCAGGAATGGCGTGACGACGAGGCCGGTCTCGCAGAACACGACGACGAAGAGCACGGCGTACGTCCACGCGCCGTAGTTCGCGACGATGTCGCGAAGATAGACGTCGATGTGCAGGATGAACCCGACGAGCTGGGTCAGGATCGCCATATCACTCCCCTGCCGGGGCGGTCGGACCGCAAGAAACCATACCACAGCGGTCATGCCTGCTCGCGCCGCGTTGCCCGCCGGTCACTCCGCGAACGCCGAGTACACGCGCTCCGTGTCCGCCTCCCACGCCGCGCGGCGCTCGGCCGGTCCCCACAGGCGCTCGCGATGCCCGAAGTACCCCTCGCCCGGCATCCCGGTGGCCTTCGTGCATACGAGCGCGGCCAGGACGACCCCGTCCGCCACCTCCTCCCGGCAGCACACGTCGTCGAGCACCGCGATCATCGCGAACCCGTAGGCGGGCACGCGCGCGGGCTCGAGCGCGGCCGAAAGCTCGCCGTACGTCGTCGTCCGGCGCTGCCGAGCGCAGTCGACCAGGAACTCGCGCGCTCGCTCGCGCACGGCCTCCCACTGCTCCGCCGGCATCCCGTATCTAGTCGTCTTGTTCGCCATCACAGCTGAAGATAGCAAACGGCCCCGACAGGTTCCCCTGCCGAGGCCGGTCCGTTGTTGGTGGAGGCGCGGAGAATCGAACTCCGGTCCACAGCAACCCCCTAGGGAGCATCTCCAGGCTCAGCCGCGACTTAGGCTTCGGTCACAAGGGTGATGTCACGGCGAGCACCCTCGTCCCTAGATGGATTCGCGTTCCCTCGCGGCATACCGTCGTCAGCCGCTCAGTAGAGTCCTGGATGGCGCGCTTCCGGCTATCGGACCCTCTCATAAGCCGGGCGCGTCGCTGGAGCTAGTTGTGACTAGGCAGCGAGAGCAAGATCATGGTCGACGCTTGAGCGTCTTTGCCCCTGTTTAACGAGGTAAGGCGACCTCGGCCTGCTTCTCCCCTCAAGACTGCCGTGTCGAATCCAGTCGCCCCCGAGTAGGGAGCGCTACACGTCACTTGAGACGTATGCGCGCTGTGAAGGTGCACCGAGCCGTATAAGGATACTCCCCGCCGCCCCGGCTGCACACACATAAAGCAATCCGCATACCGCTGAGCAGGGCCTTACTCCTTCTGCCGCTCCCGCAGCGCGCGCTCGACGTCGCGCTTCTGGTCCTTCTCGGCGATCGCCTCGCGTTTGTCGTACAGCTTCTTGCCGCGCGCCAGCCCGAGCTCGACCTTCACCAGGTTCGCGGGCGAGAAGTACAGCTTGAGCGGCACGAGGGTGTACCCGCGCTCCTTCGTCTTGCCGACGAGGTAGCGGATCTCCTTCTTGTGCATCAGCAGTTTGCGCGCACGGTCGGGGTCCACGTTGCCTCGGTTGCCGTGGCTGTACGGCGATATGTGGACGTTGTTCAGCCACGCCTCGCCTCTTCGGACCGACGCGAAGCTGTCGCGGAGCGCGGCGCCGTTCTCCCGCAGCGACTTGACCTCGGTCCCGGTCAGCGCGATGCCCGTCTCGAAGGTCTCGTCCACGAAGTAGTCGTGGTAGGCCTTCTTGTTGGTGGCTATGAGCTTGGTGTCGCGCGCCATATGGCACTCCGTGGACGGGTCTAACATTGTAGCCGAGGACGCGCCGACTACCCGGGCAGCTCCGCCTCGAAAGCCGCGAGGACGCCGCCTATCACCTCCGGCTCGAGGTCGGCTTCGCAGAAGCCCATCACGACGCTCAGGCGACCGCGGTACGTGGACACAGTGGCGACGAGGCTCGGACCCCGTGCCGACGGGCCGAACATCACCGCCTCCGCAGGCGCGGCATCGGCGAACACCAGGCGCTCGTCCTCGATGACGCCGATGTTGGTGAGGAACGGCATCGTCTTGCCCCGCGCGCCTAGGCGGAGAAGGGGCATCATCAACCTCCGCATGTTGCGGTAGCCGAGGCGAGCCAGCTTCTCGGCGGTCACCGCAGGCGCTACTCCATAGCACGTCCTCGCCCACTCGGCCGTGCGCTCCCGTATACGGCGCAGCGTATCGCCGAGATCCTCGCCGTCGACACGCTCGACGCCGACCGACCCGGAGATCGAGACGTTCGCGATCGGCAGCCGCCGGGGCGACTCCAGGTACCGGCGGTGATCCGCGGTGTTCATCAGCGTGAGCGCAACGTGCCGAGGCGGATCGAGGCGCTCCACCAACGCTCGGAAATACGCGGCTAGGAGCACGTCGTTGACGCTCGACCCGCGCTCCTTGCCGTACGCCTTCAGGTGATGGAATCGCTCAGGCTCGACGGTAAGCGCCCGGTACGTGAGCCCCTCGCCGCACGAGCCTCGCGCCGTGACCGGCCAGTTGGCGGGCGCCCACGACGCCGCCCTCTTCGCCGCCTTCCGCTGCTCCGGCGTGAGCATGCCCCACACGTCGGCCTCGGTAGGTCGTGGCAGCAGGTTAGGCTCGGGCCTGTACGACGGGTCCGCGCCGAGCACGGTGTAGAGGTGCGCGAGCAGGTACGCATACTGCTTCATCGCCTGACCGTCGGCCACGACGTGGCTGATCTTCAAGCCGAGCTCGTCGTGACTGCCGGTCCTGAAGAGCGCGACGGCGACCTGTGGTCCCTCGTCGGGAACCTCCTCGGCCTGGAATGCCACGCTGTCCCGCTCGGCGTCTTCCGTCTCGAACGTCGAGAAGGCGCGGCACCCGTCCAGGTCGCGCAGCCGCTGCCATAGGCCCTTGCCCGCTTCAGGTGCGAACCGGCAGCCGAGGACAGGGTCGGCGTCCAGCGACAGCCGAACGGCCCGCGCGAGACGGTCGGCGTCGAGCCGGCACTCGAAGCGGAGATGCAACCCGATGCGGTGGTGCGTCACCGCACGGGTGACTGCGCAGGCGAGGTCCGTCCCGGTAGCAGCGAAGACGGCCGGCACATCGGCGGGCGTCCCCGCTTCGATCCTCTCGGCAGCGGTCTCCATCAGCGGATCCCCCCTCTCCGCCGTTCGCGGTCCTACGGCGTGAAGTCCGTCCCCGGCTCCAGTCGCTTCACGAACGCCGCCAGCAGCTTCGCGGTGTTCTCGAGGTCCTTGAGCGAAAGAACCTCGCCCGGCGTGTGCATGTAGCGCAGCGGGACGCTCACGAGCGCCGCCGCCTTGCCGCCGCGGGACAGCTGCATCGCGTTCGCGTCGGTGCCCGTCCCCCGCGGCTCCGGTCCGATCTGGTACGGGATCTTCTCGGCGTCGGCCGCCGCGGTCAGAAGCTCGTACAGCCGAGGGTTGATGTTCGGCCCCCGCGCGATGATCGGGCCCTTCCCGCACTCGGCCTCGCCGTGCTTGCGCTTGTCGACGTCCGGGTAGTCCGTCGCGTGGCCCACCTCGATCGCGATCCCGACGTCCGGGTCCACGCTGTACGCCGAGGTCTCGCCGCCGCGCAGGCCGACCTCCTCCTGCACGGTCGCGACGGCGAAGAGGTCGCCCGGCGCGCCGCCACCCTCCTTGACGAGCCGCAGCACCTCGGCGGCCGCCCACGCGCCCATCTTGTCGTCGAACGCACGCGACACAGCCATGTCCTTGCCGAAGCGCTCGAAGCCGTCGGCGAACGTGATCGGGTCGCCGACGTGCACCTGCTTGCGCACCGCGTCGCCGTCCATCCCGAGGTCGATGAAGAGGCGATGCATCTTCACGACCTGTTTGCGCTCGTCCTCTTCGAGCAGGTGGATCGGCATGCGCCCGATGATCCCGAGGAGTGCGCCGCCCGCGGCGTGCACGCGCACCCGCTTGCCGGGGAGGATGTGGGCGTCGAGACCGCCGATGGGCTTGAACGCCACGAACCCCTCCGGGGTGATGTAGTTGACCATGAAGCCGACCTCGTCGATGTGCCCGGCGAGCATCACTGACGGACCGCGGCGCTTGCCCTTGCCCGCCAGCTTCGCCGACACCGAGCCCATCACGTCGGTGGCGACGTCGTCGGCGTACTTCGACACGTACTCCCTATACACCGCCGCCGCCGGCTGCTCGTAGCCGGACGGTGACGGAGCAGCGAGCAGCTTCGACAGGAGATCGAGCGATTGCGAACGCATGGAAGACCCTCCCCACGTGCGGTTTCTTCTCGACGCCAGTCTACCCCATCGGACGAAGGAGCCCCTCGGAACCACCGTCGGTCGCGACCTTCGCGGGGTGCACCTGGTGGTATAGCTCGGCCTCGCGCAGCTGCATGTCACGCCAGCTCGAGGTCGATCCGCCTGTCGCCGACGGCAACGTCGCTCACCCGCACCCGAAGCGTCCCTCCGAGGCGGTATGCGCGGCCCTTGTTCTCGCCATAGAGCATGAAGCGCTCGGCGTCGAACCGGTAGTAGTCGTCGGTCATGGTGTTGACGTGCACGAGGCCCTCGGCCGTGTTGGGGAGCTGCACGAACATCCCGAACGACGCGACGTTCGTCACGATGCCGTCGAACGTCTCGCCGATGTGCTCGGCCATCAGCTCGCACAACTTCGCCGTGACGCTCTCGTTCTCGGCCGACTCCGCCTCGCGCTCCATGATCGAGCTGTGCTCGGCCAGCCAGTCCAGCTCGGGCACCATGTCCGCGGTCGGCGGTTCCTCCAGCGACCGCGTCAGCTGCGCGCGGAGCAGGCGATGGACGATAAGGTCGGGATAGCGCCGGATGGGGCTCGTGAAGTGGCAGTACGCTTCACTCGCCAGGCCGAAGTGGATGTCGAGGTGGTCGGTGTAGCGGGCGCGCTTGAGGGTACGGAGGACCAGCGAGTTGATGAGCAGCTTCTCGGGGCGGTTGTGGGCGAAGCGGATGATCTTCTGGAACGTGGCCGGCGACGCCGTGTGCACGTCCTTGATCGGGTAGTCGAACTCTTTCAGGATCACCGCGACCTGCGCGAGCGCGTCGGGGTCCGGTTCCTCGTGGATACGGAACACCATCGGCGCGGCCTTCGCGACCATGTGCCGCGCGACGGTCTCGTTCGCCGCGATCATCGCCTCTTCGATCATGTTGGTCGCGACGGTGCGCTGCCGAAGGACGACGTCGATGGGGTGTCCCTCGGTATCGAGGCGCACCTTCGGCTCGACGGTCTCGAAGTCCAAGCCCCCGCGACCGATCCGGCGTTTCTGGATGGCGTCGGCGCAGGCGCGGAACTCCCTGAGTAGACGCTCGCACTCCTCGTCGGGGAAGCCGGCGTCCGCCTCCAGCCACTCGTCGACCTCGTCGTAGTTCAGGCGCCTGTCGGAGCGCATCACGCTCGGGAACAGCCGGTAGGCCTCGACGAGGCCGGTGTGGTCCACGTCCATCATCACCGTGAAGGAGAAGCGGTCGACGCCCGGCTTCAGCGAGCACGTCCCGTTGCTGAGCCGCTCCGGCAGCATCGGCAGGACGCGGTCGACCAGGTACACCGATGTCGCGCGCTGTCGCGCCTCGACGTCGATCTCGGTGTCCCACGGCACGTAGTGGCTGACGTCGGCGATGTGCACGCCGAGGCGCCAGCCCTTCCCCGCTCGCTCTATCGAGATGGCGTCGTCGAAGTCGCGGGCGTCGACCGGGTCGATCGTGACGCTGTAGTGGTCGCGCACGTCCTCGCGCCCGGCTTCCGCTGCCCCGACCTCCTCCGGTATCGCATGCGCCGCCTCCTCGACCTCGGCCGGGAAGTGTGTGCGCAGGCCGTGCTCGCGGATGATGACCTCGATGTCGACGCCCGAAGCGCCCTCGGGCCCGAGCACCTCGCTCACGGCCGCCTGCCCTGGCTGTCGCGAGCTCGGGTAGCGCGTGATGCGAGCGACCACCATGTCGCCCGTGCGCGCCTCGGCTGCCTCGGCGTCGGAGACGAAGAACTCGCCTCGGATGCGGCGGTCGGAGGGAACGACGATGCCGACCTTGCCCTGCCGCTCGAAGCGCCCCACCACGTCCGTGCGGCCGCGCTCTAGGATGCGCGCGATCTCGCCGGAGCGGCCTCGGCCGTCCCCGGCGTGCAGCCGCGCCGCCACGAGGTCGCCGTGCATCGCCCCGTTCATGTCGCGCGCCGCGACGTAGACGTCGCCGCCCGCGAAGCGCACGAAGCCGTATCCGCGCCGCGTCACCGAGATCCGGCCGACAGCGACGTTGCGGTCGTGAAGCGCTATGTAGCGTCCCGCGCCGGCCTCGTGGACCTGCCCTGAGCGCGAGAGGCGCTCGAGCGTCGCCTCGATCCTCGAAGCGTCGACGCCGCCTACGTCCGCGACCCGAGCGAGATCCTCGGCCGAAAGCGGGCCCGGTGCCTTGCGCAGCGCCTTGAGCAGCTGCTTCTCGATGCGCAACCCGTCCTCCCCCCGCGTCGGCTGATCCAAGCTTACCCCGAACCGGCCCCCCGGGCTGCACGGTGTCCGCCCAGGGTGCTACGATAGCGCTGGCTCACACCAGCCTCACGTGATCCCCTCCGAGGAGTGCTCGCATGGAGAAAAGGCCTCTCGCACCCTGTCTCGTCGGCAACGGCACCGTCACGCTGCCGCGCGATATGATCCGCGCGCTCGAGACGCTCGAGACCGTGGGGTTCGTGCAGGAGGTGGACGGCGAGGTGATGGCCGAGGGCCGCGCCACGCTCGTCAAGCTGATGGCGGACCAGGACTCCGCGACCATCCTGGTCAACGGCTGCCTGTTCCTCAACGTGACCAGCTTCCGCTACCTGATGTTCACCACTGCCGAGGACGGCGAGTGCGTCTTCACGCTCGTAGCCGACGGCATGAAGCTCACCATGACGCCCTTCGGCGAACCGGACATCCGGAGCATCGAACCGCAGGCGATGCGGCTGCTCGAGGAGACCGCGTTCGACCCGGACGCGTTCGTGACGCTCGAGGAGGACGACGAGGACGAGTAGCGGCGCGCCGCGGATGAGCGGCAAGCGCAGCGAGTCCTCTCGATCCCGCGCTACTTGAACAGCGCACGCAGCTGGCGCACGGCCTCCTGGAACTGCAGGTCCGTTTTCTTGTCCGCCTGCTTGTTCGGGTCCATGGGCACGATGACGTCGGGGAGCAGGCCCTTGCGGTCGATGGAGCGGCCCTTCGGCGTGAGGTAGTGCGCGATCGTCAGCTTTATCGCGCCGCCGTTGTCCAGCTCGCGGACGGTCTGCACGCTGCCCTTGCCGAAGCTCTTCACTCCCACCAGCGTGGCACGCTTGTAATCCTGCAGGGCGCCGGCGAGGATCTCGGACGCCGAAGCCGAATCGCCGTCGATGAGCACGACGAGGGGCTTCGCGGTGACCGAGTCCCCCGTGGCGTTCTCGACGTCCTCCGGCATCCCTCGCTGGTCGACGCGGACTATCGGCCCTTCCTTGATGAACAGCGACGCGACGTCGACACCTTGCGCGAGCAACCCGCCCGGGTTCTCACGCAGATCCAGCACGTATCCCTTCGCGCCCTTCGCGTCCATCTCCGAGATCGTCTTTCGCACGTCATCGGTGGCCTGGGCGTTGAAGCTGAGAAGCCGGATGTAGCCCACGTCCTTGCCGACCATCTCCTTCAAGATGTTGGGCGCGACGATCTTGCCGCGCGTGATCTTGACGTCGAAGTCCGGCACGCCCTTGCGGCGGATCGTCAGCGTCACTCGCGTACCCTCCTTGCCGCGCACGCGTGACACGACCTGCTCGCTCGTCCAACCCGGCTGGCGCCAGCCGTCGATCTTGTAGATCTGGTCACCGGCCTTGAGACCCGCCTTCGCGGCCGGGCTGTCGCTGGTGAGGATGGAGACGATGGTCGCCGTGCCCTCCTGGACGGACAGCGTCACGCCTATACCGCCGAACTTGCCCTCCGTGTCCTCCTGGAAGAACTGGTAGTGCTTCGTGTCGAAGTACGCCGCGTACGGGTCGTCGAGCGACTTCAACATGCCGGAGATCGCGTTGGCGGTGATCGAGTCGTCCGAGGACGGCCTTAGCGCCTCGCGCTTGATGATCGCGCGCACCTGGTCCATCAGCTGGTCGGCCTTGCTCGCCGGCGGGCCGGAGATGACGGGCAGGTTCGCCGCCGGGTTCACTACCCGGCCGACGAACACACCGCCGGCGAACGCGGCCAAAGCGATGACCAGCGCCGACATGGCCACGATGGTGATCTTCACACCACGGTTCATCCAGGTACCGCTTTCTTGTTGGGAGTGGTGGCGAAGCGGGCTATACCCGCAGGTAGCGGCTGATCGAGATGGACGAGCCGATCAGTCCTATCGCGACGCCGGAGAAGAGCAGGATGCCCGCGAGCTGCGCCATCGCCGCGCCGGACAGCCCGAGGTGCAGGAACTGGAGCAGCACCTCCACCTTCGGCATGACGAAGACCTGCAGCGCGCCGAGAGTCAGGATGGCGAGCAGAGCGCCGATGATGGACTGCAACATGCCCTCGAGCAGGAACGGCGTGCGGATGAACCAGTTGCTCGCACCGACGAGCCGCATGATGCTGATCTCGCGGCGCCGCGCGTAGATGGCGATACGGATCGTGTTGCCGATCAGAACGAGCGCGACCAGGCCGAGCATGGCGATCAACACGGCCTCGCCCACGCGGATGACGCGCGTGAAGGCGAACAGCCGGTCGATGATCTGCTGGCCGTAGCGCAGGTCCTTCTCGGGGTCGTCGGGATGTGCGATCACCTTCGCGAAGGCGGGATTCGCCTTTATCTCCCCGACGACCTGCTTGACCGTCTTCGGATCCTTCAGCGACACCTCGAGAGAGGCCGGGAGCGGGTTGGTGTCGAGCTGCCTGATGATCTCGGGCGAGTCCTTCATCTGCTGCTTGAAGCGGTTGAGCGCCTCTTCCTTGCTCACGTACGTGATCCCGCTGACCAGCGGGTCATGCTGCTGGTCGAACGCGGTCTGCAGGGAGCTGACGTCGGCCGCCGCCGCCCCGTCCTTGAGGAAGACGGTGATGTTCACCTTCGACTCGACGGAGGAGACGATCGTGTTGACGAGCATGCCGGACACGACGAACACGCCGACGAGCAGCAACGACAGGTAGATGGTGATGACGGCGACGACGCTCATCACCCAGTTGCGGCGGAAGCTAGAGAGGGCCTCCAGCGCGAAGTAGCCCGGGTTAATCGCCATATCCGTAGACTCCTCGGCTCTGGTCGCGGATGATCCGGCCGTTCTCGAGCGCGATGACGCGCTTGCGCATGGAGTCGACCATCTCGCGGTCGTGCGTGGCCACCAGCACTGTCGTGCCGGTCTTGTTGATGCGGTTGAGCAGGCTCATGATGCCGAGTGACGTTGCCGGGTCGAGGTTGCCGGTAGGCTCGTCGGCCAGCAGCAGCGGCGGACGGTTGACGAACGCGCGCGCGATCGACACGCGCTGCTGCTCGCCGCCGGACAGCTCGTCCGGGTAGCCGTGCATCTTCTCCTCGAGGCCGACGAGCTTGAGCACCTCGGGGACTTGCGTGCGAATGACGTGGCGGCTGCGCCCGATGACCTCGAGGGCGAACGCGACGTTCTCGTACGCCGTCTTGTTCGGCAGCAGCTTGAAGTCCTGGAACACGCATCCGATGTTGCGACGCAGGTACGGCACCTTCCAGTTGCGCATCCCGACCACGTCCTGGCCCGCCACGACTATCTCGCCCGAGGTGGGCAGAAGCTCGCGCAGGAGCAGCCTGATGAACGTGGACTTGCCGGAACCGGAGTGCCCCACGAGGAACACGAATTCGCCGGAAGCGATGTCGACGTCGATCTCGGCGAGCGCGGGCTTCTCAGCCACGTACGCCTTGCTGACGTTCTTCATCGAGATCATTGAGGTTGGCTCCAAACGGAAGGCGACGATTCCCGACCGTTCATGTTATCAGAACGATACCGAGAGAGCCTCCGAGCGGGCCGAACTCCACGGGATGCACACATCCTGACGGCCGGGCCCACTGGGGACATCGCCTACCTGGAGAGCAACTTCCCTGCCGCCTGCGCGACGTCCTCGGCCGTGAGGCCGAAATGGCGCATGAGCTCCTCGGGGTCCCCGGAAGTCCCGAACGTGTCGTTCACTCCGACCCGCACCAGCGGCACGGGGTGCCGCTCGCCGAGGACCTCGGCGACGGCCGAGCCGAGACCGCCGATGATAGAGTGCTCCTCGCACGTCACGACCGCGCCCGTCTTGCCCGCCGAGGCCACGATCGTGTCGCCGTCGAGCGGCTTGATGCTCACCGCGTCGATCACCTCGGCCGAGGTGCCCTGCGCGGCCAGCAGCTCCGCCGCGGCCAGCGCGCGCTCGACCATGACGCCGCACGCGACGAGTGTGACGTCCGAGCCCTCGCGAAGGACGTTCGCGCGCCCTAGCTCGAAAGCGAAGTCGTCGGGGTAGACGGCGCCGACGGTCGCGCGCCCGAGGCGCACGTAGAACGGCCCCGGCGTGGAGGCGGCGGCGCGGACCGCCCACTTCGCGGCGGTGTAGTCCGCGGGCACGAGCACGCGCATCCTCGGCAGCACACGCATGAGAGCGATGTCCTCGATCATCTCGTGGCTGCCGCCGTCGGGCCCGACCGTGACGCCGGCGTGCGTCGGGCACAGCTTCACCGAGAGGTTCGAGTAGCACACCGTGTTGCGCACCTGGTCGTACGCGCGCCCGGTGGCGAAGACCGCGAAGCTGCCGGTGAACGGCGTGAAGCCGGTCGCCGCCAGGCCCGCCGCCGTGTCGACCATGTTCTGCTCGGCGATGCCCACGTCGAAGAAGCGTTCGGGGTACTCGGCCGCGAACTTCGCGGTGGTCGTCGACTTGGCGAGGTCGGCGTCGAGCGCGACCACGTCGTCGCGGCCCTCGCGCGCCAGCTCGATCAGCGTCTCGCCGAACGCCTCGCGCGTCGCTCGCTTGTCACCCATGTCGCTCTCCCCTCACGCGTTGTCGGGCATCTGCTCGAGCTCGGCCAGCGCGGCCTCCGCCTGTTCGGCCGAAGGCGCCGTGCCGTGCCACTCGCAGCGGTCCTCCATGAACGACACGCCCGCACCTTTCACGGTGTCCGCCACGATGACGGTCGGCTTGCCGTGGCGCCCCGACGCGCCGTCGATGGCAGTCAGGATCGCGCGGACGTCGTGTCCGTCGCAGTTCATCGCCTCCCAGCCGAACGCGCGGAACTTCTCGGCGATGGGGTCCACCGCCACGACTTCCGAGGTCCTGCCGTCGATCTGCAACCCGTTGCGGTCCACGATCGCGATGACGCGCTCGAGCTTCTGCTGTGCCGCGAACATCGCGGCCTCCCACACGAGACCTTCCTGCAGCTCCCCGTCGCCCATCAGGCAGAACACGCGCTGCTCGTCCTGCCCGCGCAGCCGCAATCCCAGCGCGATGCCGTTCGAGATCGCGAGGCCGTTGCCGAGCGAGCCGGTGGAGACCTCGACGCCCGGCGTCTTCGTGGAGTCCGGGTGCCCCTGCAGCATGCTGCCGAGCTTGCGCAGCGTCTTCAGGTTCTCGCGCGGGAAGTAGCCCGCCTCGGCCAGCGCCGCGTAGAGCACCGGTGCCGCGTGTCCCTTCGAGAGTATGAAGCGGTCGCGCTCGGGCATGTCGGGGCGCTTCGGGTCGTGCTCCATGACGCCGAAGTAGAGCGCCGCGACGATGTCCGCCGCGGACAGAGACCCGCCCGGGTGGCCGGAGCCGGCCTCGGCGAGCATCTCGACGACGTCGCACCTCAGGCGACGGGCCATGCTCTCGATCGCGCCCACGTCCAGCATCCCGGCACTCCGCTCTCTCGTGGCGTCCATGGCGTCACCTTCCAGCGGGGACAGCATAGCATTGGCGCCGCTCAGGGACGGGCCCGCTGCGGCGGTATCGCTCGGCCATCTCGGCCAGCGGGACGACCTTGATCCGGCTCGCCATACCCGCGGTGCCGAACGCCTCGTAGCGCGCGCGGCAGATGTCGGCCGCGGCGGCGCGCGCGGCCTTCAGGAACGCCCGCGGGTCGAACTCGCGCGGGTTCTCCGCCATCGCCCGCCGCATCGCGCCCGTCATCGAAAGACGGATGTCGGTGTCGATGTTGACCTTGCGCACGCCGTGCGTGATGCCGTCCTGTATCTCCTCGACGGGCACGCCGTACGTCTCCGGGATGTCGCCGCCGAACTCGTTGATGATCGCGAGCCACTCCTGCGGCACGCTCGAGCTGCCGTGCATGACGAGGTGCGTGTCGGGGATGCGCGCGTGGATCTCCTTGATGCGCGAGATCGCGAGCGTCTCCCCCGTCGGCTTCTTGCTGAACTTGTACGCGCCGTGGCTCGTGCCGATGGCGACCGCGAGCGCATCCACGCCCGTCCGCTTCACGAAGTCGGCCGCCTGCTCGGGGTCGGTCAGCAGCTGCTCGCGCGTGAGCGCGCCGCATGCGCCGACGCCGTCCTCCTCGCCCGCCTCGCCCGTCTCCAGCGAGCCGAGGCATCCCAGCTCCCCCTCCACCGACACGCCGATCGCGTGCGACATCTCGGCCACCAGCGCGGTGACCTCGACGTTGTAGTCGTAGCTCGCCGGCGTCTTGCCGTCCTCGAGCAGCGAGCCGTCCATCATGACGCTCGTCATCCCCGAGCGGATGGCGGCCTGGCACACGGCGGGACTTTGCCCGTGGTCCTGGTGGACGGCCACGGGGATGTGCGGATACGCCTCGACGGCCGCCTCGACGAGCTTGCGGAGGAACGGCTCGCCCGCGTACTTGCGCGCGCCCGCGGACGCCTGCAGGATCACGGGCGCGTCGCTCTCGTCGGCCGCGGTCATGATCGCCTGGATCTGCTCCATGTCGTTCACGTTGAACGCAGGCACGCCGTAGCCGTGCTCCGCCGCGTGGTCGAGCAGCTGTCTCACCGATACCAGGGCCATCTTCCGTCCCCTCCTTCGCTTCAGTGTGTCAGGCCGTCCGTGCCAGAGCCTTCTTGCGCCGCTCGTCCATCCGCCAGATGAACGGCGTGAAGATCAGCTGCATCGCGAGGTCCATCTTTCCCCCGGGCGCCACGATCGTGTTCGGGCGCGACATGAACGAGTCGTGCAGCATCGAGAGCAGGTACGGGAAGTCGATGCCTTTGGCGTCGCGGAAGCGGATGACGAGCATGCTCTCGTCCGGCGACGGGATGTCGCGCGAGATGAACGGGTTGGACGTGTCCACGAGCGGGACGCGCTGGAAGTTCACGTGCGTGCGCGAGAACTGCGGGCAGATGTAGTGCGTGTAGTCGTGCATCCGCCGAAGGATGACGTCGGTGACGGCCTCGACGGAGTAGCCGCGGTAGCGGCAGTCGCGGTTGATCTTCTGGATCCACTCGAGGTTGACGACCGGCACGACTCCGATGAGCAAGTCCGGGTAGCGCGCGCAGTCCACTCCGTCGCACACCACCGCGCCGTGGAGCCCCTCGTAGAACAGGAAATCGGTGCCCTCGGGGATGTCCTCCCAAGGGGTGAAGGTACCGGGCTCCTGCTGATACGGCTCCGCCTCGTCCGGGTTGTGCAGGTAGTAGCGCCGCTTGCCGGTCCCCGTCTCGCCGTAGGTGCGGAACAGCGTCTCCACGTCCTCGAAGAGGTTGGCCTCCGGACCGAAGTGCGACAGGTGACCGCCCTTCGCGTGGTCGACGGCCATGCGCTCCGACATCTCCTTGCGGTCGTAGCGGTGGAAGGAGTCGCCCTCGATGACCGCGGCGTTGATGGCCTCGCGGCGGAAGATCGCTTCGAACGTGCGCTGCACGGTGGTCGTGCCGGCGCCCGAGCTGCCGGTTATCGCGATGATCGGATGCTTCTCGGACATCGTCGGCTCCTTCCTTCCGGGGGCCTTACGCGGGCAAGCGGAACAAGCCGCGCTGGTTGAACAGCGGCGTGTCGGACTCGGGCGCGGCGACCCCCTCGGCGTGGTATCGCTCGATGAGCTCGACCTCCTCGGCCGAGCCGAAGACGAAACCGATGCGCTGGTGGAGCGACGTGGGCTGCACCGCGAGGACCGGCGTCTCGCCCGTGCTCGCGCGCCCGCCCGCCTGCTCGACGATCATGCCGATCGGGTTGCACTCGTACAGCAGCCGCAGGCGGCCGGGCTTCGTCGGGTCCTTCGTGTCGCGCGGGTAGAGGAAGACGCCGCCGCGCATCAGGATGCGATGCGTCTCCGCCACCGCCGAGGCGATCCAGCGCATGTTGAAGTCCTTGGCGCGCGGCCCCGTCTTGCCGGCGAGGCATTCCTCGACGTAGCGCTTGACCGGCGCCTCCCAGAAGCGGTTGTTGGACGCGTTGATCGCGAACTCGCACGCGCACTCCGGCACGCGGATGTCCGGGTGCGTGAGGAAGAAGTCGCCGAGCTCCGGGTCCAGCGTGAAGCCGACGACGCCCTGCCCGACGGTGAGCACGAGCATCGTCGAGGGGCCGTAGATCGCGTAGCCCGCGCCGACCTGCGCAACCCCGGGCTGCAGGAAGTCCTTCACGCTCGGGTCCTTGCCCGGCCTCGGCGAGCGCAGGATCGAGAAGATGCTCCCCACCGCCACGTTCGTGTCGATGTTGCTGGAGCCGTCGAGCGGGTCGAACACGAGCAGGTACTTGCCGCGCGGGTAGTCGTCCGGCACCGCGCGCGGCTTCTCCATCTCCTCCGAGGCGACGCCGGACACCGCGCCCGCCCACTCTGTCGTGCGCACAAAGATCTCGTTGGCGAGCACGTCGAGCGCTTTCTGGTCCTCGCCCTGGACGTTGACGCCCTCGATCGAGCCCAGCGAACCGCCGAGGGCCCCATGCGCGACCTTTCGCGCGATGCCCTTGCACGCCTGCGCGACCTGCAGGATGAGGTCGTTGAACTCGCCCGTGGCGTCGGGGTGCCGGCGCCGCGTCTCGATGAGGTACTGGGTGAGGGTCGCTCGGTTGGTCAGCAGCATCGTCGCATCACGCTCCCTCTGTCTCGGTCCCCGTCTCGTCCGCCGAAGCGAACACGCGGCTGGCACGCACCTCGGGCTCGCGGATCACGCTCAAGTCCTCGGCCGAGAGCGCGTGGTCGCGCTCCTCGAACAGCCGAAGCGCCTGGCGCATGCGCATGCGGTCGAGCGCGTTGCGCACGCTGCGCGCGTTGGCGAAATGCGGCTGGGCGCGCCGCTCGTGCAGATACTCGGCGAACGCGGCTTGTGCCTCGGCATCGAAGCGGTAGTTCATCTCCGCCAACATCTTGGAGGCGATGGCGAGCAGCTCGTCGCCGGTGTAGTCGGGGAACTCCACGTGGTGCGCGATGCGCGAGCCGATGCCGGGATTGGACTCGAAGAACGACTCCATCCGGTCCTTGTAGCCGGCGAGGATCACGACGAGGTCGTCGCGCTGGTTCTCCATCACCTGCAGCAGGATCTCGATGGCCTCCTGCCCGTAGTCCTTCTCGTTCTCGGGACGGTGCAGGTAGTACGCCTCGTCGATGAAGAGCACGCCGCCCATGGCGCGCTTGAGCACGTCCTTCGTCTTCGGCGCCGTGTGGCCGATGTACTGCCCCACGAGGTCGTCGCGCGTGACCGCCACGACGTGCCCCTTCCGCACGTAGCCGAGGCGGTGCAGCATCTCGGCCATCCGCATCGCCACGGTGGTCTTGCCGGTGCCCGGGTTGCCGGTGAAGCTCATGTGCAGCGAGGGCGGCTCGGCCGCCAGCCCCATCCGGTCGCGCACGCGCTCCACCAGCAGCAGCGCGGCGATCTCGCGCACGCGGCGCTTCACGGGCTCGAGCCCGACCAGGTCGCGGTCGAGCGCGTCGAGCACCTCGCCGATACCCGACGCCTCGTACTCCGCGCCGAGGTCGACCCGTGTCACTTCGGCCGAGGTGTCGTGGGCATCATCCGGCTGGAGCATAGCGATCGCCCTCCGGGCCTCGCTGGACGGCGTAGCTCACGATGCTGTAGCGCTGCGTGCGATCCGGTCCCTCCTGGCGGAGCAGCTGGAACCCGGGCTCCTCGGCGGGGCGCTGGACGATGAAGGAGAGCGCGACGGACTCGACCCCGCGCGACGCGTCGAAAGCGCTGACGCGGACGTAGGCGTTGCGGTGCGTGGCACGGCAGGCGTGGACCTCCGCCATGATGCCGGCGGCGTCGCGAAGGTCGAACATCGGCAGGCCCCACATCTCCCAGTACGTGTTGCGCGGGTGCGGGTCGTCCGTGTACTCCACCGAGACCGCCCAACCGTGCTCCAGGCAGTACTCGAGCTGCATCCGGATCTCGTCGTCGGTGAGGTCCGGCAGGAAGGAGAACGCTCCTTGGGTGATGCGCATCGCTTGCTACCTCCTTCTTCTTAAAGGGCGGTCGGCGTCGCGACGACGTCGAGGGTGTCGGTGGACGCGTACTCGAAGCTGACGCCGCCCCAGGTGTCGAGCGCGGCGCGGAGCGGCTTGCAGAAGCGCGCGGCGTCCGCCAGGATGCGCGGCCCCTCGCCGAGGATGTCGCGTCCCTCGTTGCGGGCCTTCACCATCGCCTCGAGCGCGACGCGGTTCGCCGTGGCTCCCTGCGCGATGCCCTCGGGGTGGCCGATAGTGCCGCCGCCGAACTGCAGCACCACGTCGTCGCCGAACAGGTCGAGCAGCTGGTGCATCTGGCCGGCGTGGATGCCGCCGGAAGCTACCGGCATGACCTTGTGCAGCCCGACCCAGTCCTGCTCGAAGAACAGGCCGCGCATCGGGTTCGCCGCGTTGTGCCGCTCGCGCAGGATGTCGTAGAAGCCGAGGACGGACTCCTTGTCGCCCTCGAGCTTGCCGACGACCGTCCCCGCGTGCAGGTGGTCGACGCCGGAGAGCCGCAGCCACTTGCAGATCACGCGGAAGCTGACGCCGTGCGTCTTCTGCCGGGTGAACGTCGAGTGCCCGGCGCGATGCATGTGCAGCAGCATGCCGTTGCGGCGGCACCAGTTGGACATGGACTGGATCGCCGTGTAGCCGATGACGAGGTCGATCATCACGACGACACTGCCGAGGTCGCGCGCGAACTCCGCGCGCTCGTACATCTCCTCCATGGTCGCGGCCGTGACGTTGAGGTAGTGCCCCTTGACCTCGCCGCTGGCGGCCTCGGCGCGGTTGACCGCCTCCATCGAGTACAGGAACCGGTCGCGCCAGTTCATGAACGACTGGCTGTTGATGTTCTCGTCGTCCTTCGTGAAGTCCAGCCCGCCGCGCAGCGCCTCGTACACCACTCGGCCGTAGTTCTTGCCGGAAAGCCCGAGCTTCGGCTTGATCGTCGCGCCCAGAAGCGGCCGCCCGAACTTGTCGAGCCGCTCGCGCTCTACCACGATCCCGTTCGGCGGCCCGGGGAAGGTCGTGACGAGCGCGGCCGGGATGCGCATGTCCTCGAGACGCAGCGCCTTCACCGGCTTGAAGCCGAAAACGTTGCCGATGATCGACGCGGTCATGTTCGCGATCGAGCCCGGTTCGAACAACTCGATGTCGTAGGCGATGTAGGCGAAGTACTGGTCGTCGGTGCCGGGCACCTGCTCGACGCGGTACGCCTTCGCCTGATACGCGTCGTGCGCGGTGAGGCGGTCGGTCCACACGACGGTCCACGTCGCCGTAGAGGACTCGCCCGCCACCGCCGCCGCGGCTTCCATCGGGTCGACGCCGTCTTGCGGCGTGATGCGGAACACGGCGAGCAGGTCCGTGTCCTTCGGCTCGTAGTCCGGCTGCCAGTAGCCCATCTGGGCGTACTTCATGACGCCTGCGGCGTAGCGGTCTCGTGCGTTCGTGTCTTCCACGGCTGGCTCCTCGAGATCGGCGGCCTCTTGAGATTGCTGTCGAGTCTATTGGCCGCCGAGGTGGGGCCGACACCCTCCGCCCCGTCAGTGGCGGGCTGGGTCGCTCACCGGTCCGGGAGCTGCGGTGAGCGGCGGGGTATGAGGGGCCGGTCAGCGGGCGGAATTGCAGATGCTGGGAGCGCGGGGTAGGTTGTAGGGCAGCAGGGCTTACACAGACTGCAGAATCCGTAGTTCGCGAGACCAGCATTGAGCTTCTGTTCGTCGCCAGAAGGGGGAGCGGTGAGAATCACGCCTCGGGAGTTCCCCGATTGGCAGTGCGCGCTCTTGGATGCGAGCCTGCTTCTCGAGCGCGCGTGCGCTATCCCCTTCGTTCGCTCGCTCTCTCAGGCCACGGAGGAAAAGCCCCGGCTGGCCTACCGCCTGATTGACCTTGCTTGGCAGGACGCGCTCGCGAGTTCGGCGGGAGGGTCAAAGCGCGCGGTTCAGCAAAGCATTCAGGAGGCCGTCCGCCTTGAAGGGTTCGCGCTTGAGTCGACCCTTCGCATCCTACATGGCTGCGGCGACTATCTCTCCCAGGTCGTAAATGGACTGGTGCTCACGCCCCCCTTGCCCCTGAAGGCCTGTGGGTTGAAGTCCCAGCGCTTTCTCAAGCGGCTCGACGCGCAAGACGACTGCAAGTCGCTCGCAGCGGCGCTCCGGCGCTTGGCGGCTTCGGATTCGTTCAGGCTGCTTGACGACTTCGTCAACACGTCAAAGCACCGCTACCTCATTCCCAGCAGCTATCCGTGGTCGCTCGAGCCCGGAGGAGGCACGCCGCCTGGCGTGTACTTCGAAGTCGAATTCGAATCCAACGACACGACGGCGGTGATATCCCGCGAGACCGTCTGGCAGTATGCCGCCTGGATGGAGGATGAAGCGAAGGAGATTCTGGACCAAGTGCTGGCAGTCGCGCGACGGCGCGTCACTGAGTCGCGGACCCTATCGACCGATCGACTGTTCTCGGTCGGCGTCTTCTATGAGGAAGTCACGGATTCGGTTGTCTGCCGGAGGCTCCAGTCCGGGCAGTTCCAGCTACCTTCCTGGCAAGTTCCAACACACGAGATGCCGCTGGAGACCATGCACACGGCGCTCTTCCATCGTTTCGGGCTGCTGCGAGGGAAGGCCTTCCTAGTCGAGCGCGAACGCTTTGAGGAGTGGCCAAACGCGTACTACTTCCTGTACTTCGTCAGCGTCCCACCTGGCGCCTTGCAGTTGCCCTCGGATCATGTGATGACCCCGTTGGGGCCCTTGCTCGAGTCCTCTTCGCTCGTCCCTCACCACTTGCGGTTGCTGAAGGATGCTGACGCTTGGTCGGAGGGTGAATGAGGGCGAAGGCGAAAGAAGCATGAGTATCCCGTGCGCCCGGCTCGCGAACAAGCGCTTCCACCTGACTCATGCACCGTCTACGCTGCGAAGAGACGCGCTCGTTCGCAGGTGAAGCGCAACAACGTTAGCCGGACTCCTCGGCATGCGATACGAGTCGCGACCGTATCCAGTCGGCGAGCTGCTCTTCGGCAAGAACGCTGGCAGCCAAGTCGAGCATCACGGTCACGACCTCCGCTTCCGGAGCATCGATCTCGCAGGCGTTCAGTCCCAGGAACACGTCCATCGTCACGAACGCCACTCGCTTGTTGCCGTCGTTGAACGGGTGATCTCGCGCCAGTCCGAATCCATAGGCAGCCGCAAGAGCAGCCAAGTCGCTCTTCGGCTCGTACGTGAATCTTTGCTTGGGTCGTGCCAGTGCGGACTCGAGTCCGTTCTCATCGCGCAGCCCCGGCATCCCGCCGTACGTTCGCACCAGGTCGAACTGAACGGCTTCTACCACCAGGCGCTCGACCCAGCGCGGCTCCCCCCGCTTCGGTCCCATGCGGCTACTTCGCCAGCTCGCGCATCGCGTTGCGGTACTTGCCCGCGACCTTCGCGGCGATCGCCAGCGCCTCTTCGGTGTCAGTATCGTAGGGGGTGAGCAGGATGCCGCGATCGGTCTCGACCGCCAGCACTGTGTCACCCGCGGCAAGGTGCAGCCGGTCAGCCATGTCCTTCGGGAGCGTCGCACTGATCGAGCCGCCTGCTTTGCGCAGTTTGAGTCCGCGGGTCATGTAGTCCTCCTCGTCCGTGAGCCGCGAGCAGTGTAGCACACAGATGCTACTCTGAGCCGGCTAACACGCGCATCCAGCAGACTCGGCGCTCGCGCGCTATCCTCGGGTCGTAACGCATCGCTGCGCCTCGCAGCTGATGCGCTAGACGTTAGCCGGACCGAAGGAAGCGCGCGTGCAGAACGTTGGCCTTGCTGACATCAACTTCCGGGAAATCGTGGACTATGGCGGTCAGCCGGAAGTCCACAATCGGTACCCGCGTCCCCTGGCGTGCCGCGGCTACTGCATCGACTGTGAGCAGTCCGGAGTTCTTCGCGAGGCCGGAGGCGAGCTCAGTCTCATGAGTCATGGCTGCGACTCAACGGACTTCCAGGCGGTTCTTGGCCCCATGAACGTTGCTGGCTCCGGAGTGACGATGCCAGTCCTGTTCCTGCTCGAGAATCCCGGGGCTGACGACCGCTACCGGAACGGAACCGAAGTGGCGTTTCGTGGCTCCCGCAAGAAGCCTCCGGTGAATCACTACTATTGGACGCCCAGCGCCCGCCCTTGGCCGCACCAAGTCGCGGACTTCATCTACGATCCCCACTTCTACGGCCCGTACTTCGCCTACCTAATGCAGCGGCACCGGTTGTTGGACGTCTACATCACGAACGTCGCGAAATGTAAGTGGACGCGGGCCGCCTCCGGCAAGGCCGGCGGTGGCGGCGCCTCTCTGGTCGCCCGCCACTGTTCGGAGCGCTTCCTCGAAAGGGAGTTCGAGATCTTCCGTCCGCGACTTGTGGTCTGTTTCGGCGGCAACGCAGAGCGTGGGTTTCGGGAGTTCTCCCGGCGCTTCGGACTTGATGCTGTGTCGATCACCCTGATTCATCCGGCCTTCATCAAGAATCGGTCTCAGACGGACCCGCAGCGCCGCTCGAAGGAGCAGCTCTTCGCGGAGAATGACCATAGAATCGTTGAAGCGTTGACGCGGCTCGCCTGACTTCAAGTTTGAATCGCAACACTTCCGCTGAGAACGCCTACGCTCAGCTCGAGGCGCCACGCCGCGCCTCACAGCTGACGCACTGAACGTTGGGCAGACGTCGGCACGAGCAAGGCGCCACGCCGCGCCTCGGACCCCAGTCCGGAGGGATGTCGGATTGACGCAGCGGCGGTGCCCGCTAACCTACTTGCGCGGCGCTGCCCTTGTTGCAGTACTTGGTGTTGTCGAGCTGGTTGTCGGTGTACACCGCGCAGGTCGGGCAGATGCAGCCTTTGGTGTAGTCGAGATCGCCGCAAGTCGCCGTCCCCGTTGAGCAGTACATCCCCGGCATGTCCTGGGCGGAAGGCAGCATCATCTCACCGTGTTGTTCGGACATGCCAGACATACCTCCTGACATTCCAGACATGCCTTGCCCGCCCGCCATCATCGCGCGCATCTTCTCCATCATCCCGGACATCGCATGGACCTTGTCCATCGCACAAGCGCTCTCGCCTTGAACCGGACAGCTTGTGCACTGGCACTTCATGACGTTGTCCGCGTTGTACGCAACGGTCTTCATCTCGGTCTGCATGGGCGATCTCCTCCTGCACTTCGTGGATGCGGCAGACTCGCTACTCCCGCTTCGCGGTCCTGCCCGACTGCACTAATCTACCCATCCCAGACCTCACCCCTCGAACTTGCCGAACCCCTCGCCGAGCACTTCGTGCACGTCGGTGATGATGACGAAAGCCTGCGGGTCGACCGCCCGCACGAGCGTCTTCAGCGGATCGAGCTCGCGGCGCGACACCACCGTGAAGATGACCTCGCGGTCGGTGCCGGTGTAGAGCCCGCGCGCGCGGAACGCCGTCGCACCTCGGCCGAGGTCGCTCAAGATCGCGTCGGCCACGGCGTCGGACGCGTCGGAGATGATGTACGCCGCCTTGTTGACGGACAGGCCCTCCTGCACCAGGTCGATGGCGGCGCCGCTCACGAACACGGCCACGATGCCGTAGAGCGCGAGCGTGGGGCCGAACGCCAGCGCGGCCATCACCATGACGACGGCGTCGGCGGCGAGCATGAGCTGGCCGATGCCGAGCGACACGCGCCGCACGAGCAGCTGCGCGATGATGTCGGTCCCGCCCGTGTTGCCGCCGGCCTTGAAGACGATGCCGAGGCCGAGGCCGGTGATCGCCCCGCCGTACAGCGCGGCGAGCAGGGGGTCCGTCGTCGCGAGCGGCCGGATGAACGGGGCGCCGAAGTCGATCGCGAGCGACAGCGCGACCGTACCGTACACCGTCCTGGCGAGGTAGCGCCAGCCGCGCATGCGCAGCGCGAGTACGAGCAGCGCGACGTTGAGCACGAGCATGACGACGCCGACCGGGAGGGTGACGACCGGTGCGGCCACGTAGTGCACGATGGTCGCGAGGCCGGAGACGCCGCCAGCCGCCAGCCGGTTCGGGATGAGGAACGCGTCGAGCCCGTAGGCGGTGACCAGCGTGCCGAGCGTGATGAGCGTGTAGTCGCGGGCGCGACGGCTTCGCAGCACGCGTCCGGGAAGCCTGCGCACCTCGGCGTTCATCGATCCGCCCCCGCCTGCAGCGGCATCTACCCCGTCACCTTCGCTTCAGGCTCGCCGCTCACCCGCCAGCGGTGGTACGCGACGACGAACTCGTCAAGCCCGCCGTCGAGCACTGCCGAGATGTTGCCCGTCTCGATGCCGGTGCGGACGTCCTTGACCATCTGGTAGGGGTACAGCACGTAGCTGCGGATCTGGCTCCCGAAGGCGATGTCCTGCTTCTCGCCGCGCAGACTCTCAAGCTCAGCTTGACGCCTAGCTTTTTCCAGCTCGTACAGGCGCGACCGCAGGATCTTCATCGCGGCGTCCTTGTTCTTGAGCTGGCTCTTCTCGTTCTGCACGGTGACGACGATGCCGGAAGGGATGTGCGTAAGACGCACGGCCGAGTCCGTGGTGTTGACCGACTGCCCTCCCGGGCCGCTCGAGCGGTAGACGTCGACCCGCAGGTCCTCGTCCCTGATGTCGATCACGATCTCGTCGGGCAGCACCGGCAGCACGTCCACCTTCGCGAACGTGGTGTGCCGCCGCTTCTTCTCGTCCGTCGGCGATATCCGTACGAGACGGTGGACGCCCTGCTCGGAAGTCAGAGTCCCATAGGCATCGCGGCCGTGCACGGTGAACACGGCTCGCTCGATCCCGACCTCCTCGCCGCGCGGGGCGTCGTGCAGGTCGACCTTCCAGCGCCGCGACTCGGCGTACTTCGTGAGCATTCGCAGCAGCATCTCGGCCCAGTCCTGGCTCTCGAGTCCACCGGCACCGGGGATGATCGTGACGATGGCGTCGCCGTGGTCGAACTCCCCGGTGAACCAGCTCGCCAGCTCCAGCCCGTCGATGCGCTTCTTAAGCACCGCGAGCCCGCGCTCTATCTCCGCCGAGGTGTCCTCGTCGTCCTCCGACACCGCGAGTTCGTTCAGCACCTCGAGGTCTTCCAGCTCGAGGCGCACAGAAGCGTACGTCTCGATCTCGTCGCGCAGCTCCGAGGCGGTCGCCATCGTCTGCTGCGCGAGCGACTGGTCGTCCCAGAAGCCGGGCTCGGCGGCCTTCGCCTCGAGCGACGCCACCTCGGCGCGCTTCTCGTCCAGATGCAGATACTCGCCGATGCGGGTGATGCGCTCTCGGACAACGCCGATCTCTGTCGCGCGGTCCTCGGCCATCCTATGCGCTCGCCCCGTGGCACTTCTTGTACTTCTTGCCGCTCCCGCACGGGCACGGGTCGTTGCGGCCGACATCCGCGTAGGGGTCCGTCTTGTCCTTGACGACCTGCGGCGCGTGACCGGCGCCCACCATGGCCGCGGCTTGCGAGATCTGGTCGGGCGCGGGTCCGGCTACCGCCTGCGCCGCCGCCGACTGCGCCAGACCCGCGAAGATGCTGTCCTCGCTGGGCGCGCTGTAGCTCATCGCGTGCGAGGGGAGCGGCGCCGGCGCGGCCTCCTCCCAGACGACCTGCACGTGGAAGATGGTGCGCAGGAAGTCCTCGTCGATCGAGGCGACGAGGGTCTCGAACATCTCGTACGCCTCCTGCTTGTACGCCACGAGCGGGTCGACCTGCGCCATGGCGCGGAGGCCGATGCCCTCCTTCAGGTAGTCCATCTCCTGGAGGTGGTCCATCCAGTGCGTGTCGATGACGCGGAGCATGACCTGCCGCTCGAGCTCGCGCAGGTTGTCCGCGCCCACCTCGGCTTCCTTCGCACCGTAACGCTCCAGCGCGGCCGAGGCGAGCTCGTCGGCCAGCTCGTAGGGGTTCGCGACGTCCGTTCGCGGCTCCGTCACGCCGAGGGCGTCGCCGGTGAGCTCGAGCAGAGCCTTGCCCAGCCCGTCCCAGTCCCACTCCTCCGGATAGACCTTCTCGGGACAGAACTCGAGCACGACGTTGCGGATGGTCTCTTCGATCATCTCCTGCACGCGGGCGTGGATGTCCTTGCCGTCGAGGATACGGTTGCGCTCTGCGTAGATGACCTCGCGCTGCTTGTTCATCACGTCGTCGTACTCGAGCACGTGCTTGCGTGCCGAGAAGTTCATCGCCTCTACCTGGCGCTGGGCCGACTCGATCGCCTTGCTGACGAGGCCGGCCTGGATCGGCACGTCGTCCGGGATCTGCGTGCGCTCCATCAGCCGGCCGATCCGGTCCATCCGGTCCCCCCCGAACAGCCGCATGAGGTCGTCCTCGAGCGACAGGAAGAACTGCGAGAGGCCCGGGTCGCCCTGACGCCCGGACCGGCCTCGCAGCTGGTTGTCGATGCGGCGCGACTCGTGGCGTTCCGTGCCGAGGATGGCGAGCCCGCCAGCCTCGACGACGCGCACGTGCTCCTCGGCCGTTATCTCTTTGGCTCGCGCGAGCGCCTCCGCCCTCTGAGCGTCCGTGGCCTCATCCGGCTTGACGCCGCGCTCGATGAGGATGTCCTCCACGAGCGACTCGGGGTTGCCGCCGAGCACGATGTCGGTGCCTCGGCCGGCCATGTTGGTCGCGATCGTGACCGCACCGAGACGGCCCGCCTGCGAGATGATGTGCGCCTCCATCTCGTGGAACTTCGCGTTCAGCACGTTGTGCTTGACGCCGCGCTTCTGCAGCATCCGCGCGAGATGCTCGGAGTTCTCGATCGAGATCGTGCCGACGAGGCAGGGCTGACCCAGCTCGTGCCGCGCCACGATCTCCTCGACGACGGCGTTGAACTTCGCGCCGATGCTGCGGTAGATGACGTCGTTCTCGTCGGCGCGCACCATCGGCATGTTCGTGGGGATCATGAGCACCGGCAGCTTGTAGATCTCGCGGAACTCGGCGTCCTCGGTCACGGCGGTGCCGGTCATGCCGGCAAGCTTGTCGTACATGCGGAAGTAGTTCTGCAGCGTGATGGTCGCGAGCGTCTGGTTCTCCTCGCGGACGTGCACGCGCTCCTTCGCCTCGATGGCCTGGTGCAGGCCCTCGGAGTAGCGGCGGCCGTACATGAGACGGCCCGTGAACTCGTCGACGATGAGCACCTCGCCGTCGGTCACCACGTAGTCGACGTCCTTCTTGAACATGAACTGCGCCTTGAGCGCCTGCTGCAGGTGGTTCACGAGCTGGCCGGACGGGTCGGAGAAGATGTCCTCGATGCTGAGCCACTGCTCGACTTTCTTGACCCCTTCCTCGGTGGCGGCGATAGTGCGCTTCGCCTCGTCCAGCTCGAAGTCCACCTCCGGCCTCAGCCGAGGGATGACCTTCGCGAACTGCTTGTACGTGTCGGCCGACTTGGTGCCGGCGCCGGAGATGATGAGCGGTGTCCGGGCCTCGTCGATCAGGATCGAGTCGACCTCGTCGACGATGGCGTAGGCGTGGCCGCGCTGAACGCGCTCGGACCCCTCGGTCACCATGTTGTCCCGGAGGTAGTCGAAACCGAACTCAGAGTTCGTACCGTACGTGATGTCGGCCTGGTAAGCGGGTACGCGCTGGTCGGGGTCCATCTGCGCCTGGATGATGCCGACGGTCAGGCCCAGCGCCTTGTACACCCTGCCCATCCACTCGCTGTCGCGCTTGGCGAGATAGTCGTTGACCGTGACGACGTGCACGCCCTGATCCGGGATCGCGTTGAGGTACGCGGCGAGCGTGGCGACGAGGGTCTTGCCCTCGCCGGTCTTCATCTCCGCGATCATCCCGCGGTTGAGCACCATGCCGCCCACCAGCTGTACGTCGAAGTGCCGCATGCCGAGCGAGCGCACGGCCGCCTCGCGGCACGCAGCGAACGCTTCCGGCAGCAGGTCGTCGAGCGACTCGCCGTCGGCATGGCGCCGCCGGAACTCCCCGGTCTTGCCGCGGAGCTCGTCGTCCGAGAGGGCCTGCATGTCGGGCTCGAGCGCGTTGATCTCCGGAACGATGCTCTCGAACTCGCGGAGCTGCCTACCCTCGCCCATGGTCAGCAGCTTCGTGAGGATGTTAGCCATGTGTGGTTCCTACCTCTGGGTGAACGGGATGAAGCGGAGGGAAAACCCGGTAGATTCTAGCACGAGCCCCCCGGGGCGGGCGCCGCTGAGCGCCTCGCCATGATGAGCAAACGACCTGCCGACGTGCGGTGCGCAAAGGGCCGGAGGAGCGGCTTTCGCTCCCCCGGCCTCCGGCTGCCGCGCTGACCCGTGATACCCGGAAGGTCGTACCGCCTTGTGGCTCCGTCTGGTGCCCCTCAGGAGTCTCCCGTCTCCTCACCGTCCGAGCCTCGGCCACGACGCGCCCGCATCGTCCCTCGTCAGGAGGTCTCACCGACCACCCGGCTGCCGGTCGTCCAAAAGAGGACACGCCGAGCGTACGGGGTGGACCTAAGCCGGCGCTTACCCGTTCCTATACCGAGTAGCCCTCCTCGGCAGAGTGCTCCATCGCCAGCACGCGCTCGTACAGCTTGCGCGTCTCGGCCGAAGGGTCCAATCCGAGGTCGTCCGAGAGTTTGCGCATGCAGGTCATGTAGGTGTCTATCGCCGCGCTCCGCTGGCCGACGGCGATCTGACACCGCAATGCCGCCTGGTAGAGGTCCTCGCGCCACGCGTCGTGCGACAGTGCCGTCCGGACCATCTCGAGCGCGGCGACGTGACTCCCGTCCTCCTCGAGAACACGCGCGGCCCGCAACATGCCGTCGCCGAACTCCTGACGGCAGCGCTCCCTGAGCGGCGCGAACCAGTCGTCGTAGATGTCCCCGGGCAGCAAGTCCCCGCGATAGATGTCCGCAAGCCGATGGGCGGCCGAGGAGATCGCGTCGCGGTCGCCCACGCCTTCGCCGCGGCGGATCTCGGAAAGCGACCGCTCGAAATCGTCGAGATCGCTGGTAACCAGCAGGTCGTCGAGCCGGCAGACCCCTCCGGCCGTCCTCGCATACGGGAGCGCCTGACCCTTCGGAAGGTCGGGGCACAGGGCGTTCTTCATGTTGTTCCAGACGACGTAGAAGTTCGCGACCGCGCGCTGCGCATCCATCTCGGGCCAAAGGTACTCGAGCAGCTGCTCGCGCGGGACGTCCCTACCTTTGCGCACGACCAGCATCGCGAACAGCAGGCGCGCCTTCCTCTTGCGCCAGGCGGCGTCGGCGACGCGCGATCCCGCGATCTCTACCTCGAGTCCCCCGAAGAGTCGAACACGACACACGGAAGCAGTTTCCGGTTCGGCCGAGAGCTTGTCGAGCTCGCTCTCCCCCAGCAGACGTGTGGCAAGCGTTCGCCACTCGTCCTCGGGCAAGACGTCGCGCGCTATGGGAAGCGCCTTCTCTGCGTTCTCCGGGAGGATCATGCGAAGCAGGTGCGCCGGAATGCGATCGGCGCCCACGGCTGCCGCGACGATCCCCAGGAGTCCCGGGAACGCACGGATGTACATCGCCGTGACCCAATTGCCGTTGCCGGAGAGGATGTAGTCGACAGAGGCGACAAGGGCATCTGTCGCGACGGCGAACTCTCCTGCCTGTCTTGCTCTTTCGGCCAGCACAAGTCGCGCGTCGAGACAGGGCTGAGCAGCTACACCTGCGGCTCTCAACACACCTTCTGCATAGGTTCCCGCCGCAGAAGGGTCACCGAGCGCCAGCAAGTTCGCTGCGAGTTCCGCCTCGGCAAGCCATTTGCCGTGAACCATGTACACGGACTGGAGGAACTCCCGCGCAGCCTCTGAGTCAGCGAAGGCTCCGTCCAAGTCACCCGCAGCGCGACGCCAGGCTGATCGCTCTGCTCGCAGATAGTGAGCGTCGCACTCGTCCCTTTCCTCGGCCCTCCCGATTGCGAGGGCTGCGTCTGACTCCGCCGCCCGATAGTCTCCCAGCCCGGCAAGGATAGAAGCCCTACTGCCCAACCATGCCTGGCGCCAAGCGTTCGAGGAGTATGAATCCGATTGGGCAAGTACTTCATTGATCAACTCCAGAGCGCTGTGCAGGGACCCCCGATGACACATTGCCAAGGCCGCATTGCCCATCGAAGGCAGCCGAGTCTCTGGCGAGCAACTCGTGCTTCGCATGTGACGCGAGAACAGGGATAGTCCTCTGGCAAAGTCACCCAATAGCGTGCAGCAGTAGAAGCCGGTCGCTCCATCCTTGTAGGCGTTCGCTCTATCAGAGAGGGGCTCTCCGGCCTCTTCGAGAAGCCTCGCCTGCCCGAAGAATTGCTCTGCAGCTTCGCCATCTCCCAAGTGTGTGCTTGCGAGGCCGAGGTTAGTCCAGAGAAGGAGCCTCCCGTCTGGGTCGGACCCAAGTTGAGCATTGGACGCCACCGGTTCGAGCACCTCACGCGCTTGCCTAGCATCCCCAGACGCTAACAATGCGCGGCCGAGCAGGAGCGTGGCGGCGAGTGACGTCGAGTCCTTTGCTGCATAGTGGGCCAAGTCGGCGGCGATTCTCGCTTTGCTCGCCGCCTCCCTATAGTTGCCAAGATACTGTTCGAGCTGCGCGTGCAGCAGCAACAGAGCTGGTCGCTGAACCAATACCTCGACGCGAGTCGACTCGAGCGCACGGCGCAAGAGACTGGCGCCGCCGACGTCCAACAAGCGCCGACCATGCTGCTCGAGAAGTCCCGGCAGATTGGCAACTTCCGGAAATAGGAGAGCAAGCTCGAATAGACGTGAGTACTCTCCTCTCGACGCCAAGATTCCGAGAGCCCGCTGAGTGCATTCCTCGAACCCACACGGTTTGGTGCCCTCGCTCTTCGCGAATACCGCGCGTCCGAGGTCATGCATGTCGAACTCAAGAGTCCCGGTCTCGCTCCGAGCAACCCGGATTAAGGGGATGCACTCAGACAACTGTCGTAGCTCCGATTGGGAGAAGGGCTGGTCCAACACGGCCTGAATGTCATTCGCAGTCCCGGTGGACAAGAGCGACGCGGCTGTCAATCCACTTCGTTGCAGAGGACTGAGGTGAGTCGCTGCGAGGTACTGAAGCTGTTGTCTTAGGTGGCTGGCTGGCGCGACCGAAGAGGCTGGTGCTGCGACACGCAGGCGGTGATGGCGGGCCAGCACCGCGAAGAGGGCTGCGTGTCCAGAGCAGCTGGAGAGGAGGCCGCGAACAGTCGTTGGCTCAAGGTCGCTGCCATAGAGGCGGCGCGCCAACTCGTCACCCTCCTCCTGGCTCAGCCTGAGATCGTCGGCCTCCAGCAACCACCCTGTCCCGACCCCTTGTGGCACTTCCCCCATCTTCCAACTCGTTACGATTAGACAATGATCCGCTGAGGCCGCCCGAGAGAGAATCTGCCGGATGCGCGACAACGCAGACCAGTCGTTCAACTCCGCCAGATTGTCGATTACCAGACAGGTGTTTCGTCCCCAAATCCTATCGAGAATTTTGTACAGGCTATTCTCGACGTCGTCCGCAGACTTGCGAGGAAGCAGAAGATCTGATTGCCCCACATCAGTGACTGGAGAATCCAACTCCGCAACCACGAACTCGAGCAGCTGTTGACCCCTCAGCTCCTGCCCGCGCCCGTCAATCCACACAACCGTTTGGAATCTCTCAGTGCGGGCTAGCTGCGCCGCGAGCACGGTCTTCCCGTACCCGGACGGTGCCACCAGAAACACCTCCGTTGGTGTGTCTCGAAGAAAGGCGTCGACGAGACGCCACCGAGGCACGCTCTGCCCGAGAGCGGGCAGGCGTCCGCTCACACCTATCCCATCCTGCATTTGGGGCTACGCCTCCAAGTCCCGAAACCTGAGGGGCACCGGGTTTCTTTGAACTTCGGCCAAGGGACGCGCGTTCCTGCCAAGTCACCACTCAGGATTCGTAATCCTTTGAAACGCCCCGGGTTCCGCGTCGGCTCGATTACTTGGATACCTCGGCTTCCCGATGGGCTTGCTGATTGTACTGCTCGAGCATCTCAGGGGTGCTTGGCGCCTCGTGGCTCCGTTGCTCGTCCACTTGAGTCCGCAGTGCCGGCGCTTCGCGTTGTACCAGCCGATGTAGATCACGAGCGCGAGATCGAGGCGAGTCTTCCCCGTGTAGCGCTTGATTTTGAGATTCCCGACCTCGGCTGACAGGTAGGTTCTGCCATCGCGTTGTCGAGCGCGGTGCCGGGCCTTCCCCTGCTCGGCGATGCCGGCCCTCGTGAGGCGCTCGGTGTACTCATAGTACGTGTAGCGACTGGCGCATAGCGCGCGAGCTGCCAGCCCATGATGCGCCTCGTGTGGATGTCAAGTGCGACGGCCAGGTAGCTCCAGTCCTCCCAGATCCGGATGTGAGTGAAATCGGACGCGCTCGGCGGTCGAAAGGCGGTCGGTGCGAGTGCCGTCTTCGGCTTCGGCCTGGCGCACCCACACCCGCAGGCTCTCGTGGTGGACGCCCAGATCACGCACGCACGACAGCGGCGATTGGACGTTCAGACTCTCGCGCCAGCCGGACGGCTCGCTCCCGGAACTCGGGCGAATACCTCGACGGTCTTGCCATGGGTCACGGACTCCTTCCTCCAGGATGCGATAATCCTGGAAACGGAGCCTCCATCAAACCCGGGGCGTTTCACTTCTTCCTGTTGCGGATTCGCCGAGTTCTCCGATGCTAGGGCGACGGACACGAAGTGAAAGACCACCCTTCAGTGACGCTTCACAGGGCTAGTGGCATGCGTCGCAACGACAGTAACGAGCCCAACGAACATCACAACGTCACCGAGGCTCAGCACGGCACGGAGTGCAGCAAAACCAGGTAGAGGAAGGACATCACCGAGGATGAGCAGTCTGGTGGTCGCATCCCCCCACAAATGGAAGATGTCTGTTGCCGCCGCGATACGATTCACGCCACCGCCAATTGCCGCCACTGCCTTAATCGAAACCGGCATTGCCCGATTAAGCGCAATCGCCAACAGGTTCAGCGCAACACCCGTTCCCATCACTGTGAAGCCTTGGCTCACTTCGCGGTTAAGCAGACACAACGCGAGAAGCACGACCATGAGCCCTATCCACCCGGCGAAAATCCCATCCCTGCTCTGATTAAGGTGTCCAGCGGCGAGCGGGAGAAGAGACACGAGGACAAACGCGGCGACTAGCAGTACCTCTCCTCTAATCCGGATCTCCGCCACGTCACGCAACGAACCGCCGCTCGCGATTCGCACGATAAGGGCCACAAGGAGGACCACAGAGAGAATCACTTGAGTCCGATCATCATGACATATCCGACGCGGACTCAACGAGGGCCCCGACCACTGCATCTACTTCGCGCACAATGCGCGGACTGACCCGCTCTCGGATAGCCTTCAGCTGGTGGACATTAAGAGTCCTAGTTGCGACCCCCGCGGACATCAGGATGTAGGAACAGACCAAGTCGCTGCGACTAGCGCTGCTCTTGTCATCCGGATCTTCGCATATTCGCAGTAGCGGCGTCACATCCTGGAGAAACTCGACGCCCTCAACAATCTTGGATGACCGGCGAGCGTCGAGTTGTAGCGGCGATGTGTCAACACTCTCATCAATCCCGACGCCCATCAGCAGAGCGGCATAGCGCAATCGTTCCAGCTCTCGGCCGTGAAGACCAATGGCTCGTCCAACCCTCGTACACAGTTCTGCGTGTCGCTCCGCGACTCCCTCTCGCCCTGGACTCTGGGCCTCCATCGCACTAATCAGGACATCAATTGTCGAATTATACGCCCTCCTGATCTCGAGCAAGAGCACGAACGATTGCCTCATGATGAGAATCATGACGACGCCCACGACGAGTCCCCAGGCACCCATCTTGCGATACATGAGCGCCGAGAGGATGCCAGCCGAGGCTTGAGCAGCAATCAACCATGCTCCGTATGAAGCGCTGCCAAGGATGGACGAACGAATCGGCCGATTGTCGCGAACAGCGGTTTCGACTTGAAGCAGGCTGAACTCGAGCGCAGCAAACAGGAGACCTACAAGAATCAGCGCTGCGTACTGCTCGGGTCGCAGCGTCTTGCCGGACAGCAGAAGCACTCCGGTGGTGGGGTGTAGGCCGAGAGGAACAAGAGCGGACGAGCAGACGACAACGGACACTGCTTCAGCCGAGAGAGACGGGAGGGCCGAACGCCACTTCTGTCCGCGCCCAGGAGGAGCGAGCGCGATAGTCTCCGCAACCACGAGGGACACAAGGACTGTGCGAACGTCAAACAGCAGAAGTGCCCCCAAGGCTAGGGCGGAACTCATCCCGACCGTATCACCTCGTGGAAGCCAAACGTCCGAGAGTTTGAGAATGCTCAGGCCCGCTAAGAACCAGAGAAGGCCGTCCGGGGCAGAACTGGCTCCAGGCAGGAAAGCGCCAACTCCGGCGGCGCCAAGCATAAGCGTGAGTTCAAGAATCGGGAAAGGCTCAAACCGCTTCATCTGTAATCTTCCAACCAGGCGGACTGTCTCCAAAATTCCCATCTGCTAGGGACTCGATGAAGGTCTCCACGATGACGCGATCAAACTGCTCCCCCGCGCAGTGCGTGAGTTCGAATACGGTATCCTCCCTGCTCATAGCCGCGCGGTATGGACGTGAGGAAGTCATAGCATCAAAGGCGTCGGCGACGCCCAGAATCCTCGCCTCGATTGGAATTGCCTCCCCCGCTAGCTGGCTCCCATACCCCGTCCCATCGATACGCTCATGGTGGGCCGATATCAACGGAACGAGGTCTGCCAAGAACGGGACGTTCTCGATGATGCGCGCACCAATCTCGGGATGCATCTTGATTGCCGAGAGCTCCTCGTCAGTGAGAGGCGAACTCTTCAAGAGGATGCTCCGGCTGATGCCTACCTTGCCGAGATCATGCAACAGTGCAGCGAGTTCTATTCGCTCTATCTTCTGATTGCCGAGACCTAGTCGCCGCGCAATGTCGACGGAATACGCCGCAACACGCTCAGAATGTCCCTTGGTGTACAGATCCTTTGCCTCAATGACGGCGACGAGGGATCGCACGGTGTCGGCGTATGTCCGCTTCAGGAGCATATATCGTTCATAGAACTGCCGCGCAATCATCAACGGCACGACGAACAGTGCCAGACCGACAATGCCCTCCGATGCCACGACCTGCGCTAACGCTAGCGCTAGAACTGCTAAGGCGGCTTGTGCAGGCACGGTCCAAACGAAACTGGATTTCCAGACGGTAAGAAAAGGGGTCTCCGAGCGAATAGCAATGAATGCACCCACAAACGTGGTGTTGATCAAGAATGCACCGACCGCGAGGCCCGCAAGCGGCAGCATCATCCCCGGCATCTGAGGTCCGGTCAGGGGTGCGGCCCCAAGCGGCCTGCCCCCTGCCAACGTGTACACCCATCCCCCGGCCAAAGCCGCCAGAGTCAGCTGTCCAACGTTGAACGATCCTCGGAGTATCGGCTGCTCTTTGACCATCAGCGAAGCAGGAACGGCTGACACACCAGTCACAAGTCCGCCTGCGGCTGGACCCAAGAGAATCGTCGCCGCCGCACAGACTGCCGTAGTGATAGAGACTGTCATTGACGCAAGCTGCACAGGAAGAACCTCGGAGAATGCTGCAACCAGCACGAGGGCAATGAGGAGCGGAGACGGTGCTGGCCGCTGAACGGCAAGCGTCGCCGAGAGAGCCGCCACCGCCGACAATAGCGTCAGTCCGGCGAACAGACGGAGGCGGAGGACTTCTCTGCTCATCGCAGAGCGCCTCCGCCCCGTCGAAACCTTGGACCAACCCCGGATACCGCTACACTCTGAACCAGGCACCGCTGCCGAGAACAACGGCCGCGAGAGCGCTGAGAACCAGAAACATACGCTTCATGATGAGAAGACCTCCTTGGTGAAACCATGAGTGTCTTCTCCCATTCCGCTAGTAATGGAAGAACGCTGTCCGCTCCGCTCGTTTTAGTCTGCTGACAGTGTTCGATCCGATGAGCCACGGAGTTGGTCCAAACTGTGGGATCTATTGGGTTGTCAAGAAGCCCATGCGCCTGTTGATAGCGTCCAACGTCGCTTTGACTATCGCATCCTTGTCGTTCTGCCTCACGAGCGCGGAGCCCACGAACGTCTGCTCGCCGAGCGGGGTCACGAGCGCCATGCACGAGACCGCGACCTTCTCACGGCCGAGGTGAACGATGGCGACGTCCTCTATCGCGAAACTGTACGACCCGTGGGTGTACTGTTCGACGGCATTGAGCGTCGCTTGTGCCACGAGCCTCAGCCGACCGGTCTGACTGGCCGCGCCGGTGGCGTCGCCTATGTACGAATCCCCCTCCAGTTCGAGGTCCACGGTGACCGTCGCCTTCACGCCGCTGACTTGGCTGTTGATCGACTTGATCCGCGGCCGGTTCGCGGCCTTCGGCGAGTCCTCCTTCGGCATCATCTCCTGGCCGAGCTGCGCGATCGAGATCTTCTTGTGATCCACGGGGATGCCGAAACTCGCCATGATCGTGGACTCGATATCGCGCACGAGCTGCTTCGGCGACTTGCTGGGGAGCGCGAGGACGTGTATCTCCTGGATCACGCCGTCGGATGAGGTGACGACACGGGCGGCCTTGACCTCGGCCACCTGGCACAGCGCCTGTTCGATCTCTGAGATGGTCACCTGTGAGGCGCGAATGTCCACCTAGGAGCTCTCCTCGCTCTCGCCACGGTCGTTCTGCTGAGAAGCTGCGATGGTGCTGCTTGCAGGCGCGGCGCCCCTGGAACACGCATCAACCTTAGGCTAGCGCGGAAAGATGTGTCAACAATCACACTCCGTGCGGGGATGCCGCGCAGCCCGCCGCCCCACGAATGTTCGCGCGCTGTCAGAGGGGCTGGCTGACTGAAGGGTGGCGCTCGCGCTCACCGAGGTTCGGGCGAGATGAGACCGTAGTCGCCGTCGCGGCGCTTGTACAGGACGTTGATGTCCTCGCTCTCGGGCGTCATGAACACGAAGAAGTCGTGGCCGAGAAGCTCCATTTGAAGGATGGCTTCGTCCGTCGTCATCGGTTTCATGTTGACTCGCTTCGTCTTGACGACGGCGGGTTCCGGCTCCTCCTCCTCGGGCAGGAAGGTCTCGGCCGTCTGGAAGCCCCGCGGCCCGGCCTTGTGCTTGTCCTTGATCTTGCCGCGGAGGTGGTTGACGCGGCGCTCGAGCTTGTCGGACACGAGATCGATGGCTGCGTGCATGTCGGTGGCCGCCTCGCGCGCCCGGATGACGGGGCCCTTCGAGAAGATGGTCACCTCGGCGACCTGACTGTTCTGGATCGACGGGTTCTTCTCGGCGAAGAGTTCGATCTCCACCTCGGTGGTAGGGCCGTCGATGAGCTTGACGACGCGACCGATCTTGTCGGTCGCGTACGCCTGTATCTCCGGAGCCACCGACATGTGCCGACCCTTGATGTTGACGTTCACGGCGTCCCTCCCATCGATGGCGTAGGACAATTAGAGCATACCCAGCGTCTCCTGGGCGGAACATCGATGTCCCCCCGCGCGCGGCCCGCCCGCTAGCGGATGTGGCCGAGGAAGTCCTTCGTGCGCTCGTTCCGGGGGTTGTCGAACACGGCCGAGGGCTCCCCCTGCTCCACTATGACCCCGCCGTCCATGAAGACGGCCCTCGTGGCGACGTCGCGTGCGAAGCCCATCTCGTGCGTGACGACGAGCATCGTCATGCCGCCCTGCGCGAGGTCCTTCATGACGTCGAGCACACCACGCACGAGTTCGGGGTCGAGGGCCGAGGTCACCTCGTCGAACAGCATGACGTGCGGGTCCATGGCCAGCGCCCGCGCGATGGCCACGCGCTGCTGCTGTCCGCCGGAGAGTTGCGCCGGGTAGTAATCCATGCGGTCACCGAGGCCGACCTTCTCGAGTTGCGCCTCGGCAGTACGCTCCGCCTCGGCCCTGCTGCGCTTCAGCACCTTGCGCTGCGCGAGCATCACGTTGTCCTTGGCCGTCAGGTGCGGGAAGAGGTTGAAGCTCTGGAACACCATGCCCACGTGCTCGCGCACCTCGTTGATGTCCGTCTTCGGCGAGTTGACCAGCACGTCCTCGAACCAGATCTCGCCGGACGTGGGCTCCTCGAGCCTGTTGACGCAGCGCAGCATCGTCGACTTGCCGGAACCGGAGGGGCCGAGGATCACCACGACCTCGCCCTTCTGGACGTCCATGTCGACGCCCTTCAGCACCTCGAGAGACCCGAAAGCCTTGCGCAGCTGCTTGATCCGGATGACAGGCTTGTCCATGCTACCGCTCCTCGCGCAGCTCGCGCGCCGGCGTCAGCATCCTGCGCATCCCAAGACGGTCCCAGAGGCTCGGCTTCACCCCGGCCGGCGCCTGCCCGCCCTCGGCTACCGCGAGCTTCGCCTCCAGGGTGGCGACCCAGTTGATCAGCGGGATCGTGATGATGAGATAGTAGACCGCCGCGACGACGAACGGGGTCAGGTTGCCGCCGCGGACGGCGAGGCTGTTCGAGTACAGCATCAGCTCGAACACGCCGACCGCCGAGAGCAGCGCCGTGTCCTTGAAGAGCAGGATGAACTCCGAAGTCATCGTGGGAAGCACGCGCTTCACTGTCTGAGGGATGATCACGAACCGCATGGACTGCCAGTACGTCATGCCGAGCGAGCTCGCCGCCTCGAACTGACCCTTGTGGATCGACTGGATGCCCGCCCGGAAGATCTCGGCGAGGTAGGCGGAGCTGTTGAGTGCGAGCACGATTATGCCGGTCACGTACCAAGGCGCTCTGACGCCCGCGATCGGAAGACCCACGAAGCCGATGTAGATCTGCAGGAAGAGCGGGGTTCCTCGGATGACGTTGATGTAGGCACTGGCGACCCACCGGAGCGGCGGGAAGCGGGACATCTTCATGAACGCGAGCCCCAGGCCGCCGAAGATGGCGAGCGGGAACGCGGCGACGACCAGCAGGACGGACGTTATCCATCCGGTGAACAGGATGGGGACGGCGAGCACGATCATCGTGGGGTTCAGGAAGAAGTTCAGGAACTGGACCGAGTTCCAGCGCTTGACCAGCGGATTCCGCTCGAGCGACCGGCTCAGGGCCTCGGATGGCGAGACTGTCGAGAACCCGAACGACAGGTCGCCCGTCACCGGCTCGACGCCGCGGTCTGTCCTTATCTCGCCGGCGAGACGGTACGTCCCGCCCTTCGTCGGCAGACCGACGTCCCAAACCTGCACCCGGACGGTGCTATCTCCGGCGATGGGCGGGGTGAACCCGAGCGTGAGGCGCCGGCCTTCTACGCGGATCCTCGGCTGGACGGGCGTGCGCTTCAAGCCCTCGAGTGTCACTACGTCGGTGCGGGTCTTGGCGAGCTCGAAGCCTTCGGGGAAGGTCAGGTCGAGCTCGGAGACGCGCTCGTTCGCGCCGGTGACGGTGTTGAACGTGATGCGCGCGGGCTGTCCGCCACTCTCCTCGCTGACAGTCACGGTCGTGCCGCTCATGGAGAAGGCGGGGGCGATGCCTGCCATGACGAGCAGCGACGCCAGCGCCAGGACGAGGGCGGCGGCCTTGAGCGGTGTGTTGCGGCGCGGCGTGCTCATAGGCGTTCATTCTACATAAAGAAGGCCCCCGGCGCGCCGGGGGCCTTCCATTCGTGAGACCTGGTGCGACGAGCACACCTGGAGAAGCTACTTGCTGCCGATCCACTTCTTGTAGATCGCGTCGTACTCGCCGGAGTCCTTGACCTTCTTCAGCGCCGCGTTGACCGCCTTGAGCAGCTCGGGGTTGCTCTTGTTCACGGCGAAGCCGTACTGCTCGCCGGTGGGGATCTGCTTGACGATCTCGAGTCCCTTGGCCGGGTCCTTCACTAGGTCGACGGTCACGGGCAGGTCGTTGACGACGGCGTCGACGTTACCGGCCTGAAGAGCCGAGAACGCCTCGGTAGCCGTCTTGAACGGGACGAGCGTGGCACCGGCGGGCTTCAGGTTCTCGGTCGCCCACTGCTCACCCGTCGTGCCCGACTGCACGCCGATCTTCTTGCCCTTGAGATCGGCCGGGGCGTTGTACTTCGACCCCTTCTTCATCGCGAGCGACTGATTGCTGTCGAACATCGGATCCGAGAAGTCGATGAGCTTCTTGCGATCGTCGGTGATCGTCATCGACGACGCGATCAGGTCGAACTTGTTCGCTTGCAGGCTCGCGATGAGCGTGTCGAACTGCTCGGTCTGGAAGACGACCTTGAGACCCATCTCCTTGCCGATGGCGTCCATCAGGTCGACGTCGAAGCCGACGGCCTTGTTGCCCTCGAGCGATTCCATCGGAGGGAACGACGTGTCTGAGCCGACGGTGATCTGGCCGGGCGTGACGAGCTTGTACGTGGCGGCAGGCTTCTCAGCCTTCGGCGCCTCCGTCTTCGGCGCCGGCTGCGGCGTGCAGGCCGCGACGACGAACATCATCGCGATCACCGTCAGCAGCACGAGCCAAGTGCTGGCCTTGCGCATGTTCTCCTCCTCGAACGATTGCCGATTCCCGTGCACCGCTCTCGGCGGCGTGCATAAGCCTACACCACATATGCCGCATCCTGGAAGGACCTGAGCTGAGGCGCCGCCGCTCATGCCCCTACGGCAACGTCGTATCCAGCGACCGGCTCGCATCACCCGACGGCATATCGGCCGAGGAAGGAACGGACAGCGCGGGAAGATCACCCAGCCACTTGCCGCGGATCGCGTCCAGCACACCGGTGGCGGCGAGCTCGTCCATCGCCTCGCGCGCTGAAGGCTCGACCGCGGCTGCGTCCTTGGCGACCATGAGCGCGAGCGGGCCCGCATCCGCGAGCTGACCCGCGTAGAGCAGCGACGGGAACTCCCGGCGGATGTAGCCGGCCACGATGGCGTCGCCGGCCACCGCGTCGGCCTTGCCCGACTTGACCGCGTTGAAGGCATCCCGCAAGGCCGGGAACACCATCAGCCGCTCCTCGCCCACTTTCGCCCGCAGCAGCCAGAAGGCCGGCGACCCCTTCTGGACCGCCACGCGCAGCCGGTCGAGGTCTTGCACGGTGACCGAGGCGCCCGGGGAGAACAGCACCGGAGCGTCGGCGAGGTAACTGGTGGCGACGGTGACCTCGGAGAGCGCCGCCTGCGTGATGGGCACTCCGCCGAGGGCGACGTCCACGCGCTTCTCTCGCAGAGCCGCGCCGATGCCGGTGACCGGGACGTCGACGAACTCGGCCTTGAGCCCCAGCTGCGCGGCGAGGGCGGCGCCGACGTCGGCGTCCAGTCCGATCACCTGGCCGCCGTCGAGCGACGCGAACGGCGGGTAGTGCTCGTCCACAGCGATGCGCAGGACACCCTGTCTCGCGATCGCCGGCGGGCGCAGCTTCGGCGTGACCGGCCGAGTGCGCATCGGACCGCCGGCGCAGCCGGACAGCGCCAGCAGCGCGGCCAGACCGAGCGCCGCGAGCGTTCCCGATAGCCGAAGGTGCCTGCCCGTCACACCTCACCTCTCGCAGACTCGAAGGAAGCGCTTCCGCCCGGCTGACCTGGTCTTTGGCCCCACACTCGCGCACGGGGGCTTCCGCTTGATGCTATCTCACTACCGGCCCTCTCGCCCGAGACCGCTGTATGCGGTCTTCATCGGGCGGTGCGACTTACCCCTAAGATGCGCCATGCTCGCGCGACGACCCGGGGGCCGCCGGCTTACGTGGGTCCTTTCGGCCGCATCTACCTTGGACTAGGGCGCTCGAGGCGCCCGCAACCACAGACCCGGGCGGAAGCACTTCGAGTATAACCCGAGCAAACGACACGCCGTCGGCGCTCACCACTCACATGCCCTCGCGACGGCCGCGACGCGCACCTCGGCCGCGCCAGCCGCGAGCAGCACGCGCGCTGCCGCATCGAGAGTCGCGCCCGTGGTGAGCACGTCGTCCACGATAAGCACGCGCGAAGGCACGACGATCCCCGGCCGAGGCGCGAGGCCGCGCGCGACGTTCGCGGCCCGCTGCTCGCGCCCCAGGCGGCGCTGGTCTCCCTTCGCCGCGGACACGAGCGCCGCAAGGCGCGCGATGGAGAGCTCGGAGGCGAGCGAGTCGGCGAGCGCCGCGCCGTGGTCGAATCCGCGGCGCAACATCGCCGAGCGCGAGGCCGGGATCCCGGCCACCGCGTCCGGCCACGCCGTCCAGTCGGCGAGCGCCTCCACGAGCAGCGTCGCGAGCACCGGCGCGAGCCGGCGCTCCCCGCCGTCCTTGTAGAGCACGACGAGGCGGGCCAGCGGGTGCGTCAGGACGGCCGCGCAGCGCGCCCCCGCGAACGCGTACGTCCGCCCGTCGCACTCCGAGCAGTGGCGGGCGCCGTCCGGGGCGCCGCAGAGCGGACAGGCCGCCGCGGTCGCGACGCGCACGATCGCGCGCCTGCAGCGCTCGCACAGCAGCACCCCCGGCAGGTCGCAACCGGCGCATCGCGTGGGTGCGAGCAGCTCGAGCAGCCCTCCGAGCAGCAACCCGGCCCCCTTCGGCAGGCGGACTTCAGCGCACGAGCGCCTGCGCGAGAGGGAGGCTGACGATCGCGGCCGCAGTCGTCACGATCGCGGCCGAGGCGATCAGGTCGCGGTCGAGGTGGAACCTTTCGCCGAAGACGAGCGACAGCAGCATCGTCGGCATCCCGGCCTGCAGCACCACGAGACGCACCGCGGACGGGTCGCCCGCGAGCACCACGCGCCCGAGCGCGAGCGCGGCGAGCGGCAGCAGCAGCAACTTGACGGCCGCTACCGCCGCGACCGGCACGGCATTCCGTCCGAGCGCATGCAGCCTCAGCGACAGCCCCAGCGAGATCATGATGAGCGGCACCACCAGTCTGGCGAGCAGGTCTAACCAATCGCTAACCACGACCGGAACCGCGACCGGCTTGAGCGCGAGCGCGAGCACCAGCGCGATGACCGCCGGGAACGACGCCAGCTCGCGCAGCAACCTCGGCCGTTCGTCCGACGCACCGAAAGACGCCGCCACGGCGATGCCGACCGTCAGCAGCACGCCGACGGTACCGAACACGTCGTAGAAGACGGCCTTCACGAGCCCCGAGGATCCGAGCAGGCCGAGGGCGACCGGGTATCCTATGTAGCCGGTGTTGCCCAGGGCGGAGGTGAGCATGAGCGCTCCGGCGGCCGGCCGCGAAAGGCGCAGCAGGCGCGACGCGGCATAACCGAGCGCCAGGCCCAGCAGCGCGACGACCCACGCGACGGCGGCGACGACGGCGAGCTCCCACCCCAAAGGCGCGGGGTGGACCGCCTGGAAGATGAGCGCGGGCAAGCCGGCGTAGATGATGACGCTGTTGATGGGGCGCGCGTCTTCGGGCGAGAGTAGACCGGACGCGCGCAGTGCGACCCCCACGGCGACCAGCGCCAGCAGCTTGCCGATCACGACGGCGAGCGCGGCCATCGACAAGCTCCCGCCCCCTCCCGCGCGCCCTAGAGCTCGTGGATGGCGCCGGACCCGGCGCAAACCTCGGCGAGCGAGGCCGCATAGTCCGGCCGGGCCACGCCTCGTTCAGTGATGATCGCGGTCACGTAGCGGGCGGGGGTCACGTCGAACGCCGGGTTGTAGACGGGGACGTTCGGCGGTGCGATGCCGAACCACCCGTCGAAACCGTACGCGCCGCCCTTCCGCACGATCTCGAGCTCGTGACCCTTCTGGACGCCCATCCGGTACGGCCCGTTCTCCGTCAGCATGTCGAGCGCCTTCGCCTCCTCGGGCGTCTGCGCCTCGATCGTCCCGGAGACGGTGACGCCGCTGACCTCCCGCGGGTCACGCTGCTCGATCTCGATCCCCTTGCCGTCCGCCAGGGTGAGGTCCACTGTGGAAGTCGGCGCCGCGACGTAGAACGGGACTCCGTGCTCGTGCGCCAGGATGGCCAGCCCGTACGTCCCTATCTTGTTCGCCACGTCGCCGTTGGCGGCGATGCGGTCGGCACCTACGATCACCGCGTCCACGAGCCCGGCTCCCATGACCGACGCCGCCATGTTGTCGGTGATGAGCGCGCACGGCACACCGGCGAGGATGAGCTCCCACGCCGTCAGCCTCGCGCCCTGCAGCACGGGTCGCGTCTCGTCGACCCACACGTTCGCGATCTTGCCTTGCTCGTGCGCGGTGAAGATCACGCCGAGCGCGGTGCCGAAGTACGCCGTCGCCAGAGAGCCGGCGTTGCAGTGCGTCAGCACGCTCGACCCCTCGCCGAGCAACTCGGCGCCGAGCCGGCCGATCTCGCGGTTCCGGGCCTCGTCCTCCTCGAGGATGTTGAGCGCCTCCTGGACGAGGAGGTCCTCCAGCTCCGGCAGCGGCAGGTCCGCGTTCGCGTGCGCTATCGCCTTCATCCGCTCCGCGCCCCAACGCAGGTTGACCGCCGTCGGACGTGCCTCGGCGATCTCGTCGGCGACATCGTCGAGCCCGGCGAGGAACGTCTCCGTGTCCGCGTAATCCGCCGACTGGTTCCTCACCCACAGCGCCACCCCGAGGGCGGCGGCGACGCCGAGAGCCGGTGCGCCGCGCACCGCCATGCTCGAGATGGCGGTGCACACGCCCTGATACGCGTTGCACACGAGGATGTCCCCGACGAGCGGCAGGCGGCTCTGGTCCACCATGCGGACCGAGTCGTCCTCCCACCAGATCGTGCGGGGCAGGTTCTCGACGGCCATGCTAGACGGTGCCCTCCTGCCACGACGCGAGGTAGCGCTGCTGCTCTTCCGAGAGCGTGTCGATCTTGATCCCGAGCGTCGCGAGCTTCAGCGCGGCGATCCCCTCGTCGATCTCGGTGGGCACCGGGTGCACGCCGGGCTTGAGCGAAGACGCGTTGCGGACCATGTACTCTGCCGAGAGCGCCTGGTTGGCGAAGCTCATGTCCATGACGTTGGCAGGGTGGCCCTCGGCAGCCGCGAGGTTCACGAGGCGGCCGTCGGCGAGCAGGTAGATGCGGCGGCCGTCGGTGAGCGTGAACTCCTCGACGAGCGGGCGCACCTCGCGCACCGACTTCGCGTTCTCGCGCAGGTGGGAGATGTTGATCTCCACGTTGAAGTGACCGGAGTTACAGATGATCGCTCCGTCCTTCATCGTCTCGAACATCGCCGTGTCGATGACGTTGACGTCGCCGGTCACGGTGATCCAGATGTCGCAGATCTTGGCCGCCTCGACGGCGGGCATCACTCGATAGCCGTCCATATACGCCTCGAGCGCCTTCAGCGGGTCGACCTCGCAGATGACGACGGACGCGCCAAGACCGTCCGAGCGCATGGCGGCGCCCTTGCCGCACCAGCCGTAGCCCGAGATGACGACGGTCCGACCCGCGATGAGCCGATTCGTCGCGCGGATCACGCCGTCGATGGTGGACTGCCCGGTGCCGTAGCGGTTGTCGAAGAGGTGCTTGGTCTGGGCGTCGTTCACCGACACGATCGGGAACTTCAGCGCACCGTCGGCGGCCATCGCGCGCAGGCGGATGACGCCGGTCGTGGTCTCCTCGGTCCCGCCGATGATGCCCTCGAGGAACTCGGTGCGATCGCCGTGGATGCGCCCGACGACGTCGGCGCCGTCGTCCATCGTGACCTGTGGATGGTGGTCGATCGCCGCGTCGATGTGCGAGTAGTAGGTCTCGGTGTCCTCACCCTTGATCGCGTAGGTGCGGATGTCGTAGTGCTTCACGAGCGCGGCCGCCACGTCGTCCTGCGTGGAGAGCGGGTTGCTCGCGCACAGCACGATGTCGGCCCCGCCCGCCTTCAGAGTGCGCATGAGGTTCGCGGTCTCGGTCGTCACGTGCAGGCACGCGGCGACTCTGATGCCGGCCAGCGGCTTCTCGCGCTCGAACCGCTCGCGGATCGACGCGAGAACGGGCATGTCCTGATCCGCCCACTCGATGCGCAGCTTGCCCGCATCCGCGAGCGCGAGATCCTTGACGTGATGGTCCGCCACTGTGTGGCTCCTTTCCGGTTCCTTCACAACCGCTCGATGATACCAGTCAGGAGCGAAGCGAGCACCGGCGCACCGGCCTCGGCGGCCGCGAGCACGCCCTCATGGCCGTGCGCGATGTCCGCCGCCACGTTGCTGATGAGTGAGAACGCCGCGACCTCCATGCCCGCGTGGCGCGCGGCGATGACCTCCGGCACGGTGGACATCCCCACCGCGTCCGCGCCGAGCGCGCGCAGCGCGCGGACCTCGGCCGGCGTCTCGTAGCTGGGGCCGGGGACGGCCGCGTACACGCCCTCCGCGAGTTCGATGCCGCGCTCCGCCGCCAGTCCGCGCGCCATCGCGAGCAGCCTCGGGCTGTACGCCCCCGCCATCACGGGGAAGCGCGTGCCGAGGTCCTCGAGGTTCGGGCCGGTCAGCGGGTTCACGCCCAGCAGGTTCAGGTGGTCGGTCACGAGCATCGGCCGCGCTACGCGCATGCCGGCCGAGATGCCTCCGGCGGCGTTCGTCGCGAGCAGGACGCGGCAGCCCAGCGCCGCGACGGCGCGCACCGGCAGGACCACCTGGTCGACCGGATGCCCCTCGTACAGATGCAGGCGGCCCATCATCGCGATGACACGGCGGCCGGCCACCTCGCCGAGGAGGAAGCGCCCCGCGTGACCCGCCACGGCCGAGGTGGCGAAGCCGGGCAGCGACGCGAACGGCTCCTCCGCCGCCACTCGCATGTCCTCCACCACGCCGCCGAGCCCGCTCCCGAGCACGACCAGCGCTTCCGGTGCGAACCCGGGCGCCCAGGAGCGCATCGCCTCCGCCGCGTCGAGCACGGCCGTCATCCGGCGATCCGTCATCGGCGTCTCCCTCCCGCGTAATGCGCGACGGCGTCGACGAGCCGCCGCGTGTTCTCGCGCACGTCGTTCGCCGCCGCCGCCCTCTCGCAGCACTCGGCGAAGTGAGCCTTGCCCGCCGCGATCACGTCGCCGATGGCCTCTCCGAAGCCCTCGGCGTCCGCGGGCGCGACGAGACGGCCGCAGCCGTCCGGGACGACCTCGGGGATCCCGCCGACGCGACTCGCGACGACCGGCGTGCCGCACGCCATCGCCTCCAGCAGCACGACGCCCAGCGCCTCGAAAACGCTCGGCAGCACGAAGACGTCGGCGGCGCTCATCGCGGCGGCGAGCTCGGCCGGCGGCAGCACGCCCAGGAAGCGCACGGCATCCGCGAGTCCACGCTCGGCGACGTCGGCCTCGACGACTGCGCGGCGGCCCTCCGGGTCACCTCCGGCGAGCAGCAGCAGGTCCGCGCGGCCCGCGTCGTGCGCGAGCGCGAACGCGGCGATGAGCGTCCCGGCGTCCTTGCGCGGTATGAAGTTGCCCGCGAAGAGCGCGGTGCGCGCCTCGGCAGGGATGCCGAGCGCGGTGCGGGCATCGCCTGCCGGGCGGAAGACCGCGCGGTCCACCCCCATGTTGACGACGAACGTAGGTACCCGCCGAGGAAGCGCGAGCTCGTCCCGCACCTCCCGCTCGATGGCCTCCGACACGCACACGACGAGCGCGGCGTGCGGTAGCGCGGCTCGGCAGCGGGCGGCTACCGCGTCGCGACGCTGCGCCGAGCGCACGTCCGTGCCGTGGACGACCAGCACGTACGGTTTGCGGGAGATGCGCGAGGCGACGCGAGCGAACCACGCGGTCGGATACAGGTAGTGCGCGACGATGACGTCGAACCCGCCGCGCAGGGCGGCGAGGGAAGCGCGGGCGAGCATGAACGCGTACTTCATCGCGTTCACGACGGGTCCGGTGCGCCACTGGGTGTTCCGCACGAGCCGGAACCGCACTCCGAGCTCCGCCAGGGCGCTCTCCTGCTTGGCGATGAACGCGCCGAACATCGGGTTGTCCGGCGCCGGGTACATGTTGCTGATGACGAGCAGCGCGGGTGCCGGAGTCCCGGCGGCGCGTGCCTCCTCGGCCATCTACTTACCGGTCTCCTTGATCGACAGCACCTTGGCCTCGCAGTACGCCAGCGTCGAGACGAGCTTGAAGTCCGAGTTGACCCACACCGGCTCGCCGTCGAAGCGGTAGCCGTCCTGCGTCATCACCGGCGAACCAGCGACGGTGACACGGATGTCCACCTGGTCGGGCACCTCGGCAGCCACCAGCTGCCCGGCGGCGGTCGGCGTGGGCTGGAGCATCGGCGTCGCCTCGACCGCCGTGATCTTGCCGAGGAGGCTGCCTGTGTCCTTGATGCGCACCGGGTCGCCGATGCGGAAAGCCTTGACGAGCGCCGGGTCCGCCTCGGTGACGATGAACGTCAGCTCGACCTTCGCGGGTTGCCCCGAGGGCGCGCCGGCGCCGCGCAGGCGGCGGCATCCGACGATCTGGGACCCCGCGACGAGTACGGCGGCCACGAGGACGAGGGTCAGAAGGCGTCTCTTCACTGCTGCTCCTTCGGATCCGGTGCGAGGGGCGCTGCCGCGCGACCGACGGTCATGTCGATGACGGCGACGGCCATCGCGATGACGATCGCCGCGATGGCGTGCGGATTGTGAACGCCGACGTTGACGGCGTGAACGGCGTAGCTCGCGTACGTCACGAGGAACGGTATCAGCCACCTGGCCGCGGCCGCCTGAGCCTGCAGGTACCCGAAGAGCAGCCCGAGCAGCAGCATCTGGATCACCACACCCGGCACGCCGAGGTCGGCGTATGCGGCGCCGAGCATCGTCGGGGCTAGGCTCACCGACCGGTCGATGATCTGGTCGCCGATGATGAAGTACTTCCGCCCGCCAAGGAATCGCCCGAGCTGATAGTTCGCGTAGTCGGGCTTCGGGCCGAGGAAGAGCACGTGCGGAACGCCGGCTAGGATGCTGTCGCGCAGGAGGCCGCCTCGGTAGACGCCGGTCGAGGGAGTCATCTGGACGATCCGGTCGAGGTTGCTCACGGTGCTCGCGCTGTCCGAGTACGTCAGCCCGAGAGCGACCTTGGCGCTAGCGGCCGCGCCGTAGATGCCCTGCTTGCTGACCGCGCCGACGACGCCTACGGCGACCACGAGCAGGATCAGGAACGCGATCGCCACGCGCCACAGGTTCTTCGGCTTGACGACGTACACGCTCGCGAGGAAGGCGGCGATGATGAGCTTCGCCGGCATGTGCCGGGCTCCCAGCGTCGCGAGCGCGGCCGTCGACACGAAGAACAGCGCGATCGACAGCGCGAACTGCCACCGGCGCCGCGACGCCACCATCAGCGCGGGCACGAAGAAGATCTGCCCCAGCGCGACGAACACGATCATCGGGCTCTGGCTCCAGCGCGCGGCGATGTTCGTCAGGCTGATGCCGCCGATGACGTCTTGGGCGACGTTCGCGCCGAAGCAGACCAGCCAGCCGAGGAGCGCGAGCGTGTACGCGGCGCCGAGTGTTCGCAGCAACGGGAGTCCCTCGATCCTCCGCCACCAAGAGCGCAAGCGATCCGCGAAGGCGCGCATTCCCTCGCCGACCGCGAGCTTCCCGACGCGCCCGGCCAGAAGGCGCCCTCCCAGGAAGCCGCACACGATGACCACCGCCGCGTAGAAGTACAGCGCGACAGTGAACGGGGTCGGCCGGAAGCCCATGATCCGCGTGCCGAGGTTCATCAGCTCCCAGTAGGCGTACTTGTAGATGCCGGAGTACACGAGCGAGAAGTACGCGAAGTAGATGACCATCAGCACGGAGAACGGCGACAGCAGCGTCCGCGCGAGCGAGCGCTGCGACGGCACCTCGGAAGGCACGGTGCTAGCGGACATCGAGGGACACCACCGTACCGCTGAGGTAGTACCGCTTCGAGATCAGGTTGATGAACTGTCCCGCCTGCACGACCTGCGTGTCGAGAACCACAAGCCCGTTGCCCTCACGGCCGCGCGCCTCGACCACGGTGTCGAGCTGCACGCTTGTCGGGTCGGCGTCGAGGTGGAGGCGGCCCTGGGCGTCGGGCACCGCTGTGGGCTGCGCCACGACCTTCACGCCCACCACCCTGCCGATCTCCAGACCGGCGGTGTCCGTGAACAGCGCGTCGCCGACCTTGACCTGCTCGGCGATCTCTCGCTCGATGTTGCGGTTCCGGATCGTGATGCGAACCGTCTTGGGCTGCGCCAGCTCCGCGCCGATGCCGAAGAAGCCCAGCGCGAGCCCGCCGGCGACCACGACGGTCGCGGTGATCGCGAAGGCGAGCATGAGGGGATTCCGGCGGCGGCCGTCGCTCTGCATGATCCGGCGGGGTCCTTTCGGCTGCACCACACGAGGAGTGCGACGCGCCGCTTGATGGCACGTCGCACGTCGGCATCGAATTCTATCCGTCCTTGCCGGGGCGAACAAGCAACGGCGCCGTGACGGGCGTCAGGGCAGAAGCGCCACTCCGACCTGTCCGCGCACGTACCCGCTGACCGCCACCGGACCTCCGACGAAGGTCACCTGCGGAGGCGAGGTGCGTCTGCCCGAGAGATAGGCCGCGGCTGCCGCCGAGCCCCCGATGTCCGCGCCGTTGACGAGGAGGACCGGATGCCGCCCGGCTCCGGCCAGCGGCGCGAGCGCGAGGGCGTCGGGGTAGTTCGTGCCGGTCGCGACGTAGAGCATGTCCCCGCCTAGGCCCGCTTGCGCGATTGCGTACTCGAGGATCCGCACGCAGGTGTCGAAGCGGGTCGGCCCCGCGAGACGCGCGTCGCCCGCCGCCCTGTGTCCGCCCGCCGCGAGCTGTCCGGCGATCCCGTCGCCGACCGCGGCCGCGCTGCCGAGGATGACCGCGTGCTTCACGCCCTGCTCGTCGAGTGCCTGGGCCGTCGACGGTGGGACGGTCTTCCCGACGAAGAGGATCGGCACGCCGAGGTGAGCGGCGATCGGGGCCGCGGACAGCGCGTCCGCGTAGTTGAGGCCCGTGGCGACGAACACCGTGTCGGCGAACGCCGGCGTCGGAGAGGGCCCGATCGCGCGGGCCACGAGCCGCGCCGTGTCGTAGCGGTCGGCTCCCGCGAGCATCACCGTCTCGACGGCCCGGCCGCCGGCCCCGGCTCGAGATATCGCAGCCCGCGCGGATGCGACGACGGACGGCGGCATCGCGCCGACGACGTACAGCTTCGCGGCCGGGGTGGCCGGGGCGGATCGATACAGCCTGTCCAGCTCCCCGAGGGCCGAGGCGGGAAGGCTAGAAGCGCCCGCGAGCACTATGGGCGCGTTCAGTCTGCCCGCCAGCGGGGCTGCTGCCAACGCGTCCGGGAACTTCGCCCCCGACGTGAGCACGACCGCCCCGGACGTCGTGACGCCGCTGGGCCATCCCGCCTGCGAGATTGCGGCCGCCGTCGCGAAGCGGTCCGCACCGGCGAGCTCGCTCGACCCGGGCGGAGGCGACTTCGGCGACGCCACGAACACCTGCGGGCCTTGCCCGCGCCACGTCATCCCGCTGCCGCTGCCGTCCAGATAGCCGTCGCGATAGACGGTCACGAACCCGCCTCCGAAGTAGTCGTAGTACCGGTAGCTGACGCGAACCCTCCAGCGGCCCGCGGACGCCGCCACACTCGGCTGCTTGCCGGCCGCCGCCGAGTAGCGCTCCCCCGGTGAAGTCGGGATCCACCCCTGCCGGTCGGTGATGTAGCACGAGTCGAACGGTGCGGACGCGCCTGGACGGAAGAACTCCGCCTTCAGCTGCCCGCGCGCCTGGACCGTCCCTCCGTTGCTCACTCCCGCGGTCGTCCGGATGCGTCCGCCGCTGTAGTCGGCGTTCACGCTCACGCCCAAGTTCTTCCGGATCGGGCCGTAACCCTCCCGCGTGCCTGCCCACTTCACCGAGTTCACCAGCATGCGCACGGCGGCCGGCTGGCCGACGAGGTCGTAGAGCTGGAATCCGTACGCCACGACCTTGCCGAAGTAGTACGGCATCGCCCACGCAGCCATGTGAGTCGCGGCTCCGTACCCGTAGTTGTGCCTCTCGATCCCGCCGCCGCCCGCCAGCGTCTCCCCGCTGAAGTTCATGAGCGACGTGACCGGCGCGTTCTTGATCGGCCACACCGTCTCGTTGTACTGCGCGCTCCCGTCGGTGAGCGAGAAGCTGTCATGACCCAGGTCGGTCGCGGTCATCTGGAGGATGGGATGCGTCGAGGGTGAGTTCCCGACGACCTGGTAGTTGGGGTAGAAGTACGGGTCGTTGCAGAACCTCGTGCCCAAGAGCTCCGATATCTCGCCGTACTCGAACGACTGCGACATCAGACTCGAGCCCGAGAAGCCCCACGCGAAGTTGAACTGGAAGTAGGGAGTGCCGTACGCGGAGTAGAAGCGGGGGTCTCCGTAGGGGCTCCTCTGCCCAGGGCGATAGTCGTAACGGGACGTGCTGAACATCGAGACCACACCGCCGCCCTCGGTCGCGTACTGCAGCAGGGCGAAGCGCTGCGACTCGATCATCGCCACGTCGCGGACCAGCACGACGACGTCGTAGGGGCGCAGAGCGGCCACGTTCGAGAGCTCCGCGTCGCCGATGATGGTCACGGCCATTCCGGGCTCGCGCCCCAGCAGGTCGGCCACCCGCGCGATCCGGGCCTCGTTGACGGAGCGCAGCGACCCGTCCGCACTCTTGTCCCCGTAGTTCGTGGCGGACGCCCCCAGTGCGATCTCGCTCCGAACGACCGCCACGTTGAGCGGCGCCGGCGCCGCGGCCGCGGGCCGGGGGGCGGTGGCGATGGGGAGCAGGAGCAGGACCGCGATCAGCGAGCACGCCGGAGCGGCCTTCAGTGAATGACGCATGGGACGATGCCTCCCGACGGCGGGGATCCTACGTCGAGTGTATCGGAAGGTCGAGGGAGCGCCTTCAACCGAAGGCGACGAACGAGCCCGCTCGAGGAACGCAGCTATGGCTATGGCTATGGCTTGGGTTTCGGGAACTCCTTGCGCCAGTCCTTGCCGACGATCACCAGGATGTCGGTCTTGAACTGGTAAAGGCTCGAGCTCTTGACGACCGTGCCGAAGCCGAGGGTCTCATGGACGATCTGCGCTTTCGCGTCACTCGTCTTGAAGACGATGAGAGTGTGCTCGAACACCGGTCGGCCTGTGTTCCCCACCTCGCCGATGCGGAAGCCGTCCTTCTTCAGGAGATCGGCGACCTCCTTCGCCACCCCGGCGGGCCCTCCCCCGTTTCGCACGGTGATGGTCACCGCCTGAGGCGAGACCGCCGCCTTCGGTGAAAGACTCGCGGCGGTGGACTCGAGCGACTCGCCGGACTCCATCCTGCGCACGAGCTCCATCAGCGCCGGCCTGTCCGGGATCACGAAGCTCACGCCGTTGATGTACTTCGCATCGCCGGGTGCCATCGCAGTCGAAAGACCGCCCTGCTCCATTCCCTTGAAGTCCGCCGCGAGGTTGAGCATCTGCGGTACCGACAGATCGGTGGTGACGTTGTTGACCACGGCGTCCACTATCTTCGGCAGGTTCACGATGTTGCCCGCCGTGAACGTCTTCTTCGCCAGCGCCTTCATGAAGATCTGCTGGTCCTTGATCCTCGTGAAGTCGCCGTCGGCGAAGTGGCGCGAGCGGACGAAGGTGAGCGCATGGTCGCCGTCGAGCCACTGGACGCCCTTGTTGACGACCTTCGCGCGCCAGTTGTGGTCCGCGGCCTTGCTGTCCACGATGCGCTCCGGCACGTCCACGGTGACGCCGCCGACAGCGTTCACGAGGTCCTTGAACCCGTTGAAGTCGACCTCCATGTAGTGGCTGATCGGCAGCCCGGTGTACTCCTTGACGGTCCGGATGACCAGCGTCGCGCCACCGAGTTGCATAGCCGAGTTGATCTTCTGCTTGCCGTGCCCGGGGATGTCCACCCTCGTATCGCGCGGGATCGAGAGAAGGCTGACCTTCCTGCGCGGCGGGTCCACGTACGCGATCATGAGCGTGTCCGAACGCGCCCGCAGCTCCTCCGGCCGTTTGTCCTCGCCCATCAGCACCATGTAGAAGGGGTCGCCCGGAGGTCGGGCGCTCTCCTTCAGGCTGGCGGCAAGGCCGGGGTTCTTCTTCTCCCCCTCCTTCTCGATGCGCCCCTTCACGCTCTGGTAGTAGGCGAACCCCGCGGCCGCGCCGATCAGCACGAGCAGCACGAGGACGGCGAGGCACCCGAGGGCCGTCCGCCTCGTGCGCTGACGCCGCCTCGCCATCTCGGCAGGGCTGAGGCGCACCTCGCGCTGACGCCGGTTCGCCTCGCGCATCGTCTCGCGCGAGCCGCTCACCGGCTCCAGTCTGTCTATCTCGCGCGGGACGCCGTTGCGCCGCGGGCTGGAATGTCTTCCCATTCATCTCTCCTGCGATGGGCCATGACGCGCGACATCACGTCCTGGACGCCACCGTCGGTATCCGCGTAATCATACCAATGGGCCGCCATGCTAACACCGCCCGTCGGCGGCGTTTGACCAACCGTGACTTGCCTAGCTCATCGGCCGAGGTGGCGCTCGAGCGCGCCGACCACGGCCTCCGCCGCGTTCCCGTCGCCGTAGACGTCCGGATGCCCGCTTCCCGGCCCCGACGCCGCGACGGCTTCGACGATCGCGTCCGCGTCCGTCCCGGCCAGCCGGTTCCAGCCGAGCTCGACGGTCTCGGCCCACTCGGTCGTGTCGCGCAGGGTCACGCACGGGACCTCGAAGAAATACGCCTCCTTCTGCATCCCGCCCGAGTCCGTCAACAGGGCCGCCGCGTTGCGCAGCAGAGCGACGGTCTCTCCGTACGGGAGCGGCTCCGTCGCGCGGACGTTCGCTGGAAGCGAGCGCATCCCGAAGCGCTCGAGGTTGGCCGCCGTTCGCGGATGTACCGCCCATACCACCGGCAGCGGCAGGCGCCCGAACGCTTCGAGGACCGAGGCCATCTTCTCCGGCGAGTCGCTCGTGGCCGCGCGGTGCACGGTGGCCAGGTAGTAGCGGCCGCGCTCGAGCTGCCGCCGGACGAGCACCTCGGCGTCATCGGAGCGCTCCGCGAAGAACAGCGCGGTGTCGAGCATCACGTCGCCGACGAGCTCGACGCCGGCGGTGATCCCCTCCGCGGCGAGGTTGCGCACGGCGGTGGGCGTCGGCGCGAGCAGGAGGTCGGAGACGTGGTCGACCACCACCCGGTTGAGCTCCTCGGGCATCGTGCGGTCGAAGCTACGGAGCCCGGCCTCCACGTGCGCTACCGGGACGTGCAGCTTCGCCGCGGCGAGACCGCCGGCCAGTGTGGTGTTCGTGTCGCCGTAGACGAGCACGGCATCGGGCGTGAGCTCGAGCAGCAGCTCCTCCAGCATCCCGAGCATCTCGCCCGTCTGCCGGCCGTGCCCGCCGCTTCCCACCCCGAGGTCGTAGTCCGGGCGGGGGATGTCGAGCTCGGTGAAGAAGACGTCGGACATCCCGTGGTCGTAGTGCTGTCCGGTATGCACGAGGATCTCGGTGTGCTCGCGGCGCAGCGCGCGGGACACCGCGGCCGCCTTCACGAACTGCGGGCGGGCTCCGACGATCGAGACGACTCGCACTTCGACGCCTACCGGAGCGCCGCGCGCACGACGCGCACGACCTCTTCCTGCTGCTCGCGGGTGATACCGGGGAACGCGGGGAGAGCGAACGTGCGGTCGTCGCAGCTCTCGGAAACGGGCAGCGACGGCGCGACGAAGCCTTCCATCGTGCGGAACACCTCCTGCTCGTGCAGGGAGAGCGGGTAGTACAGCGCGGTCCCGATCCCGGCGTCGCGGAGTGCTGTCATGACACGCTCCGCCACCTCGGCCGAAGGGGCCTTGACGATGTAGAGATGGTAGACGGGCACGCCGTAGGCGGCGGATGCGGGCAGCTCGAGCGCGGTACCGGCGAGCAGCTCGTCGTAGACCGCCGCGGCGGCGCGGCGCTGCTCGTTCCATGCGTCGAGGTGCGGCAGCTTCACCATCAGGATGCCGGCCTGCAACGCGTCGAGCCGGGAGTTCACGCCGAGTGCGTCATGGTAGTACTTCGTCGACGTGCCGTGGTTCGCGAGCTTACGGCAATGGGCGGCGACCGCGTCGTCGTCGGTCGTGATGATGCCGCCGTCACCTGCCGCGCCGAGGTTCTTGCTCGGGAAGAAGCTGAACGCCGCCGCGTCCGCGAGCGACCCGGCCTTCTTGCCGCGGTACGTCGCGCCGATGGCCTGGCAGGCGTCCTCGATCACCTTCAGGCCGTGCCGTGCCGCGATCCCGTTCACGACGTCCATGTCGACGCACTGGCCGAAGATGTGGACCGGCATGATCGCCTTCGTGCGGCCCGTGACGGCGTCCTCGATCTTGGTGACGTCGATGTTGTAGGTCCCCGGCTCGATGTCGACGAAGACGGGCTTCGCGCCGACGTGCGCGATGCTCTCCGCGGTGGCGTAGAAGGTGAACGGCGTCGTGATCACCTCGTCACCCTCGCCGATCCCCATCGCGTCGAGGATGAGGAAGAGCGCGTCGGTGCCGTTGCCGCACGACACCGCGTGCTTGGTGCCGCAGTAGGCGGCTATCGCCTGCTCGAGCTCCTTCACCCTCGGACCGCCGATGAAGGAGGCGTTCGTCATGACGTCGGTCCACACCGCGTCGAACTCGCCCTTGAGCGACAGGTATTGGGCCTTCAGATCGAGCAGGGGGATGGACATGCCTCGTCTCCTTCAGGTTCGGCGCGGGCCGGCAGCCGCGCGGCGATGACTACTGGTTCTCGAGCAGCTCCTCGGCCGGCACCTCGCGCACGGGCTTCGCCGGCACACCCATCACGACGGTGCGGGCGGGGACGTCGCGCGTGACGACGGCACCGGTGGCGATGAAGGCCTCCTCGCCGATCTCGATGCCGGGGAGGATGTGCACGCCGCCGCCCACTCGGGCTCCTCGGCGGATCGTGGCGCCGCGCATGTGCTTGAAGCGCTCCTGGGTGCGGCCCATGTAGTTGTCGTTGGTGGTCACGACCATCGGAGCGATGAAGACGTCATCCTCGATCACCACGTACGCCGTGACGTACGCGCCCGACTGGATCTTCACACGGTCGCCGATCTTGGTGTCGTTCTCGACGGTGACCGAGCGGCCCACCACGACGTCCTCGCCGATGCGGCAACGCTCTCGCACGCCCGCGTTGTCCCCGACGATGCTGCGCGCGCCGATGGACGTGCCGCTCATCAGCACCGTGTGGCTGCCGATCGAGCACTCGTCGCCCACGACGAGCCCGGGCATGTCCACCGTGCCGGCCGCGGTGGAGCTCTTGGCCAGCTTCGGCTTACGGCCGAGGACGGCGAAGTCCGCCACGGACACACCGTCGCCGAGCCGCGTCCCGCAGCACACCGTCACGTGGTTGCCGAGGCTGACGTTCGCGCCTATGCGCACGTCATCCTCGACCACCAGGCCGATGCCGTGGGTGAAGCCGCCGCCGATCTCGGCGCCGGGGGAGATGCGGTCGCACATACGTCAGACCTCCAGGTTAGTGTGAACGGGCGCTCCGCCCTCGGCCATCGACTCGTCGACCGCCTCCAGGACGCGCACGACACGCAGGCCGTCCCGGCCGTCGCTACGGGGAGCCACACCGGTGCGGCACGCGTCGACGAAGTGCTGCACCTCGAGGCCGAGCGGCTCGGCGAGCTTCACGTACGGAACGGTGATCGGCCCGAAGCGAAGCGTCAGGTCCTCGCCGTAGGCCATCGCCTCGGCAGGCTCGACGCCCTTGTCGTAGATCCAGATCTTCTCGGTGGCCTGCATGTCGTCGAACACGAGCATCTTGCGAGTGCCGACGAGCGTGAACTTGCGGACCTTGTGCGGGTCGAGCCAGCTCACGTGGATGTTGGCCATCCGTCCGCTCGGGAAGTGCAGGTTCGCGAACACCGCGTCCTGGACGCCGTCGTGCAGGTAGGCCGCCCCCGTGGCGGACACGTAGTCCGGAGCCTCCCCGAGCAGGTACAGCACGATCGAGACGTCGTGGGGCGCGAGCGACCAGAACGCGTTCTCCTCGCTGCGCACACGGCCGAGGTTGAGGCGCTGCGCGTAGAGGTACAGCACGTCGCCGAGCTCACCCGAGGCGATGTAGTCGCGGATCCAGTTGATCGCGCTGTGATACTCCATCAGGTGTCCGACCATGAGCGCGACACCGCGCTCGCCCGCCAGCCGCACCAGGTCCTCGGCGTCCGCCGAGGTGAGCGTGAGCGGCTTCTCGACGAAAGTGTGCTTTCCCGCCTCGAGCGCCTGGCGCGCGAGCGCGTGATGAGTGGGCGCGGAGGTCGCGATGACGACCGCGTCGACGGCGTGGGCTGTGAGCAACTCGCCGAGGTCCGTCGTGACGGGAACCTCGGGGTAGGCCGCCGAAAAGCGCTTCCTGTTCGCCTCGCTCAAGTCGCACACCACCGCGAGCTCGGCGTCCTTCGCCCGCGCGAGGTTGCGGACGAGGTTCGGGCCCCAGTACCCGTAGCCGGCGACGCCGACGCGCAGGGGCCTGTCCATCCCGCCGGCCACTACAGGCGGACCACGTTGCCGGCGGGATGCGTCTTCATCGCGTTGCGCGTGTCGAGCACGAGCCGCGCGTGCTGTGCCACCAGGCCGTAGTCGACGCTCTTGTGGTCCGTGACGATCACGACCGCGTCGGCCGAGGCGAGCAGCTCCGGGGTCAGCGGCGTGCTGGCGAGCTCGCGGTCGCCGACCTTGAAGGACGGCACGTACGGGTCGTGGTAGACCACCTCGGAGTCCTTCTCCAGCAGCAGCTGCGTCACCTTGATCGCGGGGGATTCGCGCATGTCGTCGATGTCGGCCTTGTACGCCACGCCGAGCACGAGCACGCGGCTGCCGGCGAGCGACTTGCGGTGGTCGTTCAGCGCCTCCATCAGCCGCTTCACGACGTAGTACGGCATGTACTCGTTCGTCTTGCCGGCAAGCTCGATGAACTCGGTGTGGAAGTCGTACTCGCGCGCCTTCCAGGAGAGGTAGAACGGATCGATCGGGATGCAGTGACCGCCGAGACCGGGGCCCGGGTAGAACGGCATGAAGCCGAACGGCTTCGTCTTGGCCGCGTCCACGACCTCCCAGATGTCGATGCCCATACGCTCGGACACCTGCAGCAGCTCGTTCATGAGCGCTATGTTGACGCAGCGGAAGATGTTCTCCAGAAGCTTCGTCATCTCGGCGGCGCGAGTCCCGGTGACCGGGACGACGGTGTCGATGAAGCGCGAGTACATCGCGACGGCCGCCTTCGTGCATTCGGGCGTGACGCCCCCGACGACCTTCGGCGTGTTCTTCGTCTGGTACTTCTCGTTGCCGGGGTCGACGCGCTCCGGGCTGAAGGCGAGGCAGAAGTCGCGTCCGACCTTGAGCCCGCCCGACTCGAGGATCGGCTGTATGACCTCCTCGGTCGTGCCGGGATAGGTGGTGGACTCGAGCGTCACGAGCATGCCAGGCCGCAAGTAAGGAGTCACCGAACGCGCCGCGCTCTCCATGTAGCTGGTGTCCGGCTCCTTCATGTCGTTGAGAGGGGTCGGCACGCAGATCACGAGTGCGTCGGCCTCTGCCGCGCGCGAGAAGTCGGTTGTGGCGGCGAGCAGTCCCCGCTCCACCAGCGAAGCGAGCTCGGATGTCGGCACGTCCGGGATGTAGCTCTCTCCGGCGTTCACGCGCGCCACTTTCTCGGTGCTCACGTCGAAGCCGATGACGCGGTGCCCCGCCTTCGCCATCTCGACCGCGAGCGGAAGGCCGACGTAGCCGAGACCGACCACGCCTAGGACGGCCTCACCACTCGCGAGGCGCTCTTCGAGACTCATGTCCGTTCGATTCCCTTCGACGGATACGGGAGCGGCAGAGCGGCGGGCCCTGCCTTCGGAAATGCCCGGGGTGGACCCGGCTATTTTATCGCAAACATGAGCTCGCCGGAGCAGGCCAGCTCCTCACCGACGTACGCCTTTGCCTCGCCGAAGCCGAGGGGGCCCCGCTGCCGTGTGATAGCACATTCCATGCGAAGCGTGTCGCCGGGCCTGACCTGCCGCTTGAAGCGCAGCTTGTCTATCCCGCCGAACAGCGCGATCCTCCCCCGGTTCTCCTCCAGCGAGAGCATGGCCACCGCTCCCGCCTGCGCCATCGCCTCGACGATGAGAACGCCGGGCATGACCGCGTATCCGGGGAAGTGGCCCGGGACCCAGAACGCGTCGTCGCGCACGTCGAGTTCGGCGACCGCTCGCACACCCGGCTGGAGCTCCAGCACGCGGTCCACGAGCAGGAACGGGTCGCGGTGTGGCAGTATCCCCTTGACGGCCTCTCTGTCGAGCACGCTTCTCTCCTACTCCTCGGAGCCCGCGTCGGCCTCGACGCGGATGTCCGCGCCCAGTGAGGCCAGCTTCGGCACGAAGTCCTCGTAGCCGCGTTCGATGTGGTGGATGTCGGTCACCGTGGTCGTGCCGTCCGCCGCCAGCCCTGCCAGCACGAGGGCGGCGCCGCCCCGGAGGTCCGTGCAACGCACGGGCGCCGCCGACAGCTGTGCGACACCTCGGATGAGAGCGTGATGCCCCTCGATCCGGACGTCCGCGCCCATGCGGGAGAGCTCGTCGGCGAACATGAAGCGATTCTCGAAGACGTTCTCGGTGATGACCGAGCTGCCCTCGGCCGTCGACATGAGCGTCATGAACTGCGCCTGCATGTCCGTCGGGAAGCCCGGGTACGGCAGCGTGGCGACGTCGACCGGACGGATCGGGCCGCCGCGCGACACGGTGACCCCGTCCTCATGACGCTGGACCGTCACACCGGCCGAGGCGAGCTTCGCGAGCACGATGTCGAGGTGCTCCGGATCGAAGCCGCGTACGGTCACCGGCCCCTCGTCGAGAGCACCGGCGACGATGAACGTGCCGGCCTCGATACGGTCGCCGACGACGGTGTGCTCGGTGGGGTGGAGCTCGCCGACGCCTTCGATGGTCACGGTGGAGGTGCACGCGCCTTCGATCCGCGCGCCCATGGAGTTCAGGAAGGCGATCAGATCGCCGATCTCGGGCTCTCGCGCGGCGTTCTCTATCACGGTGCGGCCGCTCGCCATCGCGCCCGCCATCAGCAGGTTCTCCGTCGCACCCACGCTGGGGAAGTCGAGCGGCACGACGGCTCCGGCGAGGCCGTCCGGCGCCTCGGCCTCGATGTAGCCGTGGACGACCTCGACGCGCACGCCGAGCGCGCGAAGGCCGTCGATGTGCATGTCGATCTTGCGCGACCCGATGTTGCAGCCTCCCGGCAGGGCTACACGGGCACGGCCGAGGCGGGCGACGAGCGACCCGAGGACGCTGGTCGAGGCTCGCATGCGGGCCACCATCTCGTACGGCGCCTCGTGCGAGGTCAGAGCCGACGCGTCGATCGACAGCGCGTGGTCCGAGCGCTCGACCGCCGCCCCGAGGCCGGTGAGCAGGTCCTGCATCACGCCGACGTCGGCGATCGCCGGGACGTTGGTGAGCCGAGACACGCCCGGCGCCAGCAACGCGGCGGCCATGAGCTTGAGAGCCGAGTTCTTGGCGCCACCCACGCGCACCTCACCGGTGAGCCGGCGGCCACCGGCCACGACGATAGAGGACATGCTGCCGGCTCCTTCCCGCTCGGTGTCGTCCCTCCGGTGGAAGGGTACCACCATGCCGCGCCGCATTCCCGTGTACGTCAGCGGATGGTCGATCGCAGCGTCACGCCCGCGGCCCGGGCTGGCGGCCACGCTACGGGCTCGAGCAGCAGTGCGCCGGGCGTGTGCATGAGAACGCGGAAGGACGGCGAGGCGATGAGGCCGGGCACGTCGAACTCGTTGCTGGTCCGCGGATCGTCCGGGTTGAAGATGTGGACGAGGAACCTGTCCTCCCGAAGATGGCTGCACTCCTCGAGGATGCCGAGGGTGAACGTGGCCGTGCCCGAGGTCATCGCTTTGACGGGCACGTGCGTCTGCAGGTAGACCGGGGCGGTGACGTTCGTGATCACCGAGTCCGGTCTACGCTCGGATATCGCGCGTATCCCCGGCTCATAGCGCCAGAACGGCTCGTCGAAGCCCGCGCCGGCGCGCTGCTGCGCCACTACTGACGGAACGGAGCCCCAGATCGGGATGACGAGCACGATGCATGCCGCCGCGACGGCTCCCGCGACCGGGTAGCGGGGGATCCGTGCCGCCAGGCGCTTGCCGATCAGCACCGCGGCGGCTCCGATGACCGCGAGCATCCCGGGGTACGCCGGGGAGACGAGCCGGCTGTCGAGCCAGGCGAAGTTGGCGCGGCTGCGCAGAGCGGCGATGACGACCATGTAGACGAGCGCGTACGCCGCGGGCACCAGCGCGGACCCGGGGAAGTCGCCTGGGCCGCGGCGCCACCAGCGGACGACGCCGACGGCCACCACGGCGAGCACAGCCAGCAGCGCCGCGCCGCGCACCACGGCTGCCAGCGTGTCGACGCTCAGCGCGGGATGCAGGACGTACACGCCGAAGTCGCGCGAGGCCGTGAGCTTGACGAACCACAGGTTCCGCAGGAACGACGCCTTCCCGGGGGCCGTTCGCAGCGCGCCCAGGCCCCAGGTGAGCGGGTCGAAGGCGGTCCATACTCCGAGAGGCAGCACGGTCCCCAAGCCGTACCCCACACCGCGCCACAGGTCTCGCAGGCTCCTGCGGCGCAGCGCCTCGGCCGTGAAGACCACGGCGCCGAACAGCGCCATCACCACCCCGATGTGGCGGGTGAACGCCGCCGCCGCAGCGAGTCCCGTAGCCGCCAGCAGCAGCCGCCGGGGACGATCCTCGTCGGCGAGAAGGCGCGAGACGAAGTACACGGATCCGGCCGCCAGCGCCGTGAACAGCATGTCGGAGAGCGCGCTCGACGCCATGATCCAGTACGGCACGAACAAGAGCGCGAGCGCCGCCGAGACCACGCCGCCCGTCCGGCCCGCGTACTGCCGGCCGAGAAGGCCGACGAACGCGAGCGTGGCCGCGAACGCGACTGCCGAGACGAGCGTCGCGGCGAACATCGACGGGACCCGCAAGACCGCCAGCACGCCGATCAGTATCGGGTACAGCGGCGGCCATCGCTTGAACGGCTCGTAGGGCAGCGGGTTCGCGACGTTGGTGATGTCCACCGTCAACCCGTGACCGGCCGCTAGGTTCTCGCCCGCCGAGAGGTAGAAGGCGGAGTCGTACGTCAGCTTCGGATGGCCGTTCGCGAGCACGACGCCCAAGACGGCCGCCAGCAGGCACAGCCCTGCGAGGATGGAGACGAACGTGCGGTCGGAGCGGTGCACATGACCTCCGGAAAGGGGGACGAGCGGTTGTGGACGCGGGCCGCCGGACGTCCGGGACCCGGCCGGCGACGCGTCGTATGGTACCATTCCTCTCGTCCCCGACCCAGCCTGCGAGAGGAGCGTCACGTGCCTGCAGAGGCTTCAGGGGCCGGTCCGCGCATCTCCGTCGTCATCCCCGCGTTCAACGAGCAGGACAACGTGGCCGAGCTCGTCGAGCGGGTGTCGAACAGCGTCGGCCCCCTCGGCAGCTTCGAGATCGTCATCGTGGACGACGGCAGCACGGACGCGACATGGGCGCGCATCTGCGAAGCCGCGGAGGCCGACCCGCAGGTCGTCGGGATCAGGCTCCAGCGCAACTTCGGTCAGCACCCCGCCGTCACTGCCGGGTTCGACGCCTCGCGCGGAGACATAGTGGTCACCCTCGACGCGGACCTGCAGAACCCGCCGGAGGAGATACCGAAGCTGGTCGAACGCCTCGGCCCCGACTGCGACGTCGCGAGCGGCTGGCGCTACGTGAGGCACGACATCTGGCTGCGCAGGCTCCCCTCCATGCTGGTCAACACGATCACGGCGAAGCTCACGGGGGTGAAGCTTCACGACTACGGGTGCATGCTGCGCGCGTACAAGCGCGAGGTCATCGACATGCTGGCCCGCTGCCCCGAGGTGAACCGGACGATCACCGCGCTCGTCTCGTGGCTCGGCGTGTCGATAGTCGAGGTCCCGGTCGAGCACGCTGCCCGCAAGTACGGCAAGTCGCGGTACGGCTACTGGCGCCTGGTCCGCATGACCTTCGACATCCTCACCGGGTTCACCACCACGCTGCTGCAGTGGGTGTCGGTCACGGGGATCGTCGTGTCCCTGGTCGGGCTCGCCGCCAGCGTCGTGCTCATCGTGTGGCGCATCCTCTTCGGTTCCGGCCCGATCGGCATCACGACGTTCCTGTCGGTCCTGCTCTTCCTCGCGGGGATCCAGGTCGCGGCGGTGGGCGTCGTCGGCGAGTACATCGGCCGCATCTACGTGCAGGTGCAGGGACGCCCGTACTACATCACACGGGAGCGCACGTCGGAGAGCGCCGACGCGAAGGACGCCGGCGTCCGAGCCGTGCGATGACTCTGGACCCTCTCTCTCCCGCGTCAGCCGAGGCGGTTGTCTCCCGCTTCTCGCTATCGAGGCTCCTCGACGGCCCCCCGTACGACGTCACTCCGCGCCACGCGCTCGCGCTCTCCGAGGTCCTCTCGGCCGCGGACGCGCCCGGCGCCTCGGCGGTCGTGCTCGAGAGCGGTGGGCAGCCGCGCGGCCTCGCGGTCCTGCGCGCGTCAGAGTGGGACGGCGCGCACTTCGGGTTCCCGGTGGGGCGGCTCGAGCACATGATCTCCGCCGGCCCGCGTGAGGCATCGGACCTCGCGGAGTGGGTCGAGCGGCGCTGCGCGGATCTCGGACTGCGGTTCTGCTCGACGGTGCTTCCCGCCGAGGACCTGCACGGCACGCACGCGCTGGAGGCCGCGGGCTGGCGCTACCAGGAGACGCGCCTGCATCCGTGGCTCGCGCTCGCCGGCGCGGCGTGGGAGAGCTCGCCGCGCGTGCGCCCGGCGAACGAGGCGGATACCGAGGCGGTCGCCCGCATGGCCCGGACGGCGTTCTCGGCCGACAGGTTCCACAACGACCCGGGATTCGACGCGGTCGCGGCGGACGCGTTCTACGAGCGCTGGGCGCGTGAATGGTTCGCCGCGCGCGACCCGCAGCGGCGGGCTTGGGTGCTCGAGGCCGGCGGCACGATCGCGGGGTTCTTCCTGGTCCGCATCGTCGAGCCGGCGCCCGGCGCCCCGGCCGTCGCCGACCTGGTGCTCACCGCGATCGACACGAGCCTCGGCAGGCGCGGTCTCGGCACGGAGCTGTGGTCGGCCGCCCTCGACGCGTTGACCGCCGAGGCGGCATACTGTGCCACGACCATCTCCGCGAGGAACACCGCGGTGGTGAACTTGTACGCCAAGCTGGGATTCCGCTTCGGGCGGACCGAGACGGCGCTGCACAGGTGGTTCGACGCGTGAATGGCGGCACTTCCCGATCAGGAGGCGGAATGCGGATCCTTGTGACCGGCGGGGCGGGATTCATCGGCAGCAACTTCGTGAAGCACATCATGCGCCGCTACCCTGACCACGAGATACTCGTGCTCGACGCCCTCACGTACGCGGGCAACCTCGACAACTTCGACCCCACGTTCGCGGACGACCCCCGCTTCTCGTTCTGGTACGGCAACGTCACGAACGCCGACCTCGTCCACGACCTGGTGCACAAAGCCGACGCGATCGTGCACTTCGCCGCCGAGAGCCACGTGGCGCGCTCGATCTACGACAACTCGCTCTTCTTCACGACCGACGTGATCGGGACGCAGACGATAGCCAACGAGGTCGCGAAGTCCTCGCACATCCGCAAGCTCATCCACATCTCGACCTCCGAGGTCTACGGCAGCGCGGTCAGCGAGCCGATGGACGAGGACCACCCTCTCAACCCGATGTCTCCGTACGCCGCGGCGAAGGCGGGGGCGGACCGCCTCATCTACTCCTACCACGCTACGTACGGCATCCCCGCTGTGATCGTCCGGCCGTTCAACAACTACGGCCCGAACCAGCATCTCGAGAAGGCCGTCCCGCGCTTCATCACCAGCGCGCTCGCCGGCGACCCGCTCACTGTGCACGGCGACGGGGAGGCGTCGAGGGACTGGCTCTTCGTCGAGGACACGTGCGAGGCCATCGACCTGCTGCTGCACGCTCCGGAGACGCCCACATGCGAGGTGTACAACCTCGGCACCGGCATCGCTACCTCGGTCTCCGCGATAGCCGAGAAGGTGTGCGACATCCTCGGCCGGGACCGGTCGCTCATAACGCACATCGGCGACCGGCCGGGGCAGGTCGCGAAGCACATCGCGGACGCCGGCGCTTTCGGCGAGCGGTTCGGCTGGAAGCCGGCCGTCGGGTTCGACGAGGGACTGCGCCGCACGATCGAGTGGTACGCGGGCAACGAGGAGTGGTGGCGCAGGCTCGAGTGGATGAAGCACGTCCCCGTGCGCACCGCCTCGGGAGCCGTCGAGTACCACTGATGGCCACGGCGATGCGTAGCGAAGCGCACGAGCTCGCCTCCCGGATGCGGCGTCACTGGTGGTATCGCGGACGCCGGCTCGCCGTGGACGGCCTGCTGCGGCGCGGCGGTGCGCCCCGCGGCGGACGCGTGCTCGACTTCGGATGCGGCACCGGACACATGGGCGCCGTCCTGGCGCGCTACGGCTCGCTGTTCGGCGTCGAGGCCTCGGCCGAGGCGCTGGGGCGCGGGGCCTACGGCGACTACGAGTCGGTCACCCGCGCCGAGGACCTCGATGCTCCGGGTTTCCCGAGCGGACCGTTCACCCTGATCTCCTGCCTCGACGTCCTAGAGCACGTGGAGGACGACGCGGATCTCCTCGCTCGGCTCACGCGGATGCTCACTCCGGGCGGCCGGATCGTCGTGTCCGTCCCGATGTGGCCCGAGCTATACGGGCCGAGCGACGAGGCGGCCGGGCATCACCGGCGGTACACCCCGGCGGCCCTGACGCGACTGATCGACGCTGCGGGCCTCTCCGCCCGCGCCTCCAGCGGCTACGTGGTGGCGCTGCTGCCGATCGCGAGAAGGCGGCGCGAACAGGAGGCGAGCGGCTCCATGGACGCCTCGGAGCAGTTCGAGGTCCCCGCGGCTCCGGTGAACGCGGCGCTGAGCGCGGTCTCGCTGGCCGAAGGCGCGCTGGCCCGCTGGGTGCCGCTGCCCGCGGGTCTCAGCTGGATCGTGGTAGCGAGCCGCCGGATGGCGGCCGAGGAGGGTGAGACCGATGTCTGACGATTTCCTGATGTTCCACCGCCCGAGCCTCGGCGACGAAGAAGAGCAGGCCGTGACCGAGGTGCTCCGCTCCGGGTGGCTGACCACCGGGCCGCGCACCAAGGAGTTCGAGCGCGTGTTCGCGGCCTACCGCGGCGCGGCGCACGGCGTGGGAGTGAACTCGTGCACCGCGGCGCTGCACGTCGCCCTGCTCGCGATGGGGGTTGGACCCGGCGACGAGGTCGTGACGACGCCGATGACCTTCGCGTCCACCGCGAACGTCATCGTGCACACCGGCGCGACCCCGGTGTTCTGCGACGTCCAGCCGGACACCTTGAACATGGACCCGGACGCGCTCGCCTCGGCCGTCACGGAACGCACGAAAGCGGTCATCCCGGTGCACTTCGCGGGACACCCGTGCGACATGGACGAGATCGACGCGGTGGTCCGTCCGCGCGGGATCCGCGTGCTGGAGGACGCCGCTCACGCCGTGGAGTCCGAGTACCGCGGGCGCCCGGTCGGCTCGCTGGGCGATGCCGCCGCGTTCAGCTTCTACGCCACGAAGAACATCACCACCGGCGAGGGCGGGATGCTGACCACCGGCGACGCCTCGCTCGCGGAGCGCGCGCAGATCCTCGCGCTGCACGGGATCAGCCGCGACGCGTGGAAGCGCTACACCGACGAAGGCTACCGGCACTACGACATCGTCGCGCCCGGCTTCAAGTACAACATGTTCGACATCCAAGCCGCCCTCGGCCTCGCCCAACTCCGGAAGGTCGACGGCTTCCGGGAGTCGCGCAAGCGCCTCACGGAACGCTACGACGAGGGCCTGCACGACCTTCCCGCGCTGCGCCTAATGGAGCGCCGGGACTACGTGAAGACCGCGTACCACCTCTACGTCGTGCGCGTGACGCCCGGCTCGCCGCTCTCCCGTGACGAGCTGATGGCGGCGCTGCAGGCGCGGGGCATCGGCGTGGGCGTCCATTTCCGCGCCGTCCACCTGCACCCCTACTACCGTGAGGCGTACGGCTTCAGGCCGGGCATGTTCCCCGAGTCCGAGCTGGCCGGTGACTCCGTCGTCTCGCTCCCGCTCTTCCCGTCGATGACGGACGCCGAGGTGGATCGCGTGGTGCAGGCGCTGCACGCCATCCTCTAGCGGCGGCCGGAAGACGCAAGAAGGCGGCCGGGACCTCCCGGCCGCCTTCTTGCCGCGCTCGGCGGGAAGCTCCTACTTCGCCTTGCTGCCCACCGCGATCTGCACCTCGTACCACTTGAGCTCGTCCAGCGCCGCCTCGTCCTTCTCGGGCAGGTCGCGGATGCGCGACTGGATGGCCTCCATCGCCTCGCGCGCGCGGCCCACGTCGATCCTGCTCGCCAGCTCGGCGCGGTCCGCCAGCACGATGACCTTGTCCTCGTGCACCTGGAGGTATCCGCCGGACGTCGCGATCCAGTCGACCTCGTTGTCGTCCAGGCGTACGCGTATCTCGCCCGGCTTCAGCAGCGCCACCAGCGGCGCGTGCAGCGGCAGGATGCCGATCTCGCCGTCGGCCGCCGGCGCGACGACCATCTGCGCTTCGTTGTGATACAGGATGCGCTCGGGGGTCACGATCTCACACAGGAGTGTGCGTGCCATTCTCGCGGTCCCCTTACGCCGTCGCGGCGAGCTTCTCGGCGGCCGCGAGGGCCTCCTCGATGGTGCCCACGTACCGGAAAGCCTGCTCCGGGATGTCGTCGTGCTTGCCCTCGACGATCTCCCTGAACCCGCGGATCGTGTCCTCGAGCTTCACGTAGGCGCCCTTCATGCCCGTGAACTGCTCGGCCACGTGGAACGGCTGGCTGAGGAACTGCTGGATCTTGCGCGCGCGGGTGACCACGAGCTTGTCCTCCTCGGAGAGCTCGTCCATGCCGAGGATCGCGATGATGTCCTGCAGGTCTTTGTAGCGCTGCAGCACCTGCTGCACCGCACGCGCGACGTCGTAGTGGTCCTGCCCGACGACGCCGGGGTCCAGCGCGCGCGACGTGGAGGCCAACGGGTCGACCGCGGGGTAGATGCCCAGCTCCGCGATGCCGCGGGAGAGGACGGTCGTCGCGTCGAGGTGGCTGAACGCCGTGGCGGGCGCCGGGTCGGTGAGGTCGTCGGCGGGGACGTAGATCGCCTGCACGGACGTGATCGACCCGCGCTTCGTGGACGTGATGCGCTCCTGCAGCTCGCCCATCTCGGTGGCCAGCGTGGGCTGGTAACCCACGGCGCTCGGCATACGGCCGAGGAGCGCCGAGACCTCGGAGCCGGCCTGGGTGAAGCGGAAGATGTTGTCGATGAAGAGCAGCACGTCCTGGCCCTGGTCGCGGAAGTACTCGCACGCGGTCAGCCCCGCGAGACCGACACGGAGACGGGCTCCGGGAGGCTCGTTCATCTGGCCGTACACGAGCACGGTCTTCTCGATGACGCCCGACTCCTTCATCTCGATCCAGAGGTCGGTGCCCTCACGGGTGCGCTCGCCCACGCCGGTGAACACGGACGTGCCGCCGTGCGCCTGCGCGAGGTTGTTGATGAGCTCCATGATGATGACCGTCTTGCCGACGCCGGCGCCGCCGAACAGGCCGGTCTTGCCACCTCGGATGTACGGCTCGAGCAGGTCGACGACCTTGATCCCGGTCTCGAAGATCTCCGTCTTGGACTCGAGGTCCTCGTACTCCGGCGCGTCGCGATGGATCGGGTACATGGCCTCCGGCGTGACCGCCGGACCGCCGTCCACGGGCTCGCCGAGCACGTTGAAGATACGGCCGAGGGTGGACGGGCCGACAGGCATCTTCATGTAGTCGCCCGTGTCGACGACCTCCATCCCGCGCGACAGGCCGTCCGTCGAGGACATCGCGACCGCGCGGACCAAGTTGCCCTCGAGGTGCTGCTGGACCTCGGCCACGAGGTGGATCTCGCCGATCGGGGTCTCGCCGTCCACCTTGAGCGCGTTGTAGATCGCGGGCATCTTGTCCGGATCGAACTCCACGTCGATGACCGGGCCGATGACGCGAACGACACGTCCCACGTTCATAGGGGCTTCCTTCTCCTTGGTTGCCATCTCACTCATCCTCCAGCGCGGCCGCGCCGCCGACGATCTCCGCGATCTCGTTCGTGATCGCGGCCTGCCGGGCGCGGTTGTAGCTGCGGGTGAGCGTGTTGATCATCTCCGTCGCGTTGTCCGTCGCCGACTTCATCGCCGTGCGGCGGGCGCCCTGCTCCGCCGCGGCCGACTCCATCAGCGCGCGGTAGATGAGCGTCTCCACGTACGTCGGCAACAGCTTCTCGAGCACCGCGGCCGGCGACGGCACGAACATGTACTCGGGCCGCACCGTCAGCTCCTCGGCGGCACTCTCCATGACCGTGCGCTCTATGGGGAGCAGCTGATGGATCTCAGGACGCTGCTCGGCCACGTTCTTGAAGTGGTTGAAGACCACGTACACCGCGTCCAGGTCGCCGGCGCTGTATGCGCCGATGACGTGGCTCGCGATCGCCTTCGCGTCGGCGAACGTCGGCTTGTCCGAGATGTCGCGGTAGGAGGCCACCGGCTCGATGCCGCGGTAGCGGAAGTAGCCGATCGCCTTCTTCCCGGACGCGATCACCTCGGTCTCGACCCCGTCCGCGCGCTCACGGCGCATGACGTCCTCGGCGAGGCGCAGGATGTTGCTGTTGAACGCGCCCGCGAGGCCGCGGTCGGAAGTCACCGCGATGACCATCGCGCGCTTGCGCTGCGGATGCGTCTCGAGCAGCGGGTGCGACGCGCCTGAGACGTAGCGGGCCACGTTGCCGAGCACCTCGACCATCGCCAGCGCGTATGGGCGCGCCGACTCGATGCGGTCCTGCGCCTTCCGGATCTTGGCGGTCGACACCATCTCCATGGTGCGTGTGATCTGCTGCGTGGAGTGCACGCTCTCGATCCGCTTCTTGATGTCGCGAAGGTTCGGCATCGTCCTCTCCCGCTAGCCCGCCACGAAGTTGCGGCCGAACTCGTCGAGAGCGGCCGCCAGCGCCGCCTTCGTCTCGTCGCTGATGACCTTCTCGGCCGAGATGGTCTGCCCGATCTCGGGGTGCGCGCTCTCGACGAAGTCGAGGAACTCGTCGCGGAACCGCAGCACGTTCTCCACGGCGACGTCGTCGAGGTAGCCGTTGACGCCGGCGAAGATCGCCATGACCTGACGGTCGACCGTCATCGGCACGTAGCGGCCCTGCTTCAGCAGCTCGACGAGGCGCTCGCCTCGCGCCAGCTGCTGCTGCGTCGCCTTGTCGAGGTCCGACCCGAACTGCGCGAACGCCGCCAGCGACCGGTAGCTCGCAAGGTCGAGCCGCAAGCTGCCCGCCACCTGCTTCATCGCCTTGATCTGCGCGTCGCCGCCTACGCGGGACACCGAGATGCCCACGTTGATGGCGGGACGGACGCCCTGGAAGAAGAGGTCGGACTGCAGGAAGATCTGGCCGTCGGTGATGGAGATGACGTTGGTCGGGATATAGGCCGACACGTCGCCGGCCTGCGTCTCGATGACCGGCAGCGCCGTCAGCGAGCCCGCACCCAGCTCCTCGTTCATCTTCACGGCGCGCTCCAGCAGCCGGCTGTGCAGATAGAAGACGTCGCCCGGGTACGCTTCGCGGCCCGGGGGGCGACGCAGCGTGAGCGACATCTGGCGGTACGCGACGGCCTGCTTGCTCAGGTCGTCGTAGATGCACAGGACCGCGCGGCCCGGGTTGTCCTTGCTCGCGGGCTTGCCGTCCTCGCCGTTGTACATGAAGAACTCGCCCATGGCGCAGCCCGCGAGGGGTGCTATGTACTGGAGCGGAGCAGGGTCGGAGGCATTGGCGGCCACGACGATCGTGTAGTCCATGGCGCCGTACGAGTCCAAGGTGCGGACGACCTCGGCGACCGTGGAGGCCTTCTGCCCGATCGCCACGTAGACGCAGATGACGCCCGTGCCCTTCTGGTTGATGATCGCGTCGACCGCGATAGCCGTCTTGCCGGTCTGGCGGTCGCCGATGATGAGCTCGCGCTGTCCTCGGCCGATCGGGATCATCGCGTCGACGGCCATGATGCCGGTCTGCACCGGCTCGTGCACATGCTGGCGCTGCACGACGCCGGGCGCCTTGAACTCGACGGGGCGCATCCCCTCGGCCGCGATCGGGCCTTTGCCGTCGATGGGCCGGCCGAGCGGGTTGACGATGCGGCCGATGAGTCCGCGGCCGCACGGGACCTCGACGATGCGGCCCGTGGACCGGACGGTCGAGTTCTCCTTGACGAGGGCGTACTCGCCCATCAGCACGGCGCCGACCTCGTTCTCGTCCAGGTTGAGCGCCATGCCCATGATCGTCTCGCCGTGGTCGCCGGAGAATTCGAGCAGTTCGCCCGCCATCGCGCCGCGCAGACCCTCCACGCGCGCGATGCCGTCGCCGATCTGCACGACGGTGCCGACCTCACGGACATCCACGGACGTGCGGAAGGACGCCAGCTGCGCCTTCAGCACGTCGTTGATGGTGGTTGCGGTGATGTCCGCCACTTACGCCTCACCTCCTGCCGAAGCGGTAGAGAGAGCCGTCCGCATGCCGTTCAGCTGCTTGAGCAGGCTCCCGTCCAGCACGCGTCCGGCGACGTTGATGATGATGCCGCCGAGGATCGACGCGTCGACCTTCTCGCGCAGCACGACACGCTTGCCGAGGGCGTCCTCGAGCTTCGCGGACAGCGACGCCCGCAGCCCCTCCGTCAGCGGGACCGCGGTGGTCACCTCGGCGGGAATGACGCCCAGCTCGTCCTCGACGAGCGAGGTGAACGCCGCGGCGACCTCGCCCAGCACGTCCACGTTCCCCGACTCGACCACGACCTGCACTATCGAGAGCACGGCGGGCACGACGGCCTCGCCGAAGATCTCGCGCAGGACGTCGCGCTTCTTCGCCGGCGGGAGCGTCTGGTCCGCCAGGGCGTCCCGCAGGTCGACGTGGCCGCGGATCGCTGCCACGACCTGGTTCAGCTGCGCCTCGGCGTCGGTGACGGTGCCGGTCAGGCTGCTGAGCTCGAACAGCGAGCGCGCGTAGGTCCCGGCGATCTCGCTGCTTCTCATTTGAGGCTTCCCACCTCTTGGATGTAGCGGTCGATCAGCTTCGCGTGCTCCTCGGCGGAGAGCTTCTCGCCGATGAGCTTGCCGGCCACCGCCACGGACAGGTCGGCGACCGACTTCTGCAGTTCGGCCATCGCGGCCTTCTTCTCGGCCTCGATGGTCTCCTTGGCTTTGGCGATGACGTTCGCGGCCTCTTCGTTGGCCTTCGCGACGATGTCGTCCTTCATCGCGTCGGCCACCTTGCGGCCCTGCTCGATCACCTTCGCGGCCTCGCCGCGCGCCTCGGCCATCTGCTGCTTGTAGTCCTCGAAGAGCCTCTCGGCCTCTACACGCGTCTCCTCGGCCTTCTCCAGCGACTCGCGGATGGTCTCCGCGCGCTTGTCGAGCATGTTCGTGATCGGCGGGAGCGCGAACTTCCACAGCACGACGAACAGCACGAGGAAGGCGACCAGGGACGGCCAGATCTCCGCGAACTTAGGCAGAATCGCTTCCATGTTTCACCTTCTCCTAGTCGGCCTTCCGACTTACTTGGCGGCCTGCAGGATGAAGGCGAGGACGAATCCCAGCAGTGCGATGGCCTCGGTGAACGCGATACCCAGGAACATCGTCGTCTGCAGACGGCCGGCCATCTCGGGCTGACGAGCCATGCCCTCGATCGCCTTGCCGGCGATCATGCCGATGCCGAGGCCGGGGCCGATTGCACCGAGACCGAACGCGAGACCAGCACCCAGAACGGACAGAGAACCAACCACTTTTTCCTCCTCTAAGACGGTAGAAACCCGTTTCTCAATTACGCCGGGGCTCGGCGTGATCTCCTAGTGCTCGCCGGCGTGGACCGCACCGCCGATGTAGACCGCTGTAAGGATCGCGAACACGTACGCCTGGATCAGCGCGACGAAGACCTCGAACGCGTACATGATGATCTGCAGCGCGAGCGGCAGGACCGCCAGCACCTTGACCGGACCGGCGGCCTCGGAGAGAAGCACGACGAACAGCGCGAAGACTCCGAGCGTGACGTGGCCCGCGTACATGTTGGCGAAGAGTCGGACCGACAGCGTCAGCGGCCGCACCAGGTGGCTGATGACCTCGAGCAGCCACACGAACAGCTTCAGCGGGAGCGGCACGTCGCCCGAGGGCGCAAAGCTCTTGATGTAGCCCCACGCGCCGTGCTTCTGGAAGCCGATGAAGTTGTAGAGCAGGAAGACCATGACGGCCCACGTGACCGTCGTGCCCATCGTGCCGGTGCCCGGCTTCGCGCCGGGGATCAGCCCGATGAGATTGTTGAACAAGATGAAGAAGAACGCCGTGGCCACGAACGGGAAGTACTTCTTCCCCTCGGGCCCGATCACGTCGATGCAGATGCCGTCGCGCACGAACTCGACGCCCATCTCGGCGAGGTTGCCGACGCCCTTCGGGACCAGCGACACCTTGCGAGACGCGACGATGAAGAACACGAGCGTGACGACGAACGCCACAAGCAGCCAGAACATGTAGTTGGTGAGCACGAACGGGCCGCCCAGCACAGGGACCTTGTGGCCGTTCACCGTCATTACGCTGAGCTCGTGGAGCAGCTCTTCTACGCCCGGACCGATCTTATCCACGGAAGCCTGCTACCTCCTTCGTGTGACGCCGGTCGCCAGACCGCCGAACCTGAACAGCTCAACGCTCGCGGAGACCAGGAAGCCGGCCACCAGAGCGATTCCGAAGAACGAGAGCGCCGCGCGGGCGAAGACGTAGTAGGCCGCGAGGGATGCCAGGGCGGCGCACATCACGGCCGCGTTCGCGACGAGGACCTTCGCCATGCCGATGGCGGGGTCGTCGGGTGTGATCAGCCTGGAGGCGCGGCGCGAGGCGAACAGCAGGCCGACCCCGAGCGCGAGTCCGAGGACCGCAGCGAGGAGCGGATCCGCCAGCAGCGCCGGGGCGCCGATCGAGACAGTTGGAGCGGACAGTTTCCCAGACCCCCATACACACGCGTCGTACTTGCCGGTCGGCCTCGTGAGCCCTCCCCGAACGGACGCACAAGACCCCGGCGGCGCGTAGGAGAGACCGGACACGAGCGTGCCCGCCGCCTAGCGAGTGCAGGAGGTTGCCTGTCGGCCCGGGGGGAGGGGCCAGAAAGCGTGACAATCGTACAACAAGTGTTCGGGGGCAACAAGGAATCCTCGAACGGGCCGGGTCAGTCGTCGTATCCCTGCACGTCCGAGTGCATGTGGACAGCCTCGAACAGTCCCAGCCAGCTCGCCATGAGCGCTGACAGGACGCCGAGGACGACGAACGCGCCGAGCTTGATGAAGCCGGGCACGTAGCGCATCGCGTACCCCCCGACGGCCAGGCCGATCGACCAGACGTAGATGATGACGACCGTCTGGCGCTGGTTGAACCCGCGGTCGAGCAGACGATGGTGGATGTGCCCGCGGTCGGCCTCCTGGATCGGCTGCCCATGCCGGGCGCGCCGGATGATCGCCGAGGCGGTGTCGAAGATCGGCACGCCGATGACGAGCAGCGGCACCACGAGCGTGATGGCCACGACGGACTTCATCACGCCCAGAAGGGAGATGCAGGCGAGCGCGAAGCCCAGGAAGAGCGCACCTGAGTCGCCCATGATGATCGACGCCGGGTTGAAGTTGTATCGCAGGAAGCCCAGGCAGCAGCCGATGAGCACCGCGGCGAGCGTCGCCGCGACGAGCTGGTTGCCCTGTACCGCCAGCACGAGGAAGCTCGTGACCGCGATGGCCGTGACACCGGCCGCCAGGCCGTCGAGACCGTCGATGAGGTTGATGACGTTGGTGAACCCGAGTATCCAGAGCAGCGTTATCGGGTAGCTCAGGAACCCGATGTCGACTAGACCGCCGCCGAGGGGATTGCCGAGGAACTCCACCTTGAGGCCCATCGCGATGACGATGAACGCGGCCAGCAGCTGCCCGCCGAACTTCACGCCGGGGCTGAGAGTGAACACGTCGTCGACCACGCCGACCGCGAATATGACCAGCAGGCCGAGCAGAACGCCCACGAGCTGCCCGTCCGCCCTGAGCATCCCGCCGCCCCATCCGACGTAGCGCTCCCCCACGTACTCGACGACGAACGCCGCGGCGAACCCGGCGAACATGGCGAGACCGCCGAGACGGGAGATGGCGCCGGTGTGCACCTTGCGTCCTCCGCCGTGGTCCAGGATGCCGCGCCGCAGGGACCACGAGCGCACCAGCGGGGTCAGCGCCAGCGTGACGGCCGCGGCGACGGCCAGGAGGAACAGGTAGTGCTTCCAACCCACGCTATCGTCAGTCCTTCTTGTCGGGCGACACCCTCACGGGGAAGATGCCGGCCTCGGCCAGCAGCTCCTCCGACAGGGCGTCAGGGTAGGCGTCCCGGAAGTATATCTCCGAGACCCCGGCGTTGATGAGGATCTTCGCGCACAGCACGCACGGCTGGTGCGTAGTGTAGATGACCGAGCCCTCGATGGCCGTACCGTACAGCGCCGCCTGGATCACCGCGTTCTGCTCCGCGTGGATGCCGCGGCACAGCTCGTGGTGGCTTCCCGAGGCTATGCCGCGCTGCTCCCGCAGACAGCCAACCTCCTCGCAGTGCCGCAGCCCGCGCGGGGTGCCGTTGTAGCCCGTTGCCAGGATGCGGCGATCCTTCACGATGACGGCGCCGGTGTGGCGCCGCAGGCACGTCGACCGGCCGGCCACCTGCCCGGCGATCGTCATGAAGTAGTCGTCCCAGCTGGGTCGTGTCTCGCTCGTGGTCGTGCCTTCCGCGGTCTTCGGGCCCTACTTCGTGCCGAACAGCCGGTCGCCTGCGTCGCCGAGGCCGGGCACGATGTAGCCGTGGTCGTTCAAGTGGGCGTCCACCGCGCATGCGTAGATCGTCACGTCCTCGCACTCGTCGATCACGCGCTGGATGCCCTCGGGCGCCGCGATGAGCACGAGGAGCTTGATCTCGCGTGCACCTCGGCGGCGCAGGAACTCGACGGCGGCTGATGCGGACCCGCCGGTGGCGAGCATGGGATCGACGATCAGCACGTCCCGCTCGCCGATGTCCTCCGGCAGCTTGCAGTAGTACTCTACCGGCTCGAGGGTCTCCGGGTCGCGGTAGAGCCCGATGTGGCCCACACGGGCGGCCGGGATGAGTTCGAGGATGCCCTCGACCATGCCGAGGCCGGCGCGCAGGATCGGGATCACCGCCACCTTCTTGCCCGCGAGCACCTTCGTCGTGGTCTCCGTGATCGGCGTGGTGACGACGGTCTCGGCGAGATGGAAGTCGCGCGTCGCCTCGTACGCCATGAGCATCGCGAGCTCTTTCACGAGCTCCCGGAAGTCCTTGGCGCCGGTGTCGATGTCGCGCAGGTACGACAGCTTGTGCTGGATCAGCGGGTGGTCCATATGCACTACCCTGCCGGCCCACTCGGCTCGCTCGATCACGTTTGCACGCTCCTTCCCACCGGCTGCCGGATCACAGCTCAGGATACAGCGGGTGCGCGGCTAGAAGCTCGTCGACCTCCGCATGCACGGCATCCAGGACCGACTGGTCGTCCTTGCCCCAGATGGCCTTCGCGAGAAGCTCGCCGACCCGGCGCGCCTCGGCCTCGCCGAAGCCCCGCGTGGTGATCGCGGGAGAGCCGACCCGGATGCCCGAGGTCACGAACGGCGAGAGCGTCTCGTTCGGGATCGCGTTCTTGTTGGTGGTGATCCCGACGCCCTCGAGCAGGTTCTGCGCGTCCTTGCCGGTGACACCCGCGGGCGTCAGGTCGACGAGCAGCAGGTGGTTGTCGGTGCCGCCGGAGACGAGGCGCAGGCCGCCCTCGGCCATCGCCTCGCCCATCACCCGGGCGTTGACGATCACCTGGTCGATGTATGTCTTGAACTCCGGCTGCATCGCCTCGTGGAAGGCGACCGCCTTCGCGGCGATGATGTGCTCCAGCGGGCCGCCCTGCAGGCCCGGGAAGACGGCCTTGTCCAGCGCAGTCGCCCACTGCTCCTTGCACAGCACGAAGCCGGCGCGCGGACCGCGCAGCGTCTTGTGCGAGGTGGAGGTCACGAAGTCGGCGTACGGCACGGGAGACGGGTGCGCTCCGGCCGCGACGAGCCCGGCGATGTGCGCCATGTCCACCATGAGTACCGCGCCGACCTCCTGGGCGATGCCGGCGAACCGCTCGAAGTCGATGATGCGCGGATACGCCGAGGCGCCCGCGATGATCATCTTCGGCCGATGCTCCTTCGCGAGCCGCTCGACCTCGTCGTAGTCGATGGTCTCGGTGTCCGGCTTCAAGCCGTAGGCGACGATGTCAAACCACTTGCCGGAGAAGTTGACGGGGGAGCCGTGGGTGAGATGGCCACCCATGGCGAGGCTCATCGCGAGCACGGTGTCGCCCGGGTCGCACACGGCGTAGTACACCGCGAGGTTGGCGGGAGCGCCCGCGTGCGGCTGCACGTTGGCGTGATCGGCGCCGAACAGCTTGCACGCGCGCTGCCGGGCGAGGTCCTCGACGACGTCGACCTTCTCGCAGCCGCCGTAGTAGCGTTTGCCCGGCAGGCCCTCGGCGTACTTGTTGGTGAGCACCGTGCCCATCGCCTCGAGCACGGCCATGGACGTGAAGTTCTCCGACGCGATGAGCTCGATCGTGCCGCGTTGCCGCGCGAGCTCCGCGTCGATCGCCGCGGCGATCTCCGGATCCGTACGCCTGATCGACTCCGATGCCATGCCTACTCCCCTTCGGTCCCGTCGTGTCCGATCGCGCCTATCATGTCCACTCTCCGCTGATGCCGGCCGCCCTCGAAGGCGGTGCCGAGGAAGGTGTCGAGGATCCGCTCGGCCGTGGGGAGACCGGTGTAGCGGCCGGCGAGCGCAAGGACGTTCGCGTCGTTGTGCAGACGCGCCATCCGCGCGAACTCGGGGTCCGTGACCTGTACGGCGCGGACACCGCGGACCTTGTTCGCGGCGATCGCCATCCCGAGCCCGGTGCCGCACACCAGCACGCCGAAGTCCGCGTCGCCGCGCGCGACCGCGCGGGCGACGGCGCCGGCGTACACGGGGTAGTCCACGGGCTCCTCGGCGGACGGGCCCGCATCCGTCACGTCGTGACCCCCGGCCTCCAGATACGCCTTGACCTGCTCTTTCATAGCGAATCCCGCGTGATCGCTGCCAAGGTGGATGCGCAAAGAAGGACCTCCGGGAACCGTGACGGGACCCGCTCATTGTAGCGTATGCGCACGCGGCGCGCGGGATGAGCTGCGAACGAAGTGGGTCAGCTCGATCCCGCGAGTCGCATGGCGGCCAAGTCCGCCTGCGCCTAGTTCTCCAGCGCGTGCGCGGAGGCCATGATCTCCTCGGCCGGGATCGCACCCTCGCGGACCACGACGGGCTCGGGACCCGTGCAGTCCACTACGGTCGACTGCACGCCGATGTGCGCCTCGCCCGCGTCCAGCACGACGTCCGCCGAGGCGAGGATGCGCGCCTCGAGGTCCTCGAACTTCGCGACCGCGGGGATGCCGCTGGTGTTGGCCGAGGTCGACGCGATCGGCTGGCCGCTCGCGCGGATGAGCTCCTGTACGACCTCATGACTGCTGCAGCGCAGCGCGACCGTGCCGCGGTCGTCACGGAAGTCCCGGCCCACGAGGTCCGAGGCCTTCACGACGATCGTCAGCTCGCCCGGCCAGAAGCGCTTGGCGAGCGCGTGCGCATAGACGGGCACTTCGACGCCGTACCGGTCGAGGGCGTCGTCGTCCTCGACCAGCCACGGCAGCGGCTTGGATAGCGGCCGCATCTTGATGTCGAACAGTTCCTGCGCGCCGTACCAGGAATCCGACGAGGCCCCTATGCCGTAGACCGTTTCCGTCGGGAAAAGAACAACCCCGCCGTCTCTGAGTACCGAAGCGGCGAGGTTGATGACTTCTGCGGAAGGGTTCTCCGGGTCGATGTGGAACACCTTGCTCATCGCAGACCGCCTCCTTGCATCGGCTCCCCCGCAGGCGTCCCACGAGGTCGCGACCGTCTACAAGTCATTCATACCACCTCCCGCCCGGATGTGGGAGAGCCATCCGGCGCGCGGCTAGGACCGCACGCCCCGCTTCCTCGGCCGTTCGTCCTCACATCCCGCGCTAGCCGGGTCGCCGCCCGCTGACGACCCGCTCGCGTCCGGTCAGATCGCGTGTCACGCTGACGTCGCGCCACCTCGCGGCCTCCATCTCGCGCGCCATGCCGGCGACGCGCGTCTCGTCGAGCTCCATCGCCAGCATGCCGCCCGGAGCCAGCCACTCGGGCGCCTCGGCGACGATGTGGCGGGCCGTCTCGAGCCCGTCGTGCCCGCCGTCCAGCGCGAGACGCGGCTCGAAGCCGAGCACCTCGGCGGGCAGCGTCGGGATGTCGGCCGAGGGGATGTAGGGAGGGTTCGCGGCAATGAGCGGGACGCGCCCCTTCAGCTCTTCGGGCAGCGGCGAGAACAGGTCGCCCTCGAAGACGTTCACCCGCCCGCCCACGCCGGCGCGAGCGGCGTTGTCCCACGTCGTCTCGACGGCGAGCGGGTTGAGATCGGACGCGTAGACGACCGCCCAGGGGTTCTCGAGCGCGAGCGACACCGCGACCGCTCCGGAGCCGGTGCACAGGTCGATCGCGATGGTCTCGTGGCCGGCCGGCAGCGCGGCGAGCGCGACGTCGACGAGCACCTCGGTCTCCGGCCGTGGGATGAACACGCCGGGGCGCACGCGCAGCACCAGGTGGCGGAAGGGCATCTCGCCGGTCACGTACTGCAACGGCTCCCCCGCCGCGCGCCGCTCGATCCCCTCGCGGAAGCGCGCGCGCTCCTCCGGGGACAACGGCCGGTCGTGGAACGCGTACAGCTCGACGCGCGAAAGGCCCGTCGCCGCGGAGAGGAGCCACTCGGACGAGCGTCGAGGCTCCGGGACCTGTTTGCGCGTGAAGTAGTCGGTGGTCCAGCCGAGCGCGTCGCGGATCGTCCAGACGCGCTCGGTCACCGGTGCCCGGTCCCCGGATCGAGCACCTAGACGACCGCCTTCAACCGCTCCGCGCGGTCGGCCGCCGCCAGCGCCTCGACTATCGGCTCGATGTCGCCCATGAGAACGCCGGGCAGGTTGTGCACGGTGAGTCCGATGCGGTGGTCGGTGATGCGGTCCTGCGGGAAGTTGTACGTGCGGATCTTCTCGGAACGCGACCCGGTGCCGATCTGCGCGAGCCGCGCGGCGCCGAGCTCGGCCTGCTGCTTCTCGATCTCGATCTCGTACAGCCGCGCGCGCAGCACCCGCATCGCCGCGTCCTTGTTCTGCAGCTGCGACTTCTGGTTCTGGGAGCTGACGACGAGCCCCGTCGGCAGGTGGGTGATGCGCACCGCGGAGTCGGTGGTGTTGACCGACTGCCCTCCCGGGCCGGAGCTGCGGAACACGTCGATCCTAAGATCGCTCGGGTTGACCTCGACCTCGACGTCCTCGGCCTCGGGAAGCACGGCCACGGTCGCTGTCGACGTGTGGATGCGCCCGCCGGACTCCGTCTGAGGGATCCGCTGGACGCGATGCACGCCGGACTCGAACTTCATCTTCGAGTAGACGCTGGGGCCCTTGACCGCGAAAGTCACTTCCCTGAAGCCGCCCACCTCGTTCTCGGAGGCGTCGATGACCTCGACCTTCCAGCGCCGGCCGGCGGCATAGCGCGTGTACATGTTGTACAGGTCGCCCGCGAACAGCCCCGCCTCGTCCCCGCCGGTCCCCGCGCGGATCTCCACGATGATGTTCTTGTCGTCGTTCGGGTCCTTCGGCAGCATCATCGCGTTGAGTTCGTCCTCGAGCCCCTCGCGCCGCGCCTCGGCGTCGTGCAGCGTCTCCGCCGCGAACTCGCGCATCTCCGGGTCGGACTCGGAGCGCTGCATCTCGCGGGCTTCCTCGATCTCCGCCGCCACGCCGAGGTAGGTGCGGATCTTCATCGCGAGCGCCGACATCTCGGCGTGCGACTTCGCCAGGCGCGCGTACTCCTTCTGGTCCGCCAGCACGTCCGGCTCACCCAGGCGCGCGGTGAGCTCGTCGTAGCTGTCGAGTATGGACTGGAGCTTCTCGTTCATGCCTCTAGCATCCGCTTTCGAGTGGTGGGATCCCCGGCATGCAACGATACCACTTGGTCTGCCGGGGACGCCGATGACGCAGCAAGCATGGTGCCGCCTAGGTGAGATCCTCCCCCGGCGCCTCGGGCGCCGCCTCGGCGGTCCGTGCCTCGGCGAGTTCGCGCTCGATCACGGGCGTAACTGCCGCGACCGCGACCTCGATCATCGAGTCGTCCGGCGGACGCGTGGTCATGCGCTGCAGCTGCATCCCCGGCCACAGGAGCACCTTGACGAGCGGGTTGCCCTCGTGCGTCCCGGCCCACTTCACCGTGATCTCGTAGGCCAGCCCGGCAACGACCGGGAGCAGCAGGATGTGCGACAGGATGCGCGGTACTAGGGGCTTGATCGGCACCAGCATGTATACGAGCATCGCGACGATCATGACCATCAGCAGGAACGACGTGCCGCAACGCACGTGCAGCGTCCCGTAGCGGTGCGCGTGCTCGGCGTCGAGCGGATCGCCGTGCTCGTAGGTGTGGATGATCTCGTGCTCGGCGCCGTGATAGGCGAACACGCGCTGGACGTCCTTCACGCGGCCGACCGCCCACAGGTACGCGAAGAACACGCCGAGGCGCAGCACGCCGTTGACGAGGTTCCACAGCAGCAGGTTGTCGCGGATCGTGCGGCCGAGCAGGTTGGTCGCAACCGCCGGCAGCACGATGAAGAGCCCGACCGCGAGCGCCAGACCGAGGACCAGCGTGAAAGCGACCTCGGCCGAGGAGAGAGTCGCGGGGGCCTCGCCCTCTTCGCCCCCATCGCCCACGGCCGCGTGCTCGGCGGAGATCGCGAACGCCTGCAACGCCAGGCGGATCGTCTCGTAGAAGCCCCAAACGCCGCGGATCACCGGCCAGCGCAGCCACGCGTGCTCGCGTGCGGCCGAGTGCGGGAGGTCGTGCTCCTCGACATGTATGTGGCCGCCGGACTCGCGCACGGCCACAGCCCAGTTGAACTTGCCGCGCATCATGACGCCCTCGAGGACGGCCTGACCGCCTATGTGCGTGCGTTCGACCTCGGACACTAGCTTCCTTCCTCGCGGCCGAAGAGCCGCTTGTAGCCGGAGGACACCTCGGCCGGGATGTCTGCCTGGAACGCCAGCCACACGAGGTATACCACCACGGGCACGAGCGCGAATGACGCGCGAGGCTGGCTCGTCCAGTAGGGGCCGCCGGGCAGCGGAAGGACGTCGAACGCGGCCAGCCCGATCAGCACGCTCGCGGCGAACGCGGTGTTCACCGAGTGCCTCTGACGCTCGCGGTACGCGGCCGCGCGCCCAGGCCCGACCGAGTCACGGCTCGCCGCCCACAGCCAGATCAGCGGCCGGACGGCGATGAAGAACAGCACCCACAGGATCGCGGTCGCGAGCTCGTCGAACCGGCCCGACAGCAGGATCAGCCACGCCACCGCGGCCAGCGGCGGGGCGATGATGAACACGTCGATCGCGGCCTGATCGAGCCGGCGCCTCACCGCTTCGGCGCCTTCGGGTACGGGTCGCCGCACGTCATCGTGCCCTCAGGGCACGGCCCGCGGCGGCACGCCGCGCCGGCGTCCATGAAGATGTAGGGCGCCGTGGGCTCGGCGAGCGCGAGTATCGCCAGCGCCAGCTCCCGGATCTCCCACTGAGCGCGCTTGCAGCACCGAAGCGTGAGGAAGTGCAGCAGCTCCCGGCAGTTCATCGTCACGACGATCTTGCTCTCGGCCGCGTTCGGAAGCACGTAGCGGGCGTCCTCGGCAGGGATGCCGGCCGCCAGCAGGGCGCGATATGCCTCCCATGCCGCGCTCATCGCGGCGTCGAAGACGTCCGCCCCCTCGGCCGAGGTGAGCACCGTGGGCGGCACGACGAACGCTTCCGTCTCCGCCTTCACGTAGCGCTGCGACTGCTGGTTGTAGCTCGCGAGCCGGTGCCGCACCAGCTGATGCGTGAGCGCGCGGGAGACGCCGTCGACCGCGAACGTGTAGCTCGCGTGCTCGAGCGCGGAGAGGTGACCGGAGCGCATGATCGTCCGCAGCACCTTGCGGACGGCGTCGTCGCTCATCGCTTCGAGCAGCTCCGCCGCGCCCACCGGCGCGTAACACAGCCGAGCGGCGGCCGCGATGGCGCGCTCGGGCTCGGGCGTATGGTTGAGGAGACGGACGTCCACGAATTTCCCTCCGGGAAGAAGAAGGGAGGCGAGTCGCCTCGCCTCCCCATTCTACCAGTCACTTGCGGCGGCTACTCCTCGCCGCCCTCGCCCTCGGCCTCGGGCGCCGCGTCGCCCGCCGCGTCGGTCTCGCCGGCCTTCGTGGCCTGCTCGACCTCGTGACGCGCGGACTTCTCGGCCTTGCGGCCGTCGCGCTGCGAGCGCGCCGCGCGAGCGGCCTCGGCGGCCTCCTCGGCGGCCTTCTGGCGCGCCTCCTTCTCGGCGGCCTGCTTCTGCGCGACGCGGTCGGCGGCATTGCCGAACTTGTCGGCGAAGCGCTGGACGCGACCGCCGGTGTCGACGAACTTCTGCTGACCCGTGTAGAACGGGTGGCACTTGTTGCAGAGCTCGACGTGGAGTTCGTTCTTGGTGGACCGCGTCGTGAAGGTGTTGCCGCAGGAGCAGGTCACCTTGGCCTCGACGTAGTCGGGATGGATGTCGTTGCGCATCGTTCCTCCTCGTAGCAGCCGGTTTCCGACCGGCCGCGGACAGCCGTGCGATGGTAGCACACGGTGTGCGCGAAGGGCTAGCTCCTAGTAGCCGTTGCTCGCACCGTTCTTCACCCCGCTCTTGGAGATGACGGCGAGGAACTCGCGGTTGGATTTCGTCTTCTTCATCTGGTTGATGAGGAGCTCGAGCGCGGGAGCGGGCTCGAGGCTGTGCAGCACGCGGCGCAAAGCCCAGATGTACGGCGCCTCCACCGGGTCGAGCAGGAGCTCCTCCTTGCGCGTCCCGGACGCGATGACGTCGAGCGCGGGGAAGATGCGCTTGTCGGCCAGCCTGCGGTCCAGGCGGATCTCCATGTTGCCGGTGCCCTTGAACTCCTCGAAGATCACCTCGTCCATCTTGGATCCGGTGTCTACGAGCGCCGTCGCCATGATCGTCAGGCTGCCGCCGTACTCGATGTTGCGTGCGGCGCCGAAGAAGCGCTTCGGCGGATACAGCGCGGTGGAGTCCACGCCGCCGGACAGGATGCGCCCGGAGGCCGGCGTCGTCAGGTTGTAGGCACGCGCGAGCCGCGTTATCGAGTCCAGCAGTATGACTACGTCGTAGCCGCTCTCCACGAGTCTCTTCGCGCGCTCCATGACGAGCTCGGCCACGGCGATGTGGTTGTCGGAGGGCATGTCGAAGGTCGAGGAGATGACCTCGCCCTTGATGGAGCGCTCCATGTCCGTGACCTCCTCCGGCCGCTCGTCCACGAGCAAGCACATGAGGTAGGTCTCCGGGTTGTTCGCCGCGATCGACGCCGCCAGGTCCTTCAGGATGGTGGTCTTGCCGGCCTTCGGGGGCGAGACGATGAGGCCGCGCTGGCCTTTCCCGATCGGGGCCACCAGGTCGATGATGCGCGAGGTGATGGCCGCCGGGTCCCGCTCGAGGCGGAAGCGATCGTCGGGGTAGACCGGCGTCAGGTCCTTGAAGTCCCTGCGCCCGCGCGCCTCCTCCGGGGACTTGCCGTTGATGCTCTCCACTTTCAGCAAGGCCGCGTACTTCTCGGTCTCTTTGGGCGGGCGCACCTGACCCTTGACCATGTCGCCGCGGCGCAGCTCGAAGCGGCGGATCTGCGACATCGACGCGTAGACGTCCTTGTCGCCGGGCAGGTAGCCGCTCGTGCGGATGAAGCCGTAGCCCTCAGGCAGGATGTCGAGGATACCCATCACGTCGATGAAGCCCTCGGCCTTGACCTTCGCCTCGAAGACGGCCTCGACCAGCTCGTCCTTCTTCTTCAGCGCCTTGGCGTCGAGGTTGACCTCGGCAGCCATCTCCTTCAGCTCGGCGACGGTCTTGCCGGCCAGCTCATCGCGGGTGACAGACGGCCCCTGCTCTTGCTGGTAGCCGCCACCTCCTCCGCCGCCGCGGCGGCCTCTCTTGCGTGGACGTGCGCTCATGAGTTCTTGACTTTCTCCCAGTCGGCCAGGAACGCGTCCAGGCCTTTATCGGTAAGCGGGTGCTTGACGAGGTTCTTCAGCACTGCGAAGGGGACCGTGGCGATGTCGGACCCCAGCAGCGCGGCCTGCGTCACATGGTTGGCGGAGCGGATGGACGCCGCTATGACCTCGACGGGATGTCCGAAGTCGTAGTTCGCCAGAGCGGCGATCGTGTTGCCGAGGTGCTCGATCCCGTCCTCGGAGATGTCGTCGAAGCGGCCGACGAACGGGCTGACGTAGCGCGTGCCCGCCCGGGCGGCGAGCAGGGCCTGCGGGACGGTGAAGCACAACGTCGTGTTGACGGAGACGCCCCGATCGGACAGCGCCTTGATGGCGGCCAGACCCTCGGTCGTCACCGGCACCTTGACGGCTACGTTCGGCGCGAGTCCGGCGAGCTCCTCGCCCTCGCGGATCATCTCGTCGCGCTTCAGGCCGACCACCTCGGCGGAGACTGGCCCGTCGACGATCGCGCAGATGCGCTTCACGTGATCGTGGAAGCCGTCGAGCTTCCCGCCGACGCGGGAGTATAGCGTCGGGTTCGTGGTGACGCCCGACAGCACCCCCCAGCTCTCGGCCTCCTCGATCTCGGCGATGTCCGCCGTGTCCAGGAAGAACTTCATTCCCTCACTGCCTCCTCTTCCTCGCCGTCTATGACGAGAGTGGCGTCTCGTCGCCGATGACGGCGTTCACCACACGTTCGAGCGTGTCGGCCACCGTGCGGTCCAGCTGGTGGCTGTGCACGATCGGGATGCCGTGCTCATTGGCGAGGTCCTCGATGTATCCGCCCAGCAGGCGGATGTTCGCGAAGTTCGCCCGGTACTTCTCGAACGCCCGAGCGCCGTCGGTCTGGACCTCGCGGATGTAAAAGTGGCTGCGATGGGCGTCCTCGTCGTCGACCGTTATCACCAGCTGCACCACGCGCGCATCGCACAGCGCGCACGCTTCCAGGTACCCGGGGACGATGTGGACTCCCTCGATAACCATGCTGACACCCTCGGCGGCAGCACGATCGACCAGAGACTTGATGCCCGTTACGACGACGGCCGTCTGCTCGCGGAATCCGACGATGACGGGGTTTGCGCCGTGGGGCACCGGGACTCGCAGGCCTCTCCACGCGTTGAACGAGCTCTCGTAGATGGCCGGCATCAGTTCCTTTGAGAAGATACCACGCATGACCTCACGAATGGAATCCGTCGAGATGATGCGGGTGATGCCGAGCCTGTGGGCGATCTCCGTGGCGATCGTCGACTTCCCCACCCCGGTGGTGCCGCCGATCATGATCACGAGAGGTCTGCCGAGGCGGAGGAGCTCCTGCAGCTTCCGGTAACGCGAGGCGAACTCGGATCCCGCCGCCTCTTCAAGCACATTCGAGGCCAAAGCCCTCAGCTTGCCGATGCTCACCGGACCGTCGCCGCCCGCGCGCAACCTGTCCTCGACCTCCTTCGCCGCGGCGTACGCCTTGGAAGGCGCCAGCCCGGCGGACATGAAGGATTGCGCGAGCAGCCCCTTCGAGAACGGCAGCCCGTGGATGTCGTCAGAGATGAGGATGGGCGGGTTCGTCGCCATCTACTCGCTCCTCGCTCGACCGCGCTCCAACGCGGCGGAGGCCAGCTCGTCGATCACTGCCTCGAGGTCCCCATCGACGGCTTCGGGGACGTTGTCGCACAGCACGGTGGGCACCCCCGCCTCCACGGCCTCCGCCGCCGCCACGTCGATGGCGGCGGCCTTGAGCTCGGTGACGATGACGTCGAACGCGCCCGCCGCATCCTTGAGGTCGCGGCGCAGCGCCGCGCGGTCCGAGAGGTGCGGGCTCGCCGCCGCCACGGTGCAGCCGCATGCGGATTCGAGGTGCTCGACGAGCCTCGGCATGATGATACCCGCCGCGGTGGTCGCGAAGAACACGCGCAGCCCGGAGATATCGCCGAGCGGCCGTGGCCGGAAGGTGACCGGCACGACCGGCAGCCCAGGGCGCAGGGAGGCGACGGCGGCGCGGACCTCCTCGACCTTCTCGGCCGAGGCGAAGGGCTCCTCCGCGCCGGCTATGACGACGGCGTCCGCGAGCGCGAGGCGGTAGGGGCCGAAGTAGTCGAGCACGTAGGACACGCCCTGCGCCGCGCCCACGACGAGCAGGCACGCGTCCCGCGCGACGGGCGGGACGGCCGCCCCCGAACCCTCCAGGATCAGCAGCTGCTTGCCGAGCCCGTCGGCGAGCTCCGCGCCTTCGCGGACGTTGCCGAAGGCGATCTCCCCCGCCATCCCGCCGCCACAACGGCGGGTGCCGACCGTGGCCACGCGGCTCATCACCGCATCCTCGTAGTTGTCCGAGGCGGCATGCACTCCCTCGGCGGCGAGGGCAAGGAGGTCGGACGTGGTGAGCGCCACCTCGTCACCCCGGATGAGCTCCGGCAGCTCCGGGCCACCTCGCCCCATCGCGAGGACCACGACGTCGAGGCCGGCCGACTTCAGATGCCTCGCCACGTGCGCGGAGACCGCCGTCTTCCCCACGCGCTTGCCCGTGCCGATGACGCCCAGCGTCGGCGTGCTCGTGACGACCTCGGCCGAGGGCGGCGCGAAGGCGAAGTCGGCGCCTCGGTAAGCGACCCCCCGGAGCAGCGCCGCGGAGGCGAGCCGGAAGCGCAGGCGCGCGGAGACGACCGGCTCGTCGGAGAGGTCGATCACCGCCTCGGGCCGGAAGCGAGCGATCGCCGCGGCCAGCGTGGCCTCGGCGGTGGCCTCGCGCACCACGGGCACGCCGTACGCGCCGGATCCGCCCTCGGCGTCCACCTTCTCGCTGCCGCCTATGAAAGCGGCGCCGGCGACCTCGTGCTCCGCCGCGAGCTCGGCTAGAGCCGCGCGCACGACGGGCGGGTAGTGCTCGCCGTCGATGAGCGCCACCACCCTCACTCCGCCGCCCCCTGCTCGGTCAGCTCCCCGAGATGTCTCGCGGGCCGCCAGGGACACGCCAGGTGCGATTCGCGCCTCATGTCCGCGACGACGTCCCCGCCGCCGAACGGATGGCGCAGCGTCACCTTCACGCGGTCGGCCTCGACCTCGACGACGTTGTAGCACGGCTTGACACGCCCGCGGACACGCGTGGTGCAAGCGGTGCCGGCGTTGACTATCAGCATGTCCTCGAGCCGCCACACGTGAGGCACGTGCTTGTGTCCGCAAAGCACGAGATCCGCCCCGGCTCTGCCGAGCACCTGCAGGAAGTCGCCCGCGTCGGTGACGATGTTGCGCTCACGTCCCGTGCCCGGCACCGGTACGAGGTGGTGGTGCAGGCATACCACCTTGAACTCCTCGGGGTCGGCGAAGCGGTCCTCGACCCATCGGTGCCTCTCGCGGCCGACGCGGCCGTTGTCGAGGTCGGGCTCGGAGCTGTCCAGCGTCAGCATGCGGACCCCGTCGAACGCGAGCTCCGTGCTGCGAGCGCCGAACAGCTCCTCGAAGTGGACGTCGCCGACGTTGCGTGCGTCGTGGTTGCCGGGCATGACGAGCTTGCGCTCGCACGCGATGCGGTCGATCAGCGCGCACGCGGTCGTGTACTCGCCGCGGTAGCCTGCGTCCGTGAGGTCCCCGGTCACCACGACCACGTCCGGCCCGAGCTCGTTCAGCTCGTCCACCACCCGCATCGCCAGCGACGGGATGAAGTAACTCGAGCCGCAGTGCAGGTCCGAGACGTGTGCGATGACGATCGGGCGGGCCATCCGTCCTCCTAGCGCGGGACCGTGCCCTTCAACACGTCCGTGGCCGCCGAGGGCGCGCCGAGGCGCTCCGCGGCGCCCGCAAGCCTGCTCAGGACGCCGAAGACGTCGGTCTGGTCGTAATCGACGACTTCGGGCCGGCCCGAGACCTTGCCCAGACGCGCCGCCTCGTCCACCGCATCCGAGTAGTTGCCGAGCTTGTCGACGAGCCCCATGTCCTTCGCCACGACGCCCGGCCATACCCAGCCGGTAGCCATCTCTCGCACTTTCGCCTCGGGCAGCTTGCGACCCCTCGCCACGTCGGCGATGAACTGGTCGTAGGCGGGTTTGATATCGGCCTTCAGCATGGCGGTCTCCGTCGGCGTGACGCTCCGGAACGGGCTGCCGGCATCCTTGAACGTCCCTTCGTGGATCGACGTGACCTTGATGCCGAGCTTCTTCATGAGCTCTTCCACGTTCGGCACGGTCAGGACGACGCCGATGCTTCCCACGGCCGAGGATGGCGTCGCCACGATCTCGTCCGACTGCGACGCGATGTAGTAGGCGCCCGACGCTCCGGTGTCGCCGATGTCGGCCACTACGGGCTTCTTCATGCGCGCGACCTGCATGGCGATCTCCTGGCTGGCGGAGACCGTCCCCCCGGGCGAGTTGATCCGCAGCAGGACCGCTTTGATGTGCGTGTCGGCGTCGGCCTTCTTCAGCAGCCTGATGAGCCGCACCGGGTCCGCGCCCGTGGCACTCGCGCCCGAGTCCTGGATCGTCCCGTCGAGGTGGATGAGCGCGATCCCGTTGTTCCCGGTGATCGCCGCCCCGCCGCCGGGCCGGCTCCCGATGCTCGCGAGAGCCGCGCAGCAGCCGCCGAGCGTGAGAAGGAGCACGACGATGACGGCCGCGGCGACTATCCAGCCCGTCCTCCTCCCTCCCTCGCGAGGCACGTATCCGCCGCCCGTGGGGTAGGGCGCCTGGGGCGGCGCGTATCCTCCGGCCTGCTGCGGCCGATCCTCGGGAACGGGCGTGGAGCTTTCCATGGCTACTCCCTTGTGGAAGGGACGGTGAGACGGGGCTGGTGCGACCGCCCGTCCTAGAGCAGGACCGCCCCTGAACGGTCTATACCCACCGCGAACGGCATCCGCCGTGAAGACGAGCCGGTCAGAGCCTCGCCCGTGAGCTCGGCGACCCTCCGAGCCCGATCGAGGGCCGCCGCGTCGTCCTCGGCCGTGACGAGTCCGATCACCGTCGGGCCCGCGCCCGAGAGCGCGGCGCCGTCGGCGCCCGCGTCGAGCAGTGCTTTCCGGACGGCGGCGAGGTCCTCCACCGCGGCGGCGCGGTACGGCTCGTGAAGCCGGTCCTCGAGCCCTACCGAGACCAGCTCCGGGGAGCACAGCAGCAGGCCGGCGACGAGCACTCCCGCGCGGCCGGCGTTGAACGCCGCGTCGGCATGGGGCACCTCGGCGGGGAGCATCCTGCGGGCCGCGGTGGTCGCGAGCGGCGCACAGCTGACCGCCAGCACACCGGCGAGGCCGCACGCGGGCTGCAGCAGAGCGCAGCTCGGCTCGCCGTCGTCGCTCCACGAGAGCGTGAGCCCGCCAAAGAGCGCGGCCGCGACGTTGTCCGGGTGGCCCTCCATCTCGACGGCCATGCGGAATAGCTCCTGCTTCGGCAGCGGCTCGCGCACGAACACGTTGCCGAGCATGAGGCCGCCGACGATGGCCGCGGCACTCGAGCCGAGACCGCGGCCCGTAGGGATGCCGTTCTCGCACACCACGCGCGCGGCCGGGGGCGCACCCTGCGCGGCCTCGAACACGCGCGCCATCGCGAGCGCGACCTGGTTGCCCGAGTCCTCGGCCAGCTCGCCCGCGCCCTCGCCGCCCACACAGACCTGCCACTCGTCGGCAGGCTCGGCGGTGAAGAGGTCGTGGAGGCCCAGCGCCAGGCCGAAGCTGTCGTAACCCGGGCCCAGGTTCGCCGAGGACGCCGGGACGCGAACGCCCGCCTTGGGCATGCTACAAATCCTCGACCCGGATGACCGACGCGATGCGCTGGACGACGTCCAGCCCGCCGATGCGGTCCAGCGCGGAGCGGACGTCTCGCTCGGCGGCGTCGTGGGTGACGTACACGATCTCGGCGCCTTGTTCCCACGCGCGCTTCTGGATGACGGACGCGATGGAGACGCCGTGGTCGCCCAACACGCCCGCCACCTTCGCGAGCACGCCGGGCTTGTCGGCCACGAGCATCCGGATGTAGTAGCTCGTCATGAGCTGGGAGATGTCCCTCACAGCGAGCGACTCGCTGCAGGTGCATCCGACGAGGTCGAGACAACCCGACTGGATGTGCCGCGCGGTCTCGATCACGTCGCCCACCACTGCCGAGGCGGCCGGGAGCGACCCCGCGCCCTGCCCGAAGAACATGGTCTCCCCGACCGAGTCGCCCACGACGTAGATCGCGTTGAAGACGCCGGAGACCTTGGCGAGCTGATGCTCGGCGCGGATCATCGTCGGGTGCACGCGGACGTCGATCGAGCCGTCGACACGATTGGCGAGCGCGAGCAACTTGATCGCATAGCCCATCTCCTCGGCATACGCCACGTCCTCGCTCGTGATGTCGCGGATGCCTTCGGTGGGCACCTGGTCCACCGTGACGCGCGAGTTGAAGGCGATCGACGCGAGGATCGCTATCTTCGCGGCGGCATCCAGCCCGTCGACGTCCGCCGTGGGGTCGGCCTCCGCGTACCCGAGCTGCTGCGCCTCGGCCAGCGCCTCGGAGTAGTCGAGCCCCTCCTCGGCCATCCTGGTGAGCATGTAGTTGGTGGTGCCGTTCACGATGCCCATCACCGAGTCGATCTCGTTGCTGACCAGCGAGTGCTTGAGTGGCCCGATGATGGGGATGCCGCCGCCGACCGCGGCTTCGAACGCGATGTCGACGCCGGCCTCCGCCGCCGCGTCCATGACCTCACGGCCCGCCGAGGCCATCAGCGCCTTGTTCGCCGTGACGACGCTCTTGCCTGCCTTGAGCGCCGCCAGGACGATGTCGTGCGCGGCGCCGGTCCCGCCGATCAGCTCGATGACGATGTCGATGTCCGGATCGGCGATGAGCTCGGCCGCGTCGGTGGTGAAGCGCTCCGCGGGTATATCGAGCGCCTTCGCGCGCTCGGGGCTGCGATCGGCGAACCGCGCGAGCTCGATGTCGACGCCCGCGCGCCGCTGGAAGTCCTCCCGATGCAGCCGCAGGATCTCGACGACGCCGCTGCCGACGGTGCCGAGGCCGATCAGGCCGACACGGATGGTGCGCATGATGTCCTCCGAGGTGACGCTGGCGTTGCGCTATTGTACCGCACCTGAGCGGCGGTGACGCTCAGCTCAGCGCCCCGGCCAGCGCATCCGCGCGAGGCTGACCACGATCCCGAAGGTGAGCAGCATCAGCCCGGCCAGCGCGCCGAGGCCGCCGGCGAGCACGCGCACGATCGCGTCGTGCCAGACGGCGGGATCGAGCACGGTGAGCGCAAGGGCGGGCATGCGAACCTCCTCCGCCTCGCATGTTCGACGCAGGGAGGGCCGGAACCTGCCGGCGGACCTACCCCAGCGGCACCTCGTTGCGGAGCAGGTCGTCGTAGGTCTCGCGCTTGACGATCACGCGTGCCTCGCCGCCGCCGACGAACACGACGGCCGGCCTCACCTGCTTGTTGTAGTTGCTCGACATCGACTCGCAGTACGCCCCCGTGGCGCACACGCAGATGACATCGTCCACCTCCACCGGCTGCAGCGGCGCGTCCTTGACGACGATGTCGCCGCTCTCGCAGTGCTTGCCCGCGATCGTCGCGACCATCGTCCGCGGCTGGTCTGCCTTGTTCGCCGCCAGCGCCTCGTAGTGCGCGTCATACAGCGACGTGCGGATGTTGTCCGACATCCCGCCGTCCACCGCGACGTACGTGCGGATGCCGGGGATCTCCTTCACCACGCCCACTGTGTAGAGCGTGACGCCGGCGTTCGCCACCACGCTGCGCCCGGGCTCCACGGCCATCCTCGGCACGGCGAGGCCGTGCTTCTCGCACTCCTCTTTGATGCCGTCGACGATGACCTTGCCGTAGTCCTTGATGGTGGACGGCTCGTCGGGCAGTCCGTACTTGATGCCCAGTCCCCCGCCGGTGTCCAGCATGCGCACCTCGACGCCGGTCTTGACGCGGATCTCGCGCATGAACGCGACCATCCGCTCGATGGCGGCAGAGAAGCTCCTGAGCGCGAAGATCTGCGAGCCGATGTGCATGTGCAGGCCTTCGAAGTCGAGTCCGGGCAGCTCGACCGCGCGCTCGATCGCGCGCATCGCGAGGCCCTCGTTCATGCCGAAGCCGAACTTGGAGTCCTCGGCGCCCGTCTGTATGTAGGTGTGCGTCTCGGCGTGGATCCCGGGGGTGACGCGAACGAGCACGCGCTGCGTGACCCCGCGCTCGACGGCGAGAGCGGAGAGGCGCTCCATCTCCTCGAAGCTGTCGATGACTATCCGGCCGACCCGCGCCTCGAGGCACTCGGCAAGCTCCTTCGGCGTCTTGTTGTTGCCGTGCACGTAGACGCGCTCCATGGGGAAGTCCGCGCGCGCGGCGTACGCCAGCTCGCCGCCGCTGGACACGTCGAGGCAGCAGTCCTCCGACGCGACGAGCTGCAGCATCGCGACGGACATGAACGCCTTGCCGGCGTACACGACGTCCACCTCGGGCCAGTGGAAGGTCGTCCAGCGGACGTACTCGCGCAGCTGGTGCCGGATGCTCTCCTCGTCCATCACGTACAGCGCGGTGCCCTGCGTGCGCGCGAGCCGCACCATGTCCACGCCGCCGACCCACAGGTGCCCGTCGCGCACCTCGGCGGTCATAGGAAGGACGGCCGAGAGGTCGTGTGCCGTGAGGCTGTCGCCTTGCGCCGGTGCGGGCGCGGGATCGGAGTGGGCCATCGTGACTCCCTACATCCGTTGCGGCGCGGACACGCCGAGCAGGCCGAGCGCGGTCTCGAGCAGGACACGCGTGGCGTCGACGAGGTACAGCCTCGCCGAGGTGAGCGCCGGCTCGGCCGGGTCGACGACGCGGCACAAGGTGTAGAACTGGTGGAACGTCGCGGCGAGGTCCTCGGCGTAGTGCGTGAGGCGATGGGGCTCGCGGCGGCGGGCCGCCACCTCGACGATCTCGGGGAACTCGGCGATCTTGCGGACGAGTGTCAGCTCCGCGGCTTCACCCAGCGGAGCGAGATCCGTAGCCTCGGGGACCAGCTCGCGCACGAACGCGCGCACGTCCGCGGCCGCGTCCGTCTCCAGACCCGCGGCCTTGCGCAGGATCGAGCAGATGCGCGCGTGCGCGTACTGCACGTAGTACACCGGGTTCTCGGCCGACTGCTCCTTCGCCAGCACGATGTCGAAGTCCACCGGCTGGTCGGTGGAGCGGCGCAGGAACCAGTAGCGTGCCGCGTCGGCTCCCACCTCGTCGAGGAGCTCCTCGAAGGTCACCATCTCGCCTGTCCGCTTGCTCATGCGGACGAGCTCGCCGCCGCGGTACAAGTTCACCAGCTGGCCGATGACGACCTCGAGCGCGCCGGGGTGTCCGAGGGCCGCGACGGCAGCCTCCATGCGCTTCACGTAGCCGTGATGGTCGGCCCCCCAGATGTCGATGATCCGCCCGAAGCCCCGCTGCAGCTTGTCCCAGTGATACGCGACGTCGGCGGCGAAGTACGTGTACTCGCCGTCCGCCTTGCGCATCACGCGGTCCTTGTCGTCGCCGAAGTCCGTGCTTCGGAACCACACGGCACCCTCGGCCTCGAAGACGTAGCCGGCGTCGCGGAGCTTGGCGATGGCGGCCTCTATCTCTCCCTTCGCGTGCAGCGTGCGCTCGGAGAACCACACGTCGAACGTGACTCCCATCCCCTCGAGCACGTGGCGCATGTGGTCGAGCACCTGCTTGTACGCGCGCTCGCGGAACGCCAGCTCGCGCTCGGCCGCGGGCACGTCGACCCAGCGTTCCCCGTCGTCGTCGCGGATCTCCTGCGCGATCTCCACCGCGTACGCGCCGCGGTACCAGTTCTCCCCGAACTCCGCCTCGCGGCCCGCGAGCTCGAGATATCGCGCTGCGACCGACTTCGCGAAGATGTCCATCTGCACGCCGGCGTCGTTGATGTAGAACTCCCGCCGCACGTCCCAGCCCGAGTGCGCGAGCACGCGCGCGAGGCTGTCGCCGAGCGCGGCCCACCGCCCGTGGCCCACGTGCATCGGGCCGGTCGGGTTCGCGGACACGAACTCGACCTGCAGCTTCTCACCTCGGCCGAGGTCCGACGCGCCGTAGGCCGACCCCTGCTCGCGCGCCTCGCGCACGATCGTCCGCAGAGCCTCGGCGGAAAGCCGGATGTTGACGAATCCCGGTCCGGCCACCTCCACCGCGGCGATGTCCGGATCGCCGCCCATGCGCTCGGCGATCGCCTCGGCGATGGTGCGCGGAGGGAGTTTCGCGGACTTCGCGACCTGCATCGCGACGTTGGTGGCGTAGTCGCCGTGGGAAGCTTCGCGAGGACGCTCCAGCTCGACGGGCGGGACCTCGGGCAGCGTGAGCACTCCGTCGGCCACGGCGGAGGCCAGCGCCTCGGCTACAAGGTGTGCGATGTGCTCTCTCACGCGCGCGCTCTCGTCGGTGGGGTGTGATGCACTAGGATACCCGAGCCGCGCGGCCCGCCGCAAAGCCGCTCACAGGTGGTAGGGCTCGCCTCTCGAGATGCGGAACGCGCGATAGAGCTGCTCGAGGAGCACGACCCGCGCGAGCTGGTGGGGCAGCGTCATCCGCGAGAGGGATACGGTCTCGCGCGCCCCGTCCCGAAGGCGGTCGTCGAGTCCCGAGCTGCCGCCCACTACGAAGGCGACGTGGCTGGTGCCGCCCACGGCGAGCTCGTCCAGCCACGCCGCGAGCTCTTGCGACGACCGCTCGCGGCCGCGTTCGTCGAGCACGACGGCGTACGCGGCCGGCGGCAGGGCACGCAGGATGTCGTCCGCCTCGGCCGAGCGCGCCGCCGCGGCGTCCCGCGCGATGTCGCGGTCGGGGACCTCGGCGATCTCGATGGTCGCGTACGGACGCAGGCGCTTCGCGTACTCCTCGGCCGCCGCCCGCCAGAAGGGCTCCTTGAGCTTCCCGACGGCGACTATCGTAAGGCGCATCACTTCGAGCTGCTGCCGAGCACCGGCTCCAGCGTGAGCTGCTTGCCCGCACGCTCCACCACGACCGGCACCTTCTCGCCGGGCTGGTGCGCGCGCACGGCGGCCACCATGTCCTGACTGTTCTGGACGGGCGCGTCCCCGACCTTCAGGATCACGTCGCCGCGCTTGAAGCCGGCCTTGTCGGCGGGCGAGCCGGTCTGGACGTCCTGCACCAGCGCGCCGCTCTGGGTGGTCACGCCGAACTGCGCGGCGTTGCCGCTGTTGACGTCCACCGCCGCGACGCCGAGGAAGGTGTGCGTGGCCTTGCCGGTCGCGATGAGCTGGTCGGCCACCTGCTTCGCCAGCTTGATCGGGATGGCGAAGCCGATGCCCGCCGACTGCTGGGCGCCGCCGGTCTGGATGAGCGTGTTCACCCCGATCACGTTGCCTTGCAGGTCCGCGAGCGCTCCGCCCGAGTTGCCCGGATTGATGGACGCGTCGGTCTGGATCAGGTTGCCGTACACCGTCTGCTGGGTCTGGTCCCCTGCCTCGCCCGTGCGGTGCAGCGCGGAGATGATCCCCGACGTCACCGTCTTGTCGAGCCCGAAGGGACTTCCGATGGCGACGACCGTCTGCCCGACCTTCAGGCTCTCGGAGTCGCCGAGGGTGGCCGCGGCCAGCCCGGTCTTGTCCACCTTGATGACGGCGATGTCGGACGCGGGATCCGCCCCGACGACCTTCGCCGGCAGGTTCTGGAGCCCGATCGTCACCATGATCCGCGAGGCGCCGCTGACGACGTGGTTGTTCGTGAGGATGTGACCGTCCGAGCGGATGATGACGCCGCTGCCGTTGCCCACGACCTGGGTGCGGGTCACACCCGTGAACGGATCGGTCACGGCCTGTTCGATCGCGACGTTGACCACGGAGGGCGTGACCTTGCTCGCCACCGCCTCGATCGGCTCGTCCTGTGCCGTCGTCTCGATGGTCACCGGGGCCGACGCGGTCGGCACGCCTCCGGCCGAGGGCCGGCTCGGCTTACCCGAGCTCGTGACGGGCAGGCCGAAGAGCAGCAGCATCGCCGCCGCCATCAGGATCCCGCCGATGACCGCCCCCGCCACCGCCGCCGCGACTATCGCACCGCCCGACCACCCGCCTCGCGGCGGCTGCGGCGGCGGGGTCTGCAAGCCATAGTAGGATGGGGCGTACTGCGGTGGTACCTCCACATGCTCGTCCGACACGGGACACCACTCCTGATTCTTCCAGCGCACGAGTCGTTCGATATATACCCGAGTGTCGCTCGCAGTTGTGGAGGATCGATGTCGTGACCTCGGAGAAGACGTGTGGGCTAGGGGAAGCTGAACCCGAGCGGCGCCAGGAGCGGACCGGCGGCGATCCCCACCGCCACCGTCGCCACTGCGAGGACCACGATGGCGGAAGCGGCCACGGCCGAGGGGGCGGCCGCCGGCACGGTCTCGGCAGAGGGCCGCGCGAACATCGCCCGGACCACCCGGAAGTAGTAGCCGAGGGACACCACGCTCATCGCGACGGCGAAGACCACCAGCGGGACGAGCCCGGCGTCGAGCGCGACGCCGAAGAGATACAGCTTGCCGAAGAATCCCGCGAGGGGAGGTATGCCGATGAGCGAGAGGAAGAAGAGCACGGACACCCACGCCTTCCACGGCGCGCGGGACGCGAGAGACTCGAGCGACTCGAGCGTGACGCCCTCCTCGGCCGATATGAGCATGATCGCCATCGACGGGACGGCGTAGGCGACGGCGTAGTAGACGGCGGCGGACATGCCGGCGCTCCCCGCCGTCAAGGCGACGAGCAGGTAGCCGACGTGCGCGACGCCAGAGTACGCCATCAGACGCCTCAGGTCGGTCTGGGGGTACGCCGCGAGATTGCCGAGGAGCATCGAGAGGACCGCCGCCGTGCCCAGCGCGAGCGAAAGCCCAGGCACGCGCCCCGACAGCGCGAGCAGCAGCCTCGCCATCGCCACCAGCCCGGCGACCTTCGGCACGCTGCTCACGAAGGCGACGGAGGCGGCAGGCGCTCCGGCGTACGCGTCGGGAGCCCAGTAGTGGAACGGGGCGGCGGACATCTTCGCGAGGAAGCCGACGGCGACGAAGACGGCCGCCAGCAGTCCCGCCGTCCCCGCGTGAGTCAGCTCCAGCGACCCGTAGGCGGTCGAGCCGGACAGCGTGAACAGCAGCGCGAGCCCGAACAGCATGATCAGGCTCGTCAGCAGCGAGAGCAGGTAGTACTTCAGCGTCCCCTCGAGGCCCCGCTCGTCCGTGCGCGCGTACCCGATCAGCACGTACGCCGGCATCGTGGCCAGCTCGAGTGCGAGGTAGAGCGTGACGAGGTCGTTCGCCGACGTCATCAGCATGCCGCCGAGCGCGGCGAACAGCACGAGCGCCGCGGCCTCGCGAGAGCGCTCGCGGCCCATCCCGCGCGCCGCGAGCCACAGCAGGAACACCGCCGTCAGCGCGCCGATCGCCACGCGCGCGAAGCTCGCGGTGGGGTCGACCAGCAGCATCGAACCGAAGAACGACGAGGTGGTGTGAGGGAGCATCACGAGCAGCGCCGCGATCGTCGCGGCAGCCGCGCCGAAGCCTGCGATCGAGCGCCGGATCCCGGGGATGTGCTCACCGAACAGCGCGACGCACGCCGCCAGCAGCAGGACGGCTTCCGGCGCCAGTACGCGCAGCGCGGCGGGGATCACCTACGCACCCCCGAAGGGCGCGAGCAGCGCACGCACGGCGGGATCCACGAAGCGCAGCAGGCTCGACCAGTAGATGCCGACGACGAACGTGAGCGCCACGAGCGGCAGGACCGTCGCAAGCTCCCGGCCGGTCATGTCGTCCATCGCCCCGACGACGCGCGAGGGGTTCCCGAGGACCACGCGCTGCACCATCCACAACATGTACGCGGCGGCCAACAGCACGCCCACGGCGGAGACGACGACCCACACGGGCGAGAACAGCGCGCCCTTCGCGGTCGCCGCCTGCCAGCCGCCCAGCAGCGAGAGGAACTCGCCGACGAAGCCGCTCATGCCCGGCAGGCCGAGAGAGGCGAAGCTCGCGAGCGCGAACACCGCGCCGATCCTCGGCACCTGCGGCATGAGGCCGGACAGGTCCTCGATCTTGCGGGTGTGCCCCCGCTCGTACACCATCCCCACCATGAGGAACAGCAGACCGGTGACGAGGCCGTGCGAGAACATGACCGCCACCGCGCCGTTGATGCCCTCGGGCGTGAGGGAGGCGATCCCCAGCATGACGAAGCCCATGTGCGACACCGAGGAGTACGCCACCAGCTTCTTGAGGTCGGTCTGCGCGAAGGCGACGGCGGCGCCGTAGACGATCGAGATCGTGGCGAGCACGACGAGGATCGGCTGCCACGGCGGCAGCGTCCCGGCCCCCTTCGTGACGGCGTCGGGCAGGATCGGCAGGGCGATCCGGATGAAGCCGTACGTCCCCATCTTCAGCAGCACGCCCGCGAGCAGCACGGAGCCAGCCGTCGGCGCCTCCACGTGCGCGTCCGGCAGCCAGGTGTGCAGCGGCCACACGGGCACCTTCACCGCGAATCCGAGGAAGAAGGCGAGGAACAGCCACCACTGCTGGTGAGGCAGCAGTGCCGGCGCCGCGGATGCGAGCTGCGTGATGTCGAACGTGCCCTTGATGAGGAACAGCGCGACGATGCCGACGAGCATGAACACGGATCCGAAGAGCGTGTAGAGGAAGAACTTCAGGCTCGCGTACTCGCGCCTCGGCCCGCCCCACATGCTGATCAGGAAGTACATCGGGACGAGCACGAGCTCCCAGAACACGTAGAACAGCACGAAGTCGAGCGCCACGAACACGCCGTTCATGCCGACCTCGAGCAACAGCAGCATGGCGAAGTAGGTGGACGGCTTGCTCTCCACCTTCCAGCTCGCGAGCACCGCGACGAACGACAGCAGCGCGGACAGCGCGAGCATGGTGATCGAGATGCCGTCGACCGCCAGATGGTAGCGGATGTGCGCCTGCGGCACCCACACGACATCGGTGACGAACTGCATCCCCTTGCCCACGTCGAACACGGCCACGAGCACCGCGACGAGCACCAGGTCGACACCGGCGACGACGGCCGCCAGCCACTTCGCCGCGCCGCCCGACTCCTTCGGCAGCATCGCCGCGGCGAGCGCGCCCGCGAGCGGCAGGAACACGATCGCTGAGAGTATCCAGGACACCCGCTACGCTCCCTTCAGAACGGCCTTGAGGGCCGGCCAGAGGACCATCACCCATGCGAGCAGGAGCACGACCGCTCCGAGAACGAGACGCTGGTAGGACTGCACGCTGCCGCTCTGCAGTCGCCGCAGGCGCTCTCCCGCGTCGACCACGGCGTCCGCGAGACGGTTGACACCGCCGTCGATCACCGAGACGTCGAAGCGCCAGGAGAGCTGCGTGGCGCGGACCCAGAGTGCCGCCGCCCCGTTGACGGCGCCGTCGATGACACCGAGATCGAACCACGCGAAAGCGCCGGCCACCTTCTCGAACGGCTTGACGAACGCCGCTTCGTACAGCCGGTCCATGTAGTACTTCTGCTGCAGCACCAGGTACAGCAGCCTGAGCCGCTCACGCACCTCGGCCGTGTCGACCTTGCCCATCGCGTACACCCACCACCCGGCGCCGATGCCTGCGAGCGCCGTGAACGTGGAGGCGGCGGCCAGCCCCACCTCCGGCCACTCGACCTCATGGCCGAGGAAGCCGGCGAACGCCACGGACGCGAAGCCTATGACTAGGGTGATCGCCGCGAGCACGACCATCGGCGCGAGCATCACGCGGTGTCCCTCGTGCGCGTGGTCCGAGCCGGTGCCCCAGAAGACGCGGACCCACAGGCGCGTGACGTAGAACGCGGTCAGCAGCGCCGCGAGCAGCGCGAACCCGAAGAAGGCGTAGTGATGGCCGCGGAGCAGCGAGGCGAGGATCTCGTCCTTGGAGAAGAAGCCGGACAGCGGGAAGACGCCCGCCAGCGCGAGCGCGCCGATGGTGAAGACGCCCGTCGTCACCGGCATCTTCTTGCGCAGCCCGCCCATCTCGCGCATGTCCTGCGTGTGGGTCGAGTGGATGATCACGCCGGCCCCGAGGAACAGCAGCGACTTGAAGAACGCGTGCGTCACGAGGTGGTAGAGCCCCGCGACCTCGCTCGCCGTGCCGAGAGCCACGAACATGTATCCGAGCTGGCTGATCGTCGAGTACGCCAGCACCTTCTTGATGTCGTACTGCACGAGCGCGAGCGACCCGCCGAGCAGCGCGGTGACGATCCCGATGAGCAGCGTGACCGACAGCGCGACCCCGCTCGCGACGAAGATCGGCAGCGCCCGAGCGACCAGGTAGACGCCGGCGGCGACCATGGTGGCGGCGTGGATGAGCGCCGAGGCGGGAGTCGGGCCCGCCATGGCGTCGGGCAGCCACACGTGCAGAGGGAATTGCGCCGACTTGCCCATCGCGCCGAACAGCAGCAGCAGCGCCACGAGCGTCGCGGCGCCGGGCGCCCAGGCCGTCGCCGCGGGCAGGACCTTGTCGAACGCGAACGATCTGGTCAGCGCGAACATCGCCGCGAGCCCGAGTGCGAATCCGATGTCGCCGACACGCGTGACCAGGAACGCCTTGATCGACGCCTTCCTCGGCCCCTCCTCGGTGTGCCAGAACCCGATGAGGAGGTAGCTGCACAAGCCCATGACCTCCCACGCCATGTACAGCATGAGGAAGTTGTCGGCCAGCACCACGGCGAGCATCGCCGCCGAGAACAGCGACAGCACGGCGTAGTACCAGCCCACGCGCTCGTCGGAATGCATGTATCCGAGCGAGTAGACCTGCACGGCGAGACCCACGACCGTGACGACGATCAGCATGACGGCCGAGACGGGATCGAGCAGCAGCCCGAAGCCGAACGCGCCGCCGGGAGCGATCGGCGCGAACGCGTGGAACACCACGCGTGCGCCCTCGCCGTGGGCGGGGGCGAGCCAAGCCTGCACGAACGCCACGACGGCCAGCGCCAGAGAGGCGGACATCGCCACGATCGACACCCACTTCGCGCGGTTGCGCAGCTCGCGCGACATCGGGCCCAGTAGCGCGAACGCCGCGGCGGGCAGGAGCGGTATGGCGGCGAGCAGCACGCCCATCCTCATCCCTTCAGCGTCTCGAGGCGGTCGAGCTCGGCCGTGCGCACCTTACGGTACAGGGCCAGCACGAGTGACAGCCCCAGACCGATCTCTGCCGCGGACACCACGAGGGAGAAGACCGCGAAGAACCAGCCGTCCATGGTGGCGGGGGTGACGTAGCGAGACGCGGCCACGAGCAGGATGTTGACCGCGTTCGCCATCAGCTCGAGCGCCATGAGCACCATGATTGCGCTGCGCTTGGACAAGGCGCCGAACAGGCCGACGGAGAAGAGCGCGGTGGCCAGCAGGATGAACGCGTCGAGGCCGACCTTCACAGGTCCTCCCCCCGTCCCGCCCACCACACGGCACCGACGAGCGCGACGAGAAGCACGCCCGATGCGATCTCGAACGGCAGGGTCCAGCGGGTGAACAGCTCGTGCCCGAACTCGGCGACGGCCGGCGCCTTGGCGGGAGCCGCGGCGGCGGGAAGCCGCATCGCGCGCGTCGTCACGGCCACCACTGCCGCGAAGATGGCCGCCATCGCGGCCACCGGCAGCGAGAGGTTGCGGGGCCGCTCGGCGTCCTCGCGCCGGCGCAGCGTCAGCATGATGACGAACAGCACGAGGACGGACACGGCGCCGGCGTACACCATGATCTGCACGAGCGCGATGAACTCGGCCGAGAGGACCAGGTACAGCCCGGCGGTGGCCACGAGCACCTCGAGCAGCCAGAACGCGGCGTGCACGACGTTGGGCGTCAGCATCATCATGACCGCGCCTCCCAGCGTCAGCGCGGCGAGCACCACGAAAGCGACCGCGTTCACCTCAGGCATCAGCGCCACCTCCCCCGGGTTCCTCGGCTTCCGGAGCGGGGGGCGCCGCGGGCCTCTCCTCGGCCGTCTTGCGCTTCGGACCTGCGGCGTCCACGTCGCACAGCAGCACGCGGTAGAAGCCCGTCTTGGGGTCGGTGGTGGCGAGCTCGTAGTCCTTGCCCATCTCGATCGCGTCGAACGGGCAGCTCTCGACGCACAGACCGCAGAACATGCAGGCACCGACCTCGTAGACGTAGCTGTCGATGTGCTTGCTGCCGTCCTCGGCCTTCGTGTAGTCGAGGGTGATGATGCAGTCCGGGCAGGTCCGCACGCATATCTCGCACGCGGTGCACTTCGGCCGGCCCTCGGCGTCGTACTTGTGCTGCAGCGCCCAGCGGGCACGCTCGGGCAACTCGGCACGCTGCTCCGGGTACTGCAGCGTGATCGGCCCGCGCAGCATGTTGCGCATCGTGACCGCCAGGCCCTTGAAGAAGCCGGTGCCCCACATCGGCTAGCCCACCCCCCTCACGAGCTGGAGGATGAAGCCGGTGATCATCAGCCACACGAGCGACAGCGGGATGAGCGCCTTCCATCCCAGCTCGAGCATCTGGTCGATGCGGATCCGCGGCATCGTCCCGCGTATCCACATGAGCACGAAGATGCCGAGGTAGGTCTTGATGATGAAGGCGACCGGTCCGAGCCAGACCATGACGGGGCTCGCCGGGTCGACCCCGGGAACGAGCCATCCTCCGAAGAACAGCGTGGCGCCCAGGGCCGAGATGACGAAGCTGTTGCTGAACTCCGACAGGAACAGCAGGCCGAAGCGCATGCCCGAATACTCGTTGGCGAACCCGGAGATCAGCTCGGACTCCGCCTCGGACATGTCGAAGGGGGTCTGGTTGAGCTCGGCGAGCGCCGCCACGAGGAAGAGCGCGAAGCCGACGAGCTGCGGAGAGAAGAAGTTCCAGCGTGGGATGAAGCCGAGCGCGTAGCCCGTCTGGCTCTGCACGATCCTGGTGAGGCTCATGCTGCCGGCCGTCATCACGATCGGCAGCACGGAAAGCAGCAGCGGCACCTCGTAGCTGATCTGCTGCGCCGCCGCGCGCATGCCGCCGATGAGCGACCACTTCGAGTTGGACGCCCAACCGGCCATCATGACGCCCATCGGCACGATGGCGAGCACGGCGAACACGTAGAGCAGGCCGGTGTCCAGCCGGGAGAACGCGGTCCTCGGACCGAGCACGAGCGCGGCGTACGCCATGAACGACGGCACGAACACCATGTACGGCGCCAACCGGAAGAGCCAGTGGTCGGCCGCCGCCGGGATGAAGTCCTCTTTCGTCAGCAGCTTCAGCACGTCTATCGACGTCTGGAAGACCCCCCAGGGGCCGACCCGGTTCGGGCCGACGCGCAGGTGCAGGTGGGCCAGGACCTTGCGAAGCATATAGATGAGCACGACGCCGTTCACCAACATCAGGACGAGCGCGAGCAGCACGCGCACGAGGATGGACATCTCCGCGCTCACCGGTCGATCTCCCCCAGCACGATGTCGAGGCTGCCGATGATGGCCACCGAGTCCGCGATCTTGTGACCCGGCATCACCTCGTCGACGACCGCGAGGTTCATCAGCGACGGCCCCTTGAGATGCATCCTGTACGGAGTGTCGGTCCCGTCGGAGACCACATGGATCCCGACCTCACCCCGCGGAGACTCCACGGCCGAGTACGCCTCGCCCGCCGGCGGCTTGAGCACCTTCGGCACCTTCGCGGACACCTCGCCCTCGGGCATGCCGTCGAGGCACTGCTCGATCAGCTCCGCCGAGATCCGCATCTCCTCCATCCGGACGAAATAGCGGTCCCAGCAGTCGCCGTCCGCGCCGACCGGGACGTCGAAGCGGAGCTGGTCATAGGCGGCGTACGGACGCTCCTTGCGGACGTCCCAGCCGAGACCCGACGCGCGCAGCGGCGGCCCGCTCATCCCGAAGGCGATCGCTGTCGCACGGTCGATCACGCCTATGCCCTTCACGCGGGCCTGGAAGATCTCGTTGCCGGTGAGCAGCGTGTGGTACTCGTCGAGATAGCCGGGGAAGGTCTTGAGGAACTGGCGCAGGAGCGGCTCGGCCTCGGGGGTCAGGTCGGCCAGCACGCCACCGGGGCGGACGTAGTTGAACATCATCCGAGCGCCGGTCACGGACTCCAGCACCTTCAGCAGCGCCTCGCGGTCGCGCATGATGTAGAGGAACGGCGCCATCGCACCGATGTCCAGGCCGTAGGTGCCGATGGCCACGAGGTGGCTGGTGATCCGCACGATCTCCGAGAACATCGAGCGCAGCCAGAGAGCCTTCGGCGGTACCTCGATCCCCATGAGCTGCTCGGTGGCCTGGGCGAACGCGAGCTCCGTGTGGATGCCGGAGACGTAGTCCGCGCGGTCCAGCAGTGTGCCGACGGCGTTGTAGCGGCGGTGCTCCGCCAGCTTCTCGATCCCTCGGTGCAGGTAGCCGAGGGAAGCCTCGGCCGCGATGATCTCCTCGCCGTCCAGCTCGAGCAGGATGTGGAGCACTCCGTGCGTGGACGGGTGCTGCGGCCCCATGTTGACGATGAGGTGCTCCGTGGCGAGCTCGTCCACGCCGCGCGGGACACGGCGAAGGCCGCGCGGCAGCACCGGCGTCGGTGACTCGCCCTCGGGAAGGATGCACGCCTGCGGCAGCTGCGGGTCCGTCACCGGTCGTGCACCTCCTCGTTCGTCCGGATGGGGGTGGACTTGCGGAGCAGCGGCAACTCCACCTCGTCGGTGGTCAGCAGGCGCTTGGGGTTCGGATGGCCGGGGAAGGTGAGGCCGAACAGCTCGGCGGCCTCGCGCTCCGGGTACAGAGCCGCGGGGTAGACCCGCCACACACTGGGCACCTCGGCGTCGTACTGCACGACGAGACGCACGTAGGCGTCCTCGTCACGTGCGAAGCTTCGCAGGTGGTAGGTGACTTCCAGCTCATCGCCGGTGTCGGTCGCGAAGAGGTCGACCAGCAGCGCGAAGGCGCCGTCTCCGTCTCGCAGCGCCATGAGCGCGCCCGCGATGTCGCACGCCGCTACGCGGGCGAGCACGCCGAACGCCTCGTCCGAGACCTCGGCTGAGATGCCGGCGGCTGTCAGCGCGGTGCTAAGCACTGCGCTGCTCACGAGCCATCTCCTTGCGCCGGTTGCGGATCTTGTCCTGCAGCTGCATGAAGCCGTACTGCATCGATTCCGGCCGAGGCGGGCAGCCCGGCACGTAGACGTCCACCGGCACGACGTTGTCGACGCCGAGCACCACGTTCGGATACTCGCGGAACGGGCCGCCCGTGCACGCGCACGCGCCCATCGCGATGACCCACTTCGGCTCGGGCATCTGGTCGTAGAGCTTACGAAGAGCGTGCGCCATCTTCTTGTTCACCGTGCCCGCGACGATCATGACGTCCGCCTGCCGAGGGCTGCCTCGGTGGAAGATGCCGAAGCGGTCGTAGTCGTACTTCGGCCCGCCCGCGCTCATGAGGCCCTCGAAGGCGCAGCACGCGATACCGTAAGAGAGGTACCACAGGCTGTTCGCCCGCGCCTTGTCGAAGAGCGCCTCCGTGGTCGTGAAGATGACGGAGTTCTCGCCGAGGAAGCGGTCTAGCGCCATTTGAGCGCGCCTTCCTTCCACGCGTACGCGAGCCCCGCGCCGATGATCGCGAGGAAGACGGACATCTCGGTGAGGATGAACGGGATGCGCTGCCCGAACGCGACGGCCCACGGATACAGGAACACCGTCTCGATGTCGAACATGACGAACAGCAGCGCGTACACGTAATAGCCGACGTGGAACTGCACCCAGGGCGGTCCGATCGGCTCGCTGCCGCACTCGTACGTCGAGTACTTCTCCGGGCCGGGCGCGTGCGGCTGGAGGACCCACGAGACTCCGAGGGTCGCTATCACGAACAGCACGCCGAGCGCCAGGAAGGCGGCGACGACGAGGTAATCGGCCACTTCTCGCTCCTTCTCGCCGTTCGCGCCACGCTGATGGCCGAGACGAGGTGGTGGTTCCGGGGTCCAGGATAGCTTGAACGCCCACGGTAGGCACCCCTCGGGGCCTTCATCACGGGCGTCGGTCCAGCGACCGTAACAGATGTCTCGAATCGGTGGCAAGCCGCTCGCCGACGCAGCGCTACCGTTCGCGGCGCTTCCGATGTCACGAAGAGCGCCTTCTTCCCCGATGCCCTTCAGACGCCAGCCCGCAAGCCGATTACAATTGCCGACGTACGTACGCCCGCGACCACGATCCGACTGGAGCAAGATGAAGAGACGCGGTTCCATGCGCACGGCACTCGTGATCGCGTTCGTCACGGTGACGTTCGTGCCGGGCGCGGTCGCCACCGTCGCGGGAGTGCTGGCGTTCTCCGCGTCCATGCGTTCGGAGGCCGAGCGCACCGCCCAGACGCACATCCGCATCGCTTCGGACATGGCGGCCGAGCGTATGCAGCAGCGCGCAGCCGTTCTGTCGGGGTTCGCGTCGCAGTCGCGCATCCTCGACGCCGTGGCGGCCCGCCGCCGCATCCTCCCCAAAGAGCTCCAGGCTGCGGCGGGGGCGGCACGCTGCTCGTACGTGCTGGCCGTGGACACGAGCGGCCGAGTCGTCGGCGCGAGCGCCGGGCCCGCGGCGGGCGGGTTCGGCAACAGCCCGCTCGTCTTCAACGCCGTCGTGGGGCGGAACAGCACCGGATTCGAGCGCCTCTCCCCCGCCGAGGTGGCACTGCGCGACCTCGCCGATCCGACCTCACTCGCGGTGCGCGAGACCGCAGGCGGGACCGTCCGGCACAAGAAGCTCGAGGGCGTGACGGCCCTCGTCTCCGCGGTCCCCATCGTGGGCCGTGACGGCAGCGCCCTCGGTGCGCTGGTCGGCGTGGAAGCGGTCAACGGGTCGACGTCCTTCGTCGACGACGTCGCCCAGCGGCTTGGCGGGACCGCGACCGTGTTCCAGGACGAGGTACGCGTCTCCACGACCGTGCGGACGAAGGACGGCGAGCGCGCCTGGGGAACGGTCGCCTCCGATCCGGTCCAACGAACGGTCCTCGACGGGGGCGGGACGTTCACCGGGGTCGCGGACGTCGTGGGCCACGCCAACGAGGCGGCCTACGTGCCCATCAAGGACAGCAAGGGCCGGGCGATCGGGATGCTTTACGTCGGCTTCCCGACCGACCCGTACGACGCCGCGACGAGGCTGTTCGCCCTGCGGTTCATCGGCGCGGCGGCGCTGGGCCTCGGCCTCGCCATAGCCGCGGCCTTCTGGCTCTCCGGCGTGCTCTCCCGGCCGCTGGCCGCCGTGGGCGAGGCCGCGCGGCAGGTGGCGGAGCGCGATCTCACCGTCTCGGCACCTGTCGACGGCACGAGGGAGACCGCCGAGCTCGGTACCGCGTTCAACGCCATGGTAGCGACGTTGTCGCAGGTCATCGTCCATGCGTCGGGAACGGCCACCCGGCTTCGCACCATCGCCGAGGACCTCGAGCGGCAATCGGAGTCCCAGGCCGACAGCGCGACGATGCAGGCCTCGGCGGTGACGGAGACCACGGCGACGCTGGAGGAGCTCGCGGCGACGTTCGGCGCAGTAGCAGCGGGCGCCGAGGAGGTCATGCGGCTCGCCGAGGACGCCCTCGAGGCGGCGCAGCAGGGGCGCTCCATGCTGGACGCGAGCCAGAGCGAGTTGGAGCGCCTGTTCACCGGCGCGGCACAGGTGGCCGAGGCCGCCGACGGCGTCACGGGCGCCTCGGCGGAGATCGCGGGAGCGATCGGCATCATCGAGTCGATCGCGGAGCAAACGAAGATACTCGCGCTGAACGCGGCCATCGAGGCCTCGCGTGCCGGCGAGGCGGGACGCGGGTTCGGCGTGGTCGCCGCCCAGATCCGCGAGCTCGCGGACTCGGTGTCGGCATCGACGTCGCGGATCGACCTCGTGGTGAAGGAGATACGCAGGTCGACCTCGAGTCTCGCCGACATGTCGCGCGACCAGAACCGAATGGCGGAGGAGAGCGTGGGCCTCGGCAGGAAGGCCGCCGGCGCGTTCGGCGACATCCTCGAGCAGATGCAGTCCACGGCCGCCGCCGCGCGTCAGATCGCGGCCGCCGCGGTCGAACAGCGCACGGCGACGACCCAGGTCGTGCAGGCGATGCAGCAGGTGTCGACGTCGTCGAACGAGACGGCGCACGCGGCGCGGCAGGTCAACACCGCCGCCCAGGAGGTGCGCCAGAGCGGGGTCGAGCTCGACGACAACCTGCGCGGGTTCCGCCGCTGACACCATGACGAGCGAACGCCCCCCGGAGACGTTTCCGAGGGGCGCGAGCCGATCCATGGAGCCGACGAAGGGATTCGAACCCTTGACCCCCGCATTACGAGTGCGGTGCTCTGGCCAGCTGAGCTACGTCGGCACGGGTACGGAGTATAGCCGAGGCTATTCCGGTTTGGAAGCCTGCTCCCCGCCTCCGGACGAGCGCCTCCGGCGCCTGCGGCGGCCCGGCGTGGCAGCTTGTCCCTCTCCGCCCGGCGAGGCGCTGGCCTGCGGTTTCGGCGCCTTCTCGGCTGCCTGCTCCGCGGCCTGCTCGGCGGGCTTGCCGCTCCCGCCGCCACCGCCGCGCCTCCGCCTCCGCCTGCCGGTGCCTTCGCGCTGCGGCTGCTCCTCGGCCGGCGCGCTCTTCGCGGCGGGCTTCGGCTGCGCCGCCCTCGGCCTCGGCTCTTCGCGCTCCTCGAGCAGCGCGCCGATCGCGTCGGTCGCCTGCGGCAGGGCCTCGGCCCGCACGCGGCACGGGCAGGTGCATCCCTCGCCCTTCCCGCAGTCCATCGCCGAGAGCGGCACCGTCATGCGCCCCCCGCCCTCGAGCAGCATCGTCACTTCTTCCTTGGGCGTGTTCAGCTCGATGACCTTGCCGTGTGCGCCGTCGGGAAGATCGATGATGGCGTTGCGCTTCGGCGCGCGGCCCTTGAAGTCCTTGTACGCCTCGAACTCGTAGCGCAGGCAGCACATGAGCCGGCCGCACAGCCCCGAGATCTTGAGCGGGTTGAGCGGGAGGTCCTGCTCCTTGGCCATCCTGATGGACACGGGCTGGAAGTCACCGCCGAAGCGGCTGCAGCACAGCTGCTCGCCGCAATGGCCGAGGCCGCCGATCATGCGCGCCTCGTCTCGCACGCCCACCTGCCGCATGTCGATACGGGCATGGAAGCGCGTGGCGAGGTCGCGGACGAGGTCGCGGAAGTCGACCCGCTCCTCGGCGACGAAGTAGAAGACGATCCGGCTCCCGTCGAAGAGGTACTCGACGTCGATCGGCTTCATGTCGAGCCCGCGTTCCTTGACGAACTCGCGGTATGTCCGCATCGCCTCGCGCTCGCGCTCCTCGAGCTCCTCGGCGCAGCGGAGGTCCTCCTCGGTGGCTACCCGCTCGATCGGGTCGAAGGGGCCCGGCCCGGTCGAGTCGTCGGGCTCCTGCGCGACCGAGACCACGTGCCCGAGCTCGAGACCTCGCTCCGTGCGGACGATGACGGTCGCGTCCGCGTCGGGGGCCGGGTCGTCTGCCCGGTGATACGCCGGCTTCGTGGAGAAGCGCAGCTTCACTCCCACTATCGTGGGCATCTGAAGACCTCCTGTATGTCGAACAGCATGGCTTCGAGCGCCAGCTGAGGACCGACGTTGGCGGCGACTCGGCGCCGCGCCTCGGCTACGGCGGCCAGGGCCCGCAGACCCGCGGCCGGTGTGATGAGGGCTGCTATCTCTTCCATAGTGTCGACGGCGTCGGCGTTGTCGACAAGCTCGGCGGCCCCCACGGACAGTGTCAAGCAATCCCTCAGCCAGCTTTCGGCGACGTTGAGCACCTCGGCGACGCCCTCTCGCTCGCGGGCCGTGAGCTCGCGCTTGTGCCGATCTTCCAGCGGCTTCGTCGACACCTTCCCGCCGAGGAACTCGGTACGGTCCCGGAGCTCTGCTGCCTGCACCGCTTTGAGCTCCTCGAGAGGCGCCTTGACGGTGCCGAGGAGCGTGCGCGCCGCCTGCATCACGTCGAAGGCGTCCATCACGCCGAGGTCCTTCAGCACCGCGAGCACCTCGGCGCGCATCTCGCGGCGCTCCCCGCTCCGCAGGAAGTCGAGCGCGCGCGGCACGATGCCCCCGGAGGCCGCGAGTGCCTGCCGGGCGCCGGCCGCGTCGACCCCGCCGCGCTGCACGAGCATCGCGACGGCCGTCGCGGGCGGGATGCGGGAGAAGCGCACGATCTGGCATCTCGACGCGATCGTGGGCAGCACGGCGTCGAAACCGGTCGCGAGGAGGATGAGCATCGCGTCCTCGGGTGGTTCCTCCAACGTCTTCAACAGCGCGTTGGCCGCCTGTGGCCCGAGGGCTTCGGCGCGGTCGAGGATGTAGACCTTCCGGCGCGCCTCGATGGGGGCGAGCGTGACCTCGTGGATCAGGTCGCGCACCTGCTCGACCATGTAGGTCGCGGCACCTTCGGGCTCGTAGACGCGCACGTCGGGGTGGAAGCCCTTGCGGATGCGCTGGCAAGCGGGGCAGGCGCCGCAGCCCCCGTCCTCGCACACGATCGCGCACGCCAGAGCCTTCGCGGCGGTCTTCTTCCCGCTACCCGCGGGACCGACGAAAAGATACGCGTGCGACACGGCGGCCGAGGACGCGGCGGCGGCGAGGAAGGCCGCCACCTTGGGCTGGCCGATGAGGTCGTCGAACGCGGTTCGGGCGGTCATGGCTGGTCAGTGTAGCACGCCATGCATGGCCGGATGCCAGCGCAGCGTCTCCCACACCGCGGCCGCCACCTCCTCCGCGGACGCGTCCGCCCCGATCACCACGAAGCGGTCGGACTTGTCGGCGTCCGCGAGCGCCAGGAACCCGTCTCGCACGCGCACGTGGAACGCGATGTCCTCTGCTTCGAGCCGATCCGGCTCGACCGTGCCGGTGGCGCGCGCGAGCCCGAGCACGGGGTCGACGTCGAGCAGGATGGTGACGTCCGGGACCACGGCGCCGGTCGCCCAGTCGTTCAGCGCGCGGACACCGTCGAGATCGAGACCTCGGCCGAATCCCTGGTAAGCGAGGGTCGAGTCGGTGAACCTGTCGCACAAGACGACGTCCCCCGCCGCCACGCGCGGCACGATCTCCTCAGCCACGAGCTCGGCGCGCGAGGCCTCGTACAGCAGCAGCTCGGCACGCGGGTCGAGGCCTGTGTGCGCGGGGTCGAGCAGCAGGTCGCGCACGCGGTCGCCCACTACCGTCCCGCCGGGCTCGCGCAGCGTGGTGACCACGAGGCCCTTCGCGCGAAGCTTCTCCGCCAGCAGCGCGATCTGCGTGGACTTGCCCGCACCCTCGCCACCCTCGAAGGTCACGAAAACGCCGGCCATCTACCCGCCCGTCCTCTCTCGCCACTCGCGCGGCGCGCTCTCGTACAGGTCCCCGCCGAGCGTGTCGATCGCGACGAACACGGGGAACCGCTGCAGGGTGAGCCCCATCAAGGCCTCGGTCCCGAGCTCCGGATACGCCACGACCTCGGCTTCCTCGACGTGCGTCGCGAGCAGGGCGGCCGCCCCGCCCACGGCCGCGAAGTAGACGGCGCCGAAGCGCACGAACGCCTCGCGCGCCTCCGCGGACCTGGCGCCCTTCCCGATCGTCGCCGCGATGCCCGCCGCCAGCAGCTCCGGCGTCCACGAGTCCATGCGCCTGGCCGTGGTGGGACCGACGGAGCCCAGAGGCCTCCCGGCCACGGCAGGCGTCGGTCCCGCGTAGAAGAGGACCTGGCCGGCGAGGCCGTACGGCAGCTCGCCGGTCGCGCGCAGCTCCTCGACGAGGCGTGCGTGCGTGGCGTCGCGCGCCGTGTACACGGGCCCGGAGAGCAGCACCTCGTCGCCGGCACGCAGGGCTGCCAGCGCCTCACGCGTCGGCGGCAGCGTAAGCTCAGACGTCATCCCGCACCTCCTTCGCGTCATCGGTCCGGCGCCACTCGACGGTGCGGAACGCGTACCCCGCGGCGGCGATGACGATGAGCGACGCGAGCACGAGCGTGATCCGCGACCCCGTCCACACCACGTGTCCCGGCAGCACCAGCCCGTTCTCCGTGACGATACGCCTCACCACCGCGCCGACCGCGTCCCCCAGCGGCGCCGTCACCACCATCGACATCAGCAGCGCCACGCGGATGACGGACTCCATCGCCGTGAACACGCGGCCGCGGATCTCGTCGGCCACCGTCTCGGAGACGTAGGTGTTGCCGGCGACCGTCACCTCGGCGAGGAAGAAGCCCGCCGCGACACCGAACACCGCCGCGACCCAGTACAGCCCCACCAGCGAGAAGCCGAGCATCGCAAGGCCGAAGCCCGCGATCCCGGCGAGGAAGAGGACGTTGAGACGGACGCGCTGCGCGAGCCGCGGCACGAACACGGCGCCGCCGACCATGCCCAACGCGAGGAAGACCATCATGAACGTCGTCTGCGACGTGGACGCGACCCGCTGCAGCAGCGGCATCTTGTCGATGAAGGGGATGCCGCCGGAGAGGTTCTGCGAGACGTAGATCGTCCCCACCGGGATGATGGCGCCGCCGCCGAGGATGGCGAGCCCTATCGAGATCAGGAATCCCCGCAGCTCGCGGTGCTTGCCGAGGAACCGGAAGCTGTCGATGGCGTCCTTGCCGATCATGGAGATCGACAGTCTGCCCTCCGGTCTGCCATGGGTCGAGACGTGGATCCCCGCGAGCATCACGGCGGAGAACAGGAAGGTGAGGCTGTCGAGGAACACGCCGGTGCGCGGCCCGAGCAGATACGGAGCGGCGGGCCCCACGAGCAGCCCCACTATCGGCAGTCTCGCCTCGAGCACGAACCGGACGATGCGTTCGAACACGGCTACGAGCGCGCCGGACATCGTGAGCCCTATGAGCATGCTGGCCTGCTGCGTGGTGTAGGACAGGCCGTTCGCGACCGCGAGGTCCCGCTCCTCGACGAGCTTCGGGATGAGCGCGTTCTTAGCGGGGTAGAACATGAGGCCCATCGTCTCGAGCGCGAGGACGATGAGGTAGATGACGGCGAGGCTGTTCGTCAGCAGGAGGCCGAGCGCGAGCACCATCTGCGTGAGGTCGCAGGTGATCATGAGCTTCCGGCGGTCGAATCGGTCCACCATCGCTCCGAGAACGGACCCGTACAGGAGCGACGGGATGATCTTCGCGATCATGATGCCCGCGACGGCGAACGCGGAGCCGTCGGACAGCTGCGTGACCAGCGGGATGAGCAGGCCGATGACGAGCCAGTCGCCGATCCCGGAGACCACCTGACCCACCCAGAGGCGCCGGAAGCGCGGGTTCGACAGGACCCGGCCGTAGCCGCCCGCCCCGGCGCCGAGCCCTTCGCGCGGCAGCTGCTCGCTGCGGAACTCCCGCGAGGGAGGCGCCCCGGCCCGGCGGTTCTCCTCGGACGCGGTCACACTAGCTCCACGACGGCGGTGCGCACGGCCGAGCAGCCGAGGTTGACCGCTACCGGCAGCGCCGCGATGTGGCACGGCGCCGTCATCAGCGACACGCCCAGCGCCGTAGTGTCGCCGCCGAGGCCCGCGGGCCCGATGCCGGTGGCGTTGACGGCCGCGAGCAGCTCCTGCTCGAAGGCGTACACGCCCGCGTCGGCGGGGCGAGCATCGAGGCGGCGGAGCAGCGCCTTCTTCGCGAGCTTCGCCACGGTGTCGAACGTGCCCCCGACGCCCACTCCGAGCACGAGCGGAGGGCAAGCGCTCGCGGCCTTCTCCTCCACCGTGCGCACGACGAACTCGCGCACCCCGTCCGCACCCGCCGACGGCGGTAGCATCGACACGGCCGAGGCGTTGTCCGACCCGCCGCCCTTCAGCATGACGTGCACGGTGGCACCGTGACCTTCCCGCATCGTCACGTCGAGGAAGGCAGGCGTGTTGTCGCCGGTGTTCGTGCGGTCCAGCAGGCCGTCCCGCACCACGCTCATCCGCAGCCCGCCGTCGGCGTAGGCCCGCCGCACGGCCTCGTCGACGGCCGGCTGGAGCGGCGATCCGAGGCACTCGGAGGCACCGAGTTCGACCCACACCCATACGGTGCCGGTGTCCTGGCACAGCGGGACGCCGTCGCGCGCGGCCGCCTCGGCGTTCTCCAGCAGCTGCTCGAGCACCACGCGCCCGCGCTCGGACCGTTCGCGCGCGAGCGCGGCACCCATCGCTTCGCACACGTCGGAGCGCAGCGTGACGGCCGCGCGGCGGATGCCGTCGTACACAGCGTCGCCTATGGAGTCGACGCCGACCACGCTCTTCAGCCTCCGAGCCCGAGTGAGGCGACGCCTTCGGCGACGGTCGCCGCCGAGGCGCGAAGCCTGGAGAGCTCGTCGTCGTTGAGATCGAGCTCGGGGATCGCGCGGACCCCGTCCCTCCCGAGCACCGCCGGGACCGAGAGGTAGACGTCGCTGACGCCGTACTGGCCGTCGAGCAGCACGCAGCTCGGGAGCGACCAGCCTGTGTCGCCGAGGATCGCCTCGACCATCTTCGCCACGGAGGCGGCGGGCGCGTAGAACGCACTGCCGGTCTTGAGCAGGGACACTACCTCGGCGCCGCCACCGATCGTGCGTCGCACCAGCTCGTCGACTTGCGCCGGTCCCAGGGCGTCGCAGAGCGGACGTCCGCCCACGAGCGAGAGCCTCGGCAGCGGGACCATGGCGTCCCCGTGCGCGCCTACGACCAGCGCCGAGATGTCGCCGATCGCCGCACCCGTGGCCTCGGCGATCGCGTAGGCGAAGCGCGCCGAGTCGAGCACGCCGCCCATGCCGAGCACGCGAGACGACGGCAGGCCCGAGAGCTTCCACGCCAGGTACGTCATCATGTCGAGCGGATTGGTCACGCATACGAACACGGCGTCGGGCGAGACCGCGACGGCCTGCTCGACGACACCGCGCACGATCGCGGAGTTGGCAGCGAGAAGGTCGTCGCGCGACATCCCGGGCTTTCGCGGAAGGCCGGCGGTCACCACGACGACGTCGCTGCCCGCGGTCTCCGCGTAGCTGTTGGTTCCGATCACACGCGGTCCGAAGAGCTCGACCGAGCGGCTGTGCATCATGTCGAGCGCCTTGCCCTGCGGCAGACCCTCGGCCACGTCCACCAGCACGACGTCGGCGATGCCCTTCGTGACGAGCAGCATCGCGGCGGTAGCGCCCACCTGGCCGGCCCCGACAACTGTCACCTTCGGATATGCCACTGTGTCTCCTCGGCTGAAAGTCCGATTCTCGAAACCCCTCGCGGATTGTAGCGTACCAGGACCCCGGAACGGCCTCAGGAGAGGTCGGCCGGATAGTCCACAGGAGCGCGCCGGCCGAGGTGGTGGGCGAGCCGCTGCGCGAGGATCGGCGGCGGCACGGGCCGCGGGCCCGGGCGACCGGGCAGCGGCACGGGCGCTTCGATCTGCGCGGTCACGACGGCCTCGCCCTCACCCGCTTCGGCGAGTATGTCGCCGAGGTGCACGATGGCGCTGCCGCCGAAGCCGGCCGTTCCCCTGGCCCGCCCGGCCAGCGCGGTCACCAGCACGAGCCCCGCGAGCGACAGGCTGGCGTCGAGCGCGAGCTCGAGGAACGCCTCCGCCTGCAGTGAGGACTCGGCCTCGGGCTGCCACACCATCGCCTCGACCCCGAGGCCTGCGACGAGCTCCAGGACGGCGGGCTCGACGCACTCGTCGCCGAGCAGCGCCACGGTGCGTCCGAGCGGGGTCAGGAACGCCTGCGGCTCCTCCGAGCGGCTTCCGGCGACGGCGGGCATCACTACTAGGCTGCCGGGGGCGTGATTACGCATGTTCTCGATGAACGCCTGGTAGATGCGCGTGTCTCGGCCGAGGCCCGGAAGACCCGGACAGACGATGACGCTGGCGCCCTCGTCAGACGCCTCCTCCGCGAGCGAGAGGAGGGCCGCGAGGTCCATGCGCTCGTGCGCGCGCAGCTCATGCTGGATGACAGCGACCTTCACCGAACGTCCTCCCCCCAGGGCGGACGTGGCGCCCCACAGCCAACTATACCGCACGGCCTCGCGGCCTACGCGGTCAGGCCGCGCCCTCGCCGGCGGTCTTGCGTCGCCGGGTGGCGGCGCCCTTGCGCGCCGCGGTCTGCCGCTTCGAGGTCTTCGGCGACCAGGGGCGAGGCGAGCGTCCCTCCTCGGCGGCGGACTTGTCGCCCGTCTTGAGGTGGCACTCGGGGTTGATGCAGATCTTCCAGGGCCCCTTGCGCGTGTGGACGATGATCTTCGGCGTGCCGTGCTCGCCGCACTCGCACGTCTCGGACGTGGGCTCGATCTCCCCGGACTGCGGGAGCGGATAGCTCACGCCGCAGTTCTCGTAGTTGGTGCAGCGCACGTAGCGCTTCAGCGTGTTCGGCGACCGGCGCACGACGAGGTCGCCACCGTCACCCGTGGGGCACTTGCCCACGATGACCTCCGGCTCGCGCCGGGTCTCACACGTCGGGTCCAGGCAGATCACCTTCGGCTTCTGCTTGAACTGCATGACCTTCACCTGGGGGGTCCCGCAAGCGGGACACGGCTCCGGCACCGACTCGTAGCGCGCCTTCGGCAGCGGGAACGTCACGTCGCACTCGGGGTAGCCGGTGCACCCGACGAAGTGACTCTTCGTCTTCGGCGAGTACTTGATCATGAGGTCGTGCCCGCTCTTCGGGCACTTTCCCAGCTTGGCGTCTTCGTCGGCGGCGACCTTGAGTTCCTCGCCCACCTCGGCCACACGGCCGAGGAGCACGCGCATGACCTCGTCGAGCAGTGTCCTGCTGTGGCCCACCACCTGCTCGCGGCGCGCGTGCGCCTCGGCGATCGAGTCCATCTCGCGCTCGAGCTCGACAGTCATCTCCGGCGTGGTGATCCGCTCCGCGTACTTCACGAGAGCCTCGATGACGCTGCGGCCCTGACAGGTCGGCTCCATCGGGTCGCCCGTGACGTACTTGCGGTCGTACAGGGTCTGAAGGATCGAGTGGCGGGTCGCTTTCGTGCCCAGCCCCAGCTTCTCCATCTCCTGGATCATCTTGCCCTGGGAGTATCGCGACGGCGGCTGCGTCTGCTTCTCCTCCGCCTCTCCGCCCAGCACGCCCAGGAACGCCGGCTCGTCGCCCTCGGCGAGCGCGGGGAGCTGGTCCTCCTTGCGCATGCCGTACGGGTAGATCGAGCGGAAGCCGGGCACCACGAGCACCTCGCCCCGCGCCACGAACGGCTCTCCCGCCACGTCGAGCTTCACCTTCGTCGACTCGACCACTGCGGCGTCCGACAGCGTGGCCATGAACCGGCGCGCGACGAGGTTGTAGAGCTTCCACTCCTCGGGCTTGAGCTTCTCGGGATCCGCCGCTCCGGTCGGGTGGATCGGAGGGTGGTCGGTCGCTTCCTTGCTACCGCGCGTCGGCGTGAGCTGCTTACGGCCGAGGAGAGCGTTCGCCGTCTCGCGGTAGACCGCCACCTGAGCGAGGGCGCTCAGGATCGCGCCGATCTCGAGGCTCGCCGGGTAGACCGTGTTGTCGACACGCGGGTAGCTGACGAGGCCGTCCATGTAGAGGCTCTCGGCGACGCGCATCGTCTGCGCCGGCGACATCCCCTCCGACGAGGCGGCGGCCATGAGCGACGTGGTGTTGAACGGCGCGGGGGGCGCGACCGTGCGGCGCGTCCGCTCGACCGACTCCACGCGTCCGCGATCCACGCCGGCCACGGCCTCCACCACGCGCCGCGCTTCCTCGGCGGACTTGAATCGCTCGGTGGCGTGCCCGGCGGCGAACTCCTCGTCACCCTTCGCGAACCGGCCGCGCACCACCCAGTACGTCTCGGGGACGAACGCATCGCGCTCGCGCTCCCGGTCGACTATCAGCTTGAGGGTGGGCGTCTGCACCCGCCCCGCCGAGAGGATGGACCCCCACGCGCGCTTGCTGGCGGTGTTGCTCGCGATCGTGAGGTAGCGGGTGAGCACCGCGCCCCAGACGAGGTCGATGTCCTGGCGCGCCTCACCGGCCTGTGCGAGCTCGTCGCTCACGGTGCCGAGCTCCGCGAACGCCTTCTCGATCTCACCCTTCGTGATGGCCGAGAAGCGCGCCCTCTCCACCGGCAGTCGCGAGTTCGCGTCCAGCACGATGCCGCGCGCGTCGCTTCCGATCAGCTCGCCTTCGCGGTCGAAGTCCGTCGCGATGATGACGGCATCGCTCTTGCCCGCGAGGTTGCGGAGCGACTGGATGATGCCCTTCTCGGCGGCCACCTTCAGAACGGGCGCCTGGACGAGCTCGGCGAGGTCCGCCACCTTCCACTTCGCGAACTGCTCCGGGAAGTCCACCTTCATGATGTGGCCCTTCAGCCCGATGCTCACCCAGTCCTCGCCGTCGCGGCGGAACCGGTACACCGGCGTGGAGTACACCTTGTCGGCCTTGGGCTTGCCCACCGCCAGTATCTCGGCGATGCGCTTGGCGGCGATGTTCTTCTCTGAGATGACGAGGCGCATGAACGCGGCCCTCGCTTCCTGATCGTCCTGGCTACAATCCGAGCTCGGAGGCGCGGGCTTGCATGGCGGCCAATGATAGCGCAAGGAACTCTTCGCGCGTGATACCCAGATCCTCCGCGGTAGCCATCTGCTCGCGCGATGCGCCGCGGGCGAAGGCCTTCTCCTTCCACCGCTTCAGCAACGACCGTACCTCGACGTTCGCGAGTGACTTGTCGGGCCGCACGAGGGCGGCGGCGGTGATAAATCCGGTGGTGGGATCCGCCGCGTACAGGGCCTTGTCCATGAGGCTCTCGCGCGGCGCCTTCTCCGCGTGGCCGAGGATCGCATGGACGATGTCGTCATCGACCTTGCCGCGCAGCTCGTCCGCGGTCACGAGGCCGTGCCGTGCGGGGTCCTCGGCCGTCTCGGCGTAGTCGAGGTCGTGGAGGAGTCCGGAGAGCGCCCAGCGCTCACGTTCCTGCTCGGGCAGGCCGAAGTGTTCCGCGAGTGCTTCCATGATCGCCTCCGCGGCGACCGAGTGGCTCACGAGGTTGCGGCTGCCCACGCGCTGCTCGACGAGCGCCCTGGCTTCGGCACGGTCCATGTGTCTCCCGTCCTCCGGTCGGTTTCCCATAGTACTGGGCGCTGTCAACCCCCACCATAGCGGGACCTTACCGCCGGAGGCGTCAGCGCGGACGGGACGGAGGGCAACGCGAGGGGACCAGGGATGGGGATACGAGCGAACGCGGAGCTCAGGCTCTAGCGTGCCGCCTTCAGCGCGTCGATGCGTGAGGCCAGCCAGCTCGCCCACGCGTCCACGCCTTCGCCCTTCGTCGCGGAGATCGGGAAGATCGGCGCCTTCCCGTTGAGCTTCCCGACGACACCTCGGAACGCGGCCTCGTCGAAGTCGAAGACCGTCAGCGTGTCGTACTTGTTGAGGATGATGGCTTCGGCGACCTGGAAGATGCCCGGGTACTTGTGCGGTTTGTCGTCGCCTTCCGGCACCGACAGGATCATCACTTTGGCGTGCTCGCCGAGGTCGAACTCGGTCGGGCAGACCAGGTTGCCCACGTTCTCGATGATGAGCAGGTCGAGATCGTCCAGCGGCAACACGGAGACCGCGCGCTGGATCATGTCGCTCTCGAGGTGGCAGGCACCGCCGGTGTTGATCTGCACGGCCGGGATGTCGTGCGCCTTGATCTTCTCCGCGTCGACCCGGCTGGCGATGTCGCCCTCGATCACGGCTATGCGATAGCGGTCGCGCAGGGCGGCGATCGTCGCGAGGATCGTCGAGGTCTTGCCGGCGCCCGGAGAAGCGAGCAGGTCGAGCACGAACACGCCCTTCTCGTCGAAGAGGCGCCGGTTCTCGGCCGCAAGGGTCTCGTTCTTCGCCAGGATCGGTTGCGACAGGTCGATCTCCATCTAGGCGCTCTCCTCGGATGTGTCGTCGGTGTCGATGTCGATGCTGTCGATCCGGAGCTCGCGGCCCTCGACGACCTCGCAGAGGAACGACTCGCACTTGGGGCAGGTCAGGTCCCACTTGTCGTGCTCGAACTCGTTGCCGCACGCGCTGCAGCGCGACTTCGGGGTGACGTGCTCCACGACGAGCTGCGCGTTCTCGGCCATCGTGCCTTCGCGAAGGACCTCGAACGCGAACTGCAGAGCGGTCTCCACGATGTCGGTCATGTCGCCGACGGAAATGCGGATCTCGTTGATGCGCTTGGCGTGTTCCTTCTCGGCCGCTTCGATGGAGGCCGCCAGGATCCCCTGCGTGATGCCCATCTCGTGCAAGCTAGTCGCCCGCCTCGGCCAGCGCCTCGGCCTTGATGCGCTTGCGCAGCACCAGCCAGGAAGCCGCCATCGCGCCCTCGTAGAGGACGATCATCGCCACGGCGAGGCTCCCCATCGAGATCCACGACCAGTCTGGAGTGACGACCGCGGAGACGATGCTGATCACCAGGTAGGCGATGCGCCAGTTCTTGCGCATCTTCTGGTACGGCACCATGCCGGTGGCGATGAGCAGGAACACGACGACCGGCGTCTCGAAGCCGATGCCGAACGCCAGCATGAACAACAGGACGCTGGAGAGCAGCTTGTCGGCCATCGGCATGATCCTCACCACGTCGCCGCCCTGCGTGAGCAGCCACAGGAAGCCGGGTCTCAGGATGAAGCCCCAGCAGAAGCCGGCGCCGAGCAGGAAGAAGAAGACCGTGGAGAGCAGTCCCGGAACGAACCACCGGCGCTCCTTCTCCTTCAGGGCCGGGAGGAAGAACGCCATCGTCTGGTACGCGATCAGCGGACTGCCGAGGAGGATCGCGCCGAACAGCGCGACTTTGAAGCGGAAGATGAATATCTCGAACACGCCCGTCGCTATCGGCTTGTCGATGTGGAGCTCTTGCAGCACGGGCGTTATCGGGATCATCAGCGTGTCGTAGATGGGCTTCCAGACGAAGTACAGCACGAGGCTGAAGAAGAAGACGAACAGGATGACGAAGGCCAGCCGTCGCCGAAGCTCGGCGAGGTGCTGGAAGAAGGGCATGCGAGCAGGTCCGATGGGCATGGGCTCAGCGAGGGAGCACCGGCGGTGCTACTCCTCGTCCTCCTCTTCGTCGTCCTCGTCCGATGAGACCGTGAAGGCGGGAGCAGCCTGTTCCGCCAAGGCGGCGCTCCCCTCGGACTGATACATCTCGGCACGGAGCGTCGCTTCGACCGACTCCTGAGCGCGCTTGAACTCCGCCATGAACCGGCCGATGATCCGGCCCATCTCCGGCAGCTTCTCCGGGCCGAACAGGAGCAGGGCGATGACGACGATCGTCATGATGCCCTGTGCAGAGAAAAGGAACACTCGCGATCAACTCCATCCGGGCACGGTACGCCGGGGACCTGCCCCGCCCGTCAGAGTCTAGGGAGATTGGCCGGTCGTGGCAAGGCGCGACGCCTCACCTGCACGCAAGCGGCGTGCCGTGTCAGGAGCCCATCTCCTTGGCCTCGGCGACGCTCGCGAACATCGGGAACACCCGGTCCAGTCCGGTGATGCGGAAGACCTTCATGATCGGCTCTCGCGTGCATACGAGCCGGATGGAGCCGCCCTGCTCCTTGACGCGCCTCAAGCCACTCACCAGGACGCCGAGGCCCGAGCTGTCGATGAAGTCCACGCCCTCGAGGTCCACGACGATCTTCAGACAGCCCTCGTCGATCGTCTTGACGAGGCGGTCCTTGAAAGACGGTGAGGTGTACACGTCCACCTCGCCCGCGAGTCCGATCACACACGTGTCGCCGTCGCGTTCGAGCTTGACGTCGAGTTCCATGAAGATCCCCCGTCCTGTCCGCGGCCACGCGCCCGCTGCCTTTGTATCGCGACCGGATACGCGCTATAACTTTCTGTGTGCCGCTATCATTATTCCAAACCAGTACGGCAAATCCACTCCCGACTCGCGAAACGCCGCCGCGATATCCCGCGGCATCGGTTTTTTGGGTAGTAATCGAGTAGGTCCCCGTGCGAGCTTGAAGGGATGTCATGGCGCTTCAGATCGAACTCGAGCAGGCCGAGGAGCAGTGGACGCTCGCGCTATCCGGAGAGCTCGACTACAGCGAGTGTGCAGCCTTCCGCATGAACATCGACAGGATCCTCAAGGCGTCCCCGCCGGCGACCATCGTGGACCTGTCGCATCTCGACTACCTCGACAGCTCGGGCCTCGGCCTGCTGTTGAGCCTCAGCAAGGAGTACGGCGCACAGGGTGGCCGGCTCGTGCTGGTGACGAACGAGACCGTCGACAACATCCTGTCGCTGACCCGCCTGAACGGTATCTTCTCCACCGCTCCCAGCCTCGACGAGGCGAAGGAGCTCGTGGCGGACACACTGCGCTGACGAACGGAACTAAGAAGTGCCCGCACGGCCGGAGCCGTACGAGCACTTCTTGCTGTCGGATGAAGGCCGCGGGGACTCTAGTTCCCCGTCGCCGATGTGCTTCCCACCGGTGGCTGTGACACACCCGAGCGCAGCTCCGTCAACAGCTTGTTGGCGTTGGCCGCGCTGGGCCCGTTGGGCTCCAGCTTCAGGTACTCCTCGAGGGAGGCGACGGCCTTGGCGTTCTGGCCGAAGGCCTTGTAGAACACGCCGAGGTTGAACACCGCCGGCGCGAACCTCGGCTGCGCCTTCCTCACCTGTTCCGCTGTCGCTATCGCCGAGGCGGTGTCACCCGAGTAGAACTGCGCGATCGCCATGTCCGTCTCGACGTTGGGATCGCCGGGCTTCACGGCGAGCGCCTGCTTGTAGTAGTCGATGGCCTGCCGGTAGATCGTCAGTTCGAGCCCGGCACCGGGAGCGGCCTGAGCCACCTGCTGCGCGTAGTCGGAGTACTGGTTCCCCAGCGTCTTCAGCAGCTCGTAGTCCTTCGGCTTCGCCTTCAGCGCTTGCTCGTTCGGGCCGATCTGAGAGAGGTTCGTCTGGCTGACCTGCTGGAGAGCACCGGCCGAGGCTTGCGTGCCCGTCTGCTGTTGGGACGGCGTTCCACCTCCGGAGAGCGCCCCGATGCCGATCACGCCGAACCCGGCGACGAACGCGATTATGAGGATGATCACCCCTGCCTTCATGGCGGGCGAGGTGCGTGCTTTGTCGATGGCCATCGTCATCCCCTCACGGTTGACGGTCGGACGGCCCGACGCGCTCTGTCGCGCCGCCGGGCCGACCTCGAGGATCCGGTCGTCCTACTTCGTGGTCGTCGTCGAGCCGGTGGCTCCGATCGACGGATGTCCCGCGGGCAGCTGCCCGGACTTCAGCTGGTCCTGGGATAGCGGCGGTGCGCTGCCGCCTCCGGTGTTGGTGGCTGCGGGCACGTTCAGCAATGCGGCGTTGTTCGCGCGGCTCTGGCCGATGAACACGCCGAGCAGCATACCGAGGAGCAGGGCGATCACCACGACGAGCGAGGCGATGCCCATGTTGACTTCCTGGTCGAAGAACGAGCCGCCGCCCGAAGCGGGAGCGGGTCTCGACGGAGTCTTCGCTGCGGGCGACGACGTCGCTGCGGACGCCTTGCGACCCGGTGCCTTAGCGGGCGCGGCCTTCTCGGCCTTTGCCGGCTTCTCGTCTTCCTCGTCGAAGAAGAAGTCCTGATCACTCACGGTGCGATACCTCCATCATCGGCATGCCGCTGCCCTCTACGAGCAGGGCATCGGGCTGACGGCGATTATATGTCACGCCCGATGAAGGCAGCAAACGCGCGGCCAATCGGCCGGCATCATCCGCGCAGCTTCGCCCGCATCCGCTCGACGCGTTGGATGGCCCGCTCGACATCCATGGTGGCGAACTCGCCGCGGTCGTACCGGACCGCGCCCCCGACCATCGTCATGAGCACGCTCTCCTGGTTCGCGCTGTGGACGAGCGCGCCGTACGGGTCCTGCGTGGGCACCTGGTGGCTGGAGGACAGGTCCACGGCCACGATGTCGGCTTGCTTGCCCGCCTCCAGGCTGCCGATCTCGGCGCCCATCCCGAGGGCGCGGGCGGCATCCAGTGTGGCGAGCCTCACGAACATCTCGGCGGTGAAGAACGCCGCCTCGCCCGTCATCCCGCGCTGGATGAGGAGCCCGATGCGCATCTCGTCGAACTCGTCGACGGTGTTGTTCGAAGCCGGCGAGTCCGTGCCGATGCCGACCCGCAAGCCTCGCTCCAGGAACTTCTGCAGCGGCGCGGTCCCCATCCCGAGCTTGGCGTTGCAGCGCGGGCAGTAGGCGATCGCGACGCCGCGGTCCGCGAGCACCTCGATGTCGGCGTCGTCGACCTGCACGCAGTGCACGGCGAGGACGTCGGGCAGATCGAAGAGGCGCCACTGCAGGACGTAGCGGACGGGGCTCACTCCCGTCGGCAACCAGCCCACGTCGCTCCATCCGGTCTCGTCGACGAAATCGACGGCCAGCGGGCTCGAGCCGTACTTCACGAAGTCGTACTCGTCCTTGCTGCCGGCAAGATGGATGGCCACGGGCAGGCCTTCGGCCGAGGCGAACTCGGCGGCACGCACGAAGAGCTCCGGATGGCAGCTGTAGGGAGCGTGCGGCGCGATGCCGGCGGCGAGCAAGCCGGGAGAGAGCTCGCGCCACTTCGCGACGTCAGCCGCCGCCTCCCTCATCACCTCGGGAACGCGCGCCTTCTCCATCGTCTGGACCTCGCGGTAGGCGATCCCTCGCAGACCCGCGCGGGCGGCGGCTCTCGCCGAGGCGCCGGATGCGGTGATGTCGGCGATGGTGGTGATGCCGCTACCCAGGGCCTCGACCGCCCCCAGTGCGGCGGAGTCCTCCCAATCCTCCGCGTCGAGGGCGGATTCCTTCGACATCACCTGCATCTTCCACTGCGAGTACGGCAGGTCGTCGACGAGGCCGCGGAAGGCCGTGTACTCGAGGTGGGTGTGCGTGTCGACGAAACCGGGCAGCAGCGCCGCAAGACCGAAGTCGCGCACTTCCTCGTCGGCGTGGCGTGCCTTCAGCTCGGCCGCCGGGCCTACCTCGGCGATGCGGCCGCCGCGGACGAGGACGGCGCCGTCCTCGATGTGCGGAGCGGAGACGGGGAGCACGTAGCGTGCGACGAGAAGCATGGGGTCTACCTCCGGGGAGACGAGCCTTGCCGCCGATGATAGCCGCAATCCACCTCGGCTTCTACTTGACGGCGCGGTGCACGGCGACGATGCCGCCGGTCAGATCCCGCCACGTCACGTCCGAGAAGCCCGCGCCGCGCAGCTCTCCGGCGAGGCGCCCCTGATCGGGGAAGCGCAGGATCGACTCGTTGAGGTACTGGTAGCTCTCGCGGTCCCCTGCGACCAGCCCGCCGAGGAACGGCACCATCATGCGGTTGTAGAAGCGGTACAACGCCCGCCACACGCGGTTCGGCGGCGTCGAGAATTCGAGGATGAGGTAGCGGCCGCCCGGCCTGAGCACGCGGAGCACCTCGCGGAAGTTCGCGGCGCGGTCCGGCAGGTTGCGGACGCCGAAGCCCACGGTCACGACGTCGAAGCTCTCGTCGGAGAACGGTAGAGCCTGGGCGTCGGCAAGGCAGAAGCGCAGCTTCGACGGACCATGGTAGCGCTCGGCCTTCCGCTCCGCGACCTGAAGCATCGCAGGGGTGAAGTCGCTGCCGACGACCTCGGCCGCCGTCCCCCGCCGCGCGAGCGCGAGCGCGAGATCCCCGGTGCCGGCACAGATGTCGAGCACGTGCTCCCCGGGACGCACGTCGGCCATGCGGACCGTGGCGCGGCGCCAGAGCCGGTCGAGCCCGAAACTCATCAGGATGTTGAGCAGGTCGTATCGCGCCGCGATGTTCCCGAAGATGCCCTGGACCCGCTCGGAAGTCGGCTGACCGGGGGCCGGCTCCCCGCGCCCCTCACGCTCGGCGTTCACGCCTCGGCGCTCCCGCAACCCGACGTGCCCGCCGGTAGCACGCGCAAGCGCTTGGCGGCGGGGCCGACAGGCGGGATGCCGCGCGGCTTGCGCCGCAGCGAGTGCAGGTTCTCGCGCACCCACAGTCCCGCGACGTTGAGCACGGTGCGGGGCGCCAGGTGAGCCGGCCAGTTCAGCTCCGACTTCTCGCACACCGTGGATTCGTTCAGCCGGTCGATCTCGGCTTTGACCGACACGAGGCGGCGGCTACGATGCGCCGGCTCCCCCGTCATGATGTCGTCGATCTTGCGCATCGCCTCGCGCGCTTGGCCTATCCGCGTCTCCGTACGCTTCGCTATCCCGGGCTCGATGATGCCGATGTCCGCCTTGACGCGGTTCAGGCCGATCGCGGCGTCGTACGTCGCCTCTACCATCTCGTCCGGCGGCATGGCGGAGCTCTCGTAATTCATGATGTACTTCCAGCTCGGCTGCAGGAGCAGTTGCCTGTGCTCCTCGAGCGTCTTCGCCCGAAGCGTGTAGCCGTACTTCTCCGGATCGTCGAAGACGAGCGACCCCGGGTCGAGGAAAGGGGCCATCGGCGAGATGAACTGCAGCAGGCGCTTGTCGTTGCCGACCCGCTCATACAGCCCCTTAGCGTATGCGGAGGTCTCGCGGACACTCTGTCCGGTCTGCGACGGCAGACCGGACATGTAGTAGAGGTCGAAGCGCGAGCAGCCGTGAGCCAGCGCGTTGGCGATCGACTCCTCCACCTCGGCCATCGTGTAGTGCCGCTTGCCGAACGCGGCCCGCACCGCGTCGTCGTGGCTCTCCACGGATATCTCGACCGAGTAGTCGTTGAGGTGCTCGTCGAGGAACTCGTAGAAGTCGAGCTTCGGCGCCTTGAAGAACTCGAACGCGATGGGGTTGCGCAGGTTCAGCTTCCCGACACCACGGATGAACTCCGCTACGTAGTCGCGGCCTCCCTGCAGGAAGTCGTTCAGCACGAACACCGGCCCCGGTATGTAGCGCTGCACGTTGGCGATGTCGCGCACCAGCAGCTCCGGGTCGCGGAAGGCGACCTTCGTCCGGCCGAAGTGTGTGCGGAACGAGTACGCGCTCCCGCCGCAGGTCGCGCAGCCGTGCGTGCAGCCGCGGCACGTGAGCGAAGCGCACACCGGGTACTGCAGCCAGTCCTTGAACGGCACGTTGCTCATCATGTCACGGTCGCGGATCACGGAGCGCATGCTGTAGCTGTAGTCGAGCGAGATGTCGTTCATGTCGTCCGGCACCCACGACAGTTCGTTGACGACGATCGAGCCGTCCGCGGTCTTGTACGTGAGGTTCGGGATGTCGTCGACGCTGCCGCGCCCCTTCAGGGCGAACAACAGCCTGGTCATAGGCAGCTCGGTCGAGTCCCCTCGCATGACGTAGTCGACGCACGGGTAGGACGCGAGCTCCTCGTGGTAGTAGCTCGACGACAGGCCCCCGAACACCACGGGCGTGTCGGGGTGGTGCTTCTTGATGAGCCGCGCGATCTCGACGGAGCCGTGGGCGTGCGGCAGCCAGTGGAGGTCGACGCCGAACGCAACGGGGTCCATGCCCCGGATCGCGGCCTCGACGTCGTAGCCCGGCTTGTTGAGCATGAGCACGGCGAGGTTGACTATGCGGACGCGCAGGCCGTGCCGCTCCATGTACTCGGCGATGGTCGTGAAGCCGAGAGGATACATCTCGAACACGGGGGTCGACGGGACCATGTCCGAGACGGGCCCGAACATGATGGAGCGCTCGCGGAAGTCGTACACACTGGGCGCGTGAAGCAGCACCAGGTCGATCTTCGCCATGCACGTCCCTTCGTCCGCGGAGGCCCGCCGGCACGGGCGGCAGCACGTGCCAGCATACCACGGTGGATGGAGGCCGATCCCTCCTCTAGGAGGTTGATTCGGTGCGCTTCGCCCCACCCCTGCTCTCGCCGAGGCGCGACCCGCCGAGAGGGCTAGCGCTTCCGACGGACGGAGGCCGGGGTGCCGGTCTTGTCCTCGGAGGACGCGGGACGGGATGTCGGGGCGGCGTACGCGGAACGGGTGCCGAGGCGTTCCGGCGCGTGTACGTTGAAGCCGGCGGCGGACGCGTAATCCGCGCCGTGGCAGTCGTAGCACGATGCCCCGTCGGCCGCCGCGTGCGCAGAACCCCGGTCCGCGCTGAGCCGAAGCAGGTTGCCGCCCCGGCCGTCGCGCCGCAGCCCCTCGAACGTCTCGGCCCCTGCGTCCGCGTACGTGCCACGTTCGCTGTCCCAGACCTTCCCCTCGCTGGTGGAGTGACACGAGAGGCAGAAGGCTCGCACGCCCTGCGCGGACCCCGTCGCGAGGCCCTTGCCGAGCGCGTCGGAGATGAGCGAGGCGTTCCCGCGGGACGAGCCGTGCGGGTTGTGGCAGTCGTAGCAGGGCAGCGGAGCACCCGCGGGAAGAGTCCCGCCGGAGGTCACGATACTGTGGCCCGCGTAGCCGTTCCCCGCTCCACGGGTGACGTAGCGCCGGATGTCCGTCGCGCCCTGCGCGGTCCATTGCTTCGCGCCGGAATGGCACTGGAGACACAGCCGCGCGTAATCCCCGGTAGCCTGATCGGTCGCGACACTGGCCGGGGAGGAAGGAACGAACTCGAGCAGCAACCCGTCATACGGGTTGGGTCCCCGGTGCGCCGCGTGGCACAGGAGGCAGTCGCCCCTCGGCCGTCCCGAGCCCGCGTCCAACCCGGCGTGGCCGTTCTTCGCCGTCGTCGCGTAGACCGTGGGGCCGGGGTACGTCCCGAGGACGGGGTAGCCGTAGGCGTCGCGGACAGGCGCCGAGGGCGACGGGTACCGGGGACTCCACGACGACGCGTCGTCGTGGCACGAGTCGCACCACGTGTTCCCGCCCGAGACGTCCCGGCCGGCGACCTTCTTGCGGTAGAGACCCAGCCGCTTTCGTGGATCGGCATGCGGGCTGTGGCACGAAGAGCATTCGTTGGTCAGGTCGGCCCCCCGTGTCGCTTCCTCCACGCGATGCCCGCTCGCGAGCGCGAACGAGTCATCGGGGCCGTCCTTCACGTTGGTGCGAGCGCCCTGCCCGTCGTGGCAGGACTCGCATATCGCGACCTCGCCCGCGCCCAGCTGATCGGCATCCGAGTCGCCGCTGTGAAGGGCATGGCACGTCAGGCAGAGATTCCCCTTGCCGTACGTGGCGTGGGGTGACTCGTTCCAGTCGGCCACGACGGCCGGCGAGACCGTCGAGGCGACGGATTCCTGCCCGCTTGGGATCATCGCCGTGACTTGATAGTAGTACGTCCTGCCGGGGATCCCCGACACGTCGGAGAACCCGGTCGTCCCGCTCGAGCCGATGGGCTCGAACCCCAGGTTCCGCCGGCTCGAGCGCCAGACCCGGTACGCGCTGGCTCCCGGTGACGGGGACCAGCCGAGGACGGCTATGGTCCCATCGCCGCCGGCTCTGGCGCTCAGGGTGCGCGGCGGCCTCACTGCGACACTCGGAGCGGAGGGAGCGAGTGCGGCGGCCACGAGCGGAGAGCCGAGCGCGAAGACGGCGAGCGCCCACAGGAGAAACGCCACGCTCGCCGCGGCCTTCGGCCGACGGCGCTTCGACGGACGCTCCCCGTCGCCGTCCGATACGATGCTGCCCAGAAGCATCCCCGTTGCTCTCCGAGACCTCAGCGGAATCCTCGGCGTAATCATACAGGATGAGGGGCCGTGACGACGACCCTTCGGCGGCTTCGTCATGTTCCGCCTGGCCCGAACCGCAGCTATACTGTGAAGGTACGTCTCTCCTCGTCCGAGGTCGCCATGACCAACTCCGCTTGATCGTATGCCGGCACCCGACCGTCGTACACTCAGCCGCATACTCGTGCCGGTCATCGCGGTCGTCGTGTTGGCGGCCGTCGCTCTCCTCTCTCTCGGCTCAAGCTCATCCGCGTGTGGTTCGTGCCACGCCATGCAGCCCTACGCCCGCGCCCTCAGGAAGACGGCGCACGCAGGTATATCCTGCTACGGATGTCATCTGAGTTCGGGGGCGTGGGACTGGCCGAGGTTCAAGACCATCGAACTCACGCGCATGTATCCGCTCGGACTCCTCGGCCGTGACGTCGGCGGGCCGGGCGTTCGGACGGACTCCGGGCGGTGCCTCGGCTGTCATCGCGACGTGATGACGCACGCGGTGGAGCGCTACCACCTCCGCATCTCCCACCGCGACTGCCTCGGCACGTCGGGAGCGTGCGACGACTGCCACACGCGGGACATCCACGGTTCGGCGACGCGTTGGGTACGCCAGCCGGTGATGGAGGACTGCGTGCTGTGCCACGTCGCGCGGAAGGCGAAGACGCAGTGTGACGCGTGTCACACCGGGAAGAGCCAGGCCGAGAGACTCGCGAAGGGTCCGTGGCAGGTGACGCACGGAGCGAACTGGCGCTCCACGCACGGCATGGGCTCGATCGCGGCGTGCGTGGAATGCCACCCCTCGGACTACTGCGTGCGCTGCCACGCGACCCCGCTGCCGCATCCGGCGGACTTCGGCCAGACACACGGCAAGGAAGCCACGCGGCCCGGTGAGAAGTGCGAAGGCTGCCACCTCCGCAAGTCCTTCTGCGATGCGTGCCACGACGTCCCGATGCCGCATCCCGCCGGATTCCTCCCGGATCACGTCAAGACCGCGAAGGGCTACTCGGATCCCCAGTGCTTGAAGTGCCACGGGCAGAGGGACTGCGACGCGTGCCACACCCGGCACACGCACCCGGGCACCAGCAACGGCTCGCTGAGGCCGCGTAGCATGCTCGCTCCGAAGAGCACGGGGACCACGGTCCCCCCCGACGGAGGCGTCCCGCGATGAACGTCGGCGGATTCATCGGAGCCGTCCTCGAGGTGCTGTCCCATCCGGGCAGCAACCTCACCGCAGCGACCCTGCTGGCCGCCGCCGGCGTGCTGGTGGTCCTGATCGGCTGCATCGCGGTGCTGCTCGCCGTGCTCCCGGGGGCGAAGCCGAAGCGTAAGCAGCGCCCGCTGCCTGTGCTGCTGGTGGGAGCGGAGGACGAGGACGTCGCGCCGGAACCGAGATCCGACGTCCCCTCGCGGCGCGTGCCCGCGATACGCACTGCGCTCGTGCTGGCGCTCGCGCTCGCGGCCGTCGTCTCGGCCTACACGGTCACTTCCACGGATCCGTATTGCACGAACACCTGCCATACCCCCGGCTCCCGCGCCCCGCTGGTCTCTCGGGGAAGCGGGCCTCACGCGAGCGTGGCTTGCGTCTCCTGCCATGAGGACGCCCTGCCCCTCGGACTCGCGGGCAACGTCGCATCGCGGTTCGGTCAAGCCTACGACTACTTCGCCGCGAACCGCGGCGGCTCCTCGCCCGCAAGCGACTCACGGCGGTGTCTGGGCTGCCACGCGGACATCTCGACTTCGACGCTGCGGGACGCGAAGACCAAGGTGCGTGTCGCGCACCGGCAGCCTCTCGCAGCGGGGATGACCTGCGACGACTGCCATACGAACGTCGCCCACGGCAAGGCGCCGGACGCCGTCAGCATGACCTCCTGCGTGAGGTGCCACGACGGCACGACCGCCTCGGCCAAGTGCTCGACATGTCACGACGGCGACACCGGGCTGGCCTCGGCAGGCAGCTCAGGCCGGCTGTTCACCAAGGTGCGACTATCCGCGGACTGGTCTTGCGGAGGCTGCCACGATCAGGTGAAGTGCGACGCTTGCCACGGCCTTCGCATGCCCCACGACACCGCCTTCCGGAGCGGAGGCCACGCTCGCTACGCGGCGTTCGCGAAGAAGGCGATGTGCTACCGCTGCCACAACGACGCGGACTGCGGCAAGTGCCACGGCGACTTCAAGAACGCGCACGGCGGGCCGGACCTCTTCTTCCCGCGGCACAAGACCTTCACTAGGGACGCCCTGTGCAACACCTGCCATAGTCATCACCAGGGCACCATGTGCTCCCTCTGCCACTAGCCGGGTCCTTGCCGGGCCGGCGTTCCGCACCTCTGGTGTACCCGGTGATGGCGAAAGGCGAAGGGGCGTAGGGGCCACCACCGATCGCCTCGTGCGGTCACCCGGGGCGGCATGCCGCCCCGGGTGCTTTCCCCGGCAAGCAGAACGGCCCCCCGCTTACGCGGGGGGCCGTTCCAAGGATCCATTCCTTGAGAGGACTAGAAGGTGATACCGATACCGTTGACAGCACCGTTATCGCGGTGGCACTTGAGGCAAGCGCCGTCCTCGGACGGGCTGACCGCGCCGGTCGTGTCCACAGCACCCAGCGAGGTGGCGGCCTTCATGAAGCGGGCGCCGGCGGTGAAGTGCGGGAAGTCGTTCGCGGGAATGTTGGCACCGTCGTCGTGGCAGCTCGTGCAGTACGTGCTGTCCGCATATGCGACGACCGCGGTGACGGAAGCGTGCGGGTTGGCGTAAGCCGCACCCGACGCCTTCATGATGTGGCCGCTGTAGCTCGTGGCATCCGCCAGGCTACCGACATGCGTGCCGTCGTACACGCCGACCCAGTACGGGTGGCAGGTGGTGCAGAAGGCGGAGATGACGTTCGCCCGGGTGGCCGAGGCGTAGGCGAAGCCCGTGCCGGCCTGGGGGTTGTAGCTGGCCCCGCCGACGGACGTGGTCATGCGCAGTATCTTCTGCGACACCAGCACGTTGTTGATCGTGCCAGCACCGTGGACGGCATGGCAGCCCGAGCACGGCGTGTTGTGCGCCTGGACGTTGGCGGCGGTGTAGTTCGCCGGAACGCCGTTGTAGACCTGGACGGCTCCGGCAGCGCCCGCCTGGATGTGGCAGAAGACGCACGCGTTGGCGACCGTGGCGTTCAGCAGGATCTCGCCCGCGGGAGCGGCCGTGGCCTTGTGGACAGCGTGGCAGACCGAGCACTTGACCGTCGTCAGACGATAGTCCTTGTGCGGCGTAGCGAGCGAACCGTTGTTCGCGCCGCCGGCGTTCCATGCCTGATATCCGGAGTTCGTGTCAGCCATGGCAACGGTAGCGAATGCGAACACCAGCACGAGGCTGAGCGCCGCGATCATGAGGAATTTCTTCATACTGAGTTCTCCTCCCCAGTGATTCCGAGAAGCATGAGTGTTCAAGAAATTCACTAGTTTCCCCCCCTTCTTCTGGAATCAGATCGCCGCTTACAGCGGAGAGTCTCCCATACGCACCCCGATGCAGCGGTCCTTCCGAACCGCTGCCTGATAAGAGCCTAACACCAGTCTCTTCCTGCTGTCACCTATTCCTGGGCCTGCTTCACACGAGCAGAGTGACGCTCGTCACGCCGTCGGCCGGAGAAGGCGACCGCGAGCGCGATCAGCAGCAGCAACAGGGGCACGGAGCACAGCCAGACGGGACCTCCGCTCGCCGCTCGGCGCAGTCCCGCGAGAGCGTTGGAGGAACTTCCGGGGATCCGGACTATCTGCACACGAAGGTTCGAGGTGTCGGCCACGGCGAACCAGTCCCGGGCCGGGTCGTACGAGATGCCCAGCGGATACACGAAGTGGCCGTCGGATTGGCCCGAATCGCCGTAGCGCCCGACGATACTTCCCTTGTCCTTCGTGTCGAGCACGATGATCTGGAAGGAGAACGGGTCCACGAACACCAGACGGCCGTTCCCGTCGAAGGTCATCCCCGCCGGCAGCTGCAGCGACTTGTCGAACGCCGCATCGCTCATGCCGCCCTTCTTGGGAGCGACCGTCGCCCCCTTAGGGCCCACCCAAAGAAGTTTGCCGGCCATCGTGAACGCCTTGATCTTCGCGTTGTGCGTGTCGGCGATGTAAAGCGTGTCGTCCGGCCCGATCACGATGCCTTCCGCGAGGTCGAGCTGGTCGTCCGCCTTGCCGCGGGATCCCCACTTCGCGACGAGCTTGCCCTCGGTGGAGAAGACATACACGCCGCTCATGGCGGTGACGACGGCGCGGTCTCCCTTGACGGCGACCTGGATCGGAAGGTCCTTCGCCTCCACGCGCCACCATCTGAGCACGCGGCCGTCGGGTGAGAACACGACCACGTTGCCCAGCCCGAAGTCGCACACGTATATATCTCCGGCGGCCGAGACGGTGATCCCTTCCGGCCGCTGCATCACCTTCGGCTGGCGGAGCTGCGCTTTGAAGGTCCCGTCAGGATTGAACCCCAGCACACGTGAGGCCCCCTGATCGGTGACCCAGATCGTCCCGTCCGGGCCGATAGCCGTGTGGTTGGGGCTCACGAACTGCTGCCCCTTGCCCGGCCCGAAACCGTAGATGGACCGCACCCACTCGAGCCCGGGCGGCAGACTCGCCGATGTGGGGACGCCCGCCGGCTGCAGCACGCCCACGATGAACCAGCCGAGTACCCCGAGCAGCAGCATCAGCAGCACCAGGACGGCGGCGAGGGCGAACCTGGTCCGGGATCCCCGCTCCGTGCGGTCCCTGGGGTCTTCTGAGATGACGTCGTCGCTCACTTGCCCACCGCCTTGAGCTTCTCAAGGCCGGCACGCGCGTCCTTGTAGTCGGGGATGAACGTGAGCGCCGACTCGAAGTCGGCCCTCGCTTTCGCGTAATCCTTCAGCTCGAGGTAGGCATCGCCTCGGCGAACGAGCACGTCGGACATCCTCGGATCCTCCTCCAGGGCTTTGCTGTAAGCACCTGCGGCATCGGCCCAGCGGCGCATCTCGAGGAGCAGATCGCCCTTGCCGACACCCGCGGAGATGATGGCGGGTGCCTCCGGCGCGCTGATGATCCCCTTCGCCTTGAGCTCCTCGAGCTTCTTCTTGCGCTCCGCCTGAGCTTGGGCGGTGGCCTTGTCGTAGAGGCGCAGCGCGTCGCCGTTCAGCCCCCGCAGATGCGCCATGTACGCCTCCTCCACGGTGAGCAGCGAGGTCTGGCCGGGCAGGGCCTTCCGGCCCTGCTCGATGACGGTAGCCGCTTTGGAGTACTGCTTGGTCTGGATGAGCGCGTCGGCGTACTGCGCCCAAACCTTCGGATCGCGCGGGTTCTGCGCGACCACCTGCTCGAGCGTCGACAGCTGCATCTCGAGCGCTGTGCGCGGCGTCTTCGGCAGAACCACTCCCACCCACAGCGCGTAAGCCAGCACGGCGAGGACGGTCCCCACCAGCACGAAGGCGGCGAGGCCCATGACGCGGGCGACCGGGTCAGTCGCGGGTCCGCCGCCCGCGCCGATAGAAGAGTCAGCCTGTCTCGCCACTCATGCCCCCCATCCTGTGAGTTCGCTAGCGCTTGATGCCGGAAACGTGACAGTGCGCGCAGAACACCGGGTCGTGACATACGAAGCAAGGCTGCGCGCCGGACTGCCGCACGACGTTCGGGTGCTGGCTGGGAGTGCCGGGGGTCAGCGAGACCCAAGGCACCTTGGGGTCGCTCCCCTTGTGGTGGCAGTTGTTGCAGAACGCCAGGGACCCGCCTGCCGTCGTCGCTGCCCCATGGCACTTCGCGCACACCTGGGGCTCCGACTTGCCGAGACCCCCGTGGCCCTTCTTGAAGCCCGCCGGGTGCGGCATCGGCAAAGCGTGGCAACCATAGCAGAACTGCTTCTCGTTGTGGCACATGAGGCAGTACCTCTTGTCGGTCTTGGCCATCGCCGCGTGGCCCTTGGGGAAGAACGCCTGCTGCAGGTGTGACCCGGGCTTCAGCTCGAACGTCGGCGTGTGACACGCGGAGCAACGGCCCGTCGCCTTCAGCCCGAGCTCGGTCTTTTCGCCAGGGGTGAGTGTGTGGCACCGGAAGCAGGCCTGCATCTTCATGAAATCCGCGTGCTTCGTGTTCCCCGACTCGGCGAGCGTCAGGGCGAAGTCCTCCTTGTGCGCCACCCGGTTGTGGCAGTACGTGCAGGTGACGCCGTTCTTCGCATGGATCTCGTGGTCGATCACGATCCCGGTGGAGGGCGTTATCTTGCGGTGCGCGAGGTCGTGGCATTGCGTGCACTGCTCAGACGGCATCTTGTCCTTCTCGAGCGCGAGCTTGTCACCTGGGTTGAGCGGAAGCTCGTACTTGTTCGTGACGGTCAAGTACAGCTCGCCGAGAGCCTCGACCTTGTGCAGCATGAACTGGATCGGCGTCGAGTTCACCGGCATGTGGCATGCGATGCACGACACCTTGTCATGCGACGAGTGCGCGTAGGCGATGATCGTGTCGTCCTGCACTTTGTGACACCCGTTCGCGCAGAACCAGCGACTCGAAGTGACGCCGAGCGCCAGGATCATGACGACGATCAAGGTGACGACCGCGACTCCGGACCAGATGATATAGCGGGGACGACGGAGCGGATCGCGAAGACCCGCCAGCAACGGCAGCTTGGGCATTTGTGTGTGCGACTCCTTGCTAGAACTTGATGCCGACGCCGGGATGGCACTTTAGGCAGAGGCCGTCCCTGCGATATGGATAGTTTAGCATCCTCGGGTACTGCGTCCCGTGAGGATTATGACAAGTGGACGTGCACGTCAGCCGCTGCTTCATGTTGCTGTCGTAGAAGCGGCGGGTGACGGGATGCAGATGCTTCGCATCATATCCCGTATGACAGCCGAGGCACAGCTCGGGATTGCTGTTGCGGAGCAGCGGAGCGAATACCGAGCCGTGGGGGGTGTGACAGTCTATGCACAGCTTCACCTTGTGCGCCGATCGCTCGTATGTCGCCCGGATCGCGGCCGCGTTCCCGTTCGCGCGGGAGTGGCACTGGTAACAGAACTCGTTGTCGCGTGCCTGCAGAAGGAAGTCGAAATCGGCCGCGTGCGGGTTGTGACAGCCGGCACAGGTCAACTGCACCGACCCGACGGGGTGGTGGCTCGGTTTCGCGAAGTCGTTGGCGATCTCCGGGTGGCACCGGTAGCACAGCGGAGGCTGGTCGGTGATGAGCAGCGGCCTGGTGTTCGCACCATGCGGCTCGTGGCAACCGGTGCAGTTGTCCGCGAGGAAGGGGTTGTGCTGCACGGACTTCAGCGAGAGCGTCGCCACGGTGGGGTGGCACGTGAAGCACAGCTCGCGCTGCTTGAGCACCAGGATCCCCTTGAAGTCCGAGGCGTGCGGGTTGTGGCAGTTCGTGCAGAACCAGCCTGCGGCCGGCGGATGCGTCTGCATCCGCGACAGCTCCTGCCCCATCGGGTGGCACGTCTTGCACAGGTCGCGCTCGTCCTGCTTCAGCAGCGCCCGGTTGTCCGAGGCGTGCGGGTCGTGGCAGTTGGTGCAGTAGCCGCCCTGGAAGGGCGCGTGCTGGTACGCCGCCCCCTTCAGCGGGCCGAGGTCTCCATGACACGTCCAGCAGAGGTCCTTCTCGGGCTGTGTCAAGTACGATGTCGGACCTTTGACGCGCTTGCTCGAAGTGGAGGTCGTCCCACCGTCCGTGGTCGAGCTCGTCGCCTGCGACCCTTCGTATGTCCTGCAGGCGAGGCGCAGCGGCAGCCACTCGACCACGGACTTCAGTCGGGTCCATGTCTGCACAGCACCGACGGTCCGGCGCTCCACGACCTCGCTGCCGTGTGGCGTGTGGCAGGTCTTGCAGTCCTTGAGCAAGAACGGATTGTGGACCGAGGCCTTGGACATGTCGGGGATGAGCTCGGTGTGGCACTTGAGACACTCGATGTTGCGCGCGATGAAGCTGCGCTGGACAGGGGTCCGGGACACGTAGACGTCCGCGACAGTGGCGAGGATGCAGAGCAGGAGTAGCAGAAGGATGAGCAGCGCTATGAGGATGCGTCCCCGACGCCCTCCCCGGCGCTGCTCTTCGTCATCGTCGATTCCCCCCGCCGGTGCGGGACGGACCGGATCGGTCAAGAGGGCCTCCTACGCCTTCTCGCGTCGGAGGCGGACGGTGTCACGCGATCCACGTTCCTCCACCCCGAGTCGCTTCCCTCAGTTTACCAGCCTTTGGATGCGACTTGAACCGTGCGGACGAGGCAGATAGGCGTGGGGCCGGCGTCTGCGCCTGCCCCACGCCCCTTCGACATCGCGGAGGCTACGGCGTCCAAGCCTCCAGCTCATAGATGCGGTAGCCGCTCGACTGATTGTAGTCGGTGCAGTAGACCCTCACATACTGAACGGTCCGCGCGCTGAACGTGAGAGTGTTGTTGGAGGACGAGCCGTCCCCGTCGAATACGCTCGACCAGGTCGTTCCGTCCGTAGACGTCTCCACTCGATACCTCTTCGCATAGTAGCTGGTACCGTTCCAGCCGACGACGATCTTGCTGATCGCCGTCGGGCTGCCAAGGTTCACCTGCAGCCACTCGTCATGGTTGTACGAACTCACCGAGTGCGACTGCCAGTAGGTGCTGTAGCTGCCGTCACCCGCGTTCGACGCCGGGTAGCTGGACGAGTACGTCGAGGAAGATGTGAACGTCTTCCCCTTCGCGACGTTCGAGGGAGGCGGCGGCAGAGTGCCGCCCGACCACACCTGGAACTCGTCGACTCGGTAACCGCTGCTCGTGTTGTAGTTCGAAAGCGACAGTCGCACGTAGCGCGCGTTCATGCCGTTGGTCGTCGTGAACGTCTGCGCGGAGCCGCCCGTGCCGGACGTCGTGCTCGCCACCGTGGTCCACGTGTTGCCGTCGGCCGAGGTCTGAACCTGCACGTTCCTTGCGTAGTAGCTGCCGTTCCAGTCGATCACGAACTTGTTGTAGACGCCCGGCGACGAGCCGAGGTCGACCTGCAACCACTCCGCCGAGGAGCCGACGGAGCCGCTGTTCCAGTACGTGCTCGTGTTGCCATCGAAGGCGTTGGACGCGCTCGACCCGGACGACGTCCGCGAGGCGGACGACGCGTCGCGCAAGGCGATGTTCGTCGACGCCGGCTTCGCGAGAGCGACGTTGTTCGTGTTCGTCGCGGCGTTGACCACGCACGGGACGCTCGTAGTGTCGTAGCCGGTCGCGCTGACGGTGAGCGTGTACGCACCGTACAGGACGTTGCTCATCGTGTAGTTGCCGCTCGAATCGGCGGTGGCGTTCGCACCTGAGCTGCAGCTCACGCCGGCGCCGCTGATGCCGGCGCCCGTCGACTTGTCGGTGATCCTGCCGCTGACGGTGCCGTACATGATCTTCACGAGCGCCGCGCTTGCGTCGGTCGCCTGTCCGTCGGACACAGGGAAGCTCTTCGTCTGTCCAGTGTAGCCCGGCAGCGCGTACGTCACACTGTACGAGCCGGCCGCCAGCGGTCCGAAGTCGAACGCCCCGCTCGCGGTCGTCGTGGTGCTGCGGCCATTGGCGGTGACCACGACCCCCGAGAGCGGCAGGCCGCTGACCGAGTCCGTCACCACTCCGCCCAGTGTGCCCTGCCGCAGCAAGTTGAAGTCGGCGAAGTAATCGGCCGTCTGAGCCACGTTGACGGTCGTGCTCTGACCGACGTAACCGCTGGCCGTGACCGAGACGGTGTAGGTGCCCGCGGCGAGGTTGGTGAACCGGTAGGCACCGCCCTTGACGGTAGTGACGCTCCGGCCGTCGCTCAGTGACACCACCGCTCCTGCAAGCCCCGTCGCGTTCGTGCTGTCCTTGACCAAGCCGTTCAGCGTCGCGACCGTCTGGGCCGCGCTCGGCCACTTGTTCGAGATGCTTCCGCCGTGATCCGAGCAGTTCGCCGCGCAGTCGCTCTCGTTCCAGCCGCCGCTCGCGCTGTGATTCTTGAGGCTGATCGCGTTGAGCTTGTTGCTGTTGTACGGCGCAGGGTCGGTGGAGTAGGCCAGCATGCGCGGAAGCTTCCAGCCGTGCGGGAGGTTCGAGTGGCAGTCCGAGCACATGTAGCTGCTGTGGTCTCCCACGCCGTGCACCTGGTTCATCGACGTGTAGTTCTGGTGGCACTTGTCGCAGATGATCGCCGTGGAGCTCCTGCCGAGTGTGGCTGTGCGGTAGTCGCCAGGATAGGCCGGATCCATCAGGACCGTCACACTCGCGCCGTGAGGACCTGCGCTGACGCCGCCGAAGTTGTGGCAGTTGTTGCACGTCACGACGGAATTCGTGGTCCACGGATTCTTCAGCCAGCTGCTGGTGGGCAGGCTCCACGTGTAGGTCGTGCCGCTGAAGACGAAGCTCGTGCGCATCCCCGGCAGAGCGCTGTTCACCCGGTGCACCGCGGAGTTGCTCGAGATGAATTCGTTCGTCCACTGGTTCGCATGGCGATTCCTGCCGTTGACGGCAGGGTGACAAGCGTCGCAGCTCGTATCCTTCGCCGCGATCGCGTTCTTGACGGCGCTGGAGCTCGATCCGTGGCACGAAGCGCAAGTGAGAGCCGCCCCGTTCGTGCCCTTGAGCCCGCTCGTGATGTGCTCGTCGATCAGGTTGCCGCTGAAGTGGCATCCCAAGCAGCCGGCATCCATCCCGACGGTGTTGTGCTCGCTCTTGTGACCGGGAGTCGCCGATGGATGGCAAGTCATGCAGTCCCGCGCGGGCACCGTCGTCGGGCTCTGGTGACAGACGTTGCAGCCGGTGAAGGTCTTGCCGCCCACGACCACGCTCGCCGCACCATGGATGGCGCCGACGTCCGTCGTCGCGTGGCAACCGCTGCCCGCGCACTCGGGCCTGATCGTCGAGAAGTCGTGCTTCGCAGCCATCGCCGTGTGCTTGGTGGCGTGGCACTGCGCGCACGTCGCGTTCCACGTCCTCGCGATCCCTGGCGTCGCCGGGAGTGCGGTGAACTTCGCCGAGGTGTGACACTTGACGCACGTGATCGCGGTGCCGTCCGGCATCTTGGAGGTGGTCTTCGTCAGGTGCTCCGCCTTGAGATCCATGTAGTGGCACGTGCCGCACGCGGTGCCGATCGCGGGATCGACCGTCAGGCTGTCCGCAGCGGCGTGCTTCGCATTCGGATAGTGGTTCGGGTCGTACGGATCTTTGGCCGCGTGACATCCCGGCTGCGCGCAGGCGGCCGTGGCCTTCCGGGTGGCGCCCGACATAGTGAGGTCGCCACCGGTCGGATTGTTGTGGCAGGTGTTGCAAGGGCCGGCCGTCGCGTTCGCATGCAAGGACGCCACGTCGCCGCCGGCCGGGATCGCGTGACATCCCTCGCAGCCGACGGTCACCGTGTCGGTCGCCACATGGACGCCGGCGTGCCCGCCGGGAGCGACCACGTGGCAGCTGTCGCACGCGGCCGTGCGGGTAGTGATGTCGGGGATCCGGACCGGGTTCTTGTGGCACAGCGCGCAGGTGTCGGCGAAGGCCGGGAATTTGCTCATGTACGGGGCGTGGGTCGTGGGGACGTCCGCGCTGTGGCAGCCCACCCCGGTGCAGCTCGCCGTGATCGTCGGCGACTGGTGCTTCGACGGGATGCCGGTGTGACCGCTGCCCGTGGTGGCGTCGTATGCGGCGTGGCAGCCCGCGCAATCCGCGGAGGTCTTGCCGGTGGTCAGGTTGCCGCGCGTGGGGTTCGCGTGACAGACGGCGCACTTGCCCTCGATGCGAGCCGCATGCAGCGTGGCCACGTCCTGGCCGATCGAGATCACGTGACAGCCGAGGCAACCCGCGCTCGCGCTCGTGGTCGTGTGGACGCCGACGTGAGGCGTACTCGTGTCCACCGGCGGATGGCAGGTGGAGCAGTCGGCCGAGGCCTTCGCCCAGTCGATGCGTGTCGCGCTGGCGTTCTGGTGGCAGAGCGCGCAGCTGGTGGCGTACTGCGGGTTCGCCGTCCCCGTACCGACGTAGGCCGAGTGGACCTGGGGCAGGATGTTCGAGGGATGGCATCCAGCCGCAATGCAGCCCGTGGGCATAGCGGTGAAGGTGTGCGACGCGTCCTGCGAGCGATGGTAGTCGGTGCCCGCCGCCAGATGGCATTGCCTGCAGTCGGCGTTGGGCTTGTTCGCGGTCACGTCTCCGCCGCGGGCCGGGTTGTTGTGACACTTGGCGCAGTTGTCGAAGCTCCCGCCGACGTTCGGGTCGGCCTTGTGGATCACGACGACCCCGTTCGTGCCGTGACAGCCTGCGCAGTCGTCGCTGGCGGTCGTGAGAGCGTGCCCCGCGGTCATCCCCTGGTGCGTCGCCCCGCTGTGGCAGACGCCCGTGCACTGCGCCGTCGCTCTCGTCCAGTCGATCCGGTTCGGATCCTGGTTGAGGTGGCACAGCGCGCAGGTGGTCGCGTACTGCGGATTGCGGCTGCCCGTTCCCACGTAGAGCGCGTGGACCTGCGGCAGCGACTTCGACACGTCGTGGCAACCGGTTCCGAAGCAGGACGTCGTCGTGGGCGACGTATGCTTCGCCGTCTGCTGGGAGTGGAAGTCGACGCCGTCGCTGACGTGGCACCCGTCGCACGCGGTCGACGCCTTGCCCGTCGTCAGGTCGCCCTTCGTCGGGTTGGCGTGACAGACGGCGCACTTGCCCTCTGCACGGCTGGCGTGCAGCGCGAGAGCGTCTGGGGTCTTGTGACAGGTGAAGCAGCTCGACGGGCCCGGCGCGACGTGCTTGACGGCGTAGCCGCGGTGGTAGTCGGTGCCCTCGGCCGAATGGCATGACGCGCACTCGGCGGTCTTGAGCGTCACATCCGGGACGCGAGGCTTGTTGTCGTGGCACACGGTGCAGCGGCCCGGCGACGTCACGCCGGCGTGCACGGCCGTGACGTCGATGCCGCCCGCCGTGTTCGCGTTGCGGTGACACAGTCCGCACCCGGAGGTCGATGCCGCCGAGGAGGCGACGTGCCTAGGGCCTGCCGCCTGGTGATAGCCGAGGTGGCAGGATGCGCAGTAGTTGTTCGGGTCGCCCGCTGATATGGCGGCCTGCACGCGGGCGCCCATCGTGGAATCCGCGGAGTCGAGGTTAGTCGTGTAGTCGTGGCACAGCGCACAGCCGCTCAGCCGTACGCCGGTGCCCGTCGTCGCCACGATCGAGCCGTCGTGGATGACGGTGAGATCGGCGGCATGGCAGTCCGTGCACGCGACCTCGGGAGCCGCCTTGAAGGCGGTGGCGTGCTGCGCGGGGATCTGCTTGTGCACCACGTGGCACGCGTCGCAGTTCGTCATGTGCCCCTGGATCGCCTGCTGCACGTTCAGCGGGCCGTTGTGGCAGGTGGCGCACGTCAGGCTCGCACCCGACGCGGTGTGCCTCGGCGGACGGACCCACGAGCCGTTGGCCGCCTGCACGCCGAGGTGCTCGTCGACGACGTTGGAGGTGTGGCACCCGATGCAGTCGGTCGTGTACGCGCCGCCGGTCGCGGAGCCGCTCACGTATGCGTAGTGCGCGGTGACGGGGTTCCCGTCCGCCAGGGGCGGATTCGCCCAGTGCACCGCGTAGTGCGTGCTGCCGGCGGTCGCGCCGAGGGTGTGACACGCATCGCACGCCTTGTTGCCGGCGGCGATCGCGGCGATCACGTTCGCGTTGGCGCTCTCGTGGCAACCGGCGCAAGCGAACGTGCCGCCGAGGGCATGCTCGTTGTGGATGGGCACGAGGTCCTCGGTGGTCCCGGTGCTCGTGACCGTGACCGATGCGGCGTGGCAGCCGGCATCGTCGCACGAGGAGAGGTCGTAGGTGCTGGTGTGGTCCTTCGGATGGCCGGCGAACGTGAAGTGGCAGACCGAGCAGTCGTTCGAGAGCAGCCCGCTCGCGTCCCTCGGCAGGGTCGGGTTCCTGTGGCAGACGTCGCAGCCCGACAACCGCGTGGGAACGCCTCCGACGGTGACCGTCGCGGCCGCGCTCGCGTGCATCGTCGGCAGGTCGACGACCGCGGGGTTCCCGCGGGGATGGCAGGTGAAGCACTTCTGGTTGGCGGTCAGGACCGCGCCGGACAGAGTATGCAGGCTCATGTGCAGGTGCTTGTCCGCCCCCACGACGGGGTTGGCGGCGTTGTGGCAGGCCTCGCACCGCTGGTCCCAGCGGCTGGGCACGGTGACGCGATGGTCGGGGTTGATGGTGCCCTCGGCCGTCACCGTCTTGCCCGGGAGCACGGAGTGGCAAATGGAGCAGCCGTTGAGGGCGGGACCCGCCCCGTTCGGGATCGAGACCGCCGCGTGCGCGGTCTGGAGGTCCATCGAGTGGCAGTCACCGCACGTCTTGCCGCCGAGAGCGGGGTCGAGCGTCGCGGTCTCGTCGGCCGAGTGGTCGACGGTGTCGTACCCGTGCGCCTGCTGCCGATCCGCGTGGCAGCTGAGGCACGCCGGGACGAACGTGCCGTAGTCGCCGTATATCGCGAAGGCGTCGAAGGTCACGTACCAGCCGCCCAACGGGCCGGTCAGCCCGCTGTTGATCACCGTGATGGTGTGGGTTCCCGGCGTGAGCGAGGCTCGATACAGCTCGACGCTGCCCGTGCGCACGGAAGCGTAGCAGCTGACGTTCGCGACCGTTACGCCGTCGAGCTGCACGATCGCAGTGCCTCCGAAGGGGTCGCGGTAGCCCATGTACGCTACCTCGGCGCCCGAGACGACGGCACTCACGGACGAGCCCCCCACGGCCGAGACCGTGTAGATGGCGGACCCGCCCGACATCAGCGGGCTCGTGATGACGTTCCACACCCCCGTCTTGACGACGGAAGCCGAGTTGTTCTCGTAGGAGGTGACCGCGGTCGCCGCCGGATCGTGGCAGGTGGTCGCCGAGCAAGTGACCTGCGAGGACGTGGCGGAGAGCACGGACTGGTCCCCGCTAGGCGTGCCGGTGCAGAGCGTTCCCGCCCACGGGGTGGCGGTACGGCTCGCAGTGGCGGGCGTGTACGTGTGATCGCCATGGGGGACGCCGGCGGTGTGACAAGCCGAGCATGCCGCCGCGGCATGGCAGCTCGCGCAGTAGCTCGTGCTCATGGCCGTCATCCCGGCTACGGCCGTCCCTGCGACCACCCTCTGCTGGGCCGGCCACCGGGGATTCGAGTGGATGCGATGGAGAGTGGCGGCGTCAAGGGAATACGACGCAGCGGTGTAGAACGAGCCGCCGGCCGTCTGCACCGCCGGCACTGCCTGCCCCTTGACCTCGCCCCAGCCCGCGTGGCAGTCGTAGCAGTGCTCCGCGGAGTTGTGGAACGGGTGGGCGCCGGCCGCGGGCCAGTGGCATGCGGCGCATGCGGTGGCGCGGTCCACCGGCGGGACCACGAAGTCTACGGTGCTGATGACTGGTCCGTTGTTGCCGGCGGCATGACAGGCGAGGCAGTCGGTCGAGGTGTTGTACGGGGCCGCCGGTATCGTCGCCCCCATGGCCGCTGAAGGCGCGAGCGCGATCGCGAGGACGAACGCGACCACGAGCCCGGGCAAGAGCAGTCTTCTCATCTGCAGCACACTCCCCACGCGTCGGCTTCCGCTGACATCCCCATGCGTGCCAGGCCGGATTTCGCGCGTCGGGAGGTGTGGGCACACGCTCCCAGAACACAAAAACCGGCCGAGACGATACGGCCGGTTGCACCACTAGCTCCCCACCACCCAGGTGCCCAGTTTCCGGATGGTGGATCGACGCTTCCTTATCGCCCAGTCCGGCCCCTCGAAGTGGATCCTGCGGATACCTTCGCGGACGTGGCGCCCCGGATTATGCCCGGCCCGAGGGCTTCCAGTCAAGTCTCTCCAGCCCTTTCCGCCGTGATCTCTCGTGCATATACCGGCGCGGGTATGCGTCGCAGTGCGGGTGATAGACTCTCGGTGACCGGATCGAAAGGACCATCGATGAAGGACGCCGCCATCGCTTCCGACGACGCCGGGCGCCGCGCTCTCGCGGACAAGGTCCTCGGCCTCGTGAACGAGGGGCCGTGCGGCGACCCTGCAGCCTTCGATGACCTCGCGCTCGAAGTCTTCGCGTACCAATACGAGAGCAACCGGTCATACCGCGAGTTCTGCGACGCCTCCGAGACGACTCCCGCCGGCGTCGGCTCCTGGCGCGACATCCCCGCCTACCCGACGGACGCGTTCAAGCACGAGATCGTGGCGTCGTTCCCCGTGGGCGAGGCGGTGATGGCGCAGCTGACCAGCGGGACGACCTCGGCTAATCAGCGGGGAAGGATCTTCCGCGACGAGGTCGGCAGAGAACTGGTGTTCGCCGCCAATCGCGCGATGACGGCGGCCTACCTCTTCCCCGATCTCGCCGAGGGCACGCGCTGCCGCATCCTCATCCTCGCGCCCAGCCCCGAGCTCGCACCGTCGATGGGCATGGCGATCGGGATGGAGCAGACGCGCCGCGCTTTCGGCACCAAAGACAGCGCGTTCGTCGTGGGCCGCGGCGGGGTCGACGTCAAGGTGCTGGTGGATGCTCTGCGTCAGGCCGAGGCCACCGGCGTCCCGGTCGCGCTCATCGGTGCCACCTCGGCCTTCGTGTACTTCCTGAAGGCCGCGGAGCGCAAGGGGCTGCGGTTCAGCCTTCCCGAGGGCAGCAGGCTGTGCGACGGCGGCGGGTACCGCGGGCGGTTCGGCGAGGTGACGCGCGACGATTACCACCGCCTCGCGGAAGCGCTGCTCGGGGTCCCCGCGCCCATGTGCGTCAACACGTTGGGGCTCGCCGAGAGCGCCACCAACTACTTCGACGACTCGCTGCGCAACCACGTGCTGGGGCTCGGCGGCGCTCCCAGGCGCAAGCTCTCGCCGCCTTGGGCGCGAACGCAGGCGGTCGGCGTCGAGACGGGCGACGTCCTTCCCCCCGGCGAGGTGGGACTGCTGCGACACTACGACCTCGTGAACCTTCCCACCGTGATCGCGGTGCAGAGCGACAACCTCGGGGTCGTGGACGAGCGCGGAGGGTTCGAGATCGTGGGACGCGCGAAGGTGGTCGACGGCAAGGTCTCACCCGTACCCAGCGAGCTGCCTGTCGGGCCCATGGGCGACCGGCGCGTCTTCCGGCTGCTGGAGGCTTACGTCAACTTCTCGATCGACTTCAAGATGGGGCGCGTGAAGAGCAGCGACGAGAAGGCCGACTACCTGGAGTTGCGCCGGGAGCAGGATGAGGCGCTCGGCGTGAGCGAAGCCGCGGGCGAGGCGACTCCGAGCTGCCCCACCGTGGTCGAGGACCTCGTCGCCGGCGCGGAGGACCCGCGGGCGCGCGAGCGCGCCGAGCGCGCGCTAGGGATCTCCGAGCGGGACGGCGAGGGGACTTAGACGCCCTTGAGGTACGCGGCGTGCACCGACTTGTAGACGAGCGGCACGCCGACCAGCGCGAACAGCACGACCGGCAGCGCCGCGACCGCGACCCACGCCGCGCGTTTCCCCCGCCAGCCCAGCGTCAGCCTCAGGTGCAGATAGACGGCGTAAACGAGCCAGCTGATGAGCGACCAGGTCTCGATCGGATCCCAGTTCCAGTACCGGCCCCAAGCCTCGTTCGCCCATATCGCTCCAGCCGCGATCATCACGCCGAGGAAGATGAACCCTGCCGCGATGAACTTGAAAGACAGGTCGTCGATCACGGCCTGGGAAGGCAGCTTCTCCAAGACGTCGGACCACCGGCCTCCCCCGCCCGACTCGCGCACGAGGAAGACGATCGCGAGCGCGAACGACGCGAGGAACGACCCGTAGCTGAGCTTGGCGAAAGAGATGTGGATCGTCAGCCACCAGCTAGCCAGAGTCGGCGTCAGCGGCATGTCGGCCCTCGGCGCCACGAGCATCGACGCTCCGATCATCAGGAACGAGATCGGCATGATGACGACCCCGATGGGCTCGAGACCTCGGCGGCGCCACACTATGAGGCCGAAGAGCACCACGGCGATCCATGCGAGATTCGGGACCACCTCGTAGAAGCCGAGCATCGGGGGGTGGCCGACTCGGACCCAGCGGATGGCGGTGGCCGCGGTGTGCGGCGCGAGTCCGGCCAGCGACACCGCGACCGCGAGCCTCATCAGCGGCCGATGGAAGACGAAGCCGACGGTGAAGAGCACCGATCCGGCTGCGTAGAGGGTGACCGCGGCCCACATCAGGACGATCTCGAGCGTCATGCCGACTCCTCGTTCAGGACGGGCGCGGCCCCGGCGGCCTCGCGCAGCGCCGTCTCGACCATCTCGGCGAACAGCGGGTCGCCTCGGCTGTGACGGACTTCGGCATGCAGGGCGACCCCATCGGCCGTCTCCGCCAGCAGGACCCGCACGCGGCGGTACGGCACGGTGACCGAGACGGACATCGCTATGCCGGCTAGCACGAACAGGAAGTATATCGGGTACACCGACCAGTCGTCGGCCACCGTCAGACGCGCGTAGTGCACGAAGTCCTTCACGCGGAGGCTCTCTCCGGTCGGGAGCCTCATCGACCCGCCCTTCTCGAGGACGGCCGACGTCTCGACCCCCGACGCGCGGACGGTCACGAGCGCGCGCGGTCTCCGCGGCAGCTGCTCCAGCGACAGGCCCCCCTCGCGATCGAGCGGGATCGTCAGCGTGATGGAGTCCAGCACCTTCCCGCCAGCCGCGGTCAGATCGAACACCGCCGCGGTCGTACCCCCCGGCCTCTTCGCGTCGAAGTCCACCAACGGCTCGGACTGCAGGATGGGACCGCCGGAGCCGGACCCCACGGAGACGACGGCCGCGATACCGTACCCGCTGGAGTGGATGAGGAGACTGCCGTGGCGCAGCGGGTTGTTGGGGTACACGCGCTGCCGCCTCAGAAGGGTGCCACCCTCCCGCAGCTCGACGAGGGGCGACACTCCGCGGTCCACCCCCTCGGCGTCCTTGACGGGTCTCAGGTCGGTGACCGCGAGCGTCAGCCCGGAGTGCCCGCCGTACAGCGGTCCGGCCCTGACCGTGCGGTACGAGCCCGTCGCGTCGGTTCGCGAGAAGCCGACCGGCACACCGATGGCTCCCTCGGCCCGAGAGAGCCTGCCGAGCGCGATGACCAGGAGGAGGACGGCGAGGGTCCAGTGGAAGAGCGGGCTGCCGAGCAGTCCGACCCGGCCGGAAGACGCTTCGAGCAGCCGAGGGCCGCGCACGACCGACAGCCGCAACCTTCGCATGGCGTCTGCGGACGCCGACAGCGGATCCCCCTCCGTGCCCTGGGCCACCCTCACGGTGAGCCAAGGTTTCTCGCGAAGCCGCTCCACCTGGGCGTCATCCACACGCCCTGTGCGGCGCAGCGCGCGCGCCGACGATCGCGTGCGTTCCCAAGCGCAAGCCGCCGTCGAGAGGGCGAGCAGAGCGACGACGGCGAGGAAGACGGGTGAGCCGAACGCGTTCGGGATGACCGACGATGCCGCGGCGTAGGCTATCACGGCGAGGATGAGGCCGACGGCGAGCCTGCGAGAGCGCAGACGTCGGATCACCGCGCGGAGGAAGGCCACGTCACTTCACCGGCGTCAGGGCCCTGGCGTCGACCTTGTCGACCAGCCACCCCTTCTTGTCACGGACCAGGGTGTACGTGGTGTCATAGCTGGCAGTGTAGACGGGAGAGGTGTACTCGCGGCCGGTGAGGCTGAAGTACCGGTAACGCCACTCCTCCGATGCCGCCAGCAGCGTCCGCGTGCCCTCCTTCGACACCGAACGCTCGGTGAAACTCACGAGCCGCTGCTCGATGCCGCGGTCCTTCTCGCGATTGAGCTGTATGTACGAATCCACGCGAACGCCCTCGTACGGGGTCGCGGCCGGACTCGCGATGTCCGAGTTCGCCATGCGGTAGGCGTAGTCCGTGTACTCCACGTACGTCCTTACCGCCGCCTGCGGGGTCGAGAAGTCGGCCTTGCCGGGGAGGACGGGTGGGGCGAGCTCGACGCCGCCGGAGGCGCTGGAGCACGCCGGCAGGACGATCGCAAGGATGACGAGCGCGGAGATCGAACTGAGGCGACGCGATCGTTTCATGCCTCAATCTTAGCCTGTGGGGGACCCGAGGACCATTCTCGGACGAACGAAGGGGAGCGGGTTCGAACACCCGCCCCCTTCACGTTGCGTTCGATGAGCTACCAGGTCGTCTTCGTGATCGGGTGCTTTCCGGTGTCGCAGCTGTCGCCGCAGTTGGCCTCGATGCTCGGTACCTGGTCGGTGATGTTCATGAGCGTGACACCCCGCCAGCTGTCCCCCCAGGTGCTCGCGTCCGGCGCCACGTACGGGCTGTTCTTGAGCTGGTATTCGTCCTGACCACGCAGAAGGCGCGGCCGCTTCCACCCGTGGGGGATGGCGATGTGGCAGTGCTTGCACTTCTGCGCGTGCTCGCCAGCCTGACCCAGCCACGGATGCGTTCCAGTACCGGTGTGGCAGCCGCCGCAGAAGTTCGTGGACGAGGACCACGCCGATGTGCTCAGGGTGTTGTCATACCACTTGCCGGCACCACCCCACTTCAGCAGGAACGGGTTCGCGGAGCCGTGGGGGCCGCCGGCGCCGACGCCGCTATAGTTGTGGCAGTCCGAGCACGTCATCGCCGAGTCGACTCCCCACCCGTTGGCGGTCAGCAGACCCAGTGTGGCCGAGGTCGGCTTGCCCCAAGTGAATCCGCCGCTGGCGACTTGCTTCGTGAACACGTCTCCCACCACGTTGTGGCCGGAGAAGTTGTTGGAGTTGAACTCCCAGGCGATGTTCGTCTCCGCCGGTATCGTGACAGGGTCCGAGGGGCTGGGGATGCCGGCGAGCGTGGAAGCCCCGGCGGTGGGAGCGACGTTCGAGCTGTGACACTTGAAGCACAGGTATGCCTCATAGTCGCCGGTGGTGCCGTCGAGTCGGATCGGCGTGTACCCGGTAGTGCCGCCCCAGTTCGATGCGCTCCACGTCGGCTTCGCCCCGACGACGCCATAGACTACCGGCGCGCCCTCGGCCGTCCCCGTGGTGTGGACGCCCGCCCGTGCGGCGTGCGGGTCGTGGCAGTCGACGCACTCAGCGTGCCGCTTGCCCGCGCCGAGGTCGATCCCGGCCTCCGTGTCCTTGTGCAGACCCGTGACTGTGATTCCCGCGAGGTGGCCGGAGGTCGTGTTGAGCGGGGTCGCGATGTCCATGTCGACGCCATTCGCGCCCGTGGCAGTGCGGCCGGTGAAGCCGCCGATGGCGACGCCGCTGTTGCCGTGACACTGGAAACACAGGTTGGACTCGGCTGCATTCGTGCTCGTGTTGTCGCGCGTACCCGCTATGCCCGCCGCGAAGCTCGCGGGCTTCGTCCATGCCGTCAGGCGCGCGTTGCCGGACCCGTGCGGGTCGTGACAGTTCTCGCAGAGAGCCTTGGTCCCGGTGGTCGCGAAGTGTCCCGAGGCCCTGAAGCCGATCGCTCCGCTCGCCTTGTCCCAGCCGGTGAAGAAGGGTCCGGTGAGCGCGTCGAACGTCCGGAAACCGATCGTATACGGCACCAGCGACGATGCGGAGATCCCCTGCGAGGGCACCGTAAGGTTATGGCAGCCGAGGCAGAAGTCCGTGATGTTGGCCGACACGTTCTCCGTGTTCGTCGGCGCGCTCGACCGCGCGACCTGCCACACGGTACCGGCGGTCCCCTTCTGGACGTCATGCGCATTGTGGCAGCTCACGCATGCCAGGCTGCCGGTCTGCTGGAATACCGTCTTGATGCCGGTCACCGACCAGTCGGCCAGTACCGGGGTGTCAGCGGCACCTGGGCTCGTGAACTGGCCGACTAGGCGCAAGGTGGTGTAGGTCGCCGAGATGGCCGACAGGTCATAAGGGCTGGCGGTCGCGGTGGCGAGATCGCTCCAGGTGGTGCCGCCGTTGGTGCTGCCCTGGATCTTGACGGTGAACCCTGTGCCCGCCGGCACGTTCGCGTCGTAGGTGAGCGTGCCCCAGTGCACGAACGGCGCCGGCGCGGTGATGTTGCCCGTCTGGATAGTGCCGGAGTTCCAGTACCCGGCGCCCGCGTGGGCGGGCGGGTCGGCGTTGGCGTAGGCGAGCCACGAGCCCGCGCCCGACGCGTTGAGCAGCGCCGGGGCGTCGCTCCATGCCAGCGTGGTC
>DASXUP010000008.1:0-149097 GCA_036504755.1 Coriobacteriia bacterium
CATGATGGCGTATCGTTCTTCGAGGGTGATCTGGGCACTCATCGGTTCCCCTTTACTTGGCGGTGGAGAGGAACCTGAAGTGTCCCAGACCGCCCCACCCTCAGGGGTCCGGGGTGTTGCGTTTAGTATCTGAATTCGCCCAGGCTAACAAACGGATCAACCTGACTCGCTTCGCTCGCGGGTTATCCGTAAGACGTTAGGCATAGCGAAGAAACGGCAGGGGGCAGCCGGATGACTCACCGCTATCACCTCGACTCGGACTCGAGCTCGTCAGCCCGCGTCCTCGAACCCATCGTCCTCTGGACGAGCTCCGACGGTAGTCGAAGGCTCGCGTTCTTGCCACACATCCACGACAACCCGAACTGCCGCGAGGCGTGCGTCAGTGGGCAGCTCAGATACCAGCGCAAGGCGGCCGGTGATGTCTTCGAGGATGAGAACAGCCTGCAGCTGAGCCAGCTCCACAAGGGAGAGTGGACGAAGTACGACCTCTCCAGTGAGGCAACACTGGCGCTTTTCGGAACGCTGGGCGACCTCTACCGACTCTATGCGGAACAAGGCCCGCCTCGGGGTGAGACGACCCTCGTTGCCGTGGATGGCGACTTCTCGGCGGAGGTGGAAGCCCTTGGCGAGAACCAGGTAGGACCTCTGTTGGGCGCCCTGCTCCGCCACGCCGCACGCGCAGACAACCCGCTCCGTCTCGTGGAGGACCTAGCGGCTCTCGGCACGCAGTCATTGACAAATCTCCAGAGCGCAGCGGGAATCGCCAGTCTCCAGACCGCGCTAGAAGAATGGTCGGCGCTGGGCACTCGAGACGAGTCGGCGTGGCAGGAGTTCTTCAAGCGAAACGAGTGGCTGCTCGCGCAGGCGTTTGCTCAACCAGTCATTCTCTTCCGATCGGGCGCCACGGTGAGGCCGGAGAGTCTTGCGAGAGCTGACCGACAGATTGTGGACTACGTCTACACGAATGCGCTGACCAACAATCTCGCCCTCGTTGAAATCAAGACGCCAGACACGCAGTTGCTCGCCGTCGCTCCCTACCGCGACTCTGGTATCTACCGTCCCGCCGGAGATCTTGTCGGGCCCGTATCTCAGATCTGCGCGTATCGGCACAACGTGAAGCAGTACGCGAGTACGCTCCTTCGCGGGGGGATGCGTGCCGCCCTCAGAGCTGATCCTCAATGTGTGGTAGTTGTCGGCTCGCTCGGACAGCTCGATAGCGAGTCGAAGATGGACTCGTTTGAGCAGTACCGCCGGGAACTGCGCAACGTGCAGGTATTGACCTTTGATGAGGTCAGGGCCAGGGCGGAGGGCATGCTTGCACTGCTGAGCGCCACGAGCGGGAATCGGGACGATGAAGCGGGAGACGTCGCGTCCTGTGAGGGGGAAGAAATCCCGTTCTAGCTCGCGCCGCATGCCTAACCACGGGATCGAGCAGACGATACGCCGGGTGGGATGTAGTCTCGGGCATATCGCAGCTCATCCCGAATGACGTTCGAGAGAGTGCGCAGTAGCGCTTGACTTGGCGCCGGGAGCAGAGCACGGCGAAGGGCGCCTAGTCCTCGATGAGGTTCTGCAGGCCCTGCTTCCGGAGCTTCTCCAAGCTCTCCAGCATCCCCTTGACCAGCTCGGGGTCGCTCGGCTCCCAGTCCTCGACCTCAGCAATGATGCGGAGCGGATGGATGCTTCGGTAGGACTTGGTGGGATTCCCCGGGAAGCGCTTGTTGGTGACGTTCGGGTCGTCCTCGAAGGGCCCTGTAGGTTCCACCAGGTAGATGTGCCCCGGGGGCTCGACCCCGGTCAGGGCCACCGCAAGCTCCGCCGCCAGGCCGGCCGCCGGCGCAGGCAGTGCGGTGAAGTAGATGTTGTTGGAGACTCTCCCTTTCTGGTAGTTGGATTCGAAGCCGGGGCCAAGCAGGGTTCCGGGCTCGAGCGCCATCGCGGTACCGTGATAGAAGGGTCCGCTGATGTGCTCGCAGCTCTCATAGGTGCAGGGTATCCAGTCCGGATCCGGTCCGATCTCCATGGGCTAAGCACCTCCTTCGTCGAAGGCGATTCTAGTGTTCCGCTATCTCGTGGTCGATTCACCCGCCCAGCCGGGCATCCCCTGACTCGTCGCTAGCGAGCTGATGGGAGGCCAGCACCTCTCGAACAAAGCGCATCGAGCGGACGCCGCTCGCGCTACACTCAAGCCAGCTTGTGCGCGCCGCTCATGCGCTGGACGTTGGGTGTAGCCGGAGGGAGCGCTCGCGTGGAGGGCAAGTCAGCTACACCGTTGCTGCTGCATGTCGGGCTCGTTGCCTCGGTGCTTGTCGTTGTTCTCTTCATCGGCGGCCTCAAGAGCTTCTTCGTCTTCCTGCCGGCGCTCGGCCTCCAGAACTGGCTCGTCGTGCTGTTCCGCATCAACGCCGGACAGCTCGGGGCTGACGCGCTGCGAATTCTCAACCCCGTCGATTTCGCCGCGCTAGTCCTGGTTGGCCTCACGTTCCTCGGCTTGTGGCCACTCCTCGCCCGGGGCCGCAAGGTCTGGGTATCGATCGCAGTCGCCATGCCCTTCATCGGGATCCCGCTGCTTCTGATCACCCACCTGGCCGGTCGCTCGGCCGTCATGGGCGCTGGTCTCATAGTGTCGGTCCTCATGCTTGGCATCCCCGGGTTCAAGACAGCGGCGTATCTGGGCATTCCGGCCAACGCTCTCCTCCTCGTCGGCGACTTCGGAACGACCGGCTCGCCGATGCCAGTCGTCGCTGTCGCTCTCGCAGCCGGGTACGTGCTGCTGTTCGCTTGGTTTGTGGTAATTGCCGTGTCATTGTGGAGGCGCATGCGGCACACCTGACTTCAAGTTTGAAGTGCAGCTGATGCACTGGACGTTGGGCGCATGCAGTGACGCTTCCCTCCCTGTTGCCGCCGATTCCGATGCGCTCGGTTGTGGTACTTCAAACAGGTGCTATCATCGGCACTGTCAACAGGACTGCACGCGGAGGCATCATGGCTACTCGCACCAAGTTCTCTCAGGACGTCGTCCCTCTCTCCGATATGAAGGTCAACCCGGGCAAGATCGTCGACCAGGTGGATCGGACTCGTCGACCGGTCCTGCTCACGAAGCGTGGCCGCGGCGTAGCGGTGGTTCAAGCTGTGGCCGACTATGAGGCGGAGACTGAGGAGCGCGCATTCATGCGCGCCGTGGTGGAAGGATTGATGGATCTCGAGCAGGGCCGTGAGAGCGACCTGGACGACGTCAAGCGGACCCTCGGGATCGACTAGATGCCTCGGCCCCGTCGCGTTACCTTCGCTGCCTCCGCGATTCAGGACCTGCAGGATATCCGCGCGTGGTACACGTCACAGAAGGTGCCGCATGTCGGTGAGCGGCTGGTGCATGAAGTCGTATCCCAGGTCGAACAGCTGCCGCGTTTCCCTGATCTCGGGCGCGTCGTCCCTGAGTTCGGCGTCCCTCACCTGCGTGAGCTCATCCATCCGCCGTTTCGGATCGTGTATCGACTCGATGAGGATCGCATTCGTGTCGTGAGGGTCTGGCGCACCGAGCGCGTCCTCGACGTACCTGAAGCGTAGCCGGCAGCGCCCAACACGCGCATCCAGCAGTCTCGGCGCCTGCGCGGTATCCTCGGCACATGATCGCGCTCACGCAGCCCGGATGCACCCGCCGGCGATCGCCTACGTCGAGCGCAAGAAGGCCGAGGGGATGACTACCGAGAGGCGCTTCGGTGCCTCGGCCGCAGCTGATGCGCTAACCATTATGCGTAGAGGAAAGGCGAGGACGTGACCCTTGTCGCCGAGGACGGTCCCGGACCACGACTCCTGTTGATTGGTGCTCCGATTCTCGTCGCAGTCACCATCGGCGTGGCACCAATCATCGGCCGATCGCTCGGCTCTCTTTCTGCCGTGCTCGCGCTAGGCGCCGTGTACTGGAGCGGATGCTGGTTTCTCGCGTTGTTCGCCGGGAAGCGAGGCGCCCTCGTCGCCCTCTATCGCGAGAGCTTCAATCGTCGTCCTCTCGAACAGTCCATGACGTGGCTGCCTGTCGTGGTGACGTTCTTCGTGGGGTTCCTTCCGTCGGTCTCACGACTGCCGCTCTCGGCCTTGGCGGCGGTATTCGGCGTGTCGCTCATCAATGGCGTGACTGAGGAACTCCTTTGGCGAGGTGCCTTCGCATCCACCTTCTCGACCAGACTGCTTCTCGGGTACGTCTATCCGGTGGCCCTCTTTGCGGCCTGGCACATTGCGCTCGCGCTCGTCCCCGGAATGCACTACGAAGGTGGACCACTGGCCCTCATCGGAGGCTCTGCCGTGTTCGGACTGCTCTGGGGTTGGACTGTCTGGCGCACTCACGACCTCCGCTCTGCAACGATCGCGCACGTTCTCACGAACACCTTCGCTTTCAGCGCGCTGGCGCTCGCAAACTGGATCGGATAACGCTCGCGACACACGCATAACACGCGGATCAAGCAGTCAAGCCGCCGTGCACGCTACACTCGGGCTAGAGCGGATGGAGGCGGCTTGCAGCTTATCCGCGTTAGGCACAACCAGGGGAGGTGGAGGATGCCTGAGATGACCGGGGATTCGATTGCTTCGGCGACGGTGGATGACAGCCGCGTGCGTCGCGCGATCTTCTGGGCCGCGGTGTTCACGGCGCTGACCGCAGCCGTCTCGTTCGGCGTGGCGGTCACGACTCCTCCCCGGACGGGCCCGTTCGCCGCGCCAGCGACCGCGCTGGTGTATCCGTACGCCAACGCGGTGCAGTTCGTGCCGCGTGACTTCCTGTGGATGTATCCAGCGCTGCTGATGATGCTGGCGTTCCTCGCACTCGCCGTGTGTCTGCACGAGAGCGCACTCGACCGCAGCAGGCTTCCCGGCGCGGTCGGGGCATCGCTTGCGGCCGTGTCGTTCGGCGTCATCTCGGTGGACTACTTCATCCAGCTCCAGACGGTGCAGCCCGCTCTTCTCAAGGGTGAGGCGGCGGGCGTGGCCGCACTGAGCCAGTACAATCCGCACGGGGTCTTCATCACGCTTGAGAACCTGGGCTTCCTCGTCATGGCGCTGTCGTTCGCGTTCATCGCCGTCTCCCTTGGTCCGTCTGGTCTGGAGCGTGCAGCGCGCTGGGTGTTGCTGGCAGCCGCCGCAGCAGCCGGTGTCGCCTTCGTGGGGATGTCGCTGGTCTTCGGATTCGACCTCGAGTACCGGTTCGAGGTCGCCATCATCACGATCGACTGGTTCACGCTGATGGTCTCGGGCGTGCTGATCGCCCTGGCGTACGCACCACCGCGAGCACGATAGCCCGTCGTCGCGGTGTGTCTGACTTCAAGCGCATCCAGCAGACGGCCACGAGGTGTAGGCTTCGAAGAGAGGCGCCAAAGCCGTAGCTGAAGCGCAACTACGTTAGCCACAACCCCGTTACCGTAGGGACCACATGACGGACTCGAATCGACTCACAGAGCTGGGATACTCGCCGCGCTGGGAAGCGCTGTTCGACGAGCACATCCAGCGTGGGCTGCAACCTGGACGGATCATCCGAGCCGACCGGGGCAGCTTGTTGGTGGCCACCGAACAGGGCATGGTACGCGCGAAGCCATCTACCCGCCTGCTCAAGTCGGCCAGTGGTCCCCTGGATCTGCCCGGGACCGGCGACTGGGTGGCGCTCCTCGCGCCGGACGACCTGGACGTCCCCCTTGTCGAGACCGTGCTCGACAGGGTGAGCGCGATCGTCAGGGGCGACCCGGGCGGGATCTCGGATGTGCAGGTGCTTGCCGCCAACGTCGACATCGTCTTCGTCGTCCATCCTATCGCGCAGCCACCCAACCTCAGGCGCATCGAGCGGGAGCTGTCCGTAGCGTGGGATTCCGGAGCCCGTCCCGTGGTCGTGCTCACGAAAGCGGACCTCTCTCCGGACGTGGAGACTGCGCACCGCAAGGTGCAGGACGTCGCGTTCGGAGTCGATGTCGTCGTGACCAACGCGCTCGCCGGTGACGGCATCGAGCCGCTGATCGACTTCATCGGCGAGCATCGGACGGCGGTGCTGATCGGGCCATCCGGGGCCGGCAAGTCCACGCTCGTAAACGCACTGCTCGGCGAGAACCGCCAGGCAACGCGAGAGGTGCGTGTCGGCGATGGACGGGGTCGGCATACGACAGTGGTGCGCGAGGTGATCCCGCTCGGCGGCGGCAGCGTGCTCATCGACACGCCCGGATTGCGGGCTCTAGGACTGACGGGTTCGGAAGACGGAATCGCCTCGGCCTTCCCTGATATCGAGCAGCTCGCGCACTCCTGCCGCTTCCGTGACTGCCGCCACGTCGACGAACCTGGATGTGCCGTGCTTGCCGCCGTCGAGTCGTGTGTTCTCTCACACGACAGGCTGGACAGCTTCCACAAGCTCACCCGTGAGGCCCAGGTGGTCGCTGCCAAGACGGACGCACGTCTGCGCGCGAACGAGGAGCGGAAGTCGAAGACGATCAGCAAAGTGGCAAAAGAGTACTTCCGGCGGTTCGGCCACAAGTAGCGAGCCCCGACGGGCGAGTCCAGGGGATGTGGCTAACAACGGCATCCAGACGGACAATACGCCGCTCGTGCGGTAGTCTCGGGTCGAAACGGCACGCGGCGGCGTATGGCCGCTGATGCGCTTGAACGTTAGCTTGAGTCCCGTGTTCCGTTGATTCCGCTACCCGCTTGATCGTCCTGTCGCGGCCATCGACCCCCAGCCCGCACCGGTGCGCCGCAGCACCCGGTTCGAGAGGCGCTCGATGCGCCAGCCCTGCCCCAGACGCACGACGTCGACCGTGAGCACGCCCGGCCGTGAAGAAGCTCTTGAGCGCGAGCTGTCCGGCTGCCTGCGGCGGTTGCCTCAGAGTGTTAGTGACGGCGTCGAACGGCCCCACCCCGGGACAGCCTTTCGGGGCCCCACTGCCGGTTCATGCTCAGGCACGCTGCGGCGCACGCCCAGCGCCAGCACCCCGGTTCAACGCTCTACTAGGAGATCCTGCGGCGGTACGTGGCCATGGCGACGACGTACGCGACGATGAGGATGCCGACACACCAGGCGAGGGCGATCCAGATGTCGGTGCCGACCGGCTGCTGTGTGAGCAGGTCGCGGATCGCGTTGACGATCGCCGTCACCGGCTGGTGCTCGGCGAAAGCGCGGACCGGGCCTGGCATGGTGGCGGTGGGCACGAATGCCGAGCTGATGAACGGCAGGAAGATGAGCGGGTAGGAGAACGCGACCGCGCCGTCGGCGGACTTCGCGGAGAGGCCGGCGATCACAGCGAGCCACGTCAACGCCAGGGTGAACAGGATCAGGATGTTGCCGACCGCGAGCCACGCCAGCAGTCCGGCCCCCGAGCGGAAGCCCATGAGGAGGGCGACGAGCACGACGACCACGAGCGAGATCAGATTGGCCACCAGCGAGGTCAACACGTGCGCCCACAGCACGGACGACCGTGCGATCGGCATGGACTGGAATCGCTCGAAGATGCCGCTCTTCATGTCCAGGAAGAGCCGGAATGCGGCGTAGGAGATGCCCGAAGCGATCGTGATCAGCAGGATGCCGGGCAGCAGGTAGGTCACGTACGAATCCGACCCAGAGTTGATCGCGCCGCCAAGCACGTAGACGAACAGCAGCATGAAGGCGATCGGCATGATCGTGGTCGTGATGATGGTGTCCAGGCTGCGCGTGATGTGCCGCAGGGATCGTCCCAGCAGGACTGCGGTGTCGCCGAAGAAATGCTTTGTCATCGCTGTTCCTTACTCGTCCGTGCCGACCCTGGCGTGATTGCTGGCGTCGCCGTCCTTGCCGTCGTCACCGACGATGGCAAGGAAGACGTCCTCGAGGGTAGGCTGCTTCTCGACGTATTCGACCTTGGCAGGCGGGAGCAGCCGCTTGAGCTCGGCGAGGGTGCCGTTCACGATGATCCGGCCCCCGTGGAGGATCGAGATCCGGTCGGCGAGCTGTTCGGCCTCGTCCAGATGCTGTGTCGTGAGCAGCACCGTCGTGCCGTGCCCGGCGAGTTCCTTGACGGCCTGCCACACCTCGATGCGCGCCTGGGGGTCGAGCCCGGTCGTCGGCTCGTCGAGGAAGATGACCGGCGGATTCCCGATGAGGCTCATCGCGATGTCGAGGCGGCGGCGCATGCCACCCGAATACGTCGACACCTTTCGCCCACCCGCGTCGGTGAGCGAGAAGCGGGCGAGCAGGTCATCCGCGATCGCGCCCGGGTCCTCGAGGTGCCGCAACCGGGCGACCAGTACGAGGTTCTCGCGCCCGCTGAGGATCTCGTCGACGGCCGCGAACTGTCCGGTGAGGCTGATGGACTCACGCACGTCCGCAGCCTGCCCGGCGACATCGAAGCCGTTGACGGTGGCAGTCCCCGCGTCGGCCTTGAGCAGCGTGGACAGTATGTTCACGACTGTGGTTTTGCCCGCCCCGTTCGAGCCGATCAGGGCGAAGATGCTGCCCCGTGCCACGTCGAAGTCCACGCCGCGCAGCACCTCCAACGTCTTGTACGACTTCTCCAGGCCCTGCACGCGGATAGCGGGCTCATGGATCTGATCAGCTGTCATCTGGGTGTCCGTTCTCTCTTTCGCTACACGTCGTTGCCCACGACGCGATCGATGGCCTTGGTCAGCCGTTCCCGCTCCTTGTTGATCCACTGGCCCTCGGAGTAGTTCTGGAGGAACGCTTCGGCGAACTCCACTGGGTCCTCCCCGACGACCGCTCGGATCGAGATTCCGCTCGCCGCGCTCTGCTCGAAGAGGTCGGCGAGATCGTCCAGCATCGACACCAGGGTGTCGCCCTTCGTGATCGCCCCGAAGTACATCAGGTACCGCTCCAGCGCATCGATAGCCGTGTGGTAGTTCGCGGGAAGCCGTTCCGTACGCGCCTTGTACTGCCGGTAGCGCCTCTTCTCGGCGATCATCTTTGAGATGGGCATAGTCATCTGCCTCCTTCGCGGAGCTGTTCGAGCCGTCCCGTGAGGAAGCGCCAAGTCCTCCAGAACTCCTCGAGATACTCCTGTCCCTGAGCGTTGAGCGAATACACTTTCCGCGGCGGCCCCTTCTCGGACGGGTGCTTCTCCACATCGACGAGGCCTCTCTGCTCGATCCTGACGAGCAGCGCGTACACTGTGCCCTCGGCAATTTCGGAGAAACCCATCTCCCGCAACCGTGCCGTGATCTCGTAGCCGTACGCAGGCCGCACGGACAAGATCGCGAGGACGATGCCTTCCAGCGTGCCCTTGAGCATCTCCGTCATCTGCTTGCCCACGGAACACCTCCTCGGGCTACTGAGCATTACTAGCTACTGGTACATAGTAACACAGAGTAGTTGCGATGCAAGCCCATCTAATGGCGGGATTTCGCGGGGTGACATCGTCCGGAGACCCGGCAGACCAAGCTAGCAAGCACTTCGAGCTGACGCCACGAGCGCGTATGCTGTCGCCGGAAGCGATCGAGCACGACTCATCGGCAAACAACGTTAGGTGCGACCGCGAGGGGCGAAGGGGGAACAGTGCCCGCATGAACCTGCCGATCATGCCCCCTGTCGCACCGATGCTCGCGAAGCCCGTCGATGAGATCCCCCGCGGCGAGTTCAGCTATGAGCCCAAGTGGGACGGGTTCCGCTCGATCGTCTTCCGGGACGGTGACGAGGTCGAGATCGGCAGCCGGAACGAGCGACCTATGACTCGCTACTTCCCGGAGGTCGTGGCGGCGATCGAGTTGAACCTGCCCGAGCGCTGCGTCGTCGACGGGGAGATCGTCCTGCCCGACCCCTCTCTCGGGCGCCTCGACTTCGAGGCCCTACAGCAGCGGATCCATCCCGCCGAAAGCCGCGTCCGGATGCTTGCCGAGAAGACGCCCGCGCACTTCGTCGCCTTCGACCTGCTCGCGCTCGGCGACCGTGACCTCATGGGTGAGCCGTTCCGAGAGAGGCGGCGCGTACTCGAGGAGGCGCTGGCGGGCGCGCGGTCGCCGATCCACCTGACGCCGGCCACTCGAGACGCCGAGGTTGCCCGACGCTGGTTCGACGAGTTCGAGGGCGCGGGACTCGACGGCATCGTTGCGAAGCCGCTCGATGGCATCTACCAGCAGGACAAGCGGGTGATGTTCAAGATCAAGCACGTCCGAACGGCCGATTGCGTGGTAGGCGGCTATCGGCCCCACAAGAGCGACCAGCATGCGATCGGCTCGCTGCTTCTCGGCCTGTACGACGACAACGGCGCGCTTGTGAACGTCGGCGTCGTCGGAGCGTTTCCCATGGAGCAGCGCCGAGCGCTTTTCGAGGAGCTCCAACCACTCGTCACCACGTTCGAGAACCATCCGTGGAACTGGGCCGAGGTGGAGGCGACGACGCGCACTCCTCGGAGCGCCGAGTACAGCCGGTGGAGCGTGGGCAAGGACCTGTCGTTCGTGCCGCTGAGACCCGAGCGCGTCTTAGAGGTACGCTACGACTACATGGAGGGGGATCGCTTCCGTCACACCGCCCAGTTCGTCCGCTGGCGCCCCGAACGCGACCCGCGGTCGTGCACCTTCGACCAGCTCGAGGAGCCCGTCCGCTTCGACCTCTCCGATGTCCTGCGATAATTGTACGTCGCCGGCGCGTCGAGGTGCAGTCATCCTCATTCGCATGTGCTGAGGCATACTCGACCATGACTCGGCGGAGGATTCGTCGTCAGCGCAGCGCACGTCTCATCCAAGACCGACAGCATCGCGAGGCATCGCAGCCGCGCAGTATGGGGGAGCGAGCCGATGGCAGCGACCGAAGACTCGGGTTCGCAGCGGTTCTACCATGCACACACACGGGCCGACCTGAAGCCAGGAGGCCTGATCGAGCCCGGCAATCGCTCCAACTATGGCAAGCGGAAGCAAGCATCCTACGTCTACCTGACCGCCACCCTGGACGCAGCCACTTGGGAAGCGGAGCTGGCACTCGGCGAACCCAGGGCGAGGTCTGGTGGGCGGACCTGGGCGAGCCGCGCGGCTCGGAGCCGGGGTTCCACCGCCCGGTCGTTGTGGTGCAGTCCGACTCGTTCAACCGTAGCAAGATAGCCACCGTCGTCTGCGTCCCGCTCACGAGCAACCTGCGCTGGGCGCGAGCGCCGGGCAACGTGGGTCTAACCGCGAAGGCGACCGGCCTGCCCAAAGATTCCGTCGCCAACGTCTCGCAGCTCACAACGGGATCGGGCACACGCCCACGCGGTGTACGCTATGAGCACGAGCGGGACGGCGCTTCTCCTCCCGCATGACCTCGGACAGACGGAGGACCGTGAACCCCTGGGACCCCGGCGACTACTTGCGTTTCGGTGACGAGCGCACTCGCCCCTCGGCCGACCTCGCCCTGCGGATCGCGGTGGAGCGGCCGGCGACCGTCATCGACTTGGGGTGCGGGCCGGGCAACAGCACTCAGGTGCTCAGGCGGCGTTGGCCACATGCGTGCGTCACCGGGCTGGACAGCTCGGTCGAGATGATCGAGGCCGCGGGCGAGAAGCATCCCGACGGGCGCTGGGTTCTCTCCAGCATCGAGGAATGGTCCCCGGACACCTTGTTCGACGTGGTGTTCTCGAATGCGGCCCTGCAGTGGCTCCCCGATCACGGCTCGCTCGTCGAGCGCCTCTTCGGGCACGTGGCGCCCGGAGGCGCGCTGGCGTTCCAGATCCCGAGCACCGATTTCGCGCTCGTGCGCACCCTCATCGAGGAGATCGCACTCGATGGCCCATGGACGTCACGGATGGCCGGGCCGCTCGGCGCGCTGACGATGGAGTCGCCCGGCTTCTACTACGATCATCTGGCCCCCGGGGCGCAGTCCATCGACATCTGGGAGACGGAGTACTTCCACATCATGGATTCGCCCCCGGCCGTAGTGGATTGGATCGCGAGCACCGGCCTGCGCCCGTTCCTCGATGTCTTGGAGTCGAAGGGCGAGTCCGACCAGTTCGTCGGCCGATTGCATGAGCGGGTCCGCGAGTCGTATCCAGCTCGACGCGACGGACGTGTTCTCTTCCCGTTCAGGCGTACATTCGTCATCGCGTACGCCGAGGGACACCAGGTAGGCTGAGAGAGGCGCTAGGCCGCAGCCGATGCGCTGAACGTTCGAGAGGCCGATCGGAGCTGCCGATGACCCAATCTCGGAGGGTACTCGTACTTGGTGGCAGTGGCCACTACGGCCGGCACATCGTCGGCAGCCTCGCGGCGAAGGGCGTACCCGTGCGCGTCCTCACCCGAAACGCCGCGCGGGCAGACATCGGCCTTCCAGGGAACGTCGAGCTGACGGAGGGAAGTCTAGCATCGGGCGAGGACGTCGTTGCCGCGCTCCGGGATATCGATCGCGTGGTCGTCGCCGTTTCTGCGTTCGCGCGAAGTCAGATCCGCGAGATGGCGGCGATCGAGAGGGACGCCGTGATCGCAGCGCTCGACGCGGCCAGGTCCTCGGGGATCCGGCGGATCGTGTACGTGTCGGTCTTCGACGTTCGGCCAGAGATCCCGGATCGCCTGCATCTGGACAGCGCGAGGATCAAGCAGGACGTCGAGGCGTATCTCGAATCGTCCGATCTCGACTGGACGGTACTCGGCGCGCCGCCTTCGATGGAGATCTTCTTCGCGATGATACGTGGCGACCGCATGGTCGTCCCTGGCGGGGGGCCGAAGGCTTTCCCGACGATATCCCCTGTAGATCTGGGCGAGATCGCGGCTCAATCCGTCCTGCGCGACGACCTGGAGAAGCGGCGCATCCGACTCGCGGGACCGGATCTCCTCTCGTTTCCCGAAGCGGCCGAGAGGCTGTCGGCGGTCTATGGCAAGACCATCCGCTTCACGGCGATCCCGCTAGTCCTGCCGAGGATCGCCTGGTATGCGACGTGGCCTTTGGCTCGACTCTCGCGTTCTCTGGACTACGCGCACACGATCCTGGGATTCGCCCAGCTCCTGAATGCGTTCCCGCAAGACCTGGCTCTCGCGTCGGTGGACGATCATGCGGAGCTGATAAGAACATTCGACTATGCTCCGATTACATTGGAGATGGAGGCGAAGCGGCGGCCGACTCCGGACTAGCCGCCGCATGCTGGGTCGACCGAGGGATCGGAGGGTGCCCATGTCCTACGACGAAGAGCTCGACGCGCGCGTGGCCGAGATAGTGGTTCCCTGGGGTGCCACTCGCCAGAAGATGTTCGGAGGCACGGGCTATCTCGTGAACGGCAACATGATGGCGGGCGTGCACAAGGACCGCCTGGTGCTGCGGCTGGGCGATGAGGCCGGCGCCAAGGCCCTTCAGCAGCCTTCCGTCCGTCCGTTCGACATCACCGGTCGGCCGATGAAGGGCTGGGTCATGGTCGAGCCGCCGGCGGTGGCAGGCGCCGAACTCGCGGACTGGCTGGCTCTCGCCCGAGGATATGCCGAGTCCCTGCCTCCGAAGGGCTAGAGGGCGGCATGGGCATCCGGATCTCCCATCCCGACGAGGCCCTGCGCGAGGCGTTCCTGCGGATGCTGGACGACTACGACGCCCATGACCCGCTCGACCGCGAGCACCTCTCCCGCGCGCGCGCCGCCTTCGGCGCCTACGTGAAGAGCCTTAACGACGAGGAGCGAGGACTCGGCTTGCCGGCGGGGTTCGTCCCGTGCTCTCATCGATGGCTGGTGGACGAGGAAGGCGAGATCGTCGGCGTGGTCCGTGTCCGGCACACCATCGACCACCCCTTCCTGGCCGAGGAGGGCGGGCACATCGGCTACGACGTCCCTCCGGCGCGACGCGGACGCGGCCACGGGACGGCGGCACTTCGCGCCGGACTCGCGCGGGCGCGCGAACTCGGGCTGACGCGCGTGCTCGGTGTGCGCCGCCGCGGACAACGCGGCGTCGTGCAAAGTGATCGAGCGTTGCGGCGGACTCCTCGACCGAGAGCTGCAGTCGGATCACTTCGGCTGCCTGATCCGCCGGTACTGGATAGAAGTGGCCTGAACGCGGGCCCCCCTGACGCTCAAGCTCGTTCTGACGCCGCTGCTCATCGCGGCGGCAGTGGTCGCGCTCGCCGTGGCTGTTGCCTGTAACATGGTGTTCTCGTGGGATTGCGCGGCGCGCGTCTGAGGAGAGGGAGGCCTGCTTTGACCGCCACGACCATCGTCACGCCGCGTCTCATCCTCGCTCCCCTTCGCGCCGAGGACGCGCCGGCCGTCTTCGCCTACCGCTCCGACCCCGACGTCTCACGCTACCAGTCGTGGATCCCCTCCTCGGCCGAGGAGGTCGCTGACTTCATCGACGGCCTCGGCTCGCTCGCGTTCGACACTCCCGGCACCTGGTATCAGCTCGGCATCCGGATGAAGGACCCGGAGTCGCTGGTAGGCGACGTCGGCGTCCACTTCCCCGCCGACGACCCCCGGCAGGCCGAGATCGGCTTCACCGTGATGCCGGCGTATCAGCGGCGGGGCATCGCGACCGAGGCGGTCGAAGGGCTGCTCGGCCACCTGTTCGGGAAGCTGGGGAAGCACCGTGCGTTCGCCTCGGCGGACCCGCGCAACGCCGCGTCGGTGGCGGTGCTGAAGCGCGTCGGCATGCGGCAGGAGGCGCACTTCCGCGAGAGCCTCATGTTCAAGGGCGAGTGGGTCGACGACCTCGTGTTCGCGATCCTCGCCTCGGAATGGAACGCCCGCTGAGCAGGACAAGGAGGAGTCATGGCGTCTTCGGTATTGATCGCCTACGCGACGAAGTACGGCTCGACCCGCGAGGTCGCCGAGGCGGTCGCCAAGCGGCTTCGCGAACGGGGACTCACGGCGGACGTGAAGCCCGCGCGCGAGGTCCGCTCGCTCGACGGCTTCGACGCCGTCGTCCTCGGCACGCCGCTCTACATCGGCTCGATGCTCAAGGACGCGACCGCGCTGCTCGAGGGGCGCCGCTCCGAGCTCGAGCGCATGCCCGTGGCGGTCTTCGCGCTCGGGCCGATCACCGCCGAACAGGCCTCGGCCGAGGGCCGGTCTCAACTCGACTCCGCCCTCGCCAAGACGCCATGGCTCTCGCCGGCCGCCTCCGAGCTGTTCGTCGGCAAGTACGATCCGGCGAAGCTGCGCTTCCTCGACAAGCTGATCGCCGTGCTGCCGGCGAGCCCCCTGCACGACGTCCCCGCGCAGGACGCGCGCGACTGGGCAGCGATCGATGCCTGGGCGGACGGGCTTCCCTCGGCGATGGGACTCAGCGGCTGACGCCGTCGGCTTCTCTGGGAGGGGTGTTTACAAGTCTACGCAGTAGACTATATATTGAGTCTACAGCGTAGACAGCTTCTTCGGAGGCCGGACGACGGAGGCGGGCATGTCGACACAGACCATCAAGCTTCTCATCGCCGGAGCCCTGTTGCTTCATGGGCTCGGGCACGGCGGGGCGATCGCGGCGCTCTTGTACGTGGCCTATCGCCCCGATGCCGACTCGGGTGACTGGACGGCCGCGAGGTCGTGGCTGTTCCCCTCGCTGGCCCCCGCGACGGCCAGGATCGTCGCGAGTGCCTTCTGGATCGTGTCGCTGGTCGGATTCGTCGCGGCCGCGATGTCGTTCTGGGGCGTTCTCGTCCCGGGCGAGATGTGGAGACAGATCGCGGTGGTCTCCTCGGCCGTGTCGCTGACCGGCATCGTGCTGTTCGCGGGCAACTGGCCGACGTTCAACACGCTCGCGGCCAGCGCGATGAACGTCGCGGTCCTGGTGACACAGCTTTGGACGCACTGGCCGGCGCAGACGATGTTCGGGAAGTAGGGTCGCGCCGGCTCCTACCGGGCGACCAGCGACTCCAAGTGCTCGACCAGCGCGTCGACGCCGAACTCGAAGACCTTGTCGAAATCCCCGAAATCCCCGGACAGCGCCGCCTGGCTCAGCAGCGGCAGCTCCGGCAGCGGCAGCACCGGCGGCGAGAGGTAGATCTCGCCGCCGCTCGCGGCCCATTCCCGCCAGAACGCCTCGTTCATGACCACCCCGGCCGTGAGCGTCCCCTGCGTCTGGATGGCGAGCGTCGCGGCGGCCAGCGGCACGCCGGCCCGCGTGAGGATCGCGATGACATGCTCCACCAGCCGCAGCACGTTCGGCGAGTTCAGCGGATGGGTCGCGGCAAGACGCGCGACGGCGGGCGAGTGCGCGAGGCACGCCGCGAGGTGCGACCGCACGACGGCGCGGTACTGCTCCTGCCAGGGGGCCGACGGGTCCGTCTCGACGTCCGCGTCGGCCAGCACCGCCTCGACCACCAGGTTGAGAAGCTCCTTCTTGTTGGGCACGTGGCGGTACGCCGCCATCGGGTCGACGCCGAGCTCGGCGCCCAGGCGGCGCATCGACAGCGCGCCGAGGCCCTCGGTGTCCGCGATGCGCAGCGCGGCGCTCACGAGCAACTCGGGCGTCAGCTTCGGTTTCGGGCCGCGCTTGCTCTCTGCCATCCGTCACCCTTCCCGAGAACGGGTGTTTACAAGTCTACGCAGTAGACTATACTAGTCTACATTGTAGACATCAACCTCGGAGGCGGGAAATGCAGGAACGCAGGATAGCCTTTATCACCGGGTGCTCGAGGGGCATCGGCAAGGATCTGGCGCAGCGGATGTCGGGCGCCGGATACGCCGTCGTCGCCACCGCGCGGCGACTCGAGACGCTCGACGCGCTCGACGTCGCGATGAAGCTGCCGCTCGACGTGACCAGCGAGGAGTCCGCGCGCGTCGCCGTGGAAGCGGTGCTCGAGCGTTTCGGGCGGATCGACGTGCTGGTGAACAACGCCGGCTTCTCCGCGCAGGCGGCCATCGAGGAGCTCTCCGACGACGCGTTGCGCTCGATGTTCGAGTGCAACGTGCTGGGCACCGTCCGCATGCTGCGCGCGGTAGCCCCCGCCATGCGGCGGCAGCGATCGGGCGCCATCGTCAACATCAGCTCGCTCGTCGGCAGGATGGCGATGCCCGTGAACGGCGGCTACTCGGCCACGAAGTTCGCCGTGGAGGCGCTCTCCGACGCCGCGCGCCAGGAGTTCGCGCCCTTCGGCGTCAGCGTCGTCGTGGTGGAGCCGGGAAGCATCCGCACGCGCTTCTCCGACGCAATGCAGGCGCGTTCCGAGGGCGTGGTGCGCGACCCGGCCTCGCCGTACCGGGAACTGTACGCGGCGAACGAGGCCCTCACCGTGCAGCTTCGTGACGGCGAGGCCGACCCCGAGGCGGTCTCTCGCGTCGTGCTCAAGGCGCTCGCCGCACGCAGGCCGAAGGCACGCTACACCGCGGCGATCCCGCTGGCCGCCCGGCTGATGTTCCGCATCGGCCCCGCGCTGCGTGACCAGCTGTGGGCGAGCGCGCTCGCCCGGGCGGAGGCGTGATACCGATGACGCGAGCAGCATCCGCCGATCTGTCCCGCCGCGAGTTCGTGAAGGCCGCGGGACTGGTGGTCGCGGCTTCCGCGATCGCCACTTCGGCGACCGGTTGCGCGCCGGCAGCGAAGCGCGCGGTCGCGACCCCTTCATCCGCGTTCGGAAAGGACTCCTCCATGGACAAACGCATCCTCGTCACGTACGCGACCCGCAACGGCTCCACCGTCGGCGTCGCGGAGGCGATCGGCGAGTCGCTCGGACGGCGCGGCTTCCGCGTGGACGTGAAGCCGGCGAAGGACGGCCCTTCCATGAAAGGCTATGACGCGGTCGTGATGGGCAGCGCCGTCAACGGCGGGCAGTGGCTGCCGGAGGCGGTGGAACTCGCTCAAGCCCGGCACGAGTCGCTTGTCGGCGTTCCGGTGGCGCTGTTCTGCGTGCACATCATGAACCTCGGCGATGACGAGAAGAGCACGCGGAACCGTCTCGCCTACCTCGACGCCGTGCGCCCGCTGCTGAAGCCGGTGGACGAGGCGTTCTTCGCCGGCAAGGCGGACGTGGAATCACAGCCGTGGCTCGCCCGCTTCGTCTACCGTGCCTTCAAGATCGGCCCCGAAGGCGACGCGCGCGACTGGAAGCGGATCCGCGGATGGGCCGAGGGGCTGCGGGTCTAGGCTGGACGCTATTGGCCAGCAGGGGGACCGCCGTCCGAGGGGCCGGCCGCGCCGCCGCCCCAGTTCGCGCCCTGCCCCTGCGCGTTCTGGCCCTGGGCACCGGGAGCGCCGAAGCCCCGCATGCCCCCTCGGAAGAAGTCGAGGCTCGCGCCCTTCGGCACGATCTGGATACTTCTCGCCGTGACTGATGAGCCGTCCGACGCCGCCTGCCCGATGACGACCACGGTGGTGCCCTTCGTGAGGTCGCTCGCGGTGGCCTCGGCAGAGCGGACTACGCGCGTCGTGGCGTCGAGGTAGACCGTCTTCGTGCTGCCGTCGGGCATCTTGACTGTGATCGACTTCGCGTCGGCGCTGATGATCTCGCCGTCGGCGAACCCGCCGCGGAAGCGCGCCGCGTTGGCGTTGGCGCCGTTCGCGCCCTGACCGCCCTGACCGCCGAAGAAGGCGCCTTGGCCTCCCTGCGCACCGAACCGGGCAGCGATCCCCGCCCGGCCGCTCATGCGTCCGTACGTCACACCGCCGTAGAACGCCAGCGCGCCCACGAGAAGCGCCGTCAGCCCTATCTGCAATGCCGTCTTCATGCTCGCTCTCCTTGCCTGTGCTCGCCTACTGATACCTGAGGGCCTCGATCGGGCTCATCGCCGCCGCCCGCCTCGCCGGGTAGTAGCCGAAGAGGATGCCTATGCCGGTGCTGACGGCGAACGCGAGCAGCACCGAGCTTCCGGAGACGCTCGTCGTCGTCAGGCCGGACTGCGTGATACCCCAGGACACGAGGAACCCGAGCAACACGCCGACGAGCCCGCCGAGACCGGTGAGCGCCACGGATTCCGCGAGGAACTGCATGCTGATGTCGCCCTCTCGCGCGCCGATGGCCTTGCGCAGCCCGATCTCGCGCGTCCGCTCGGTCACGGCCGTGAGCATCATGTTCATGATGCCGATGCCGCCGACCAGCAGCGAGATCCCGGCGATCGACGCGAGCACGATCGTGAACGTCCCCGTGATGGTCGAGGCCGTGTTGAGGATGTCCTGCTGCGACAGGATGTTGAAGTCCGCCTGCGCGGAGTCCGAGATGTGATGGCGCTGCAGCAGCAGATCCGTCACGCCCTGCTTCACCACGGTCATCTCGTCGGCCGAGGTGGCCTGCACGTCGATCAGCGTGAGGTGCGGGTCGCCCGCGAGCAACGTCTGCGCGCACGTGAGCGGGATGTAGATCGCGTCGTCCGCGTTGCCGAAGCCGCTGCCGCCCTTCGCCGCCGCCACGCCCACCACGCGGAACTCGAGCCCGTTGATGCGCACGCGCTGGCCGACCACACCCGTCGCTCCAGTGCCGAACAGGTCGTCTCGCGCGGTCGCCCCGAGCACGCAGATCCGCGACATGCTGCTGACGTCCTCGGCAGTGAGGAAGCTCCCCTCGGCGATCGTGAGGTTCTTCACGCCGGGGTAGTCCTGGTTCGTGCCGTAGATGCTGGTGTTCGTGTTGTTGCCGCCGGCGATCACCTGGTAGCGCCTCTGCAGCTCGGGCACGACCGCCTTCACTCCCTGCACTTCCTTGGCGATGGCAGCCATGTCCTCCGTCGTCAGCGTGAGCGCGCCGCCGCGCGCGCTGCGCACGCCGCCGCCGAATCCCCCGCCGCCGCCGAAGCCCGGCATCACCATCAGCAGGTCGCTTCCCGCCGCCTGGATGCTCTTCGTGATCGACGCCTGCGCGCCCTGGCCGATGGCGACCATCACGATCACGGCCGCGATGCCCACGACGATGCCGAGGATGGTGAGCGCGGAGCGCGCCTTGTTGGCGAAGATCGACAACCGGGTCTCGTCGAGCAGGTCGGTGAAGCTCATCTCGCCCGCACCTCCTCGGCGGTGGACGTGCGCTCGTCGGAGAGCACCACGCCGTCCTGGATGTGCACGACGCGCTTCGCGTGCTTGGCGATGTCGGGCTCGTGAGTGATGAGCACGATCGTGCGGCCCTGCTCGTTCAGGCGCTCGAACGTCTGGAGGATGATCTCGCCCGTCTTCGTGTCGAGGTTGCCGGTGGGCTCGTCGGCCAGCACCAGCGTCGGGTCGTTTATGAGCGCGCGCGCGATCGCCACCCGCTGCATCTGCCCGCCGGACAGCTCGTTGGAGAGGTGGTCCCACAGCTGCTCGTCGAGATCGGCCGCCGCCAGCGCCTGCACGGCCAGCTCCTCGCGTCGCGCTCGCGGGATGCCCGAGTACACGAGCGGCAGCATCACGTTACGCAGCACCGTCGCTCTCGGCAGCAGGTTGAACGCCTGGAACACGAAGCCGATGCGGGCGTTGCGCACGTCCGCAAGGTCGTCGGAGGACATCTCCGAGACGTCCTGCCCGTCGAGCAGGTACCTCCCCGCCGTCGGGGAGTCCAGGCAGCCGAGGATGTGCATGAGCGTCGACTTGCCCGAGCCCGACGGCCCCATTATCGCGACGTACTCGCCGTCCTCGACCGTGAGCGTGACGCCGTCGAGAGCGATGGTCTCGGCGCCGGCGCCGCTCTGGTAGACCTTCGTGACGTCTTCGACCGCGATCACGCTAGTCTCCCTTGACGGCAGCCACCGGCCGTCCGCCGCCGCCACCGCCGAACATGCCGAACCCGCCTCGGCTGCCCGAGCTCCCGGTCGCGCTGGAGGAGCCCGCCGCGATCGATTGCGTCACGACCGTGTCGCCTTCCTTCAGGCCGCTCGTGACCTCGTAGTCCGAGTCGGTCGACGCGCCGGTCTCCACCGCCACGCGCTGCGGCTGGCCGCTCTGCATCACCTGCACGTAGCTGCCGGTCGAGTCGCTCTTCACGGCCGAGCGGGGCACGATGAGCGCGCTGGTGCGGACGTCGGTGGTGATGGCGGCCGCCGTGGTCATCCCGGGGTTGAGGCGCCCGTCGAGCGCATCGAGCTGGATGATCACGTTGTATGTGACGACCCCCTGCGTGGTCGTGCCGACTGCGTCGATGCTCGACACCTTGCCGGTGGAAGTGAGGTTCGGCAGCGCGTCGAAGGTGAGCGACGTCTTCTGCCCCACTTTGATCTTCGCGCGGTCGACCTCGCTCACCGAGACCTTCGCCTCCATCGTGCCGAGGTCGGCGATGACGATCGCCGCGCCGGAGCCGGAGCCGCTGCTCGAGCCGCCCGATCCCGCGTTGCTCACCGAGGTCGTCCCGCCGCCGCCGATCGAGTCGCCGTTCTGCACGTTCAGGCTCGTCACGACCCCGCCGATCGGAGCCTTCACGGACCGTTTCGCGGCGTTGGCGAGAGCGAGCTGGTAGTCCTGGTACGAGGAGCTCTTGCTCGACTTCGAAGCCATGAGACCCGACCGCGCCGCGTCGAGCCCCTGCTGAGCCGCGTCGACGTTCGTTTGGGATATCTGGATCTGGTCGTACGCGTTGGAGCGCTGGTCCGCGGTGGAGGCCGGGTTCGCGCGAACGGCCGCATACGCCTGCTCGTCCTTCGCCAGCTGAAGCTCGGCCTGTTCGACCTGCTGCTCGGCCTGCGTGACCGACTGGTACGCCCGATCGAGGCTCGACACCGCCTGCCGGTAGGAAGCGAGCGATTTCGCCGACTGGCCGTCGAGCGAGTCGTTGACCACGTCGAAGAGCTTCTGCCCGGCGGCGACCTTGCTCCCCACGGCCACCTGCAGGTTGGACACGGTGCCGCTGACCTGCGGCGACACCGAGGACGACTTCGCCACGACGACCGAGCCGTTGCCCGAGGCGGTGACGGTGAGCGTCCCCCGCTGGACGGTGGTGGTGACGTAGCGCGTCGTGTTCGTTGCCGGCTTCACCGCCTGCCAGATGAGGAGCGCTGCCGCCACGACCACGGCAACGGCGCCGAGCGCCTGCCACAGCCACTTGGGCGCGCGCTTCTTGCGGAGCGAGCGCGCCGAGTGCAGCGGGGTCACCGCGGGTTGCGCCGCACTCTCCTCGGCTGTCCTCACGGCGCCGCGCCGCGCCGCGCTCATCTGTAGGCCCCCTGCTCGAGCATGGTGATCTCCGTCCGTCGGTGCGGTCCGGGGTCAAAGCTACACGCACGGCCGGCGGGACGCGTCATGCCCCGGGAGTCATTCGGCGTACGCCCCGCGGAGTACGCGGGAGGATCAGCGCGAGGGCTCGACCAGCCCGCTCTCGTAGGCGATCACGACGAGCTGCGCCCGGTCGCGCGCGGAGAGCTTCAGCATCACTCTGCTGACGTGCGTCTTGGCGGTCGCGGGGCTGATGAAGAGCGTCTCGGCGATCTCGGCGTTGGACAGGCCGCGCGCCACCAGCGCGAGCACCTCGCGTTCCCGCTCCGTGAGCGACGCGAGCTCCGCGGGGGGCGCCCTGTGCGGGTCGGGCCTCCTCGCGAACTCGGCGATGAGGCGCCGCGTGACGCTGGGCGCCAGCAAGGCATCGCCGGCCGCGACGACGCGGATCGCGTCGAGCAGCTCGGCCGCGTCCGTGTCCTTCAGCAGGAACCCGCTCGCGCCGGCTCGCAGCGCCTCGAAGACGTACTCGTCGATGTCGAAGGTGGTGAGGATGATGATGCGGACGTTCTCGCAAGCCGGGTCGGCCAGCACGCGCCGGGTGGCCTCGATGCCGTCGAGCTCTGGCATGCGGATGTCCATCAAGACGACGTCCGGGCAGACCTCGCGCGCGAGTGTCACCGCCTCGGCGCCGTCGGCGGCCTCGCCCACGACCTCGAGGTCGGCCGCGGAATCCACGAGCACGCGGAAGCCCGCGCGCACCAGTTGCTGGTCGTCTGCGATGAGGACGCGGATCATGCTCACGGCCTCCCCGCCAGCGGCAGCTCCGCGGTCACGCGCCATCCGCCCCCGGGAGCCGGGCCGGCAAGGAACGTCCCGCCTAGCGCTGTCGCGCGCTCGCGCATCCCCACGATGCCGTGCCCCTCGGACGAGGGCGCCGAGCCGGCCTTGCCGTCGTCGGCGACCAGAAGGACGAGAGTGCCCTCGTCGCCCGCGATCGAGACCGTCACGTGCGCCGACCCGGCGTGCCGCAGCACGTTCGTCAGCGCCTCCTGCACGATCCGGTACGCCGAGGCGTCCACGAACGGCGGCAGGCCCGCGATGTCTCGCTCGACCCACACGTCGACGGTGAGGCCCGCGTCCGTCAGCGGGCGGACGAGCTCGCCGAGGCGTGCGAGTCCCGGGGTGGGCGTCAGCGGCGCTGCGGGCTCGTTCGCGCCGCGCAGCACGCCGAGCATGCCGCGAAGCTCCGCGAGCGCCGAGCGCGAGGTCTCGCGGATCGCGACGAGCGCGCGCTTCGCCTCGGCAGGGTCGGTGTCGATCACGTGGGTGGCCGCCGCGGACTGCACCGCGACGATCGAGAGGCTGTGCGCGGTGATGTCGTGCAGCTCGCGCGCGATGCGCAGCCGCTCTTCGTCCACGCGCCGGCGCGCCTCTTCCTCGCGCGTCCGCTCCGCCTCGGCCACGCGCCGTTCCGCCTCGGCGAAGTACGCGCGGCGGTTCCGGGTGCTGTCGCCGAGCACGGCGGCCGCGAGCAGCATCGCGGAGTTGCGGACCAGCTCGACGAAGAACACCGACTCGCGCACGGTGGGCACGGACACGAACAGCACGAGCGCGCCGAAGACGCCGCCCCACGTAGCGAGAGTGCCGCGGTCGGCCAGGGTGCCGAGGGTGTAGAGCGCGATGAGGACGGCGACGATGACGAACGCCGGGGGGTTGCGCGTGAACTGGTACGCCGCGTACGCGAGCGTGGTCGCAGCAAGGACCTCCACGGGGGCTCTACGGCGGAAGGCCAGCGGCAGGAAGCATGCGGCGATGAGGACGAAGGTCAGCGGAGTCGCCACCACGAACCGGAAGACGAGCGGCTCGGGGCCGAAGCGAGGACCGGGCGCGCGGCCGAGGAAGAGGCGCACCGGGAAGGATGCCTGGAACCACACCAGCGCGGTCAGGGCTACGGCCAGCGCGGTGTCTTTCAACAGGGAGTCGTTCGAGGTGACTCGGCGGATAGCGGCGTTCATGCCCCGATGGTAGCCCTATCGCCTGTCCCCGCGCATCGAACCGGGGGCGTAGGCCTCTCTACGCCCCCGGTAGTAGTGCGGACCGAAGACCGGGTGTCAGGCGATCGTCGCGCTCGCGGAAGCGAACGCGCGCTCCTCCTGCGTCTCGATCTTGGGGGTCCGGTCCGCGAGGAGGTCGTATGCGATGAGCCCGATGAAGCCTACAGCGCCGAGGACGAACGCGGCGAGGAGGACGAACTGTCCGACTACGAGGACAACCGTGAGAGCCAGCATCGTCCTCTCCTTTCCATTGCCCACATCCGTGGATCTTCCAGGACGCCTGTGAATGTACCGCTGTGGAGGGAGTGATAGGTTGGCCTGCGGTTATGGTTGTGTTTGCGTCGTGTGAAGACACGTTCGCCCCAGGGCCGGCCTGCCGTGACCGTCCGCTCAAGTCCTGCATAGTCGCCGTCGATAATGCATGTACGGTGACGTGCGTCACTGCAGCTTGAGACGAGCGGTCGGATCAGAAATGTGGTAGGTTATGGACTCTTGGGTATCAACGACCGAGCGTTCCCGTTCGTCTCTGACGTTCTGAGGGGCGGGGCGATGGCATCGATCAACAGACGCGACGTCGACTTGGCGATGGGGCTCGACACGGCACAGGAGCCGGTCGACGTCACCGTCGTCGTCCCCGCGTACAACGAGGCCGACAGCGTCGAGGGCCTCTATCATCAGGTCTCCCGGGTGCTCGACCATGAGGAGGTCTCCTACGAGATCCTCTTCGTGGACGACGGATCCACCGACGGCACCTGGCAGGAGCTCGTCAAGCTCGCGGAGAAGGACCGGCGCGTATGCGCGCTGCGCCACCGCCGCAACTTCGGGAAGGCCAGCGCGCTTGCCAACGGCTTCACGTACGCGCGCGGCGACATCATGGTCACCACCGACGCGGACATGCAGTATGACCCGAACGACATCGTCCGGCTCGTCGAGAAAGTGCGCGAGGGCTACGACGTGGTCTCGGCATACAAGGTGGTGCGGCGCGACGCCTTGAGCAGGAAGCTCGCGTCCAAGTTCTTCAACTTCTTCGTGCGCACCACGACCGGCGTCAAGCTGCACGACTTCAACGCCGGGCTCAAGGCCTACCACTACGACGCGGCCGAGGACCTCGTGCGTTTCGGTTACGGCGAGTTGCACCGCTTCTTCATCCTTCTCGCCGCGCGCCGCGGCTACCGCGTCACCGAGGTGCCGGTGGAGAGCTGCCCTCGGCCGAACGGACGCTCCAAATACGGTCTCGAGCGCTACATGCGCGGCGCTCTCGACTACCTGACCGTCTTCTTCCTCGCGGGGTACGGCGAGCGCCCGCTCCACCTGCTCGGCTCGACCGGCACGTACCTGATCCTAGCGGGTACGGCCATGCTCGGATGGCTCGGCTGGCTGGCGTTCGTCGCGCATCAGAGTATCTCCGACCGCCCGCTGATGGCCGTGGCCTTGCTCTTCGAGCTCTCCGGCATACAGCTGGTGGTGGTCGGCCTCCTCGCCGAGATGATCAACAACGTGGAGCGCGGCTCCACCAACCGCTTCAAGATAGCGCAGGTCATGAGGATCGACCGGCGGACGTCGATCGTCCTGTCGCCGGGCGTGCAGGTGGAGCGGCGGCGCGTGCGGCGCGATATGGACGTGGTGGCGGAAGCGGTGCTGGAGCCTACCGTCGCCGAGGACACGATCGGCACCGACAAGGTCTAGTCGGAGACCCTCCGGCTCGGACGCGAGGGCCTGATCCACTCCACCGCGTACCCGACCTGTTGCAGCATGAAGCTGGCGACCAGCAGCGCCACGATCGCCACGATCCTCGGGTCCCTCCAACGCGACCGGACGATCGTCACGTAGCTCAGCAGCCTCCGGCCGACGTAGCCGCCGACGTTCCCGGCGCGCAAGACGAACTGCCGCTTCGCCCTCCCTCGGCGGAAGAACCACCTGGCGAACTCGTCGAGGCGGGTGCGCGCCGGATGGGCGACGACCGCGTCCGGCCGGTAGACGATCCGTCTCTCCGCGAGCCGCATGCGCAGCCCGAGCTCGGTGTCCTCGCCGCCGTGCACCATAGCCTCATCGAAGCCGCCGAGCGCCGAGAGAGCCGTCATCCGCAGAGCGCAGTTGCACGTCGTGAGATTGTCGGTCGTGCCGTCGTCACGGACCTCGAACATCGTCTCGTAGCCCGCCGAGCCGCCGGCGGGGAAGCCGAGCGCCGCGATCGAATCGCCGAGGAAGGTCGAGGGCGGGATGCGCACGCGCCCGACGACGGCGTCCACCAGCGGGTCCGCGAACGGCGCGAGCATGCGCTGCAGCCAGTCGGGCTCCGGCTCGCAGTCGTCGTCGACGAAGACGAGGACCTGTCCCGACGCAGCCTCCACCACTCGATTGCGGTTGAACCCGAGCCCGCGTGCCGCCGGGATCTCGAGCCACCGCACCCCACGCTCGTCCCTGGCCTCATGCACTCGCGGAGTCCCCGGCGACTCGACCGCGATGAGGATCTCGAGGGGCGGCGGGTCCATCTCCACGAGGTGAGCCACGAGGCGCTCGAGCGCGGGGATGCGGCGCGCGGCGATGATGCCGACGCTCACCGAGCCGGCGCCGATGTCGGTCAGCCCGGCGGTCATCCGCGATACCTCCGCTTCCCGGCTAACCGCGCCGCAGTGTCGAACACGCCGAAGTAGCTGCCCGACATCTTCAGCCGCACGGTCGGCAGGCTGTCGGTGCCGTACATGGGAATGCGGCGTATCTCGAACCGGTCGCGCCCTCCCCACTTCACGCTGAAGGCGGCTTCGAGCCCGGCATCCGCGATCGCGCGCTCGCATTCCTCGGAATGCCAGCCGAAGGGCAGCGCGAGATAGCGCGCGCCGATCCCGTGCGCGGCGAGCAGCGAGAGCGACTCCTCGACGTCCGCACGCGCCTCGGCGTACGTCAGCCGCTGCATCGGCAGGTGTGCGTGGCCGTGCGATCCGAACGCCACTCCTTCACGGGCGAGGTCCTCGATCGCGTCCCAGCCCAGCAGCGTCTCTTGCGTCTCGGCGCGTGACGTCAGCCGCTGCATCGGCGTCGGAGGGCTCCTCCAAGCGTTGTCCCCGCCCACGAACGCGGTGGGAACGAAGACGGTCGCCGCGCCCAAGAGCCCGAGCCGCCGCAGGATCGGGAAGGCGATCTCGCCGAAGCTGACGAGCGCGTCGTCGAACGTCAGTGTGAACGTCTTCGGCCCCGCGTCGGCGCGGCCGAACGGACCCGCCGCGACAGCGTCGGGCAGCGAGAGGGGCCGGAACCCGGCGTCCAGCATGCGGGTCAGCTGACGCTCGAACGTTTCGGCGGCCAGCGCGTAGCGGCGCGACGACTTCGAGTGAAGACCATGGTACGCGAGTATGAGCGGCCAGTCCGAGTTCATCTCGCTCCTAGTACCATGTCCGCCCCGACAGCCGCGTCAGGCGCGCGGCTTGTGTGCGCGACAACCGGTAGCCGCGCTCCGCCCGAAGCGTGGGCCAACGCCGCATCGCCCCCCAGGCCGCCGCGACCGTCCTGCCGAGGTGCCCCTTCCCCGCAGCCTCGGCGAACAGCTCTCCGCACCACAGCAGCGCGTGCACAGGCGCGTAAGGCGCTGGCAGGTAGCGCGCCGCCATCTCTATATGGCTGCGGACGTAGTTGGCCTCCCGCTCGGTGGTGTTGTGCGGGCTCGGGATCGCCTCGTGCACGACACGCACGGAAGGCGTGAACAGCGTGGACCAGCCCCGCGCGAACAGCCGGAACGCGAGATCGAGCTCCACCGACCCGTAGCCGATGTGCGCCGCGAAGCCTCCGGCGTCCTTCAGGGCCGCGGCCCGGTAAGCCACGGCGCCGCCGAGGAAGTACCCCAACTCCGCGTCTCGATCCGGCAGCCGCTTGCTTCTCAGCGGGATCTCCCTGCGCCGCACGGACCCGTCCAGGGCTTCCACGCGAAAGCACAGCGCGCCGAGCTCGGGCGCCGCCGCGAAGCGCTCGCGTATGCGCGCCTCCGGCTCGTCGGAGACGAGATAAGCGTCGTCGTCGAGGCACACCACCACCTCGCCGGTGGCTTCCTCGAACCCGAGGGCGTGCGCGGCGCCCACCCCGGCGCGCCGGTCGTTCCTAAGCAGCACGGCCGAGGGGGACTCTACCCTGACCGCCTCGGCGGTGCCGTCCTCGGAGGCGTCGTCGACCACCACGATCTGGCGCTCCCCGTCCACGCTCCGCTCGATGCTCCGCAGGCACCGCAAGAGCGCTTCGCGCCGGTTGCGCGTCGCGATGAGGAACGTCAGCTTCATCGCGGGCCCTCTCCCTCGGCGCCGCTCCTCGCGCGCCTCCGCCTGCCGCCGGCGACGCCGGCGAGCAAGGCGCCTCGCAGGTCGCCGCTCACGAAGGTCGTCAGCCGCGTCTCCAGGTCGGTCCATTGGTACTTGTGCTCCGCGCCGCCCCAGCAGAAGTCGCAGGTCTCGAGGCCGCGCGCGAAGCACTCGCGGATCAGATGGTAGCGCACGGCCTTCCCGGGAGCGTACGCCGCGAAGGCCTCGTCGAAACCGGGCAGCAACAGATACATGCGGTCCCGATAGATGCACACCATCTCGGCGGCGGCCAGCACGCCGCCGACGGTGAGCGCCCCGACGAAGGTGTGCCGCTCCTCCCGAGCCTGGAGCTTGCGGAACGCCTCCGTGCCTCCTCGGAACGCTGTCCTGCCGTACCGGCTCCGTTTCAGCTCCATCAGGCGCTCGATCACCGCGTCCAGATCCGCGTCCTCGCGTGAGAGCAGCCGGAAGCGCACCTCGCCGGCCTCGTCGAGCTTCGCGAGCGTCCTTCGCAGATCGTGCCGCCGATGGCGGGACAGCGAGGCGAGATAGCCGTCGAAGTCGCCGCCGAGCGGGAGGTAGGGCGCGGCGCAGTGCTTGTACGCGCGCATACCCGTCCCGAGGGCACCGCTCGCGGCCGCGTCGTCCCGCACGTTGGTCAGGTACGGGAAGGCGAGCGGCGCGCTTGCACGCAGCAGGCGAAGCGCCTCGGCGACGAACTCCTCGGCCGGTATGCGGGACGCCGAGGCGTCGAACACGATGTCGCCGTAGTCGAGGACGTGCGGCCCCGCCAGCCACGTGAGCAGCCGCGCCGGTCCGTAGCGAACGAGGCACGCTGGGAATAGACCAGTCGTGCATCCGTCCTCGGCGTAGGTGACGATCATGGGGAAGGCCCCGGCTCGGCGGCCTGCCGCGTCGTACCACAGCCGGGCGAAATCGTACGTCTGGAAGATGTGGATGGGGACCGAGGTCTGAAGCGCCTCCCAGTCCCCTCTCGCGCTGTCGAGAGCCTCGTGGCCGGCGAGGAGTTCGTACGGCACGACGAGCGCCTCCATAGCCGCGGGGGTCGGACGGGCTTATGGTATCAACGATGCCCCGAGTGACCAACCGCGAAGCACGCGCCGCTACCGCGCGGAAGATCGGATCGGAGTGGGATTGGGAAAGAGCGTCGCTCGAGGGACGATACTCGGGATAACGGGACAGGCCTGGCACCTCGTCACTGCCCTGGTGCTCTATGCGTTCCTCGCCAGACGGCTCGGTCCGGCCGATTTCGGCCGCTGGAAGCTCACGCTGTCGGTGCTCACCTGGTTCGAGCTGTTCGTCAACTCCGGGCTCGTCAAGGTAGCCGTGAAGCGCATCGCCGAGAGCCCCGAGGACCGGCCGACGCTCACGCGAGGGGCGTACCTCGGCCAGTCGTTCCTCGCGGCGGTGCTGTTCGCGGCCGCCCTCATCGGCGCGGGGCCGATCGCAGCGACCTTAGGCGATCCGACACTGGCCTTCCTTCTGCGCGTCAGCGCTCTGGACATCCCCCTGTACGCGGCGTTCATGGTAGCGGCGTCGGTGCTCCTCGGCGTGCGGCGCTTCGAGCGTCAGGCGCTGGGCATGGCGGTCTACTCGGCGGCGAAGCTGGCCTCGATAGGCGTGCTGGTGTACGTGGGATTCTCCGTCCCGGGCGCGCTCGTCGGCAACGCGCTGTCCTCGCTCGTGGGGTTCGCCGTGACCTTCTGGTCGTGGAAGGGCGAGCCCGTGGGTTGGCGAGCTACCACCGACACCGCCGCGGAGATGGGGAGGGCCGCCGGGCCCTTCCTTGCCCAGAACCTCGTGGAGGGACTGGGGACAGGGGCCGACCTGTGGTTCGTGCAAGGCGTGCTTCGCAACGCCGTCTCGGTGGGGCTCTACGGGTCGGCATCCGCCCTCGCCGAGATCCCCGCGTTCCTCTTCATCGGCCTCAACCGCGCGCTCTTCCCGTCGGTGGCGGCGGCGGCGCGGTCGGACGCACGCCTCGCCGCGCGCTTCGCGCAGCAAGGCGTGCGGCTCGCGCTGCTCGTCGCCGTGCTAGGGGCGGCCGCGATAGCAGCGACGGCGCCGCAGGTCCTGCGGCTGATCTACTCCGCGCCCTACGCAGGCGCGGCGGTGCCGCTCTCGATCCTCATGCTGGCGGCGGCCGGGCGGACGACGCGCTCCGTATGCACGGAGGTCCTCATGGCCACCGACCGGAGGCGTCGCGCGCTGACGATCCTCGTGGCAGGAGTCGCGCTGGAGCTCGTGCTGCTGGCCGTGCTCACACACCGCTTCGGCACCACGGGGACGGCGGCCGCCATCGCGATCGCGATGGGCGCGGCGGGATCGGCCGCCGCCATCAGCCTCCGCCGGGCGCTGGGGCTGCGGGTGCTCCTCACCCTGGCGCGCTCCGTGCTCGCAGCGGTAGCGGTGGGCGCCGTACTCTTCTTGCTGCACCTCCCGCCGATCGGTCTGGTAGTGGCCTACCCGTGCGCCGCCCTCGCTTACGTCGCCCTGCTGTGGCTCCTCCGCGAGTTCGACGCCGACGACATAGCTTCAGTCAGAACCGCGATCGGACGGTAGCCCGCATGTCCACGTTCATCCGCGACAGAGTCGACGCCATGCGGGACGCGATGCCGCCCGGCCTGCTCCTGGTGGCCGCGGCCGGCCTCATCCTGCGCTTGTCGACGATCCGCGTGCGTGGACTCTGGCTCGACGAGACCGTCACGATCGATCAGACGGTGCACTCGCTCGCCAAGACGATCGAGCGGCAAGTGGGCAACGTGCACCCGCCGCTGTTCCACGTGCTGATGCACTTCTGGATACGCCTTTGGGGCACGAGCGAGCTTGCGCTGCGGTCCTTCTCCCTCGTCTTCGGGATGGCCGCGATCTTCGCGGCCTTCTGGGCCGGCCGCGCGCTGTACGACCGGCGCACCGGGCTCATCGCGGCCGGCGTCCTCGCGTTCTCGCCGTACCACATCTGGTACTCCCAGGAAGCACGCATGTACTCGATGATGATGCTGTTCGGGCTGCTCTCGCTCGGCTTCCTGGCACTGGCCATGAGGGAAGGGGCGCGGGGGCAGTGGGCAGGATACGGCGTCGCCACCGGCCTGGGCATGTTCACGCACTACTTCTTCCTGCTCCTCGTGGCCGGCGAGGTGGCCTACCTCGGCTGGCACGTCCTGCACGGGAGGAGGATCGGCCGAGCCGAGATCGCGAAGGTCTTGCGCCGGCCGGCGCTGTTGTTCGAGCGCGAACCGCGGCTCCGTCCGCTGCTCGTCGCGCTCGGGATCCCGGCGGCGCTGAACATCGCGTGGATGGCGCGCGCCGTTGTGGGCAGCGCGCTGGTCAGCTCGATCTCCAACGAGGGACTGGGCTACGGCCAGGCCGCGCCCAGCCTGGCTCTGCGCTTCAACGACGTCGCCCAGGTGATAGTCGAGATGACCGTCGGGTTCCATGCGGGCAAGCTGATGTACGCCCTCGTCGCCATGTGGCCGCTGCTCGTGTACTTCCTTCTCGCCATGCTGGACAGGGGCAAGCCGCAGTCGCCCTCCACCATGCTCCTCCTCTTCGCCACCGCGGGTATGCCCGTCGCGTGGCTCGCCGGGCAGTGGCAGGGGCAGGTTCTCGCGTCGCGCTACTTCATGGCGCTGGCCGCGCCGGTCGTCATACTGGTGGCCCGCCTCGCGGCCGAGATGCGGCCTCGAACCTCGGCAGTGCTGTTGACGGCGGGCGCCCTGCTCGCGGTCGGGCTATGGGCCGACCAGTCGTTCGACCGCGCGAACCTCATGCGCTACGACTACCGGGAGGCGCTGCAGCTCGTTGCGCAGCGCCACCAGGACGGGGACGTCGTCGTCTTCGAGCCCTTCTACACCGATGTCCTCGTGGACTACTACCTCCCGAAGAGCATCCCTTCGTACGGCTTCCCGCAATACGGCGAGTACGGGATGGTCCGCGATGCGAAGGTCCAGATCGGCCAGGACCTCGACCGCGTCGTCGGACCGTCCCGCCGCATCTGGCTCGTCCTCGGGTACCAGAACATCGCGCGGATGCGGGGCGACGCGTACAACACCGAGAAGTGGTTCGTCCGCAACGGCTACCATGTCGCGGAGCACCGGATGCTGAACCAGGTCGAGATCATCAGGTACGAGGGCCAGCGGCAGGGATTCATGGTGCCCGGAGGGACGGGGCGATGATCGAGATCCCCGTCGAGCGCCGCGCACGGTACCTGAGGAACTGCCGGATCCTCGCCATCGCCTCGTCGCTGACCGCGCTGCTCTACCTCAAGTGGCTCCTCTTCGACGCCCGGCCGGAGAATCCGCTGCTCTTCTACCTATTGGTCACGGCCGAGGTCTTCAACGTCATCCAGGCGGCGGGATTCTGGTACACGATCTCGATCCAGAAGTGGACCGAGCCCCTTCCCGCGGACTTCGCGAGCAGTCAAGAGACGATCGACGTCTTCATCACTGTGTGCGGGGAGCCCGCCGAGATCGTGGAGCCGACGATCCGCGGGGCGCTCGCCATGCGCCACCCTCGAAAGAAGGTCTGGGTCCTCGACGACGGCAGGTCGCCGGAGATCGAATGGCTCGCGCGGCGCCTCGGCGCCGGATACCTCGTCCGCGCGAACCGGCGAGGAGCGAAGGCGGGCAACATCAACGCCGCCCTCGCACGCACGACGGGCCACTTCGTCCTCATCCTGGACGCCGATCACGTGCCCAAGCCGCAGTTCCTCGAGCGCACGCTCGGCTTGTTCGCGGACCGCCGCGTCGCGTTCGTGCAGACACCCCAGGTGTACGCGAACAGGTCGTCGAACCGCGTCGCGGCGGGGAGCCATGAGCAGCAGGCGCTCTTCTACGGCCCGATCCTCCGAGGGAAGTCCGCCGCCGGAGCCGTGTTCTCGTGCGGCACCAACGTGGTGTTCCGCCGGTCCGCGCTCGCGGCGGTCGGGGGGATGCCCGAGGACTCCATCACCGAGGACCTGCGCGTCTCTCTCATCCTCGCGCGCGCCGGCTATCGCTCGGAGTACGTGCCGCTCGTGCTCGCGGAAGGCATGGGACCCGTCGACGTCGCCGGCTACTTCAGCCAGCAAGCCCGCTGGGCACGCGGCGGGCTCGAGATCATGCTGCGCCGCAGGCCGTTCTTCTTCGGGATGGGGCTTCCGGCCGGCGTGCAGTACGGGCTCAGCTTCGCTTACTGGTTCACCGGATGGGCGTACCTGTCATACCTCGTCCTGCCCGTGGCCTACCTGCTCTTCGGGCAGCGCCCCGTGCAGGTCCCCAACCAGTACCCGGCGTACTTCCTGCCCTACATCGTCACGACGATGCTGACGATGGCGTACGCGGCGGACTTCCGTCTCACCTACCGCGCGGTGTGGTTCACGCTCGCATCGTTCCCGGTCCACATCGGAGCGTTGCGCTCGGCGATCCTCGGCAGAGCGCGCCGCTTCGTCGTCACCTCCAAAGCCGGGGCGATCCGTTCGCTCCGCCCCGCGCGCGTGCACGTGCTCGTGCTCGCCGTGCTCGGCCTCGCGGCGGTGCTCGGGTTCGCGCGGATGGGACTGACGCCCGCCGTAATGAACAACGTGGCCTTCGTAGTGGGGCATACTTCCATCGTGTACGGATTCGTTCGCTACTCCCTCAAGCCGGAAGAAGAGAGCGCGGGTGTGATGGAGACCGCCGAGGAGAGAGCGCCGGTGCGAGCGGCGATCGTGGACGAGGAGGGCGTATGAGCGTCCGGCGCGGGATCGCACTCGCGGTCGTCGCGGCGATGCTCGTCGCCGCCGGATGCCGGGCCGCCGTCCCGAGCCGCGTCTCGGCTCGCGCGGGCGGGCCCGGGAGCACCGCGAGGATCGCTCCGCGCATCCCGGCGTCTGCGAAGGTGGCTCCGCCCGCCGCTGGCGCGTACCTCGGCCTGTACCGGCCGCCGGCGCCGTTCGACATCACCGCGATCGACACCTACGAGTCGGTGTCGTCGAAGCGCCCGGCGATCGTGATGTGGTACCAACCGTGGGCAGCCAAGGGCCCCTACCAGTTCGATGCCGGCACATGCATCTCCGTCCTCCAGCGAGGGGCGGTCCCGATGATCACGTGGGAACCGTGGGATCCCGGCACGAACGCCAACTACGTGCACGACCCCGCGAATCAGCGCGCTTATGCGCTGAGGAACATCGTGGACGGGAAGTTCGACTCCTACATCCGCTCGTGGGCGACCGCCGTGAAGTCCGTAGGCGGACCGGTGATGATCCGTCCGATGCACGAGATGAACGGGGACTGGTATCCGTGGGGCGGCCTGGTCAACGGGAACACTCCCGAGCTGTACGTGGCGGCGTGGCGGCGCATACACGACATCTTCGCGCGCGAGGGCGTCACGAATGTGACGTGGGTGTGGAGCATCAACCACATGAGCGTCCCGGACAACGCCCGTAACAGCTACGCCGCGTACTACCCGGGCGACGCGTACGTCGACTGGACGGCCATCAGCGGCTTCAACTGGGGGACGAGCAGTCCGTACTCGTCATGGCGCACGTTCGAGTCCTGGTACACGAAGCCGCTCGCCTACCTGAAGACGCTCGGCAAGCCCGTCGTGATCGCGGAATTCGCGTGCGTCGAGAACGGGGGCGACAAGGCCGCGTGGCTGCAGGACGCGTACACCCGGATACGGCGGGATCACCCCGAGGTGAAGGCGGTCATCTATTACGACGCCCTCGAGAAGGGGCCCGAGAGCACGCAGGACTGGCGCATCTCCACGTCCGCGAAGAGTCTCGCCTCGTACCGCTCGGCCGTCGGTTCCTCGTACTATCTGGAGGGGCCGACCTCGACGCTGTCTCGGTGGTTCACCGTTCTCAGTCTGGGGGACTGGCAGTACCTGCGAGGGATCAAGCCGGTCTACTGACCGGCCGGGATGGGCCGCCTATGACGGCCGAAGGGGGAGGACGATGGATCCTGCGGCCACGACAGTGGTGAACGGACCGGACGCCATACCGGACGCGCCGGAGAGCGAGCTCCGGCGACCGCTGCGCGAGCGGCTGACTTGGGACCACGGAGCGATGGTACTGGTCGTCCTCGGTGCCATCCTGCGCTTCGCCGACCTCGGAAGACAGAGCATGTGGTACGACGAGCTCTTCACGATGCTGGTGACGACCAAGAGCCTGCCCGGGCTCATGAGGATCGCGATCGAGGACACTACCCCGCCGTTCTACTACATCCTTCAGCACTTCTTGATCCGGGCGTTCGGCATCAGCGAGGTCACTATGCGCTTCCTGCCCGCCCTCGCCGGCGTGATCACCATCTGGGTGGTCTACCTGCTAGGGAAACGGCTGTTCTCGCCCAAGGTAGGTTTCTGGGCCGCCGGACTGATGACGGTCGGTGCCCTGCCGCTCCGGTACTCGCAGGAGGCGCGCGCGTACTCCTTCATGATGCTGTTCGCCGCGCTGTCACTGCTCGCCCTCGCCTCACTCGCCGAGAAGCCCGGGGTGTTCCGCGCCGCCCTTTTCGGGCTCTCCCTCGCCGCGCTCGCGTACTCGCACGTCTACGGAGCGTTCGGTTGCCTCGCCATCGTGCTCGCCATGCTCGCTCTCCCTTCGCTCCGGAGGGGCGTCGGATGGTGGGGGGCGGGAGCAGCGGGCCTGGCGGCCCTCTCGTACGTGCCGTGGGCGCTCATCGTGCTCACCCAGATCCGGACGGTCGGAGGCTGGGTGCAGGGCGGCACGTGGGGACTGAGGGCGCCCGCGAGCCTCGGCGACGAGTTCGCGCGGACGCTCGCGAACCTCACTCCCTGGCCGACCCAGCCCGCGGTGCTTCCCGCGCTCGCGTTCACCGGCTTGCTGGTCGCGGGGCTGCTCGGCACCGCGTCGGCGCCGCAGATCGCGCGGCACGCCAAGAAGCCTTCGGCCGATGGGTCGATCCCCGAGCGCGACGCGCTGTGGCTACTCGGGGCGGCCGCGGTGGTGCCCGTCATGACCGGCCTCCTCCTCACGCGTTACGTGGTGCCGATCCACGACCTCCGCAACTGCCTGGTGGCGCTCCCGGCCGTCTACGTGCTCGTGGCCGTCGGGGCGACGCGCCTGAAGGGACAGGCGGGGACGATCCTCATCGCGGCGCTGGTCGCCTACGCCGTCTTCGGATTGGGCTCGTACTACACGAGCACCAGCAAGGGACACTGGCGCGAGGCCGTCACGTACCTCCTCGACAGGGGGGCGCAGCATGAGCTCGTCATCGCGTCCTCCGACTACGTGCCTCTGGACGTCAACATGTACTCGGTCGTGCTCGGCCATCCCAAGCAGTTCCCGCTCGCCACCGTCGGGCGGGACCTGGACGGGAAGAACCTCGACAAGGCGCTGGGCAAGGCTCTCAAGGGCCGTACCTCGGTATATGTGGTGACGGCGTTCGTGCACAGGACCGGGGTGGACTGGACCACGTTCGACGATGGCATGAAGCGTGCAGGGTGGAAGGTCGCCGAGACCCGCAACTTCGACTTCCTACCACTCGTTCGGCATTGGATGCGCCAGCGCTGACCGTTCGGCGCGCCCTCCCACCGTTCGTCGTCACGACCCCTTAGAGGCGCGCGCCCGGGTCAAGTCACGAGCACGGCCAGCCGATAGGAAGGTTGTTGAAAAGGCACTAGATACGGTCTAGGGAACAGGCCACGAGCCTGCACCCGAAAAGGCAAACCCGCCGTGAGGCGGGGGCGCAAAGCCGAGGGTCTCGATCCCGTCCGAGACAGCCTGGTTACCGAAGGTGATGGCATTGAAGAAACTCATCCTGGCCTGCTTCATCTGTGTGTTCCTGCTCGTCCCCGCGGCCGCATTCGCGGCGACCCCTCCGACCACCTCGGCGTTGATGAACGGTGGCCGGTGGATCGGGTTCTACGTGCCCGGCGTACCTACGACGATGAACGCCCTCACGACGCTCGAATCCCAGATCGCCACCACTCCCTCCGTCATCAACTTCTACGTCAGCGACGGCGAGAGCTTCCCGGCCGGACGCGCGCTGAACGCGCGCGATCACGGCTCCATCCCGCTGATAACGCTCAACTTCACCTCGCTGAGCAGCGCGCCCGTCTCAAGCATCACGAACGGCGCGAAGGACTCCTACCTCCGCACATGGGCGAGGAGCGCGAAGGCGTTCGGCGGCGACGTGTGGGTACGTCCCTTCAACGAGATGAACGGCAACTGGGCGCCGTGGTACGGCCTGAAGGCGGGCAACACGACCGCCGACGTCGTAGCTGCCTGGCGCCACATCAAGAACATCTTCGTCGCCGAAGGCGCCACGAACGTGAAGTTCGTGTGGTGCGTCAACACCGAAAGCGTGCCGAACACCTCGGCGAACGCGATCGCCAACTACTGGCCGGGCGACGCCTACGTCGACCTCGTCTCCCTCGACGGCTACAACTGGGGCAACACCGCGACATGGTCGACCTGGAAGACTTTCGGCCAGGTCTTCGCGTCCGGCTACGCCAAGGTCACGTCACTGACCTCGAAGCCGCTGTTCATCGGCGAGACGGCATCCTGCGAGCAGGGCGGCAGCAAGGCCGCCTGGATCACGGGGATGTTCCAGTCCGTGCCGGCGAGCTATCCCAGGATCCGCGGCGTCGTATGGTTCGACGCGAACAAGGAGCGGGACTGGCGAGTGGACTCCTCGGCGGCGAGCCTGGCCGCGTACAAGGCAGCCGTGGTGACTTGGGGCCCGGCCACGACGAGCAAGCGCGTGACCAGACTCGCCGGAGCGACCCGCTACTCCACGGCCGTCGCGATCTCGAGCGGAAGCTTCACCTCGGCAGACACGGTGGTCATCGCTTCCGGCCTCGACTTCGCGGACGCGCTGGCCGGCGCACCGCTCGCCGGGGCGCTGAACGCGCCGCTGCTGCTGGTGCCGGGCACGACCGTTCCCCCCGAGGTAGCGGCCGAGATCAGCCGCCTGGGCGCCAGGAAGGCGGTCATCGCCGGCGGCCCCCTGGCGGTCGGCAACGGCGTCCGTGACGCCCTCGCGGCACGCGGGCTGGTCGTGGAGCGCGCCATGGGCGCGACCCGCTACGGCACGGCCGCCGACGTAGCCCGCAAGACCGCGCAGCTCGAAGGAACCGTTGGGACCGGCACCGTGCTGGTGACCCGCGGCGACTCGTTCGCGGACGCGCTGGCCGTGTCCTCGGCGGCGTACCGGATGCGCTTCCCGATCCTGCTCGTCCGGCCGAACTCGGCGCCGGCGGAAACCCTTCAGGCGCTGCGCGACCTCGCACCCGGCCGCGTCATCATCGTCGGCGGGACCGCGGCCATCTCGACAGGGGTCGAGAACACGCTGCGGGGCATCTGCCCCGCCGTCACCCGCCTTCAGGGCGCCGACCGCTACGCGACCTCGGCAGCCGTCGCTCGGTACTCCGTCGCGCAGGGTTGGGCCCAGCCCGACCACATCGGGCTCGCCGCCGGCAACGCCTTCCCCGACGCACTAGGGGGAGGTGCCGCGACAGGCTCTCGGGGCGGCGTGCTCCTGCTGACGGCTCCTGCTGCGCTTTCCGCGCCGGCTCGCACGTTCCTCGCGGCCAACGAGGCCGCCGTCTCCAACGTCACCATCTTCGGGGGCATCCTCGCCGTCAGGCCGGTCGTCGAGACCGCCGTCGGCAACGTGGTCCCGTAGACCCGCTCCTCGAGCGCGGATGACGAGAAACGACCCCGGAGCGTCCAGCGTCCCGGGGTCGTGCCCAGCTTCCCAAAGGTCGTCTCCCCACAACCCGAGGTACTTGCCTTACTTGTCGGCCCTTCCCCGTCCTGTCTGAAGTCCTTTCTGGGAGAGATCACCGGATCCACTCGATCCTCGCCTCTTGACCCTGACGTTACGTCAGGGTCTACTGTGCGATCCGGAGGCGAGAGCGATGGCATGGACGGTAGGCGAGGTCGCGAAGCTGGCGAAGGTGAGCGTCCGGACGCTGCACCACTACGACTCGATCGGGCTGCTCGACCCGAGCGGACGCACGGAGGCCGGCTACCGGCTGTACGAGATGCCGGACCTGGAACGGCTCCAGCAGGTGCTGTTCTTCCGCGAACTCGGCTTCTCGCTCGACGAGATCCGCGCCGCCATGCTGGGTCCCGCATTCGACCGCGGCGAGGCGCTGCGCGCGCAGCGCGAGCTGCTGGCCGAGAAGGCGCGGCGGACCGAGGCGATGCTCTCCAAGATAGACGAGGCGCTCGCTGCGCTGGAAGAAGGGGCGACGATGGACGAGAAGGACATGTTCGAGGTGTTCGGCGACTTCGATCCGCGGGAGTTCGCCGACGAGGTGAAGCAGCGCTGGGGCGACACGGACGCGTATCGGGAATCGATCAGCCGCTACAAGCGGATGTCGAAGGACGACCTGAAGCAGGTCATCGCCGGGGGAGACGCGATCGAGGCCGCCTTCGCCGAGATGCTCGACGCCGGCGCTTCCCCGGAGGACCCGGCGGTGCAGGAGCTCGTGGAGCAGCACCGGCTGCACATCGAGACGTGGTATCCGTGCTCGAAGGAGATGCACGCGAACCTCGGTAGGATGTACGTGGAAGACGCGCGGTTCACGAAGCACTACGACGACCGCCGAGAGGGCTTGGCGCGGTTCGTGTGCGACGCGATCCAGGTAGCGGCGCGGCAGGGTTAGCGCCCTTTCGTTACTCCGCGTCCCTGAATCCCGCGGCGATGTGCGAGCCGTCGCAGAAGGGCTTGTTCTTCGACTTCCCGCACCGGCACAGCGTCACGCGGTTGCGGACCTCGTACCGCTCCCCCGCGGCCGAGGTCACGGGTATCCCGCCGCGCACCCACAACGGCCCGCTCACATCGAGCGAGGGGTCCTCCACCAGCGCGATCGAAGGTTCGAGGTCCGGTTCGTGCGCGACACCGTCGGCACCGCGCACGACGTAGCGGCCGGAAGGGCAATCCGCCGCCTCCTGCTCGACGAGAGCCGCAGTCTCCGGCTCTTCGCATCGCCCGATCAGGTTCCACAGCCCGCCCTCGCGGTCGCAGAAGCGCGCCTCGGCGCACAGCTTGCGCACGTCGTGCAGGGTCCGGCCGGGACCAGGGATCGCGGCCGCGGTCTGGAAGTAGAGGTCGTGCTCCGCGGTCTCCTCGCCGTCGAAACCGATGGCGACGTGCGTGAAGTCGCAGTACGGCTTGTTCTTCGACTCCCCGCATCGGCACAGCTGGTAGTAGCCCTGCCCGGGCAGGCGCTCCGTCTCTCGCCACGCGACCGACTCCCCGGCCTCGTTGGCGACGATCTCCATCCGGACCAGGGGCACGTCTCCGGAGACGTTGTACGGCCCGTCCGGCTGCACGTCGATGCGCATGTCCTCGTCCTCGGCCATCCGCGACCCCCTTCCTCGGCGTGCGTCCAGGCTACCACCTACACGGCGTGCGGCCGTCTCCTCGGGAGCGCCGCGAGGACGGCGGCGGCGCCGATCCCCAAGGCGAGCCCCCACGCGACCGAGACCACGACCGTGCGCGTGAGATGCGAGATGCCTATCCCTACGTAAGCCCAGACGAAGACGGCGGCGAACACCGCGTCGCGACGCCACGCGAGCGCCGCTCCTGCTACCAGCGCACCGGCGACCAACACGACAGCCGCCGACGCCTCCTGGGAGAACGGCGCGCCGCGCCACCCGAGCGAGTACAGCACGATCGACACGTTCGCTATGGTCGCGACTGAGATCCAGCCGAGGTAGACGCTGAGGGTGCCGCGGACCGCCCATAGCTCGAGGGCGGCCGGGCGCCTCGGCCGATCGCGTCTCGCCGTGACGTACGCGGCGATCAGAGACGCGAGCAGCACGAGCATGACCAGCAGCGACAGCGGGATGAGCAGGTCGTGCCAAGCGACGAGCCACGCCACGTTGGCGACGTTCGAGACCACCAGCGGCACCGCCAGGTGGTCCGGGAGCGGGTCCGCGCGCAGCGAGGGCGCGAACTGCGCGAACGAGTACGCGATCATGCCGAGGTAGATGAGTCCCCAGATCGCGAACACGTAGCCCGCCGGCGTGACGAGCACGGGGTAGAGCGCCGAGATGTCGGCGGTGCTCAGGCCTCCGAAGCGCAGCGCCTCGACGAGGACGTTGCCCGCGACCATCAGGGCGGTGGTCAGCGCGACGCCGGCGCGCAACGCGAGCGAGCGCGGGGGCATGCCTCCCCTTCCGTCGGGAATCCCTCTAGGGGATGTTACCCGCGCGCGGCCTTCCTGCGGCCGATCTTGCCGAGCTCGCGCTTGCGCAGCCGCACGCTCTTGGGGGTGACCTCTACCAGCTCGTCGTCCTCGATGTACTCGAGAGCCTCCTCGAGCGTGAACGTGATCGGCGGCGCGAGCTGGATACCCTTGTCCGCCGAGGCGGCGCGCATGTTCGTCAGCTGCTTCGCCTTGGCGACGTTGACGTCCAGGTCGCCCGACTTGGCGTGCTCGCCGACGATCATGCCCTCGTAGCACATCTCCCCAGGCTTCACGAACAGCTTCCCGCGCTGCTGGAGCGCGTCGAGCGCATACGCGACGGCCTTGTCGGTCGACATCGCCACCAGCGAACCGTTGACGCGCCCGCCGAGGTCCCCGCGATGAGAGCCGTACGCCTGGAAGTGGTGGAACAGCGTCGCCTCGCCCCGCGTGGCGTTGAGGATGCGCGTGCGCAGCCCCATCACGCCGCGAGTCGGGATGTGGAACTCGAGGTGCACGTGCTCGTCGCGCTGCACCATGTCCGACATCTCGCCTCCGCGGCTGCCGAACACCTCGATGACCTTGCCCGCGTACTCGCTCGGAACGTCCACGACTGCGAGCTCGACGGGCTCCATCAGCCTGCCGTCCTCGCGCTTGAGGATGACCTTCGGGCGGCCCACCTGGAACTCGTAGCCCTCCCGGCGCATCGTCTCCATCAGCACGGACAGGTGCAGGACACCTCGGCCGGCCACCTCCATCCCGTCCTTGGCGTCCGTCTCGGCGATGTTCATCGAGATGTTGGATTCCGCCTCACGCAGCAGGCGCTCCTTGATCTGGCGGCCGCCGACGATCTCGCCCTCCTGCCCCACGAGCGGGCTCGTGGACGCGGAGAAGACCACCGACATCGTCGGCTCCTCCACGTGGATCGGGTCGAGACGGATCGGGTCGACGCGGCACGTGAACATGTCGCCGATGTCGGCGTCCTCCACGCCCACCACAGCGCAGATGTCGCCTGCGTGCGACGCGTGCGTCTCCTCGCGGCCCATCCCCTCGAAGGTGAAGAGCTGCTTGACCGTGGCCTGGTAGCGCGAGTTGTCGTTCTTGATGACGAGGATCCTGTCACCGCTCTGCATCGTGCCCGAGTAGACGCGGCCGATGCCTATCCGGCCGACGAAGCTGCTGTAGTCGATCGTGCAGACCTGCATCGCCACCGGCCCGTCCGCGTCCACGTCCGGCGCCGGCACCTCGTCTACGATCGCGTCGAGCAGCGGGAGCATGTCCATGTTGCCGTCATCGTGCTCTCGCCGCGCGTAGCCCTCCACCGCGCTGGTGTAGACGATCGGGAAATCGAGCTGGTCGTCGTCCGCGCCGAGGTCGACCATCAGGTCGAACACCTCGCCGATGACCTCGTCGGGCCGCGCGCCGGGACGGTCGATCTTGTTGACGACCACCAGCGGCTTCAACCCGTGCTCGAGCGCGTGCTTGAGAACGAACCGCGTCTGCGGCATCGGCCCGTCGAACGCGTCGACGATCAGAAGCGCGCCGTCGGCCATCTTCAGCACGCGCTCCACTTCGCCGCCGAAGTCGGCGTGGCCCGGCGTGTCGATGACGTTGATCTTCACGCCGCGATGGCGGATCGAGATGTTCTTCGCGAGGATCGTGATGCCGCGCTCGCGCTCCTGGTCGTTGGAGTCCAGCACGCAGTCGGGGACCTGCTGGTTGTCGCGGAACACGTGAGTGGTCTGCAGCAGGCGGTCGACCAGCGTCGTCTTGCCGTGGTCGACGTGGGCGATGATCGCGATGTTACGGATGTCTTCGGCGCGGGTCATGGATCTCCAGGGACGCGGGTGCGGGGGACGCGCTAGCGTAGCACGTTTCGGGCCATGACCGGGAATAACGTACGTAGTGCCTGCCTAGGGAGTGCCCGTGAACAATTTCTGGAACATCATCTGGATCCTGTTCCTGCTGCAGCTGTTCGTGCCGTGGATCCAGAAGCGGCTCATCGAGGCGAGGCGCCTCGCCGCGATCCGCAGGCTCGAGCAGGCGAACAAGAGCCGCGTCATCACGATGATCCACCGGCAGGAGACGATCAGCTTCCTCGGCCTGCCCATCGCGCGCTACATCGACATCGAGGACTCCGAGCAGGTGCTGCGCGCGATCCACCTGACCGCGGCCGACGTGCCCATCCAGATGATCCTCCACACGCCCGGCGGACTCGTGCTGGCGGCGGAGCAGATCGCGCAGGCGCTCTCACGGCACACCGGGAAGGTCCAGGTCATCGTGCCGCACTACGCCATGAGCGGCGGCACGCTCGTCGCCCTGGCCGCCGACGAGATCGTGATGGACCCGAACGCGGTCCTCGGCCCGGTCGACCCGCAGCTAGGCGGCGCGCAGGCCGCCTACCCGGCGGCGTCCGTACTCGCGGCGCTCGAGGTCCCGAACCCCAACCGCAGCGACGAGACGCTCATCCTAGGAGACGTGGCCCGCAAGGCGATCATCCAGGTGTACGACACCGTGCGCCAGCTGCTGCTCAAGCACATGTCCGAGGAGAAGGCGGCGGAGATCGCCAAGATGCTGTCCGAGGGGCGCTGGACGCACGACTTCCCGATCGACCTCAAGATGGCGGAGAAGATGGGCCTGCCGGTCGCCGGCGGCGTACCGCAGGAAGTCTACGACCTGATGGACCTCTATCCGCAGTCCGGCCAGCGCCGGCCGGGCGTCGAGTTCATCCCGGTGCCGTACCGGATGCCCTCCGGCACGCCGCCTCCGAACCGCACCCCGACGAGGCCGTGACGCTGCCGTGGCGGAGCCCGAGGACTTCGTGGGCGTCGTGCTCGTCGACGCGGCGTCCCTCGCGATCTCGTGGTCGAACGACTACTACCGGGGACTGCCCCGCATGGAAGATTACGATCTTCTCGGCCGGCGGTTCGGCGACTTCATGCCGATGACCCCGGAGCTGCGCATCGAGGAATCCCTTCGCCGAGTGGCCGAGACGGGGGAGCCTCATCACGAGACCGTGCGCGTCCTCGCCATACCCGGCCGTCCGGCGTTCGCGTGGCGCTGGTCGGTATACCGCACGCATCCCGATGAGCTGCTCGTCGTGTACAGACTCGAGGGCCGGGAGGCCCCCTAGAGGCGGGCTCGTCGCGTCAGCGGCCGGTCTCCTCGGCCGAGCCGTGTAAGCAGTAGTGATTGCTCGCCAGCTCGTTCTCGCTCCACACGAGACACGCCGCGCAGTTGCACAGGTTCGTCGCCACGATGTCGTCGCAGATCGTCTTGCCGGTCGAGCAGTACAGGCCCCCGAGCCGCTCCGGAGGCGGCAGCTCCTCGCGGCCGATGGTCGCCTCGTACAGCTCGGTCGCGCACTTGCTCTTCGCCTGCACCGGACAGCTGCCGCACCAGCACTTGTCGATGTTCTCTCGGCTGTACGCGACCTTCGGCACGCGCCTCGCCTCCCTAGCTCTCCGGGCGGCGCACGCCGCTCTCGGTGTCGTTCTCGGCCGAAAGCACGACCATCCTGCCGCCGATCGCCTCCGTCAACCGCCACGCGGCGTTCACCAATCCGATGTGCGAGAACGCCTGCGGGAAGTTGCCCAGCAACTCACCCGTGCCGGCATCCGCCTCTTCCGAGAGCAGGCCGAGGTCGTTAGCGAGCGACGTCACCCGCTCGAACACGCGCTTGCCGCGGTCGAGCTCGCCCGCCATCACGAGGCACTCCGAGAGCCAGTAGCTGCAGATGAGGAAGGCGTTCGGCTCCCCCTCCCACCGCCGCACGAGCCCGCCGGTGGCGAGGCGACGCTCGACGGCGTCGATCGTCGCTCGCATGCGCGGGTCCGTCGCGGGCAGGAAGCCCACGATCGGCAGCAGGAGGACGGACGCGTCGAGGTCGTCGGAGCCGAACGCCCCCGCGTACGCGTTCGCGCGATCGCTCCAGGCCTCGGCCAGCACCGCGCCCTTCACGTCGTCGCGCGCACGCTCCCAGCGCTCCACGTCGCCGCGGCCGGCTCCGATGCGGTCCGCGAGCTTCACGGCGCGGTCCAGCGCCACCCAGCACATCACCTTCGACGACGTGTAGTGCCGCTCCCGGTCCCGAACCTCCCACATGCCCGCGTCGGAGCGGCGCCAGTCCCGGACCGCCCGGTCGGCGTACCCGACGAGCAGCTCCTTCGTCTCGGGGTCAAGATCTCCGAGCTGGTCCTTCAGCACGTGCGCGGCGTCGAGCACCCAACCCAGCACGTCGAGCTGCCGCTGCGTCCAGGCGTCGTTGCCCACGCGAACCGGCTTGCTGCCCTGGTACCCTTCCAGGTTGCCCAGCGTGTGCTCCGTCAGGTCCCGCTGGCCGGTCACGCCGTACACGATCTGCACCGGCTCGTCCTCGAGCTTGCCGCCGGCCCGCTCTATCCAGTGGAAGAAGCGGAACGGCTCGTGAGGGCACGCCGCGACCCACAGGGCGAACAGCGTGAGGCTCGCGTCGCGGATCCACGCGTAGCGGTAGTCCCAGTTGGCCGAGCCGCCCAGGACCTCGGGCAGCGATGTCGTCGGCGCCGCCGCGACCGGCCCCGCGGGCGCGAACGTGAGGCCCTGCAGGACGAGCGCGCTCTTCCGCACCTCGGCGAGGTAGCGGCCCTCGTATCCGCGGTGCAGCCCGACCCACGACCGCCAGCCTTCCACGGTGTCCTCGATCGAGGCGCCCTCGGCCGAGGTGTGCGGCGTGTCGGCGAAACTGTCCCGGTAGCGCAGCCGGTACGTGAAGGCGTCGCCCTTCCGGACGAGGTAGGCGGCGTTCACGCGGGTCTCGGAGCAGTCCATCGGCGCTTCGCTCTCCAGCGTGAGCTCGACGGGGCCGCCGGTCGCCCTCACCCGGCCTTCGTCCCACTCCAGCCGCGGCTTCGTGAGCCCGTACTCCATCCGCGGCACGAACTCCATCTCGATGTCGACGCTCCCCTCCAAGCCCTCGATGCGCCGCAGCATCTCGTGCGGGACCCGCAGGCCGATCTCGTGCCCGCGCGCGCCGGGCTCGAAGCCGAGCGCGTCGGTGACGGCCACCGCCCCCCTCGGCGTCTCGAACACCGTGCGCAGCACCAGCGAGTCGTCGAGGTAGGCACGCCGGACGCGGTACTCGCCCCGCGGGCGGATGTGCCAGTGCCCCGCGTTGTGGTCGAGCAGCCGAGCGAAGACCGACGGCGCGTCGAGCCTGGGTGTGCAGTACCAGTCCACGGAGCCGTCGTTGCCTACGAGCGCGGCTGACTGGCAGTCCGACAGGAACGCATAGTCGGCGATCCGCACGGCTCTCCCTTCTCTCGGCCGCGCTATTACGTTCCCGCCGAAGCGCCGCCGCTACCGCGGATTCATGGGCGCCTTGCAGCGATGAAGATCGATATGAAGAACCACGAGCCGACCGCGAGCGCGCCCGCCTCCAGGAAACGCGCCACCCACACGAACCACCCGGGGAAGGGCGCGGTCTGGGCGAGCAACATCGACAGGCCGACCACGTAGGCGGAGACCACCAGCGCGAACGCCAGCCGGTTCACGGCCTTCTCGAAGCGCACGATCATGGGCTCGAAGCCGGTGGGACGCACGGTCAGCCGGAATTCCCCCTGCCCGGCGCGCTTCATCACGCGCAGCAGCGACTCGGGCAGCTCGGTGATGACCTTGCCGCCGCGCCGCAGCGCCACGGCCATCTGGTGCGCTAGCGTTCGCGGATCGGTGCGCTCGGCGGCGATCCGACGCGCGAACGGCGTGACGACCTCGACGAAGTCGAACTCCGGGTCGAGCCGCGTGCCGAGGCCCTCGAGCACGGCGAGCGTGGCGAACAGCAGCGCGAGCTCCGAGGACATCACCAGGTGGTGGTCGCGCACGAGCGAGAAGACCTCGCGGACCAGCTCGCGCATGCGGATCTCGTGCAGCGGCCGGTTGTAGTACTTCGCGAGCAGATGCGAGACGTCGCGCTGCAGTAGCGCGACGTCGATGTCGCCGGGTGAGCCGGCGGCCTCCACGAGCATGTCGACGGCGAGGTCCGTGTCGTTGTCGACGATCGACATCAGCAGGTCGGAGAGCTGGTCGCGCCCGACGTGCGATATCGTCCCCACTCGGCCGAAGTCGGTGAATGCCACGCGCCCGCCGGGCAGCACGAAAAGGTTGCCGGGGTGCGGGTCGGCGTGGAAGAAGCCGTACGTGAAGATCTGCTCCAGGTAGCAGAAGATGCCCCGTCTGGCCACCTCGGCGCGGTCCACTCCCGCGGCGTCGAGCTCTTCCGGGCGGTTGAGCGGGATGCCTTCGAAGCGCTCCAGCGTCAGCACCCGCGCCGTCGTCCACTCCCAGAACACGTGCGGGAACGCCACGCTCGGATCGTCGGCGAAGAAGCCGGCCAGCCGCTCGGCGTTCCGCGCCTCGGCGAGGTAGTCGAGCTCGTCTCTCAGAGCGCTCGCGAACTCGTCGGCGATGTCGACGACGTCGTAGCGGCTGTCGGGATCCTGCTGGCTGTTGAAGACGCGTGCCTGCGTCAGCACGATGTCGAGGTCGGTCTCGACCCGCTCGCGCACGGCGGGCCGCTGCACCTTGACCGCGACGGCCGTCCCGTCGGGCAGAGTCGCCGCATGCACCTGGCCGATCGACGCCGACGCGAGCGGCTCCGGCGCGAACGACGCGAACAGCTCGCCGAGCGGCCCGCCGAGCTCCGCCTCGACGATGGCGCACGCGTCCGCGAACGGGAACGGCTCCACGCGGTCCTGCAGCTTCTGCAGCTCGAGCACGATGGCGTCGGGGAAGATGTCGGAGCGGGTGGACGCGGCCTGTCCGAGCTTCACGAAGGTGGGGCCCAGCCGCTCCAGCGTGCGGCGCACGCGTACAGGGACCGAGCTCGAGTCCTCTCTCCCGCGCATGAGCCTGCGGACGGGGGCGAGCGCGCGCAGCCCCGCCACCTCCAGCACGCTGTCGAGCCCCTCGTCGGCGAGCACGCCGACGATCTCGCGGTACCGGTGCAGATGCTTGCGCGGATCCATCTCGCCGGCTACTTGCCGCGCTCCGCCGGCCGCTTCGCGTCGGAGGCGGGGTCCATCGGGGCGCTCTTCTCCTCGGCCATCTTCGTCTCCCTCCCACGGGGTCCTCCGCGATACGTATACCCGAGTCCCAGATTCTGGTGACCGGGGCGCCGCTCGTCCGGTCCCTCCTCCTTCTTCGCGGCGTCGCGTCGAAGCCCCTGCCCCGAAGGGTAGACCTCGCGCATCGGTCCACGCACGGCAGGGAGGTCGAGGGATGGCGCAGAGCGGCCGAGGTGTGCGGGCCCTCGCCGTAGCGATGGCATTGGCTCTGACGACGTTCTCCCTCGGGGTCTCGAGCGCCGTCGCCGGGGACTACGCGCAGCGCACGGTCCTCCCGCGCGGCGCGGTCATCGGCGGCGTCGACGTCGGCGGCCTGCGGCGCGAGGAGGCGGCGGCGCTGCTCAAGACCCGGCTCGAAGCGCCGCTGATGAGACCGCTCGCTGCCGAGGGCCGCGGGAAGCGTTTCGAGCTCGACCCTGCACGGCTGGTGTCGATCGACGTGGAGGGCATGGTGGACCGCGCGCTCGCGCCGCGCGAGCGAACGACGCTGCTCGAGCGGGTCTACCGCCGCGCGACCGACGCGGCTCCCGGCATCGCGATGCCCGCCGAGGTGAAGCTTGACGCGGACGGCCTGCGCGCCTGGGTCGCGCGGACCGCCAAGGGTGTGTACCAGCGGCCCACGGACTCGAAGCTGTCGGTGAACGGCGACGGGCTGGCGATCTCCAAGTCCGAGGCGGGCTGGAGGCTCGACGAGAACGCGGCATCCGTGATGCTGAGGAAGGCACTGACGTCCGCCGAGAGAGAGCTCGACCTGCCGGTGCTTCCCGTGAAGCCGCGGGTGACGGAATCGTCGTTCGGCCGGACTATCCTCGTGCGGCTGGGCGAGCGCCGGCTCTACCTGCTCGACGGGACGAGGCGCGTCAAGGACTATCCGATCGCGGTGGGGATGCCGGAGTTCCCGACCCCTCAGGGGTGGTGGCACATCGCCGACAAGCAGGTCGACCCGATCTGGACGAACCCGCACAGCGGCTGGTCGGCCGCGATGCCGGACTTCATCCCCGGCGGCCCCGGCAATCCCCTCGGCACCCGGGCGCTGCTTCTCGACGCGCCGGGCGTGGCCATCCACGGCACTTCGAACGACGGATCGATCGGCACCGCCGCGTCGCACGCGTGCATGCGCATGCACATGTGGGATGTCGAGGACCTCTACCCGAGGGTGGAGACGGGCGACCGCGTCATCATCGCACCCTAGCCCGGGATCGTCAGGGCGCCCCGCCACCCGGGAGTGGCGGGGCGCCTTTGTCGAGCGGATGCTGACTTACGGCAGCGTCCTCGCCGAGACGATGGCCGAGGGACTGCCTCCGGAGCTGTTGTAGGCGATGACGCGCATCCAGTAGGTCGTGTTGTGCGAGAGACCGACGATCGTGTATCCGGTCGCCCACGGCCCGAGGATGGCGGCGTTCCGCCAGGTGCTACCGCCGTTCGTGCTGTACTGCACGTTCAGCCCGACTCTCGGCGCCCCGGTGACCGGATCGGTCCAGCGCAGCGAGATGGACCCGTTCGTCACGACGGAGACCCGGAAGTACATGATCGGGAGCGGCAGCCGGCCGGGCGTCGTCGTCCGGGCCGCGACGGACCACGGCGAGTAGGCGACCGCGTTCTCGGCGCGCACACGGTAGTAGTAGGTGCGGCTCTGAGCGACCGTGTTGTCGAGGAACGACGTCGCGGTCGCCCCCGCGGTGAACGTGACGACGTTCGCCGTGAAGGCCGCGTCCGTCGCACGCTGGATGGTGAACATCGTGGCGGCCGGGTCGATCGCCCTGTTCGTCCACCGCACCGTCACCGTCGGGGCGTTCACGCTGAGGGCCGAGGCGCTCGCCGTGACGTTCGACGGCGCCGAGGGCGACGCGAGCATCACGAGCGGCCTCATCATGTCGTTCTCTTCATGGCCGAGCAGGTGGCAGTGCCACACGTACTCCCAGCCGAAGTTCGTCATGACGTTGGTGACGACCGTGCCGAGCGAGTCGGTGAAAGTGGCCCCGAGCGGTCTCGTCGGGTCGAGCGGCCGGATGCTGTCCGTGAGCTTGAACGGCAGCGACGGCGCCGTGGGCCTCAGGGCGACGATCACGTCCTGGCCCGGGTTCATCCGGATCGTCTCTTTCCAGCCGTACTCGTTACCGTCGATCGGGAAGTACTGCCCGTCGATCGCGATGCGCGCGATGAGCTGGACGTTGAACAGGTGGAAGTGGATCGCGTGCGTATCGACGCCCTGATGGTCGATGCGCCAGATCTGCGTGCCGTCGTGCAGCTGCCCGATCTGGGTACCGACCGCCGTCATAGTGGTGATGTCCGTGGGCGCGTCGACGTAGTCGTACGGGGTGGCGGCGCCGGCCTGCGGCCCTAGGTTCGGCAGCGTGCCGCCGAGCTGAGCGTTCATCCGGCCGTAGTCCATGTCGAAGCCCTCGATGATGGCCTTCTCCTGCAGGGTCTGCGTCACGGTCGCATTCTGACCGGCGGGCTTGAAGGACATGGTCGTGTCGGTGAGCTTGGGGATGTTGTCCGGATACGTCGTTCCGAACGCGGGCCCGTAGGCGGATTGCGGCACGATGGGCTTGTCCTGCGTGGCCGCGTACGCGGCCTTGAGCCCCGTCTGGAGCCGCGTCAGATCGAACTGCGGCGCCGCACTCGCGGTCCCCACCGCGAACTGCAGGACGGTGCGGGTGTTCGGACCGTAGCCCGGCAACGTGTCCGGAGCGCCGCCGATCGAGGTCTGGTCGCCGTCCCCGGTGAAGTAGTCCAGGCGGCTGTCGAAGGCCGGGACGGGCGCCGGAGCGTCGTTGTAGAGGATGAGCTTCGAGCCGGCCGGGACCTTCGAGAAGTCGACGACGACGTCCGCTCGCTCGGCCGGGCCGAGGAACAGCGTCTTGTTCGTCACGTTCAGCGCTGTGATCGTCCTGCGGAAGTACTCGTAGCCGACGGGCGTGTTCGGCAGGACGGTCGCCGAGGGCAGGAAACCGCCCTCGTTTCCGATCTGGATCATCGCCGGACCCGCGGCCGCTGGATCCGGCACGCCGCCCGCGCGGCCGTCGTTGGGCCACGTGGCCGGGTACGTCGGCGAGCCGGACGCCGGGACCATCGGAACCTCGCCGGAATCGGTCTGCAGTACGGGGTTGCCCGACGCGTCGACCGTGGCGGTGTTCGACTTGGCGAAGTAGAGCTGGAGGTTGAGCATGCGGTCGTTGCACGCGTTGAGTATGCGGAACCGGTACGCCTTGCGCGCCACCTTCACGTACGGGTAGGCGGTGCCGTTCACGAGAGGCGTGTCCATGAACGCCTCGGGGACGATCGTCGGGTTCGGCGTGCCCGGATTCTGCGGCCCCTCGCCGGCGATACCCGCCAGCGGGTTCGGGACCGGTCCGTGTGCGATGCCGACCAGCGGCGGATAGAACCAGAACGCGTAGTCCCAGCGCCCCATCGCATTGATGCCGAAGGGGTCGCCGGGGTTCTGGTTCGGCATGTACACGTGGGGGAGCCACAGGTTGCCCTTGCCGCCCCAGTGCAGCTTGTCCCACGTCGGGTCCTGCTTGGCGAGCTGCGCGTCATCGGGGACGAACGTCTTGTCCTGGATGACCAGCGGGATCTGCTCGGCGGGGATCGTGCCGGCGGCCACCGTGACCGTCGCTCCGTTGGCCTTGAAGCTCCCGCCGTTGACCAGCGCCTGCTCGACCGGGTCCTGGAGTATGTACGGCGCCGCCTCGCCCGCGTACACGTTGAGGCGCGTTATCCCGTAGGAATGGTCGTGATAGAACATCAGCCGAGCGCTCTGCTGGTTGGTGTAGTAGAACGTCAGCGTCCCGGTCGGCTCGTTGCCGGCATCCATGTCCGGGACGTTGTGAACGCTCACGCCCTTCTGGTAAGGCGTGTTCTCGTTGGCCGGCGTCGTCCACTGATGCGGCGTGCCGTCGGAGATCCACGGCGTGAAACCGCCGTGCAGGTGTAGCGTCGCGCGGTTCTGCGTGTACATCTGACCGGTCGGGCCCATGCCGGCGCCCATGAGCGTCGTGTCGACAGGCAGGAACAGGTTCCCGCCCGTACCCGTCGGCAGCTTGTTGATGAACTTCACGCGGACGGCTTTGCCCTTGCGGGCGACGATCGTCGGGCCGAGGTACTGCGGCGCGGTGACTCGAAGTCCTGTGTTCGGATCGAGCTGCACGTACCCGCGGATCGTCGTCGCGGGCAGATCCTTGTGCAGCTTCTTCGTGTACTGGACGAGCGCGATGACGTAGTAGTCGGACCCGGGGTAGGCCGTCGTGTTCGGCGAGGCGACCGGGATGAACTGGCCGAGGTCGTTCGCGGCGGACGGCCCGAGGCCCGGCAGCGAGTCGACGAACTTGCGGATGCCGGTCCCGGGCACCACGTTCGCCGTGCCGGTCGCGAAGTCCCCCGCGACGTCGAGCGGCAACGGGCTGAGCGCGTAGTTCGGAGTCATGCCGAAATAATCGGGGGTCCCGAGCGGGTTCAGTGTCGCCACGAGTGAACGCACACCGCCGGGTCCCTGGAAGAGAGCGCGTGGTCCGCCGAGACGGGCCGCGGCACCGCGAGCGGCGGTCAGCCGAGAGGCGGCCGCCTTCCTGTCCGCGTTCGTGACGCGCTTCATCTTCGTGAAGTCCGGCCTCGGCGTGATCGTCGTCGAGGCGACGGCCGCACCGGCCAGCACGCCTGCGAGCAGAAGAGCGGCGGCGACGGCCGCGGCAGCTGCACGCCGCCCCAGGCACCATCGAGAGTCCTGCATGTACGTTCCTCCTTGATCCCGGCCGCCTCGTCGTGTTGTCCACGCCGAGTGCCGCCATCCCTGACCTCGCTCGCTCCGCGCCGCCACCCGCACCGGGCGGCGCCGCTCATTCGGCCATCCAGCCTCCTTCGAGCTCGAGTCTGCCGATGGAAGGTAGGATTCCCCTGGGAAGCGTGCCCTGAAACGCGTCTAGCAGATTCTGCCGTCGCCGGCTCAGGTGAACTGATGACCCGCGCGGCGAACGGCCGGGCCGCCGGCTTGACCTCCGGTTCGTTTCGGTAGAAACACCCCGAGGAGCATAGGAGGATGCCATGGGCCATGAAGGGCGGTCCGGCACGACGGCGACCGCGAAGGCATGGCCGGAGTTGCGTCTCGCGCAGCGATGGTCCGGCCTCGACAGGCCCGTGTCGCTAACGAGCGCGCGGGACGGCAGCGGACGGCTGTTCGTGTGCGAGCAGGCGGGACGCGTGCGGGTGATCGCAAGCGGCGAGCTGCGCGACGAGCCGTTCCTCGATGTCGGCGACCGTGTGGGGCGCCGACACAACGAGCAGGGGCTGCTGTCGCTCGCGTTCCCTGGCGACCTCGGCAAGAAGCGCTACTTCTACGCGTGCTACACCGACGGGGAGAACGACGTCATCGTCTCGCGGTTCCGGTCGAGCGACGACGGGGAGGCGGCCGACGCGTCCAGCGAGGAGGCCGTGCTGGGGCTGTGGCATCCGTACCGCAACCACAACGGAGGGCAGCTCGCGTTCGGGCCCGACGGGATGCTGTACGTCGGCGTGGGCGACGGAGGCAGCGAGTACGACCCGAACGGTTACGGCCAGGATCCACGGATGGCGCTCGCGAAGATCCTGCGGATCGACACGGAGTCGGTCGGCGGGCGCCACGAGGACGGCGAGGCGTGTGAATGCACGTATCACGTGCCCGAGGACAACCCGTTCTACGACAACGAGTACTTCGTCGCCGAGACGTGGCACTGGGGGCTGCGCAACCCGTGGCGCTTCTCGTTCGACCGCGAGACCGGCGACATGTACATCGGCGAGGTCGGGCAGGACCTGTGGGAGGAGATCGACTTCGCGCCCGCCGGCGTCGGGGGGCTCAACTTCGGCTGGTCACTCCGGGAGGGGAACCACGTGCATCCGCCCGACGGGTCGCGGGCGCGGCATTCCGTCAGCTCGATGGGGGAACAGGACCTCGTGCCGCCGGTGGCCGAGTACGGCCACAAGGATGACGGCGGGATGGCCGTCATCGGCGGCTACGTCTACCGCGGCTCACGCTACCCCGACATGCGGGGGACCTACTTCTTCGCCGACCACGGGAGCGGGAAGCTCTACGGGCTGCGCCGAGAAGAGGACGGCGAATGGCGGCACGAGATGCTGCTCGAGACGCACCTCGCCGTGACCTCGTTCGGGGAGGACGACGATGGGGAGCTGTACCTGTGTGACCTCCGAGGCGGCGTGCACTCCCTCGAGGGAGCCTAGACGCCTAGGTGGCGGCGCCCTCCAAGCAGAAGTAGTAGCTCGCGAGCTGGTACTGGTCCCACACCGGGCATTCCCCGCAGATGCAGCCGTGTGCCTTGGGAGCGCATTCGGTCTGGCCTCGCGAGCAATAGAGGTGCTGGTCCTTGCCTCGCATGCACTCGTCGTACGTCGGACAGCCCGGGCAGAGGCAGCGCGAGGCGTTCGCCTCGTTGTCTTCCACGGTCATCGGTCGTCCCTCCGTCGGCGTGGCTTCAAGGAAGAGATACCCTTCTCACCTGGTGAGCTAGACTGGAGACGTGCCTCGCGAACTGATCCTCCCCGCGCTCCTGATGACGCTCGCGCTCGCGTCGTACTCGTACGGTGTGTGGGCGGAGCGGCTGCTCCGCGACTTGATGCCGCACCACGTCGTCGCGTTCTGGGTGGGGCTGGCGTTCGATGCGGTCGGGACGGAACGCATGATCGGACTCGCGCGGAGCGGCATGCGTTCAGGTGCCGGCCACTACGCGTTCGGCGTCGCCGCGTTCGCTCTCATGTTCGCGCACGCGGCATGGGCTACCTGGGTGGCCGCACGTGGGACGGCAGAGCTTCGCCGCGGGTTCCATCGGTACAGCCTCGGCGTCTGGCTTCTGTGGCTCGTACCGTATCTCGGCGGGATGATCGCGGGGATGACGTCCGGCGGACCGCCCTGACGAGAAGGCCCCCGAAGGCACCCGGCTCGCGCTACAGTTTGTAGCCGATCGCGCGCAGCAGTCCCTTCCGCGCCGCGACGTGCTCCTCGCTCTCAACGCCGAGGGGCGGCTGGCCGTCGATCACGCCGATGATGCCGCGTCCCTGCTCCGTCTCGGCGACGACGACCTCCACCGGATTCGCCGTCGCGCAGAACAGCCCGCACACCTCCGGCACCATCTTGAGGGCGTTGAGGACGTTGATGGGGTAGACGCCTTCGGCCAGCAGGAGCACGAAGGAATGGCCCGCTCCGATCGCCAGCGCGTTCCGCGCCGCGAGCGCCTGCAGGGTCTCGTCGGTACCGCTCATCCGCACGAGCCTGTCCCCTGAGGCCTCGCAGAAGGCCAGTCCGAAGCGGATGCCGGGCACGGCGTTCACCATCGCCTCGTGGACGTCCTCCACGGTCTTTATGAAGTGTGACTGGCCGAGGATGACGCTGTGGGTCTCGTCCTTCTCGACGCGTACGGTCGTCATTTCCATAGCCGCTCCTCCCGCCGCTTTCGTCCGCTCACGAACATACCACGGAGTCCCGCCGTTCACCGACGCGCCGGCCCGGGAGGGCCGTGCCGGCGGCCCGGGCGCTTCCCGGAGAGACGACCCGCCACCCGGCTTCGCGCCCGCATACCCCCTGTGAGCTGCGCTTCCTTCCAAACCCTGGAAGCCGTTTGGCATGGGGTTCGCCTTATGTCGCTCCCGAAAGACCGAAACGCGGATACCGCGAGAAGCTCGGCGGAAGTGAACGCCGAGGTCTCGCCCGGGCGCTCCTCCGAACCGGAGCCCCCGTAGCCCTGTCCCCTACCTCGGAAGGTGGAGCGTCTTGAATCTCCGTGGATACCGTATCGCCCGCGCCACCGCGACCGCAGTCGTCGCGTTGGCGATCGCCGCCGGGCCGCTGCTCGGCGCCGCACCCGCGGCATACGCCGCCGCGCCGCCGTCCCCGGCATACTTCAACCGCACGGACGTCGTCGGGCGCGCCGCCCGATGGACGAGCAGGGGCGTTCCCTACGACCAGGGCGGTTGGGTCGATGACTACCGGAGCGACTGCTCCGGCTTCGTCTCCTACGCCTGGGGCCTCGACCAGTCGTACGTGACCTGGACACTCCCGGACGTCTCCAAGCAGATCGGCCGGGACGACATGTTGCCGGGCGACATCATCCTGAACACCGCGCGTCACGTCATCGTCTTCGGCGGCTGGGCGAACAGCGCGCGCACGGCGTACGTCGGGTACGAGGAGGCGGGCGCTCCGGGCCGCGCGGTCAAGCGCGTCATCCCGTTCCCCTACGACAGCCCCACCGCGCCGGACTACAAGCCGTACCGCTACACCGGCGGTCACAACCTGTACGCGCCTGACGAGATGCTGCCCGCTCCCCTCATCCAGACGTACGCCGGCGACAGCACGATAGTGCCCTCCTGGGCGGGAGCGAAGAACGCTCAGCGACGTCAGGTCGCCTCGCAGCGTGCCGCCGCAGCCAAGTCGAGGGAAACGTCGGCGCGGCAGGCGAAGGCCGACGCCGAGCGCAAGGATGCCGAGGCGCGAGCCGCGAGCGAGCGTCGTGCGCGCGAGGCCGGCGCCGCGAAGATGGCCGCGGCGGAGCGCCGCGAGGACCTGCGCCAGGCCGCGGCGCTGGCAAGGGCGGACGCCGCCCGGCAGCCGCTCGTCGTCCAATTCTTCCGCAGCTTCCTGGCGTTCATCGGCGTGTAGCCGTCGCTCAGGAGGCGCGAGGCGGCGCGGCGGGAGCGCAGACGCGATTCTTCCCCCGCGTCTTGGCCTCGTACAGCGCGTTGTCCGCGATCTGCTGGAGGTCCTCAGCCGTCTGGGCGTGGTCGGGGAAAGTCGCAAGGCCGGCGCTGACGGTGAGCTCGACCCCGGGGCCGAACACGTGCCCGGCGACCGTCCCGCAAAGCTTCTCGGCGACCCGTCTCGCGCCCGCCGCGTCGGTCTCGGGCAACAGGATGCAGAACTCCTCTCCGCCGTAGCGCGCGACGACGTCGATGTCGCGCACGCAGCCGCACATCAGACGAGCGAGCTCCACGAGCACGTCGTCGCCCACGCGGTGGCCGTGCTCGTCGTTGACGCGCTTGAAGTCGTCGCCGTCGAGCATCAGCAGCGAGACCTGCTTCTCGTAGCGCCGCGCCCGGCCGATCTCCTCGGCTATGCGGCCCGCGAGGTACCGGCGGTTGTGAAGACCCGTGAGCGAGTCGGTCACGGACAGCCGTTTGGTCACGGCGTAGAGACGCCTGTTCTCGACAGCTACGAGAAGCTCCCGTCCGACCGCCTGCAGCACGATGCGATCCTCCGACGCGAGGCGGCGGATGTCCTGCTCGGGCGCGCAGAAGACCACCTCGGCGTCTCCCTGCACGAGGATGGGCAGCAGCTCGTGACACTCGTCCGCCTCCAGTCGGCCGAGAGGCACGAACCCGGGAGAGTCATGCCGGTCGGGGTCGGCCGTGCTTACGCTGACGCCGCCCGGGCGCCCCATGGCGGCCTCGAACAGGACGCCTCGGCCGGCACGTTCTACGACGCACAACCGCCACGTGCGAAGGCCCAGTATCCCCGCCAGCGTCTCCACCGTCTCGCACGTCAGGAACTCGGAATCCAAAGTGGTGTGGACGGCCTCGGAGATGCCCGAGACCACCTGCAGCCTCTCGACCTGACGGTGCTGCAGTTCCGCGCCCAGCGACACGATCCACGTCACGAGCGGGACACATCCGACGCGCTCGATGAACACGAGGACGCCGTAGTAGTGCCAGGCCTGGTGCATCGACGCCGAGAACGCGTATGCGGCTCCCGTGAGAACGCCGACGATCAGGGACTGACGCTTCGGCAGCAGCAACGCGTACATGACCGGCAGGACGAGGAACACGGGATAGAGGGGATCGGGAGCCAACGGCGTGGCGACCAGCTGCATGACGGCCAGCCCGGCAACGTCGACGATGGGGAGGATGTTGAGGATGGAGCCGCTGAGGCTGCCGCCGCGCCACAGCCGGTACAGCAACGCGAGGCCGCCGATCTCGATGGGCAGCAGGCCGGCGGCGTACAGGATCCGCTGGATCTGCGTGGCGTCGGCCGCGAAGCCGAAGACCAGGGGTGCCGGAGCGGCGATCATGAAGACCAGGCGGGCGGCGAGAAAGAACCTGGGGCCACCCCGCCAGTTGCTGGAAAAGCCTCTTCGACTCCGTTGCACCGGACGCCCCCTTGCATCCGGGATGCAGCGCGCCGCCCCTGCCGCGCCTAAAGCTTGGTTAAGAATACTCCTCCCGAGCGGCCTTGGGCAGTGACGTCCTGGCGGATCCGGATCGGCGGACTTGAATCCGGGCGACGCGGTCCGCTATATTCGACTCCTAATCATTCGTTGGCTAACGGTTTGCTCTCTAACCGTGGACGTGTGAACGGGAAGGAGCCGCCTGTGAAGATCGACGACGCGCCGGAAGGCGCACAGGTGCTCGATGGCGTGGACGAGCTGTCGTTGCGCGCGTTCCGCGAGTTCAGGGACGCGATGCGCGCGAACGGGCACGCCATGGGCCGAAGGTTCGCGGCGAAGGGCGCCCACATGGGGCAGGCCGCCTGCCTGCGGGTGCTGGACGGCCGCGACGGGATAAGCCAGCGTGATATGGCCGACGTCCTTCATGTCTCGCGACCGAGCATCACGGCGATGCTTCAGGCCGTCGAGAAGGCCGGCCTTGTGGTGCGCAAGCCGGACGAGAGCGACCAGCGCCTCACGCGCGTCTACCTCACCGAGGAAGGCCGCAAGGTCGCGACGGAGTTGCGACACGTCCTTGCCGACTACGTGAACGAGACCTTCGGATCGATGCCCGAGGCCGACCGTCGCGAGCTCGCGCGGCTCCTCGGCTGTCTGCGCGAGAACATCACGCGCGCCGCCGGGACGGGGAAAGGGGCACACGGGGAATGACACGACTCCTGAAGACGTACCTGAGGCCCTACGCCGGGCAGCTCGCGCTCGTGATGTTCCTGCTCCTGACACAGGCCATCGCGAACCTGTACCTGCCCGAGCTCAACGCCGACATCATCAACAACGGCGTGGCGAAGGGCGACGTGGGCTACATCATGCGGATCGGCGGGCTGATGCTCGGCGTCACGCTCGTGCTGGGCGTGATCTCGATCGCGAGCGTCTACTTCGGCTCCAAGACGTCCATGTCGTTCGGGCGCGACGTGCGCTCGGCCATCTTCCGCCGGGTCGGGACCTTCTCTCAGACCGAGGTGAACAAGTTCGGCACGCCGTCGCTCATCACCCGCAACACCAACGACGTCCAGCAGATCCAGATGGTGACGCTCATGGCGCTGAACGTCATGATCCTCGCCCCGTTCATGGGCATCGGCGGGATCATCATGGCGCTGCGGCAGGACGTCCCGCTGTCCGCGACGCTGCTCGTCATCGTGCCGCTCATGGCGGTGTTCCTCGGGTTCCTCGTCTCGCGGGCGCTGCCGTTGTTCACGTCGATGCAGATCAAGGTCGACCGGATCAACAAGGTCATGCGCGAGACGCTATCCGGCGTGCGGGTCATCCGCGCGTTCGTGCGCGACGACTTCGAGCAGAGGCGGTTCGCCGAGGCGAACGAGGATCTCACGGACACGGCCCGCAAGGTCTTCCGGCTGTTCGCGCTCATGTGGCCGGTGCTGATGGGCGTGATGAACCTCTCGACGGTCGCCGTCCTGTGGTTCGGCGCCCACCGGATCGCCAGCGGTCAGATGCCGATCGGCAACCTGATGGCGTTCATCGCCTACATCACGCAGATCCTCTTCTCGGTGATGATGGCGACGTTCATGCTCACGATGCTGCCGCGGGCCTCCGCGTCCGGCAAACGGATCCAGGAAGTGCTCGAGACCGAGCCCGGCGTCCGCGATCCGCTGGTCCCGGCGTCGCCGAGCGCGTCACGCGGCTACCTGGAGTTCCACAACGTCGAGTTCCTGTACCCAGGCGCGCAGGAGCCGGTGCTGAAGGACATCTCCTTCTCGGCCGGACCGGGCGAGACCACCGCCATCATCGGGTCGACGGGCAGCGGCAAGTCGACCCTGATCAACCTCATCCCGCGCTTCTACGACGCCACCGCCGGGCAGGTACTCGTCGACGGCGTGGACGTGCGCGAGATGGCGCAGGAGGACCTGTGGCGCAAGGTGGGGTTCATCCCTCAGCGAGCGTTCCTGTTCTCGGGGACGGTGGCGAGCAATCTGCGCTTCGGCGACGAGGATGCCTCCGAGGATGAGCTGTGGCACGCGCTGCGTGTCGCCCAGGGCGCCGACTTCGTCACCGAGATGCCCGAGGGGCTCGATGCGCCGATAAGCCAGGGCGGCGCGAACGTCTCGGGCGGCCAGAGGCAACGCCTCGCGATCGCCCGCGCGCTCGTGAAGCGGCCCGAGATCTACGTGTTCGACGACAGCTTCTCGGCTCTGGACTTCAAGACCGACTCCAAGCTGCGCGCGGCCCTGGAGAGCGAGACGCACGAGGCGACCGTGATCATAGTCGCGCAGCGGGTGAGCACGATCATGCACGCCGACCGGATCGTCGTGCTCGACGAGGGCCGCGTCGTCGGTATGGGCACGCACGGGGAACTGATGGTCACGTCCGAGACATACCGCGAGATCGTGTACTCGCAGTTGACGGAAGAGGAGATCGCCTAGATGGCCGAGCACAAGGAGACCCCGCGCCGCGGGGGCGGCGGGCCGTTCGGCGGACACGGGATCATCGGCACGGGCGCGAAGTCGAAGGACTTCAGGGCGTCCGGCAAACGCCTTGTGGGCCTGCTGCGGCCACACTACGCCATGATCGCGCTCGTCATCGTGCTGGCGATCGTGAGCGTGACGCTGTCCACCGTCGGGCCGCGTATCCTCGGCCAGGCGACGAACCTGCTGTTCGCGGGCGTCATCCAGAGCAAGCTGCCGCACGGCGTGACGCAGGCACAGGTCGTGGCGGGGCTGAGGGCTCGCGGGCAGACGCAGTTCGCGGAGATGCTGTCGCACATGACCCTCACTCCGGGCGCCGGCGTCGACTTCGGCGCCATCGGCCGCATCCTGCTGCTGCTGACCGGGATCTATCTGCTCTCGGTGCTCTTCGGCTACCTGCAGCAGTACCTCACCGTGGGCGTCTCCCAGGGCATCGTGTACGACCTGCGCAACGAGGTCGACTCCAAGCTCACGCGGTTGCCGCTGCGGTACTTCGACGACCACGCGCGCGGTGACATCCTGTCGAGGGTCACGAACGACATCGACAACATCGCGCAGACCCTGCAGCAGGCGCTCACGCAGATAACGACCGCGGTGCTGACCGTGCTGGGCGTGCTCGTGATGATGCTGCTGATCAGTCCGCTGCTGGCGTTCATCTCGCTGCTCGCGGTGCCGCTGTCTGTGGTGGTCACGATGCAGATCGCGAAGCGCTCGCAGAAGCAGTTCGCGGCGCAGTGGAAGCACACCGGCACGCTCAACGGACACATCGAGGAGACGCACACCGGCCGCAACATCGTGAAGGTCTTCGGCCGGGAGAAGGACGTCCAGGAGCGGTTCGACGAAGAGAACGAGAAGCTGTTCGAGGCCAGCTTCAAGGCGCAGTTCATCTCCGGCATCATCCAGCCGTCGATGAACTTCATCAGCAACCTCAACTACGTCGCCATCGCGGTCATCGGCGGTCTGCGCGTGGCGTCGGGCACGATGTCCCTCGGCGACGTGCAGGCGTTCATCCAGTACACGCGCGCGTTCACGTGGCCGATCACCCAGCTCGCCAGCATCGCGAACGTGATGCAGTCGGCGGTGGCCTCGGCCGAGAGGGTCTTCGAGCTGCTCGACGAGGCCGAGGAGGAGCCGGACACGGAGGCGCCGGTACGGCTCGAGAAGGTCGCGGGGCACATCACGCTCGACGACGTCTCCTTCCGCTACAAGGCCGACGAGCCGCTCATCCAGGACCTGTGCCTCGACGTGCAGCCGGGTCGGACCGTCGCGATCGTCGGCCCCACCGGAGCCGGCAAGACGACGCTCGTCAACCTCCTGCTGCGCTTCTACGAGATCGACCACGGCCGCATCCTGGTGGACGGCGTCGACACGCGCGACATGACGCGAGAGGACCTGCGGCGCCTGTTCGGCATGGTGCTGCAGGACGCGTGGCTGTTCGGCGGCACGATCCGCGAGAACATCGCGTACGGACGCGAGGGCGCGACGGACGAGGAGATCATGCGCGCGGCCGAGGCGGCGCACGTCGACCACTTCGTGCGCACGCTGGCGGACGGCTACGACACGCGGCTCGACGACGACGCCACGAACGTCTCGCAGGGCGAGAAGCAGCTGCTGACGATCGCGCGCGCGTTCCTCGCCGACCCGCAGATCCTCATCCTCGACGAGGCCACGAGCTCGGTCGACACGCGCACGGAGGTGCTCATCCAGAAGGCCATGGCGCGCCTCATGGAGAACCGAACGAGCTTCGTCATCGCCCACCGGCTCTCGACCATCCGCGACGCCGACACGATCCTCGTCATGAACCACGGGCGCCTCGTCGAGCAGGGCACGCATCAGCAGCTGCTCGCTCGGCAGGGATTCTACTGGGAGCTGTACAACAGCCAGTTCGCCGAGCCGCTCGAAGAGGCCGTGTGACGTCCCCGGAGCGTGATCGTGGTCACGTCCACCGGCGCCCGATCACCCGATAAGGGAGATGGACGTCGAAAGAGGTGGGCGGTACGCGTTCGTCGGTCGCGTCTCGCATAAGGATCCGAGCGGCCGCGGTCATCGCCGCGGCCGCGTTCCTGTTCGTCACGGGTGCCGTCGGCATCGTGTATTCCGCCGACATGCCGCTCGCGCTCATCCTCGTCGGGCGCGGACCGGTCGCCGTGGCCGCCGACCCCGTGACACACCGCGTCTTCGTGGCGAACTACTCCGGCGGGACCGTCTCGGTGATCGACGGCGTGTCGAACGCGGTCACGTCTACCGTGGCGATGCCAACGTGGTGGTTCTTCGCGCCTCGGCCGTCCGCGGTCGTGATCGACGCGCTTTCCTCGCCCCCTCGCGCTTACGTCGCCAACACGGGCTCGCAACGCATCTCGGTGATCGACGACGCAGCAGGATTCACGACGGCCACCGTCAACGTCTATCACTCACTGACATCCGGCCCCCGCTCACTCGCGCTCGACCCCACGAGCAGCCCGCCGAAGCTTTACGCGGCGAGCTACGGCGCCGGCGTGGTCGACGTGATAGACACGTCGCGCAACGCCTACGTGAAGAGCATCGCGGTCAACGGGCCATACCCCTCGGCGCTCGGCATCTACTCGAGTCCGACCCGGAAGCGCGTCTTCGTCGCCAACCGCTCGACGAACACGGTGTCGATCATCGACGGCGCGACGGACACCAGGATCGCGGATGTGCCCGTAGGGGCTTCGCCGAGGTGCATAGCGGTAGATCCCGACACGGGCTTCGCCTACGTCACGAACGAGTCGAGCGGCAACGTCACCGTCATCGACGATTCCGACCAGGTCACCGCGACGGTTCAGGTCGGCTCCCATCCGATCGGTATCGCCATCGATCGTGGGGGGCATCGCGCCTTCGTCGCCAACAGCTACGGCAACAGCGTGTCGGTGATCAGGACGACGGACTTCAGCGTCGAGGCCGTGCTCCCCTCCGGTCCCGGCCCCTTCGCCGTCACCTTTGATGCCGGAGCGGGAAAGGCCTATGTGACGAACTACGGCGGCTCCACCGTCACCGTGATCGACGCCTCGCTCAACCACCTCGGCGTCCCGACCGGCCCGTTGCCGCACGCGATCGCGGTCGACGAGGGACTCACGCCGCACAGGGCGTACGCCGTCTCGCGTTGCAGCGAATCCGTGACCGTCATCGGCGAGACGGTTCCCCTCGCCCTGAGCGTGTTCTCGCCGGCGAACGCCGGCGCGGCCGCGGCGGCGCCCATCCTGCTACGTCCGGACGTGCAGCCCGGCGGTGCCCTGGACCTGGAACGTCCCACGATCACCGGCTCGGCGAGCAGCACCCGAGCCCCTCGCCGCTCCGGGATCGTCGGGGTGTACTACCGCCTGGACGGCGAGAAGGCCTGGAGCCGCGCGCGCATCACCGCCGGGGCAGGAACGCCCGACGCGACGTGGACGATCGCCCCGCAGACCCGCCTCACCCTCGGCAGGCACACCGTCGAGATCGCCGCGATGGACAGCGCCTCGGCGGTCTCATGCAACTCGGACATGGGCTCCGGGACGTCGGGAACAGCGCTCTCGACCCTGGTCCGCCTCGACGTAACGATCGCGGCGGGAGACGTCATCCCGCCGGTCACACGAGCGGCGCTCACCGGTATCCCGGGCGACAACGGCTGGTATCGCTCCGCGGTCACCGTCGAGCTGTCCGCGACGGACGAGGGCGCTCCGGGCGTCGCCCGGAGCGAGTACAGCCTGGACGGGGGCGCCACTTGGAGGAGCTATGACGGCCCGATCGTCATCGAGACGCAAGGCACGGCCGAGGTGGCGTACCGCTCGATCGACCGCGCGGGGAACGTCGAGAGCCCGAAGTCGCTGACACTGAAGATCGACTCGATCCCTCCCGCGGTCCACGTGGATTCGCCCGCCGCGGGGGGAGGATACCTGCTGCACTCGTCCCTTGTGGCATCCTGGACGGCCGCGGACGCCGGGTCCGGGCTCACCGGACCGGCTCTAGCGTCCGTCGCGAACGGCGCTGAGATCGGCACCGGCGTCCCGGGGCATGCACTCTTCGAGGTAGTGGCCCGCGACCTCGCGGGGAACACGACGACAGTCTCGATCGGCTACTCGATCGTCTACGGCAAAGACCTCTCCGGCATACCGCCCTTCGGCACATACAGCCGCAGCCGCACCCTGCCGCTGAGATGTCTGCTCTTCGACGCCTTCGGAACGCCGGTGGCGGGACGGACCGTCAAGCTCGAGGTCGCGCCCGTCCGAGGCGACGGCACCACGGGGCCGAGGATGGCCGCCCCCGCCGCGCCCTTCAAGGCCGGTCCCGGTGGGCGGTACCAGACCGAGCTCCGCCTCAAGCAGCTCGCCGGAGAGCGCTGGGTGGCGTTCGTCGAGTTCGACGACGGGACAGAAGCGACGTCCCTCATCGACCTGAAGTGAGCGGCCCCAAGGCGGCCCTACGAGTCGGACGGCTATAGCCGGCGCACCGGTCCTAGCGGCGCTCCATCTCCCGGCAGTACGGGTACGGGTTGACGGTGAGGCCGTCGGGCGTCCAGATCTGGAAGTGCAGGTGCGTCGGCCCGCCCGCCGCGTTGCCGGTGTTCCCCACGTAGCCGACGAGCTGGCCCGCCGTGACGTGCTGCCCCGAACGTACCGCCCAGTTGGACAGGTGCGCGTAGTAGAACTCCCAGCCGTTCTCGGTGTACAGGTAGACCACCCTGCCGCCGAGACCGCCGTCACCGATCGTCACCGTCCCGTCGAGCGACGCGACGCACCACGTGCCCATCGCCGCCATGATGTCGGTGCCCTTGTGCGTCCTGCCTCCCGAGCGCGGGGCGCCGAAGGTGTCCGTGTAGTCGTGCGGCCCGGCCACGGGAAAGAGCATCCGCTCCCACGCGACCGCCACGCCCGCCCGTGTCCGCTCGCTCAGCGCGCTCGTACTGCCGAGGTAGCGCACGGCGGTGATCTCGGCGCGCCGGGCGGCCAGCTCGGCCCTCGCGCACTGCCGGAGCTCCGCGGTAGGTGTCAGGAGCAGCACCGACCCCAGTCGCGCCTGCATGACCCCTCCCGCGAGCGCGTCGGGGAAGTTGTCGCCGGTGGCGAAGGCGAGCCCGTCCCAGCCGAGTCCGTTGCCGGGCTGCGCGCTGAACCGCGCGATCTCGAGCGCGGTGATGTATCGGTCCGGGCCGGAAAGCCGCTCCGGGGGGGACGCCAGCCGCGGCGCCAGAGCGTCGGCCACGTTCTTGCCGACGGCACTCTCCGAGCCGAGGACGATCCCTCGCCTGACGCCGATCGCCGTGATGGCCGCGTCGGTCGCCGAGGGGACCTCGGAAGGCCGGACGAGCAGCACCGGCCACCCCCGTTTCGCCGAGAGGGGCGCCGCGGCCAGCGCGTCGGGGAAGTTGTAGCCGGTGGTGAAGAACGCGGTGCCGTCGTACGTCCGGCCGCGGGCCCTCATGACGGCGACCGTCGTCGAGGCCACCATCGCGGCCGTCTCGAAGCGGTCCTTCCCGCCGATGCGCGTCACGTTCAAGCCGTGCCCGTTGACCGTCAGGGCACGCAGCGCGCTCTCGACGTCCGCCGACACCGCCTCCTCCGAGCCGATGAGGACGACGTTGCGCGCGTCCAGCCGGATCGCTTCGCTCGCGACTCCCGAGGAGAGCGCGGTGGGCCTGGTGAGCAGGAGCGGGCCGCCGTAGACGCCGGCGAGGGCTCCTCCACCGAGCGCGTCCGGCCAGTTCCAGCCGGTGCATACGACCAGCGTGTCCGCCAGCCTGGGGAAAGCGGCCTTCGATGCGGCGACGGCCGTCTCGGTGCGGTCGCGGCCTTGTATCGGGATGTAGACCTTCGTGGCTGCGAACGCCGACGCGGCGGCGGCAAGGCCGAGCGCCGTGCCCGCTACGAGCAGGACGATGCAGCGCGGCAGACGGTTCCTCATCGCGACCCTCCCGTTCGGCAGACAGTGCAAGTATCGGCCGTACTGCCGGCACGCTCAACGAGCGGACGAGCCTGGAGCTGCCGACGGCCACGCTACCACAAGGCGCCGCGGACCTCGGCCGGGAAGTCGAAGTCGTTCGGGTCGATGCTGGTACCGAGCGTGACGCCGTGCCACCCGCCGCCGGCGTCCCGGACCATCACCACCTGGACGGTCTCGAGCCCCTCGGCCGCCACCTCCGCGACCGCCCAGCCTTCGAGCTGGGAGACGACGTCGACCGAGAAGCGCGGGACGCCGTCCGCGCTCGACTTCCTCACGTAGTCGGCGATCGATTCGAGGAGCTCCGGGGACGGCATGCGGATCCTTCCGGTCGCGGATCAGACTCGCTTGCTGCCCTTGGCCGCCTCGATCTCCGCGAGGAGGTTGCGGTCGAGGCTGAACAGAAGCGAGCGGCGGGCGGCGGCGCGAGCCATCGCCGACCTCACCATCCGGTCGAGGAGCTCGTCGAAGGGCACGCCACTGGCCTCCCACAGGTAGAACGCGAGCGAGCCGGGCAGGGTGTTGATCTCGTTGACGTAGACCTCTTCGCCGCGGACGAGGAAGTCGACCCGGGCGACCCCGTCGCACATGCAGACCTCGAACGCTTCCTTGGCCAGCGACTGGATCCGCCCGGTGACCTCGGCCGGCAGCGGCGCGGGCACGGTGTGGCCCTGCAGACCGCCCTTCCCCGACCCCTTCGCCGGCGCTCCCTTGCTCCACTCCATGTACTTCTGCTCGAAGGTCAGGAACCCGTCCTTCGCGTGCACCATCTCCAGCGTGGACGCGGTGACCTCGTTCCCCGTCCTCAGGACCGCGCAGTTGACCTCGTCGCCTCCGGTGACGGCCACCTCGACGACCGCTTCGTCGTCGAAGGTGAGCGCGAGCTCGACCGCGGGCGCGAGCTCCTCGGCGGACTGGACGAACGTCACGCCGATGCTCGATCCTCCGCGCGCCGGCTTCACGAACACCGGTCCGCCTCCGAGAGCCTCGACCGCCGCCGCCTCGGAGCGGCCGTCCGCGGCCCACCTGTCCCGGTCCGTAACGACGTACGGAACCTGCGGAAGGCCGGCCGAGGCGAACATCCGCTTCATCGCGACCTTGTCCATGCACAGCGCCGACGCGAGCACGCCCGACCCGGCGTAGGGGACGCCGAGCATCTCGAACGTCCCCTGCAGCGTGCCGTCCTCCCCGTTCGGCCCGTGGATCACGGGCAGGGCCACGTCGACCGTCACCCGTTCGGCCTTGCCGAACAGGCCGGCCTTCTCGGCCGTGAACGGATGCGGCGACATCGGGCGCAACACGAGAGGCATGCAATCGCGCTCGAGCTTGGCGGGGTCGGCGAACTTGTCGAGGTCGTTCAGGGCCTCGCCCGTCAGCCAGCGGCCGTCCTTCGTGATGTAGATCGGCACGACATCGTACGCGGGCATCGCGGCCAGGACCGCGATCGCCTCGTGCGCCGTCAGGATCGAGACCTCGTGCTCGGCGCTGCGGCCACCGAAGACGACCGCGACTGCTACCTTCGCCACTGCTGACACCACCTAGCCGTAGAGCTGACAGGGGACCGCTATCTCAGGCCGGCACCTTCCGCAAGCCGTCGTCGTCCGGGTCGTCGACCGCCGGCGGAGCGCCCGCGAGGACGCCCGCGTCGCGCATCGACCAGCTGAAGACCGCGCCGCTGCGCGGGAAGACCCACCGCTGGCTGGCGAGCCGTATCCGCACGTGCTTCGTCCGGTCCGAGCCGTCGAGCGAGTCGACCTTCACGTCGTCCGGGTCGGTGCCGACGTTGTAGAACGTCGCGCACTCCAGCTGGTCGACCTCCTCGCCTTCGATCTGGAACTCGATCTCAGGGTCCAGAGTGGGGTAGACCAGGTACGCCGTGTAATCGTACCGCCGAGGCGACCACGTCATCATCCCTTGTATGGCGATGCGGACCTGCGCGAAGCCGCCCTCGGCCTTCGGCTCGACCGCGTCGCGGATGCGATCGATCCGCGAGACGTCGGCCTGCAGGACGAAGGTCACCGACCACTCCTGCCGTCTCACGGCCCGCACGTCGACGACCTTCTCGAGAGGAAGGTCGACGCCGTCGAGTTGAAGCGCACAGCCGAGGTGGCTCTCCGCCCAGCGCTGCCGCGCCTCGGCGTCCTTCGCACCCATGAGGTCCTCGGGCATGTAGGCGACCGACCGGTACATGCAGTCCGGCCGCGCGAACCACGGCGCGAGCGCCGACTCGCAGAAGACGAAAGCGGCTACGATCGACTTCTCCTGCAGCCCCAACAGCGGCCGTTCCCTGTAGCCGGGCTGGAGGCGCTCGTCGAAGCGCAGGTTCTCCACGACCCGCCAGACCGGGAACGCGGAGGCCTCCGCGGAGCCGGTCCCGGGCTCGCAGTACTCGAGCTTGACGATGTACCGCTGCGACGTGCGGATGCGCGTCGGCTTCTCCTCGCGGATGAACGGCCCGAGCAGGTCGTCGGCCACGGCACGCGCCAGCTGGGCGTCCTTCGTGCGTGCCTCCAGGTTGTTCCTCAGGAAGCCGAGGACCTTCTTGGGCTGGAAGTACTCCGCGACGAACTCCGGGTCCTGCTCGAACGTGCCCGCGACCGCGTCGGCGAGCATCGCCTTCGTCTCGTTTCGCGTGACGTCGTTCCACCAGATCCCGGACACGGCGATGCTCAGCAGCGCGCCGCCGAAGGAGCCGAGGACCACGACGAGGAAGTCGTAGACGGGCTTCCACGCCGGGAACGCCGCGCCCAGCAGGCCGCACGCCGCGGCGAACACGAGCAGGACCGCGCCCCAAGCGCCGAACGGGAGCGCGCGACCGCCGAACGTCCCGGGACGAGAGTCCCGCTCAGCCTTCCCCGCCACTCTTCCTCCCTCGGAAGATCCTTATGCGAAGTTGTCGGGAAGATCGTTCTCGAACAGCACGACGTCGCCCGGGCGGATGAGGCCGGCGAGCGTCTCCGAGGCGCCGGCGAGGCTCTCTGCGAGGACGAGCGCGTCGACCGGGAATCCGGCGTTCCGCAGCGCGTCGGCGAACTCGGGAGGCCACGTCCTCCCCACGAGGATGATAACATCGCAGGCCTTCGCGGCCTCGGCGGCTATGAGCACGTGAGCGGGCACGGCCTCGGCTCCGAGCTCGATCATCCCGGGCGTGATGAGGATGTGCCTCCCCGGGAACGACGCCAGGACCTCGAGCGCCGCCGAGAAGCCCTCGGGGTTCGAGCTGAAGGCGTCGTCGATCACCACGACGGAGTCGTTGCGCACGACCTCCAGCCGATGGGTCACGGGCGCCATCCGCGCGAGGCCGTCGACGACCGCCTCGCGCTGTACGCCGAGCTCGAGCGCGGCCACGGCCGCGAGCGAGCAGTTGAACGCCGCGTGGCGGCCGAGGAGCCGCGTGCGAGCAACGAGCACGGTGCCGTCACGCATGGCGACCGAGAACGACGTGCCCTCGCCGCTCACGGAGACGTCCTCCACCAGCGCCTCGGCCCCGGAGTCCATGCGGGCCGACACTCGCAGCGTGCGCGCCTGCCAGGCGTGGGGCGCGGCGAAGTCCTCCAGCCCGTCCGCATCGACGACCGCGATGCCGTCGGCCGGCAGCGCGCGCAGGAGCTCGGTCTTCGCCGCCACGACCGCGGCCTCGCTCTTGAAGTACTCGAGATGCTGCGGACCCAGTCGCGTGAGCAAGCCGACCTTCGGCCGGACCAGACGGCAGATCTCCTCGATGTCGCCGGGGTGGCGAGCTCCCATCTCGACGATGAGGACCTCGGTGTCGTCGGCCAGTTGCTCGTTGATCGTCCGCGTGACGCCCAGCAGCGTGTTGTAGCTCTCGGGAGTGGCCAGCACGCGATATCTGCTCGAGAGCGCGGCGGCTAGCGCGGCCTTCGTCGTCGTCTTGCCGTAGCTGCCCGCTATCCCGATGACCAGGGGCGCGACGGCGTCGAGCCTGCGCCTCGCCCGCGCGACGAAGCCCCGGCGCATGGCGGCCTCGAACGGCTCCAGGATGCCCCACGCCGCTACCGCGATCAGCGGCATCGCGAGGAAGAGCGCGCCGGTCACCGCGTACGCCGCGAGCACCGTCCCCGCATCGCCCAAGCCCCTCCCGGCCGAGGTGACCCCCCACCCGGCGAGTCCCGCCAGGGCGACGGTCACGAGCGCGGTGGCGGCGATCAGCCTGCCCATGCGCGCGGTCGGCACGAACGGCTTCTTCGCGGGGCGTCTCCACACGCGCCATGCGTACAGCGAGGCCTCGACGGCGCCCGCGACCGCGACGGCGACCGCGCCGAGCCACGGGCCGGAAGCGGAGGACGCCAGCGCCCCTGCCGTGAGGGTGCCGGCGACGACGCCGAGCGGGACGGCGCTCCGCCACGACAGCCGCTCGGCTGAGTGCCGCAGGTAGCGCTCGACGCGATAGCCCTCGAGCTGAAGCGTGTGGAGGCACGTGTAACCTCGGCTGATGAGGGCGGCGGCGGCGAAGAGCGCCAGGACCGCGAACAGCGCCGTCATCGCCCCTCCCCTTCCCTCATCGAGGCGAGGAAGCTGCGGGCGACGGCGTTGAAGGCGGCCGGCTCGTCGAGGTAGGGGAAGTGACCCGAGCGCTCCATGACCACCAGGCCGCTGCCGCGTATCGAGCTCTCCATGATGCGCGCGATCTCGATCGGCGTGTCCTGGTCGAGCCGCCCCCAGACGAGCAGCGTCGGAACGGAGATGCGCGGGAGCAGCTCGCGAAGGTCCTCGTTCACGGCCCTGACCAGGATCGGCCTCATGAGCCCGGCGTTGCGGTAGTCGGTCGAGCCGAGGCGCGACACGCGGGTGTCGACCGCCGTTCGCACCGCCGGTGGCATCATTCGCGCGGCGCGCTTCGCGAGCTTGACCTGCGCGATGCGGCGCCTCGCCTGCTTCGAGAGGGGCAGGCGTGCGCCCGGCGTCCCGACGAGGACGAGCGACCCGACGGGGATCCTGCCCTGCAAGGCCAGGTGCATCGCCACCTTCCCGCCGAACGAGTGCCCGACCGCCGAGAGGAGCCGGGGGAAGCCGGCGGCCTCGAGGAGTCCCGCCACGCAGGTCGCGTACTCCGCGCTCCCCCAGACCTCTTCCGGCATCTCGCTCTCGCCGAAGCCGGGGAGGTCGACGCTGACGACGGTGTACTCGTCGCGGAGCGCCTCGCGGATGGGGGACATGCTCGCGACGCAGCCTCCCCAGCCGTGCAGGAGCAGGACCGCGGGCCCCTCGCCCACGACCTCGTAGCCGACGCGCATCCCGCACACGTCGAGGACGCTCATGCAGATCCCGGCGAGCCGGCCGGGCCGTACAGTGCCGGCCCCCCGACGGCCTGCGCCCAGAACGCGTCGCCGTAGTCGAAGTGCCACCACTCGGCAGGGTAGTTGGTGAACCCCGCGGCGGCGAGCGCATGGAACAGCATCCTGCGATCCCTCAGCGCCTCTTCTTCGGAAGCGCTCAGGATGCGGCCGGCGTCGAGCGCATCCTCGAAGTAGCGCGTCGCGCTCCTCGGCGAGAAGTCGTCGAACTCCGTGCCGAACTCGAGCGGCGTCCCGTCCCGGGCCGCGAGGCCCAGGTCGACGGCGCCGCCGGTGCAATGCGGCGGCGTGGACGCGTCCGGGTCAGCCACGAAGAGGGCGGCCTGGGCCCGCGCCGCCTCGGCCGTCCACTCGGGGTGCTGGAGGAGGAGCTGCGCGACCTGGTCGTCGAACAGCCGGCGCTGCAGATCGAGCGGCCGCCACGAGTCGAAGACGACGAAGCGCACGCCCGAGGGCAGGAGGGCGAGCGCCCACAGCAGCCTCTCGGCGACCCCGAGTCTGACGTAGCAGCGGTCCGGCGCGCCTCGGCCGCCCTTCCGGTACGCCGCGTCGCAGATAACGGACCCGCCAGAGTGCTCGGCGAGGTCGACCAGCGGCTCCGCGACGTCGAGCGTGTCCACGGCGAGGCCCGTGCGGATGTCCGCGAGAGCGGGTATGGGCGCGGTGAGGCTCACTTCCAAGAGCCTGACTCCTTTTGGCGGGGAGGCAACAGTATACAAGAACGGCCCCGTTCTCCCCTCCCCGCGGGGTCCATGCCCGGCCGAGGTGCTCTAGAATCCGTCATGACGGCTTCGCGTCCGCGATGCCGGCCCGATGACGTTGGGAGTGGGCGATGCGCGACAAGATCGCGGTTCTCATGGGCGGCAACTCGCTGGAGCGGGAGGTGTCGCTGCAGAGCGGCGAGCGGGTCTTCGAGGCGCTGAAGGGGCTCGGGTATCGCGCCCTGCCGCTCGACGTCACGCCCGACCTCGTCGAGACTCTCCGCTCCGAGAAGCCCGATGCCGTGTTCGTGGCCCTCCACGGCAAGTTCGGCGAGGACGGCATGATCCAGGAGCTGCTGGAGTTCATCGGGATCCCCTACACCGGGCCCGGCGTGCTCACCAGCATGCTCGCGTGGGACAAGGACCTCACGAAGCGCCTCTTCCTCACCCACGGCATCCCGACGCCGGACTGGGTGGCCTTCTCGGCCGGGTCGATCAAGGAGACGGGCGCGGCGCGCGCGCTCGACCTGGTAGGGGGCGAGATCGGCGGCTACCCGGTGGGCGTGAAGCCCTCGCAGCAGGGATCCGCGCTGGGCCTGTCCCGCGTCGAGAGCCCCGACAAGCTGGCGGACGCGATGCTCGCGGCGCTCGGCTACGACGTCAAGGTGCTGATCGAGAAGTGGGTGGACGGCACGGAGCTCGCGGTTTCCGTGCTCGACGGCGCGGACGGCCCCCAGGCGCTCCCGCCGGTGGAGGTCGTGCCGAAGACCGGCATCTTCGACTACGACGCCAAGTACAACCCCAGCAAGACCGACTACTTCATCCCGGCGCGCCTCTCCGAGGACGTGCTGGCGAGCGCGGTCGAGACGGCAAAGAAGGTCTACGCCTCGCTGGCGTGCCGCGACGTCAGCCGCATCGACATGGTGGTCGCGAAGGACGGCACACCCTACGTCCTCGAGTGCAGCACCCACCCGGGGCTCACCGAGACGTCGGTCCTCGCGATGTCCGCCGAGGAGGCCGGCATCACCTTCGACGAGCTGGTGGACCGGCTCGTCCGGGCCGCGCTCGGACGGAGGTAGCGGCCCCGCGCTGCATGGGACTCCCGTCGCAGGGGCAGTATCTCGCCTGCGAGGGGGGTTGCTGATGGCGATGCTGCGTTGGGACCGTCCCAGGCTTCACACGGGCGCCGAGGGCGGCGAGGCGAAGGTCACGTCGGTCGACCTCTTCTACGACCTCGTCTTCGCCGTCGTCGCCGCGCAGCTGGCGAGCGCGCTCGCCGGCGACGTGTCGCTTCGCGGGCTGGTCACGTTCGTCGTGCTATCCACTCCGGCCGTCCGCCTGTGGATCAGCCAGACGCTGTACAGCGACCGGTTCGAGTCGCTCGACGTCAGCTACCGGCTGTTCGTCTTCTCCGCGATGCTGCCCGCCGCCGGGCTGGCGGTGGCCGCGCCGAGCGGTCTCGCCGCCGGGTTCCCCCTGTACGCCACCTCCGTGATCGCCGGCCGCATCGTGCTCGCGGGCCAATGGCTGAGATCGGGCAGGTACGAGCGGAGGGTGATGCCGCTCGCGGTGCGCTACGCGCTGTTCTTCGGGATCGAGACGGTGCTCTGGGCGGTGGCGGTGTTCACGTCGGGGACGGTGAGGTTCTCGTTCGTCGCGGCCGCTATCGTCGCGGACCTCCTGCTCCCCATGACCACGACGCGCCGCCAGGGGGAGCTGGGCGAGTTCAGCCGTGAGCACCTGAGCGACCGTTTCGGCGCGTTCTTCCTCGTCGTCCTCGGTCAGCTCGTCATCGTCGCCATCCTCATCATGACGCGCATGCGCCAGCCGTCCGAGGCGGATCTCGCGGCGGGTGCACTGTCGTTCGCGCTCGCGTTCGTCCTGTGGTGGATCTACGTCGATCACGTGGTAGGGCGGCCGCTGCGTCCCGGCTCTCCGTGGAACGCGATCTGGGTCTACCTCCACATCCCGCTGTTCCTGTCGGCCGCCGCCGTGGGGTCGGGGGTGTTCACCTTCGTCAGCCGAGGAGAGCGGGTGGTGCCCGATCCCGCCAGGCTGCTGCTCTGCGCGTCCTTCGGCATAGCGGTGCTGTTCGCCGGACTCGCCGAGACCACGCTCGTCCCGTTGCGCGGCGAGAAGGGCCGCCTGAAGCGGACCACCGTCGTGCACGTCGTCCCGGCGACGCTCAGCGTCGCCCTCGGCGTCCTCGGACACGGCCTCGCGGCGATCCCGCTGATGCTCCTGCTGCTGACCGTCGGTCTCGTCGCGCTCTTGAGCGGCGAGTACCTGCGCGCCGGGGTGTGAGGGGGCGCCTCGGCAGGATCCCGAGGGCGAGGCCTACTGACTCGCCTGCGCTCCGCCGCTCCCCGAGGACAGGTTGCCGACGTGGCAACGGGAGCAGTACACGGGCGAGTGGCACGACTCCAGGCACATGCTCGCCCCCTTCGCCTGCACCTCCAGGAAGTGCTGCTTCACCCAGCTGCCCTTCGCCGGGCTGTATGCCTTGTGGTGGCACATGCTGCACCAGTCCGGCTTGTCGTCGTGGCACCTCGCGCACACCTGACGGCTCCGGCTCGCGTACACCGGGTGCCCGGACCTGGTCCCCCAACCCTCGGGGTGCGGCATCGGGATGCCGTGGCAGCCGTCGCAAAGGGTCCTCACGTGACACATCTCGCACTGCCGAGGATCCCCCGCGGCGACGACGCCGTGCCCTCGCTTCCACTTCGACCGGTCGTCGTGAGACGCGGGGACCATCCGGAAATCGCGGGGGTGGCACAGCGTGCACGTGGCAGGCGCCTTCGAGCCCTTCGACGCCCCGTGACACGTGAAGCACTGGCCCATGAAGGACAGCGCCGTGCCGCGCGAAGGCCTCGGGTGGGCGACAGTGACGTGGCACGACACGCACGACTTGTTGCGCTTCGCGTGCTCGGGATGGTCGATCACGATCCCCAACCCCGCCGTCGGCTTCCGGTTGGGGTCGTGGCACTGCAGGCAGATGGAGTCGGACATCGGTGCCGCACCGGGAGCTCGCGAATCCACGGGATCGGCGGAGGCACGGGAGAAGTGCTTGACGACCACCCGCCCGAGGAGCTGACCTCGGCCGAGAAGAGCTTGCGGGAAGGCGTACCAGGCGTGCGTGCCCACGTGGCACGACACGCACTTCACCCGCGCGTGGGGCGAGACCTTCCACGCCCGGGCGCGCAGGCCCATCTCGTGGCACGACCCGCATAGCGCGGGCGACGACGTGACCTGGTCCGCGCCGAAGACCAACAGCGAGAAGAGAGCGAGGACGAGGACGAGGAACCGGAGACGCGCGAGAAGCGTTCCCGAGCGCAGGCGGATCTTCGTTCCTTCAGGAGCGGTCGAGCCCTTCTCCCGGGCCGGGAAGCTCGTTGCGGTGTCCAACACGGCTCACCTACTGCACGATCTTCAAGGCGGCGTCGAAGTTCAGACTCGGCACCTCGCCGTGACAACGCGCGCAGAAGTCCGCCTTGTGGCACGCCTCGCAGGTCCGGCGCTTGGCGACACGAGCGCCGTGCTTGGAGCGCCAGTCGGCCGAGTGCGACCTCGGACGCTTGGCGTGGCAGTCGGCGCACCAGCGCTGCGTCCAGGCGTGGCACTTGTTGCAGTCGCCGCCGTCCGCTCTCTGCGGGTGGACGGCGAGCCAGTCGGCGGCGCGGTGCGTCAGCGGTTCCACCTTGTCGGTGTGACACGCGGAGCACGCGTTCTTGGCGGTGCGGCCATCGTGGCAGCGGAGGCAGGCGGCCATCGTGGGCTTGTGCTTGCCCTCGGGACTCGTCTCGTGGACCAGATAGCGGTGGCAGTCGATGCACTGCACCTTCAGGACCTGGACGTGGGCGCGATGCGGGATGTTGAGGTCGCCGCTCGGCGAGACCGTCCGCCAGTCGGGGTGGCAGCTCCGGCAGGCGTCGTTCGTGGGCTTCTCGAAGAGCTTCGGCTCGCGTCCGGGCATAACGAGGGACAAGTAGAACTCGCCCACCATCCTCGCGTCGTACGTGGTCTGCGACATCATGCCGGGCAGCACGTGGCACCGCTGGCACGCGACCTTCGCGTGCACGGATCGCGACCAGGTCCTGTACGGCGAGTCCAGCCGGGCGTACCTGCTGAGGAACGACGGCTGGGAGGCGAAGTATCCGGGCACCAGCACGAAGACCGCCACGACCGCGAAGGGGATGCCGGCGCGAACCAGCAGCCGCCGCCGGCCCGATCCCCCGAGCCGGTACAGCCACGACAGTACTCGCCGGGCCCTGCTCTTCCGTGTCGCGCCTTCGCTCAACTTGCGTCCTTCGTCGTACCGCCGCCGGACCTTCTGCCTAGTGGCAGTTCTTGCAGAACTTCGCCATCGAGTGGCACACGAGGCAGCCGTCACCGCGCTGCTTGGCCTCGGCCGAATGGCCCTTCTTCCAATTGCCGACGTGAGTGGGCGGCCGCTTCTTGTGGCAGTCGCCGCAGTAGTTCGGCGTCCAGTTGTGGCACTTGCCGCAGTCGATGGTCTTGGACATGGCACCGTGGATCAGCAGCCAGTCCGGCTTCGAGTGGCTCTCCGGGGTCTGCTTGCGCGTGTGGCACTTGTCGCACTTGTCGGTGGCCTTGTGGCCGTCGTGGCACAGGTTGATGCACGTCGTCATCTCCGGCTTGTTGAACCCGGCCGTGTTCGCGGTGTGCACGAGGTTCTTGTGGCACACGACGCAGTTGATGTGCAGCACCTCGACGTGCGCGCGATGTGGTATGAGCAGGTCGCCGTTCGGCGAGACCTGCCGGTAGTCGGTGTGGCACTTTTGGCAGGCCCGCTTGTCCGGCGCGGGCAGCAGGTTCGTCGCTTTCGGCCCGGCGATCAGCTGGGAGTAGAACGCGGGGATGGACAGGGCCCCGAACTTCACGAAGTCGCTCGCGCCAGGCTCGACGTGGCAGTCGATGCAGCTCACCTTCGCGTGCGTCGACGCTCGCCAGTGGTCCATGCGCACCCGAAGGTCGGAGTACCGTCCGTAGTAACCCGGCTGCAGCGTCGAGAAGACCGGCAGCACGAGCAGCACGGCGAGTGCGGACCCGAGCGCGATCGAGGCGAGGGCCGCGCGCCCCTCACCCCGCTTGCGGACGCCGTCGTCTTCTTTGTGCCGAGGCACCCTAGCGCATCTCCTTGAACTGCTTGTGGCACTCGTCGCACCAGGGCTTCTCGTGGCAGGCCGTCACGCAGCGGCGTTCGTTGTCCTTGGCGACGTTCTTGTGCGTGCCGATCCAGCTGTTCTGCGGGCCGTGGAACGCGGGCCTCCTCGCGTGGCATGCGCGGCACTCGCCGTCGGACACGTGGCACTTCATGCACTGCGGCTGCTCGTCGCGCGCGATCGAGCCGTGCCGCTCGATCCAGTCCGGCTTCACGTGCAGGATCTGGATAGCCTGCAGTCCGGCCTGGACCGCCACTCCCTGCACGTGCGGTTGCTTGCCGGTGGTGTGACACTCGCGGCACTGCGCTATCTCGTGGCAGGACTCGAGACAGCCGTTCGGTCCGGCGACGCGGACCAGCTTCGGGTGCTCGGCCTTCCAGTCGCCCTTCGCCAGCGAGTGGTGGCATCCGGAGCACTCGTCGGTCTTCTTCGTCCCGACGTGGCAGCCGTACGCGACGCAGACTCCGCTGAAGGGCATCGCCTTGTGCTTCTGCATGTACGACTCTTCGTGCGCCGTCCACTTGTGGCACTTCACGCAGTCGCGCGTCTCGGCGGCGACGCGCAGGTGGGCGGGGTGCGGGACCTGCGCGGTCCGCGAGCTCTCCATGCTCCAATCGCCGCGGTGACAGCCGAGGCAAGCGTCGTTCGTCGGGGCCTGGAACGCGGTGAAGATCGGGCTCGCCTGCTTGCCGAGGATGTTCGCGTAGAAGTCGCCGGCGAGCGCGAGGTCGCGGACGAGCACGTTGCGGCGATCGAAATGGCACGCGCCGCACGGCAGCCCCTTGTGGCTGGACGACTCGAGCCTCTCGTAGCTCTGCGACAGGTTCTTGTAGCGCGAGAAGAAGCCCGCCGAGTCCGCCGAGGCCAGCGGCACGCCTATCAGCACCGCGAGGACCACCACGGCTCCAGCGCCCACCATCCACACCGTGTGCCGCGCCACGAACTCCCCTGCGCGCTTGCGGAATCCCGTCGCCACAGGGCTCACCCCATCTCCGCGAGCGCGCCGGCGGATACATCGTCCGGCGCGTCGACCTCGGTGACATGGATGGAGTGCAGGCTCTCGCCGTGCGGCTCTTCGGGCACGCGTAGCGGGAGCACCTTGGCGGCGACGGTCAGGACGAGCAGGCCGAGTGACAGGATCCCGAGCGCGAGGAAGACCTCGACCGCACTAGGGACGTACGGAGGCGTGAACTGCCCGAGCGGGTTGATCGCGAAGCCCATGGACATGAGCGTGTAGCGCTTCAGCCAGATCGCGACGACGTACAGTGCCGACGCGATGATCTGGATCGCCGGGAGGTGGCGGGTCCGGCGCGGCGCCAGCAGGGCGAACGCCGTCACGCCGAGGATCAGCACCGGGACCAGCGTGAACGCGTAGCGCCCGGTGATGAACTCGGCGAATCGCACGACGTGCCCCGGTTTGGCCGAGGTCGGCCAGAACACGGTGGCGATCTCAACGACGAGCATGAACAGGTCCATGATGATGACCGTCGCGAGCAGGGTCGAGAGGCTCCGGAACATGCTCGCCGTGAGCTCGAGGATCTTGAAGTGCTTCATCACGTACGCGCACAACAGCAGCAGCGCGATGCCGGAAGCGGTCGCCGAAGTCAGGAAGATCGGCACCATCATCGCCGAGTTCCACAGCTCGCGGGACTTGTTCATCGACAGCACGAAGGCGGTCGTCGTGTGCAGGTAGATCGCGAACGGCAGCGCGATCAGCGTCATGCGGTGCGCCAGCTTATGCCCGCCCTTGCCGGTGATCAGCACCCACAGGTCGAAGAAGCAGATGATCATGTAGATGTTGGCCGCGCTGCCGGTGTAGACGAACGGCGAGGTGGGGTTCGGCGTCAGCAGCATCCACACCGCCCGCCACGGCCGCTCCATGTCCGTGACGATGCCGAGGAGCGCCATCATGACGAGCAACGCGGCCTGCAGGACGGCGAGCCTCGACAACGGCTTGAACTGCTCGGCGCCGAACAGGTGGACGCTCGCGTACACCACCAGCCCGCCGGCCGACAGGCCGACGTAGTACATGTAGTTCGTGAACCACAGGCCCCACGGGTAGTTGTCGCGCATCGCCATAACGGCACCACCGTGCTGCAGCTGGGCGACGTACGCGAGCCCGCCCATCGCCAACACGGTCAGCAGCAGCGACACGAACGCCCAGTACCGCGGGCTCGACTTGAGCAGCGCTCCGAGGTCGAAGTCCACGCCGATGAAGCGCTTCACGCCGGGGCGGGGGGTCGTCGCAGGAACGGGCACGTCCATCACCCCACGTACCAGATCATCGGTTCGGTCCCATCCTCTTCCTTCAGCCGGAACACCCGTCGCGTCTTGAGCAGCACCGACACCTCACTGTCCGGGTCGTTGAGGTCGCCGAACTTCCGCGCTCCTACCGGGCACGCCTCCGTGCACGCGGTGGTCCGGCCGTTCCTCGTCCGCTGGATGCAGAACGTGCACTTCTCGACCACTCCGGCCTTGTCCTCGACGGGGACCTTCGGGTTCCGCTCGTTCTTCGGGACTTCCGGCTCGACCCAGTTGAAGTGGCGCGCGAAGTACGGGCACGTGACCATGCAGTTGCGGCACGCGATGCACTTCTCGTAGTCGATGACCACGATCCCGTCCGGCTCCTTCCAGGTCGCCTTGACGGGGCATCCGTAAACGCACGTCGGCTTTGCGCACTGCATGCACTGGACGGGCAGGTACCATTTGTCGGGCTTGCCGCCCTCGGCGTAGTCGAGCTTCGCTCCCTCGATGTCGATCGCGCCCTGCTCCATCTCGAGGACCTGGATGTAGGTGAAGCCGGAATTCCGGCCGATGTTGTTCTCCTTGACACACGCGTAGGCGCACTTGCGACAGCCGATGCACGCCTTCACGTCGATGACCATCGCCCACTTCTGCTTGCCGGCGGGATCCGCGTAGTAGACCGGCTTGCCCGGGTAGTTGATCGGCTGGTCCTCGGCGATGATGCGGTCGAGGCCTTCGTCACCCGTGGTACGCCCCGCGGGTTGCTCGCCCTGCGCCGACGCAGGCGCGGGCACGGCCGAGATCATCGCGGGAATCGTTCCGGCGGCAAGGATCGCAGCGGCCGCGCCGACACCTTCGAGGAAGCGGCGTCTGGAAAGAGTGGGTCCTGGAGCGGCCTGCTCCTCGGCCTCCGGAAGATGTGCGGCCGCTGCATCGTCCTGGACCGGCATCGGCTCCTGTGGATCGCTCATCGCTTGGGCCTTCCTAGGGTCAGGGTGCCTACGATGCCCGCCGAGACGGCCATCCCGAGTGTGGTCGCCAAGAGGAACCAGGAAGGCGTCTCGGTAGGAGGAGGAACGGGCGCCGAGGCCATCGGCACGAAGGCCTGCCTGTCGGACACCGCACGCACCTGGAAGCCGGTGCCCGCGAACGGCCGTACGGGTGCGGCGTAGACGTACGCGGGCGTGTGAGGGTCGTGACAGCCGGAGGCGGTGCACTTAGGCTCACGCTTCCCGTGTGTCCCGGCCTTCCAGTCCTTGTACTTCTGCTCGTGACACCGGTAGCACACGCTCGAGACGTCCCCGGTGATGTCGGCGAGGCTCCCGTCGACGAGCTTCAGCTTGCCCGGGTCTCGCGCCGGGTCGTCGTGGCACACCAGGCAGGCCTGCGGTCCCTCGCCGAGCTTGTCGTGGGATTCGAGCACGATCTCGTGCCCGGTGAACCCGTTCGGGAGCGGCTTGGTCGGGCGGCCGTCGGCACCGAGGGTGACCGGGTGGCAGCTCGTGCACGGATAGAAGAGCGGTTCCCCGAGCGAAGCCTGCCCGGCGAAGGCCGGCGCTACGAAGACGGCGAGCGCGCCGCCGAGAAGGAGAACGGCGGCTGCCAGTCCGAACGGTATGCGGCGGAGGCGCCTGATCGATGCGACTGATTCGTGAGGATCCAACGTCTCACACCACCGTACGAAGAGAGGTTGCTGCCGGTCAACGATGACGTTAGCAGCGACCGGCGCAGATACGATTCACATCGCGTTCGCAGATTATTAGGGTTGTGTTAGCGGCTTTCGGCACGTCGCGCGCTATCCTGCTGGTCGAAGAGCGTTCGCGCGAGAGAAGCCTCATATGCCTATGAACAGCGTGCTGGTCGTCGATGACGAGGAATCGGTCCAGAAGATCGTTTCCTACGCCCTGTCCCAGGCGGGCTACTCAGTCCACATGGCGAGCGACGCGGCGGGCGGCGAGTTCATGTTCTCGCAGGTCAAGCCTGATATCGTGATCTTGGATGTCATGCTGCCGGGCAAGTCGGGGCTCGACGTCGCGCGGGACATCAGGGCGCAGTCTAACGTGCCCATAATCATGTTGTCGGCCAGGGGCGACGAGGTGGACCGGATCCTCGGCCTCGAGTTCGGCGCGGACGACTACGTGACCAAGCCCTTCTCGCCTCGGGAGCTCGTCAGCCGGGTGAAGGCCATCCTTCGCCGGGCGAGCGGCGGGCGAGCCGAGCGGGAGCACATCTGGATAGGCGACCTCGAGATCGACACGGGGGCCAGACAGGTGACGCTCTCGGGTCAGCCCATCTACCTGACGACCTCCGAGTACGCGATCCTCCTCCACCTCGCCTCGCGTCCCGGCGCCGCGGTGTCCCGGCAGCAGATCCTGACCGCGCTATGGGACCAGGCGCCCGTCGGCGACGAGCGCGCCATCGACGTCCACATCCACAACATGCGCGAGAAGCTCGAGGAGGATCCCAAGAGCCCGACGTATCTGTTGACGGTGCGCGGGTACGGCTATCGACTGAGGGAGCCATAAGGCCGGATGCTCCGCCGCCGAGGTTCGATCCGCCTGTGGCAGACCGAGCTGTTCATCATCGTGATCGTGGTCGCGATCCTCATCCTCTCCGTCTCGCTCACCACCGGCCTGAGGGCGACGCTGACCGATGCGGCGGAGACGAGCGAGCTGCGGAACGCCGCCGCGCTCGCGCGTCAGCTCGAGCCCGAGCTCCCCGTCACGGTCGACAAGCTCGACCAGGTGCGCGCTACCGTCTCTCAGTACCGGCGGATCTACGGCTCGGGCATCTGGGTGTACGACCGTGAGGGGACGCTGCTGGTGTCGGCGTACGATACGGCCCCACCCGAGGCCGTGCTCGTCTCGGCTCGCGAGGGGGGCCTCGCCGAGAGCGAGCCGTACGCGGTCGCCGACATGGCAGCCGGCGGGCGCGTGATCGCCGCGCAGGCGCTGCACGGGCCGAAGGGGACGCGCGAGGGGGTCGTCGTCACCGCGAGCTCGCTCTCGGACGCGCTCGACGTCCTCCAAGGCGCCCGCGACAGGCTATGGGTGGCGTTCTGGGTGTCCCTCGCGCTCGCCGGCCTGGTCGGCTTCGGCTTCTCGGAGCTCATCTCCCGAAGGATCCGCGCGATGTCGCGTGCCGCGACGGCGATAGCCGACGGCGACTTCGAGCAGCGTATCTCGGCAGGGCTGGTGCCCGACGAGATCCAGGGCCTCGCGATGTCGTACAACCGCATGGCGGCACGGCTTGGGGCGACCTTCGGCGAGCTGGCTGAGAGCCGCCGGGAGATCGCGGCCGTGGTCGATTCGATGGCCGAGGGTCTCGTCGCCTTCGACCACGACGGAGCCGTGCGCGTCATCAACCCCGAGGCATTGAGTCTCCTCGGCCTGGAAGGGCACGAGCTGTCCAGCTCGACCGCGGAGGATCTGGCGGCGGAACCGGAGGTGGCCGACACGGTCCGCGAGGGTCTCGGCGGGAGGACCGCCGCGCGCACCGTCGCGCTCGGCCAGCACATGGTGCTGCTGCACTGCACGCCGCTGCTCCGCCCCGGCGGGGGCGTCGACGGTGCCGTGCTCCTGCTCTCCGACGTGACCGAGAGACACCGGGTCGAGGAGGCGCAGCGCCGCTTCGTCGCCGACGCCAGCCACGAGCTGCGGACGCCCATCACCGCCCTCAAGGGGCTGTTGGAGCTGCTCGTGGACGGCGCCCAGGACGACCCCGAGGTCCGCGACGACTTCATGCATATCCTGCAAGCCGAGGCGGATCGCCTCGCACGTCTCGTGACCGACCTGCTGACGCTCGCCAGGCTCGAGGCGGGAAGCCTCGCGCTCGAGATCACGCCCCACTGGGTGGCCGACCTCCTACACGATGTCGCTACCGTCATGGGGACGCTCGCGTCCCACGCCGGCGTGACACTGTCGGTCGACGTCCCCGAGGGGAAGGTGCGCGTCCTCGCGGAGCGCGACCGGATCGTCCAGGTGCTCCTCGGCCTCACCGACAACGCCCTGAAGCACTCGTCCGCCGGCTCGACGATCCGCCTCCGGGCGGAGCAGAGGGCCGGCAGCGTTCTGCTGTCCGTCTCCGACGAGGGCGAGGGCATCGACCCGGCGGACCTCGAGAGGGTCTTCGAGCGCTTCTACCGCTCGGACGCCGCGCGGGCCGGAGGCGGGGGCGCGGGCCTCGGCCTCGCGATAGCGAAGGAGATCGTCGAGGCGCACGGGTCGGCCATCCACGTGGAGTCGACTCCCGGGGCGGGCACGACGTTCTGGTTCGAGTTGCCCGCGGCATAGACCCGCCGAGGCGCTTACACAACCTTAACCAGACACGAATCCTGTGCTCACCCGCGGACATTCTGTTAGGCCGATATTTACTCTGATCGCGAAACGCCCCCGACCCGGCAGACGGAGGGAGAGCAGGATGTCACCCATCCTTGCAGGATCGCTCATAGTGATCGGTCTGGTGGCCGCTCTGGCCGTTGCAGTCGCCGCGCCGCTGCTCGTCGCCGTCATACTGCGCGAGATCTTCCGCACCGAGGAGAGCGAGCCGGGCGAGGCGGAACCTTCGACGGTGTCCATCGCCATGAAGCGGGGAGGTGCGCGCGCCTTCGTGGTCGCCGGCGGCGTCTTCTGGTCGCTGGCCAGCTTCGCCGGCCTGTACTCGTACCACCGGACGGGCCTCGGGTCGTCGCTCCTCGCGGCCTTCTACCCGGCGGCCGCCTGCGCGGTCACACTGGTCGTCGGCTGGTACTACGAGCGCGTCGTCGCGATCCTGCTCGTCGGCGCGGTGCAGGCCGTGATCGTCTGGGGCGTCCTCTACGAGTTCGAACTCGGCGTGTGGGTGCTCATGACCCTCGCGCTGATCGGCCCGATGCTCACCGCGGCCGTTCTGTTCTGGCTCGCCCGCGACGACCAGGAGGCGTTCGAGGTCACCTTCGAGGCGCGGCCGGAGCTCCATCCGCTCTTCTCCGCGCGCAGCAGCCTCGTCCCCGCGCGCATCGCAGCGTAGCGGGCCGGCAAAGACCCCTTCTCGTCGGAAGGCGACCCACCTCGGCGGGTCGCCTTCTTCCTGTCCTCACTTTGACGAACGGCATCAGCGTGCGATGCTGGAAGGAGCAGGAAACGGCCGCCGGCGACGGCGACCTCGTCCAGGAGGGGGAACCGCATGCATCGAACACGCCGGGCCGCTCTCGTCACAGTGTTCGCTCTATTGCTCGCGCTGATCGCTCCGGCACTCGCCGGCGCGGGGACCGCAAGCTCGGCCGGTACGCCGAGACCGGTGATGATCAAGCCCGACCCGTACGAGCCCGACGACACTACGGCTACCGCCAAGGTGCTGCCGGAGTACAGCGTCCACACGATCGACAACAGCTCGAGCCCGATGGGCGGCCACTTCGTCCCCGACGTCGACATGTTCAAGCTCACGGCCGAGGACACGGGCACGCCGTGGTGCATCGAAGCGCGCCAGCTCGCCGGCTACTTCGCCTGCATAATGACGGCATCGGAGGTCACCTCGTCCGGCGCGCTGGCCCAACTGGACACCAGCATCGGCCTTTGGGGACTGACCATCGGCAACACGATGATCTTCCGAGCGCCGCATCCCGGGACGTTCTACGTGAGCCTGGAGCCCGTGCTGTTCGGCAACGGCGTCTACGAGCTCAAGGTGACGAAAGGCCTGGCCGAGCGCGTCGCCGGCGACAACCGATACGACACAGCGGCCGAGGTCTCGCATCTCATGTGGCCGAACGCGGCCAACCCGATCGCGGAGCTCATCGCGCAGATCGAGGACACGAGCACCTTGGGGCCGGCCGGCTGCGTCCTCGCCCGCGGCGACGATTTCGCGGACGCGCTCGCGGGCTCGGCCTTCGCCGGCATGGTGCCTCACCTCGGCATGCCGGTGCTGCTCACCGGGCGTGACCAGCTACCGAGCGTGACCATGCGCGAGATCCTGCGGCTGTCGCAGATGCGCCTGTGGACCCATCAGCCCTTCACCGTCTACATCCTGGGCAGCGAGACGGCGGTCGGCAGAGGCGTCGAGGACGAGCTCCGGATGTTCGAAGCCGACGACCTGGTCGGCTTGGTGCACGTCGTCCGCTTGGGAGGCAGGAACCGCTTCGAGACCGCGACGAGGATCGCGGCTCTGGAGGCCTCGACTCCGATCGGCACGGGGAACACGGCGTTCCTCGTCAACGGCTTCGCGTTCCCCGATGCTCTCGCCGCCGCGCCGGTGGCCTCGCGTGCGCGCGGCCCGGTCCTGATGACACGTCGGCTCGCCTTGCCCTTTGAGACCAAGGCGTTCCTGCTGGCGCACCCAGAGATGCACAACGTCGTCGTGGCCGGGTCGGCGAGCGTCGTGGCCAGCTCGGTGCTCGAAGAGCTCGCGGCGGCGCCGCTGTCCCGCAACGTCATCCGCCTGCACGGCGCGGACCGCTACAAGACGGCGCTCAAGCTGGCCGAGTTCGGCGTGGATAAGCTCGGGATGAACTCGGAAGGCATGCAGGTCGTGTCCGGTGCGACGTTCGCCGACGGGCTGTCGGCCGGGCCGATGTCGGCGTTCACCGGCGCTCCGCTGCTCCTGACGCGGCCGTCCTCCCTCTCGACCGAGGTGATCGGCTTCTACGAGGAGTACGGACCGGGACCCGGGCGACGCGAACTCCCGTTGTACGTCGTCGGCGGGCCCGCGGCCGTCAGCGACCTGGCGTTCGACCAGCTGAACGACTACTGGCGGTAGCAGCGCCGCCGGCGGTACCGCAAACGCACGCGGCCCGGGACGCTCTCGCGTTCCGGGCCGCGTTCTTGCGTCTTGCTGGCGGAGAGGGAGGGATTCGAACCCTCGTAGCCGGGGTTGCCGGCTAAACGGTTTTCGAGACCGCCGCATTCAACCACTCTGCCACCTCTCCGCAGAGGTGTCCGGCGAACCGCCGGAGGTCGTGCTGGCGGAGAGTCAGGGATTCGAACCCTGGGAACGGGTTTAAGCCGCTCACACGATTTCCAGTCGTGCCCGATCAACCACTCCGGCAACTCTCCGCATCCCTTCACGCCGCCTCAGCGGCGCGAAGCGCAACCGCGAGTATAGCGAGGATGCCGAGGTGCGGCAACGCGCCGCGGCCCGGACGCACGTCGGCCGCGGCAGGGTTGTGGACACCGCCGCGGCCGGCTTCGAACGTGCTGTCTCGCGACGTCACTCCATCGACATGCGGATACCCTCGCGCTCCCGCTCCCGCTCACCGGGAGGGTGGGAGTGCTCGCCGGGATGCGTGCGCATGCCGCGCACCGCCATCACGCCCAGCCAGATTACGACGCCTAGCATGCCGAACATCATCGCCCCGACGCCCGCGAAGACGGCCCAAAGCCACGCGGGAAGCGTGGCGCCCTCGAGCCGGACCTTGCCCATCTCGTCGCGGTCGATCACGACCGCCCCGTCCATCGTGATGACGCCTTCCTTGTCCATCGTCTTGAGCGTCTGGTACGCGTCCTTGGCGGCCTGGCGATCCGCGAACGTCGCCACCATCACGTCCAGCGGCGTCGTCTGACGCGTCGTCTCCTTCGTGCCGTTGTCGGCCATGGCCGTCTCCTTCCGTCGGTCGCGCCCGTGGCGGGCAAGGGCTTGATACCCACCGGCGGAGGCCGGCAAGCCGCCATGGAGCAGCCGGTTCCTCGCGGGCACCTCGGCGGGTATAGAGAAGGGTCGGCGAGATTCGGAGGTGACTTGGGATGGCCCGCGCGCTGTGGAAGGGAGCGATCAGCTTCGGCCTGGTCACGATCCCCGTGTCGCTATACGCGGCGAAGACCACGAAGAGCGACCTCACGTTCCACATGCTCGACCGGCGGGACATGCGGCCCGTGCACAACAAGCGGGTGGACGATGAGGACCACGAGGTGGCGTGGGACGACGTCGCGAAGGGCTACGAGTACGAGAAGGACCGCTACGTGCTCATCGGCGACGAGGACTTCAAGGCGGCCAACGTAGAGGCGACGCAGTCGATCGACATCGTGAGCTTCGTCGACGCCGGCGAGATCGACCCGGCGTACTTCGACACGCCGTACTACACGGAGCCGTCGAAGCCCGGCCGTAAGGCGTACGCGCTGCTCCGCGAGACGCTGAAGCGCACCGGCAAGGTCGGGGTGGCGAAGATCGTCGTCCGCACGCGGCAGCATCTGTGCGCGATCAGGCCCGACGGCGCGATGCTCGTCGCCGAGATCCTGCGCTGGCCGTACCAGCTGCGAAGCGCGGACGAGTTCGACCTGCCCGGCGAGGACCTCGGCAAGCTGGGGGTGTCGGAGCCGGAGCTCAAGATGGCTCAGCAGCTCGTGGAAGCGATGGCCGCGAAGTGGGAGCCCGAGCAGTACCGCGACACGTACCGCGAGGACCTCATGAAGCTCATCGACGAGAAGGTGGCCCGCGGGGAGTTCACCGAGATCGCGGAGGCGCCGGCCGAGGCGGGCCAGGCGGCCGAGGCGAAGGTCGTCGACATCATGTCGCTGCTCAAGCGCAGCATGGAGGAGCAGAAGCCTAAGGCGGGACACGCCTGACGTTCACGGCGCAGCAGCCCCAGGTCGTCGCCGGCGCGTGTCACGGAGTGACTTCGGCGGACGAGAGCACCGATCCCGCGCGCATCTCGAAGACGTCTTGAGACATGTTGAACGTCTCGTAGCAGAAGTCCGCGAGCAGTGCGCCGGCGAGCAGGACCCTGTGCCGCACGCGCCGTCCCGTCTCTTCCTCCTCGCCGCTCCACGCTCCCTCGGCGGACTCGCCCTCGGCGGTCACTGCCGGCTCCGATTGCCGCAAGCCCGGGATCTGCCCCCTCTCCCACTGCGACCGGTGGTGCATGTACTGCTCCAGCAGCGTCTTGCGGTCCGCGAGCGCGTACACGGGCTTCGCCGCGAGCAGCGTCACGAAGACCGCCTGGTCGCCGGAGGTCTCGAGGTAGGCGAGCGTCCCCTCCTCGTCGCTGTTCGCCTCCATCCATTCGCCCTGCAGATCCATGCTGAAACCCGGCTGACGGACTTCGGTCACTTCTATCTCCTCCGCGGGAACCGGCTGGCAGGAAAGAACTGGGCGCATGCGAGAAGGGTAGATACCCGGCATCCGATGTCGCCCACGAGAAGAGAGTGTGATGGCGCTCGAGACGTACCGCAAGAAGCGGGACTTCAGCAAGACGACCGAACCGGCCGGCGCGCCGCACCCTTCGGGTGGGCTGCTGTACGTCATCCAGAAGCACGCGGCGTCGCGCCTCCACTACGACTTCCGGCTCGAGCTCGGCGGCGTCCTGCTCTCCTGGGCGATCCCGAAGGGACCGTCCTTGGACCCGCGGGACAAGCACCTCGCCGTGCGCGTCGAGGACCACCCCGTCGAATACGGCGGCTTCGAGGGCACCATCCCGAAGGACGAGTACGGCGGGGGGACCGTGGAGCTCTGGGACCGCGGCACGTGGGAGCCGGAAGGCGATGCGGACGCCGGCCTCGCGAAGGGCGACCTCAAGTTCACGCTGCACGGCGAGAAGCTGCGCGGCAGCTGGGTGCTCGCGCGGATGAAGCGCCGCAGCGAGGAGGAGGGCAAGGAGGACTGGCTGCTCATCAAGCACCGCGACGAGTTCGCGGTGGACGGCGACGGGGCCGCGATCCTCGACCGGCGGCCCGAGTCCGTGGCCAGCGGCCGCACCATCGGCGAGATCGCGGCGGAAGGCGAGGCGAGCGTCTGGCACTCCGACAAGCCCGCGTCGGAGCAGACACAGGCCCGCCCCGCCGAGGAATTCCGGCTTGACGCCCAGAAGCTCCCCGGCGCGAAGAAGGCCGGGAAGATGCCGCGCTTCGTGCAGCCGGAGCTCGCCACGCTCGTGAAGTCGGCGCCCGACGGCGAGCAGTGGATGCACGAGGTCAAGTTCGACGGGTATCGGGCCGTCTCACGTATCGAGAACGGCCGCGTGGAGATGCACTCGCGCAACGACAAGGACTGGACCGGGCACTACGGACCGATCGCGGAAGAGCTCGCGAAACTGCCGGTCAGAAGCGCGATGCTCGACGGCGAGGTGGTCGTGCAGCTCGAGAACGGCCGCACCGACTTCCAGTCGCTGCAGTACGATCTCGGCAGCGGGAAGACGGGCCGGCTGCTGTACTACGTCTTCGACCTGCTGTATCTCGACGAGTACGACCTGACGGGCGTGCCTCTCGCGCAGCGCAAGAAGGCGCTGAAGCTGCTGCTCGCCCGCGCCGGCGCGGGCGGGAGGCTCCGATACGCCGAGGAAGTGCGCGGCCGGGGCCCGTCCTTCTTCGAACGGGCTTGCACGTACGGGCTGGAAGGGATCGTCAGCAAGAATGCCGAGAGCGTCTACCGGCCGGGGGTGCGCGGCAGCGAGTGGCTGAAGACGAAATGCCTCCAGGAGCAGGAGTTCGTGATCGTCGGCTGGACGCCTCCATCGGGGACGCGGATCGGGTTCGGCGCGCTGTTGCTCGCGGTGCACGAACCGCACGGGAAGCTCCGCTACATCGGCAAGGTAGGCACGGGCTTCAGCGACACCTTCCTCGGCGACTTCGGCGGCAAGCTGCGCGGCATCGGTGTGCCGGGACCGACGGTGGACCGGGGCGGCGAGCGCGCGCCGAAGGAGTCGCGCTGGGTCGAGCCGCGCTACGTCGCCGAGGTGGCGTTCGAGGAGTGGACGAACCAAGGCGGCATCCGGCAGCCGTCGTTCAAGGGCCTGCGGGAGGACAAGCCGCAGGAGCAAGTGGTCGCCGAGAAGCCGAAACCGGTCGCCGAGGTGGCCGAGGGCGGCGGGCGCGGCGGCGGCGAGGTCCTCGGCGTCGCGCTCACCCACCCCGACCGCGTCTTCTGGCCCACGGACGGCACGACGAAGCGGGACCTCGCCGGGTACTACGAGTGGATCGCCCCGCACATGATGCCGTACGTGCTGCACCGGCCCGTCTCGATGGTGCGCTGCCCCGCCGGCGTAGCCGCCACCGTCACCGACTTCCACGAACACCAGGGGCCGGGACCGTGCTTCTTCCACAAGCACGCCGGACCGGACTTCCCCGGCCCGTTCGAGCGCGTCGAGATCGTCGAGTCGGGGGGGCCGGGCACGTACCTCACGATCACCGAGCCGGGCAGCCTCGTCGCCCTCGCGCAGATGGGGGTGCTCGAGATCCACATCTGGGGCTCGACGTGGCCCGAGATCGAACGCCCGGACGTGATGGTGTTCGACCTCGATCCGGCCGAGGAAGTCGGCTACGCGCAGCTGGTCGAGGCGGCGCGGCTCGTGCGCGGCGTCCTCGGCGGTCTGGGGTTGGAGAGCTTCGTGAAGACCACCGGCGGCAAGGGCCTCCACGTGTGCGTCCCGTTGGAACCGAAGGAGGAGTGGGACGGCGTCAAAGCCTTCGCGAAAGCGGTGGCCGACGCGATCGTGGAGTACGCGCCGGACCGCTATGTGTCGACGATGTCGAAGTCCAAGCGCGTCGGGAAGGTGTTCGTCGACTACCTGCGCAACACGCGCACCGCCACGTTCATCGCGCCGTACTCGACCCGGGCGAAGATGCACGCGACGGTGTCGGTGCCGCTGCGGTGGGAAGAGCTCGGCGGCCGCGTCCGGCCGGACACGTACACGATCGCGAACCTGCGGAAGCGGATGCCGCAGCTCAAGGGAGACCCGTGGGCGGACTACTTCGAGGTCCGGCAGACCATCACAGCCAAGATGAAGGCCGAGATCGGCGCAGACTGATGCGCTCAGGCGATGTTGCGCACGCGCGTGGCAGCGGCCTCGGCCAGGTCCTTCCCGACCACCAGCCGCAGCTGCCCCACCAGGTTCTCGGCGATGACCGCCAGGTCGTCGCGGGTCACGGTCTCCGGCGACTTGCCGACGCGCCGCGTCTCCAGATCGACGGACACCGACGCGAGCACGCTGCCGATGATCGGCCGCAGCGTCTCTTCGATGCGCTCGGCGAGGATGTTAGGCAACCCCGTCCTCCTGGACGTCCGCCCCGCTCGACCCGGCGAGCGGGTCATCGGAGTGCAGGTGGGCGAGGAAGGCGGTGAGTGCTCTCTTGACCCGCGAGAAGTAGAAGGCGAAGAAGAGCACCGCGAACATGAGAAGGATGTCCGCCCCCGCGCGGACTACGCCCGCCGGGACGTCGGTCAAGAAGCGGTCGAGCCAGCTCAGGAGTGTCGCCGCGACCAGGCACAGAGAGCCGCCGACGACATAGGCGATGTTGTCGACGATGGCGGAGCCGCCGGCTACCTGGCGCAGCTCGACGACGACCAGCAGCAGCATCGCGGAGAGCAGCAGGCTGGAGACGCCGGTCACCATCGAGACCGTCTTCGGCACGTCGAGCACCGTCTCCGCGCCGGCTACGGCGGGGAACGCGAGCCACCCGAAGGTCGCAAGAACTGATATGCGTCGGAGCGTCACGAAGTCCCCTCTCGCAGGGCCTAGAAGTCTTGTCGGTTTCGTGCGGCGCGGACGTTAGCCCCCGGCGCCGAACGTACCGCTGGTCAGCGCGTTATCCGGCCGAGAAGCCTCCGCCGCCTCCGCCGCCTCCGCCGCCTCCCGAGAACCCGCCGCCTCCGCCCGACGACGAGGACATGGCGCTGTTCGCCGCCGAGACGGCGGCAGCGAATCCGGAAGTGATACTGCCCACGGGGGAGGAGTGATCGCCGTAGGCGGTGGGCGACGCCCACCAGTACGCGGTGGCGAACGCGGGGTCGTTCACCACGTCGGGGGCCGCCACCCGCATCTGCGCGATGACCTGGTCGGCGATACCGAAGATGACGGCGAGGACGAGGTAGCGCTCCCACAGCGCCACCTCGGCAGGCACCTTCTCCTGCATCCTGCTGAAGTCGCGCAAGTAGTTGCGCAGCCCCTCGTACTTCGCGAACAGCTCGACGGCTTCGCGCGACCGGCGTTTGACCTGGAAGGCGAGCACGAACGCCGCGACGGCGGGCACCAGCCCGACAGCGGGCAGCGCGCTCTGCGTCCCGACCGCCGTGAAGAACGCGGAGAAGCCCGCGAGCGAGGCGAGGCCCATCGAGACGTACTCCCAGTTGCGGCTCTGCGGCTCGATCCAGCCGAGAGCGTCGGCCTTACCCGCGACCTGGCTCTTCCATGCGGCGAGGCCGCTCGTGAACGCCTGCGGGTGCGCCTTCGCGTGCTCCTTCAGGTCGTGCAGCGTGAAGGTGTCGAGCCGCATCGTCTCGTCGAAGACGAACGTCGCGAGGTCGCGCTCGAGCTCGTCGGCCTCCGCCAGCTTCGCACGCTCCAGGGTGAGCTCGTAGGTCGGCTCCTGGTGACTGCCGAGGCCGAGGAGCCCGGGCTCCTGCAGCGTCACCGGCTTCATGTACACGGCCCCTTGGATCGACAGGTCCATCAGCGTGGCGCCGAGGGTGGCGTCGTCGGGCTGGCCCATCCGCCACAGCGCGCCGACGAGCGGCGCCGAGATGCCCTCCGGGATGTCGCGGTAGTACTCGCCCTGGACCTCCGTCGCGACGTACTCCCGGCCGTAGCGGGACCACAGCAGCACCACCACGCCGAGGACCAGCAGCGGCACACCGATGCCGGCGAAGACCGCCAGCGCCACGGCCGCCCTCGCCTTGACGCGCCGGGCGTTCGCCTGCTCCGCCAGCGCGCCCTCCTCGCGCTGGACGAGCGCGGCGCGCGGCTGGTCGACGACGGGTGCCTGCGCGAGCGCCGACGCGGGGAAGAGGATGCGGCCCTCGACGAACGTGCGGGGCGGCAGATCGGTGACGTCGAGGGTGACGTAGGTGGCGTTCGGCTCGCCCTTGCGGGCCTCGGTCCCGATCGCCACCACGCCGTTCAACGGCCCGTGCGCCCACGCCTTCACCTCCTGTAGCGTCACGCTCGGAGGCAGGACGACTCGCACGTGCACCCTGTCCGTCCGCACGTCCGTCTGGTCGCCGACGAACTTCCAGTACGACTCCGAGGTGTCCGTCCAGCGCGTGGCCGCACCGAGGACCTTGTAGCGCAGCGTGAAGCCGAGCGTCTGATCCGAGGCGGCGAAGCCGACCTTGATCAGCAAGCGTCCCGGCTCGTCGGAGACCGAGTAGGTGCCGGGCGCGGGCACGGCGGCGATGTCCGTGCCGGCGAGCCGCATCGGCCCGTTCGGCCCGTCGATGCCTGTCAGCTCTATCCCCTGGGAGCCCTTCTTGTCGAGCGCCCACTGGGCCCAGTGGAAGTCGCCGTTGAACGCTACCTGCCGCTCCTCGGTCACCGTCATCGAGCCGTCCGGCCGCACCACGGCCGCGATGTCGATGCTCGCGACGTGATAGTCCTTCGCGAACGCGGGCGGCACCACAGCGAGCAGGAACGCCAGCGCGGCGATCGCGACCCACGCGAGACGGCGGATCCTCATCCTTCGGCCCCCTTGCCTCGAAGCATATGGAAGAACGCGCGCAGCATCGCCGCGGACTCGTCCGCGAGCACGCCGCGGGTGACTTCGAAGCGGTGGTTGAGCCGCGTGTCGTCGTGGAGGTCGTATAGCGTGCCGAGCGCTCCCGCCTTCGGGTCGGCGGCGGCGTACACGCAGCGCTCGATCCGAGCCTGATGCATCAGCCCCGCGCACATCGGGCACGGCTCGAGCGTCACGTAGACCGTGCAGTCCGACAGCCGCCACCGCTCCAGTCGCTGCGAGGCCTCGCGGATCGCCAGAAGCTCTGCATGTGCGGTGGGGTCGTGGTCGATCTCCCGGCGGTTGTGCGCCGCCGCGACGACCGCGCCGTCGCAGACCACGACCGCCCCGATCGGCACCTCGCCGAGCGACGCCGCCTCCGCGGCCTCCTCGAGCGCCATGCGCATGTAGACGTCGTCGGACCCCACGCGCCGCCTCCCCTCCACACTCGGATTCTAGCAGGGCAACGGGCCTCGGCGGCGCTTCTCGGCCTTCACGGCCGAGTGCTACACTGACCCGGCGCCGACGGCCGGAGGAGTGGCAGAGTGGTTGATCGCACCGGTCTTGAAAACCGGCAGCCCGCGAGGGCTCCAGGGTTCGAATCCCTGCTCCTCCGCCAGCATATGCGCACGGCCGCCGGCCTCGTGCTGATCCTGGCGCTGGCCGCCACCCTGAGCTCTGGCTGCAAGGCAGCCGGCTCGAAGCCCAAGCCGAGCGCGCGCGCCCGCCTGAGCCCCTCGGTCCTCGAGCCCGTAGGCCTTCGGATGATGCCGTTCGCGAAGCGCATGGCGACGCTACCCGAGGGGATGCCGTCCCAGATACCGGTGATGGACGGGGCGGTCACGGACACCTCGGCGCCGGTGTCGGACTCCTCGTGGCTGTACACGCTGGAGACGAGCGGCTCGGTGGAGAGCGTGTCGCACTGGTACGCGAAGGCGTACCAGGCGGCGGGCTGGCATTCTGCGGCATACGCGCAGTTCGAGGGCAAGGCGCTGACTCTGCGCCTGCGGAAGAACCAGGCCGAGACGGTGCTGCGGATCGCGCCGAGCGGTTCCGGCCGTGTCCGCGTCGAGGCCTCAATCGGCCTCGGCCGGCGCGCCCCCGCGGTCTACTGACGTCCGGTGGACACTACCGGCCGGCCGGCGGCATCTTGAGCTCCAGCAGGCATCGCTCCGCGCCGGGCCGGCCGAGGCGGTCGAGGAACGTGAGCTCGAGGCCCGCGCCCTCGAAGGTGCCGTAATCCACAGCCGCCGATATCTCGCACAGCAGGTCGACGTCCTCCGGCGGCAGTCCGAGCGAGCGCCACGCGTCGATCAGCGGGCAGCTCGTCATCCGCAGCACGAGATGGTCCTCGGCCAGCTCATCCACGCCCGGATGGAACAGCTCTCCCTGGCAGGGCGAGTCCGTGCAGAAGGTGTGCGCGACGGCCTCTAGGTCACCTGCCCGCTCGGCCGAGGCGTACTTCTTGCCGACTTCCTCGCCGCGCCGCCGGATCGCGCGCTTCATCACCTCGGCCGCACGATCCCGGCCGACCTCGCCGCTGAGCTCGTCGAAGATGTAGTAGTACATGAGCGCTCGGTTCTCGAACGCCGCGCGCGTCTCGCGTCCGGCCTGCTCCAGCGCCTCGTCGGCCTCGGGCATCGATGTCTCCTCGTTCGTCGAGCTACCGCAACGACCAGAGCGGCAGCTTCTGCTGGACCGGGGCATCCGTGGGCAGCGGCACCCGCTTGACCGCCAGCACCGCTACGTCGTCCACGAGCTGCCCGCGCGCGAACGCCACCACGTCTTCCACGACCCGGCGGATCGCTTCGTCGGGACCAGTGTCGCAGACGCCGGCGAGTTGCACGAACAGCCGCTCCTCGCCGTACAGCTCATGTTCGTGGCGCGCCTCCGTGAGGCCGTCGGTGTAGAGGAAGATGAGGTCGTCGATCCCCACCTGTGCCTCACCGTTCGCGAACGGCGCGTTGGCGAACGCGCCCGTGATGGGCGAGTTCGGCGCGAGGCGCTGGGCGACGCCGTCCTCGTGCAGGACCACCGCCGCCGGGTGACCCGCGTTGCAGTACACCAGCCGGCCGTCGCGACGGTCGAGCATCGCGAAGAACGCCGTGACGAACGTCTCCGGCCGCGACTCCTTCAGCAGGACCGTGTTCACGCACGAGAGGACGTCGGCGGGCGTCTTGCGCTTCTCGACGGCATGAGCGCGGATGGTGTTCTTCACGAGCGCCGTCAACACCGCCGCATCGAGCCCCTTGCCGGACACGTCTCCGACGACCAGGCCGAGGTGGCCGTGGTCGAGCTCGAAGACGTCGTAGAAGTCACCGCCGACCCTGGCCTGCAGAGCCGCGGAATGGTAGACGTGCGCGACCTGCACCCCTGGGACCTCCGCGGGCAGGGCCAGCAGCGCCTCCTGCAGCGTCTGGGCGATCGTGCGCTCCGCGTCGTACTGCTGAGCGTTCCGGAGGGCGAGCGACAGCGAGGAGGCGATGCGGGTGACGAACTCGACCTCGGACTCGGTGAAGCGATGCGGGCGGTCGAAGCTGTAGTACAGGTTCGCCGTGGGCTCGTCGCGTACGATCAGCGGCGCGACGATCTGGGACCTCACGCCGTATGAAGCCATGTGCTCGGCGTCGCAACGCGTGTCGGTCCGCACGTCGTCGACGATCACGGCCTCCCGCGTTGCGAGCGCGAGCAGGCTGTGCGCTTCCTTCGTGGCCGGTATCTCCGTTCCGGAGATGTCTGTCGCGAACCCCTGCGCGTAGGCCACCCGGAACAAGTCGTCCTCGTGGAACGCGAGTGCGCTGGAAACCGCGCCGATCGCCTGTGCACCCACGGCGAGCGCTTCGCGCACTATGTCGTCGAACTCCAGTGTGGAGTGCAGCGTGTCGTCGATGGAGCGAAGGCGCTCGCTCAATCGCGCCGCCTCGAGTTGCACCTGGTACAGTCTCGCGTTCTCGTGCGCCAGCGAAGCCGACGCGCCCAAGCGCCGTCCGAAGTCCACCTCGGCCGAGGTGAATGTCGCCCCGGGCGCCGTGCGATTGAACAGCGCCGCTCCCACGATGTCGTCCTTCGACACGATGGGGACGACGAGCAGCACGCCGACATGGTAGCGGGCGACGTCTGCCGGGTCGAAGCGGTCGTCCTGGCCGGGCCGCAGCACCATCGGCTCCTTGGTGTCCCGCAGATCCCCCCGGATCGATCCCCATATCGGCGTGAAAGAGTCGCCGATCAGCCGCCTGCCGGTCCCCCACTGATGGCGGATCACCCATCGGTCTTCCTCGCTCAGCAGGACGCAGCCGTTGGCGGCGCTCAGCACGGCGCACCCCTCTTCGAGCGCCACGGACAACACCTCGGACGGCTCGAGTCTGGCGTGCACGAGGCAGTTGATGCGGTCGAGCGCCTCGGCCAGGACGGCCCGGCGTCCCTCGGCCTCGAACAGCTCCGCGGCCCGCAGAGCGAGCGACACCGACGTGGCGAGCTTGCGCGCGAAGTCCTGCGCGTGCTCGTCGAAGGGCTCACTGCCGAAGAACACCATCACGCCGCTCGAGTCCCGCGTGACGGTCAGCGGCACCGCGAGCGCCGACGTGACTCCCTCACCGTCCAGCCGACGCACGGCGGCTGCGACGTCGTCGTCGAGCGTGTCGAGTGGTACGACGTCCCGCCGGCGTTTCGCCTGCTCCGCAATCATGCCTGCGAGTGAGAGCGGCATCCTCAGAAGCTCCTCGGACAACCCGACGGCGTGCCGCACGGCCAAGTGTTCGCCTTCGCGCATCTCGATGAACGCGGCGGTCGCGCCGAGGGCCGCACACGCGTCGCCAAGGATGCTCCGCATGTGGTCCGGCACGTCGAAGATGGACAGCACCGTGGAGTTGAGGTCGTTGAGGGCCTTGCTCAGCAACTCGCGTCTGGGCACGACGTCCTCGCGATGGCGGTCTGAGCCCGGATCGAGGGACGGGGTCGGCATCAGGCGGGATGAACGGGCATCGAACCGGCGGACATATACGACCCCCTGGCGGAGCGATGATCTAAACCATTCATTCCCAACCGGGTACCCATGGGGCGGGGGCGGGGGCCGGGCCTTGACCCCGCAGCGCGCTGACGGTAGCGTATCGGGGCGCCGCGGAGAGTTGGCCGAGTCGGTTGAAGGCGCTCGCCTGCTAAGCGAGTAAGGGGGCATAATCCCCCTTCGAGGGTTCGAATCCCTCACTCTCCGCCATTTGACATCACCCCTGCCTGATGGCAGGATTTCGACCTACGCGCCGTTAGCTCAGCTGGATAGAGCGTCTGACTACGAATCAGAAGGTCGGGGGTTCGAATCCCTCACGGCGCACCACATCACACGCATCGGGCTCGCCTCCTGGCGGGCCCGCTTGCTTTCTCCTCACCCCCGCGCCTTGCGCTATCCTCGGCTCGGGAGGTGACGCGGATGCGGACCGTCGTGGGAGTCATGGGGGCGGGGGCGGCCCTCTCACCTTCAGCGGAGGATACCGCGTACCGTCTCGGCAGGCTGATCGCGGAGGCGGGGTGGGTGCTGCTCAACGGCGGGCGTGACTGCGGTGTCATGGACGCCTCCGCCCGCGGCGCAGGCGAGGCCGGCGGCCTCGTGATCGGCGTGCTTCCCGACAGCGACGCGCATCGCGCATCGCCGCATCTCGATGTGGCTATCCGTACCGGACTGGGCGACGGGCGCAATTACGTCAACGCCTTGTCGTCCGACATCCTGGTCGCACTTCCGGGCAAAGCGGGGACACTTTCCGAGGTGTGCTTCGCGCTGATGGCGGGACGCAGGGTCGTCCTGGTGGGCTGGGATGCCGGCCCCTCGCTCGCTGAGTACGCCGAGCGTGGGCAGATGGTCCGCGTCGAGACGCCGGAGGAAGCGGTCGCGGTGGTGCGAGCGGCGCTCACGAACGAAAGGCGCTAGATGGCGCTGCAGGGCAAGGTCGTGGTGGTCACCGGCTCGACTCGCGGGATCGGGCGCGCGATCGCCGAGGCATGCGCGGCTCATGGAGCGGTCGTGGTGATCTCGTCCCGGAAGCCGCGCGCCGTGGAGGAGGCGGTGGCCGACCTTCTCGCCGCCGGCCGCTCCGCCAGCGGAGTCGTGTGCGACGTCGGCAAACCAGACGACGTCGAGGCGCTATTGGCGCACGCGATCGACACTCACGGCCACATCGACGTCTGGTTCAACAACGCCGGGATCTCGCCGGGCTATCTGCCGCTCACCGAGTGTTCCGCGGAGGACCTCCGGCACATCGCCTCCGTCAATCTGCTCGGCGTAGAGTACGCCGCAAGACTGGTCCTGCCGTACTTCGCCGAGCACGGCGGCATCCTCGTCAACGTCTCCGGCCGAGGCGGCCGAGGCGACGCGACGCCCTACACCGCCGCCTACGGTGCCACCAAAGCAGCCGTCCTGCAGCTGACGAGGAGCCTCGCGGCGGAGAACCGTCGGCACGGGAAGGTCTCCGTGCACGCGCTCCTGCCGGGGATGGTCGAGACCGACTTCTACGGGCCGGAGATGCGAGTCTCGCCGGACCTCGAGGCGTCGGCCCGGAACATCCCGTGGGTGCTGCGGGCGATCGGGGTGTCGAAGCGCGAGGTCGGGGAGTTCGCCGCACGCGTGGCGGCGCAGGAGCCGGGGCGCGAGACCGGACGGGTGTACCGCACGGTCCGGGGGATCCGGGCGATGCGCGGAGTGGCGCGCCTCATCGGTTACCGGATGTCGGGGCGGATCGCCCCCGAGCCGTAAGGCACAGAACGTCCGCCTCGCCGGGCCGTGTAGAATCTCGGCAGGAGGAGAGGAGGGGACTTGCCGAGGGAGATGCTTCGGCCGAGATACACGCGGCGAGCTCGCACGGATCCGCTGGTCATCGGGGTCGCCGCCGCGATCGTGGTCGGCGCCGCGGCGATCGTGGCCGGGATCCCTGTCCTCGCGGCCCGGCGCGTACCCGGCGGCCGGGAGAAGCAGCAGGCCGCGCCCTCCGTTCTCGTGTCCGTCACACCCACGAGCGCGGCGATCACCCTCGGGAAGCTGTCGGGGATCGGCGAGCTCAAGATCCCCAGCGTCGAGCCCGGGGCAGTACCGCTCCGCGTCACGCGCAACGGATTCGAGCCCATCGTGGCGACTCTCACGGTCACGAGGGGCAAGTCCCTGGTCGTGCGATACGCGCTGAAGCCGCTGCCCCAGCAGGTCTCGATCGCGGCGCATCCCGCGAGGGCACGCGTGACCCTCGGCACGGGCTCGGGCGCCAAGACGGTGACCGGCAGGTTCAGGGCCTCGCTTCCCGCCGGGCCGCTGACGGTCACGGTGGAGGCGCCCGGGTATGCCGCGCTGCGGCGGGACGTCTTCCTGGACGCCCCGCTCACTCTCGACCTGTGGCTCGATCCGATCGGACAGCTGGTGCGCACCGTCTCGGCGTTCCGCTGCGTACCCGCGCCGAAGGGCGTCGCCGTAACGCCCGACGGCTCGCAGATGTGGGTGACGGCACTGGTGACTCAGCCTTCGATCGAAGCGTACGACCGGAGTGGCCGCGTCATCGGCAAGGTCGACCTCGGCAAGTCGGGCGCGGTGGAGGTCGTCTTCAGCGCGGACGGCACGAAGGCATACGCGAGCCAGATGCAGTCCGCAAGCGTGTTCGAGATCGACACGAAGACGTACAGCGTGCTTCGCAAGTTCGGCACGAACTCGTCGTGGACGAAGGTCGTGGCGCTGTCGCCCGACGGCAAGACGCTGTACGCCGCGAACTGGTCCGGCGACGACGTCTCCGTCATCGATCTCGCCAGCGGGAAGTGCGTGCGGCGCTTCCCCACCGTCGACACGCCGCGAGGGTTGTGGCCGACCGCCGACGGCAAGCAGCTGTGGGTGGCCGGCTTCGGCGAGCAGAGTCACGTCGGGCGGATCGCGGTGATCGACCTCGCGACCGGGAAGTCCAGGCTGCTCTTCTCCCAGCAGGGGGGCGCCATGCGCCACATGGTCGCCGACGAGAAGCGCGGGGTGATGTTCACCTCGGACATGGGCAAGGCCGTGGTGTGGGCGACGGACATGCGTACGGGCAAGACCACACGTTTCGCAAAGACGGACAGCCACCCCAACACGATCGACCTCTCCCCCGACGGCCGCTTCCTCGTGGTGTCCTGCCGAGGTGCCAACGATCCGAAGAGCTACTACGTCCCGGGACCGGAATGGGGATCGATCCTGCTGTTCGACGCCGTGAGCGGACGGCCGCTGGACGCGATCGTCGGCGGTAACCAGTGCACGGCGCTGGACCTATCGGCCGACGGCAGGACGCTGGTGTTCTCGGACTTCCTCGACAACCGGCTGCACGTCTACGACGTCCCCGAGCACGCGATACTCGCGGCGGGGAAGGGCGGGCGCTTCGAGGCCCATAAGCGTGAGATACGGAAGCCGGGCTGGGGTGCCGGCAGCGGCGGGTCGGGCGGCGGGGACTAGCCCTATCCCGGTCCTCCGGATATCGAGTGACCGCCGAACGCCTCACGCAGCGCCGCGAGTATCTTGCCTGTGTAGCTCTGTCCGTCCTTCGTGGACTCGACACGGAATCGCAGCGCGTCGGCGATGACAGGCACCCACACGCCTTCCTCCTCGGCCGTGCGCACGGTCCATTCGCCCTCGCCGGTGTGTGCGACGGCTCCGGAGACGCCGGCGAGGTCCTCGCCGTGGCGCTCGAAAGCGTCGTGCAGCCAGCCGACGAGACGCGACTCGATGACGGAGCCGTTGTCGTAGATCTCGGCGACGCGTGTGAGGTCCGGGTCGAACGCCGAGCGCTTGAGCACCGTGAACCCTTCGGCGAGGGCCTGCATCATCCCGTACTCGATGCCGTTGTGGACCATCTTGACGAAGTGCCCGGCGCCGTATCCCTCGAAGTGCCGGTACGCGCCTTCACGGGCGAGGTCGTGCCAGAGCGGCGTCAGGCGCTCGAACGTCTCCCTCTTGCCTCCTACCATGAGGCAGGCCCCCCATCGCGCGCCCGCGGGACCGCCGGAGACACCCACGTCGGCGAAGACGAAGCCCGCGTCTTCGAGCCTCTGCCCGCGACACACGGAGTCCTTGTAGAAGCTGTTGCCGCCATCGACGATGATGTCGCCCGGCTGCAGGAGCGACGTCAGCCCACCCTCGCCGAAGATCTCGTTCTCCACCACGTCCCCGGCAGGCAGCATCATCCACACGAGGCGCGGCGGCGTGAGTCTCGCGACGAGCTCGGCGACGCTCGTGGCCACCACCGCATGCGGCTCCTCGGCCGCCAGCTCCTCGGCGACCTCCACGTGGCGGTTCCACGCGACGACGCGCCAATCGTGCTCGGCCAGCCGGCGGGCAAGGCCCCCACCCATCTTGCCGAGGCCGAGGATGCCGATCTCGTTGCGGTCGCGACCCGGGAAGATAGTGCGCCCTCGGCCGATGTGCGCCGCTGCACGCAGCGGCTCGTCCGTATCCGGCTTGTAGGGGTGCAGGGGCGGCTTGCCCGAAGCCCACGTCTCTTCGACCGGGTCGGTGAACTCCCACATCGCCTTGACCTCGGCCGTGGAGACGAAGAGCGTCTGATCGCCCGCGACGGCGTCGGAGAGCAGGCGTGAATACTCCTCCACGTACTGCTCCTTCGCCTCCTTCTCGTAGAGGAAGAAGTTGAAGTCCCGGCGTTCGAGCTCGCGCTCGAAGCCTGGCTTCTTCGTGAAGAACTCGATACGGATCGACTCGACGGGCTCGAGCGTGAAGATCACCCGGTTCTCGTAGTGCCGCGAGTCCTCGCACAGGCACGGTTGCGCGTGCTTGAACGTCACGACGATCTCCTTGCGTGCTTCGCCGACGCGCTTGCCCGCCTGCATCGTGATCGGAACGCCCGCCCAGCGCGCGTTCTCTATGTAGGTCTGCAGCTTGAAGTACGTCTCGGTCTGAGAGTCCGGTGCAACGCCGGGAACGCCCCGGTACCCCTCGTACTGCGCGCGGTAGCTGGCGGCGGACACCTCGGAGGGCGACAGGCGTCTCAGCGACTCAAGAAGCTCCGCGCGACGCATGCGGATCGCCTCCGCGCCAAGGTCCGACGGCTGGTCCATCGTGACCAGCGCGAGCATCTGCAGCAGGTGGTTCTGGCCGACGTCGCGCAGCGCGCCCACCCCGTCATAGAAGTCGCCGCGGTCTTCCACGCCGACGGTCTCCAGCAGCGAGACTTCGATCTTGTCGATACCGCGTGCGTCCCAGGTGGGCTCGAGCAGGTTGTTGCTGAAGCGGAAGTTGATGATGCCCTGCAGCATCTCCTTCGCGAGGTAGTGGTCGATGCGATAGATCTGCTCCTCGCGAAAGAGACTGCCGAGGAGCTCGTCGAGCTGCTGGGCCGTGTGCGCGTCCTTGCCGAACGGCTTCTCGACCAGCACGCGCGTCCATCCGCTCTCGTCGCTGCACGGCTCGGACAACCCGCTCGCCGCGAGCCGCTCGAAGATCGCGCGGTAGTACTCCGGCGGCACCGCGAGATAGAAGAGCTTGTTCGAGCACGTCTCCCACTCGGAGTCGATGCGCTTCAGGTCCTCGTCGAGCTGGACGTACGCCGCTTCCTCCTCGAACTGCCCCCGCTGGTACGTGAACATGCCGAGGAACCGTTCGAGTTCGGACTGCGGCGGCATGACGTCGCCGTGCCGCTCTATGTAGCTCGCGACGTCGCGCCGGAAGACGTCGTCCGGGAACGGCCGGCGCGCGAACCCGACCACGCGGAAGCGCTCCGGCAGCCTATCCCGCTCGAAGAGATGGAACAGCGCCGGCACGATCTTGCGCGACATCAGGTCCCCGGTCGCGCCGAACACGACGAGGACCGTAGGCGTGTGCTCAGCAGGCATCCTGACCTCCGGGAAGTCACAGCGAGGCATCGTCAGTCAATGTACCCGAAGGGGGCGACGCCTCCTCGACGCGCCGCTCCGCCTCTGCATGCAGGCCGAGGAAGTCGAGGACGTACGGGTCGCGCAAGGCAAGGTCGGGCGTAGTGACATCGGACCGGCGAATCTCGGCCAGTTCCGTATCGAGGAAGTTGAGGGGCCTGTCGGTGGCGATCGTGCGCCGGTACAGGCCGCAGTCGACCTGCGCGCGAAGCGCGCGCACGCCCCACCGCTGCCGCGAAGCCATGAGCGTGTAGAACTCGCGCTCGAGCTCATCCTCGATCGCGAAGAGGCAGACGATGTGGCTCCAGCTCAATCGACGCGATAGCGTCACGACAGTCTCGCGATCGGGGTGCGACTCCGCGAATCGCAGCATCGTCAGGACGTTCGCGCGACCGTACCCTCGCCCGTACTTCGCAGCCAGCTTGTCGGCCAGCTCCGTTGCGACCCGATCGCGTCGCTCAGCCCGCTTCTCGCGAGAGACGGCCTCTCGTAGGCGGTCGCCGATGCTCCAGTGGAGCATCACGAGCTCGGAGTCGATCTGTGCCGCGACTCTGACGCGTGCGGCGTCTATCCGCCTGCCTATGTCACGGAGAAGCTCGTCGTCGGGCAGGTCGAACCGTCTGGAACAACACATGGCGTCTCCCCTTGGAACGGGAGACTCCTGAGAGGCGGGTCGAGCGTATCAGCCGCCTCTGACAGGAACGCCGGGCGCCCTAGGCCGGCTCGATGACCTGCACGCCACCCATGTACGGCACGAGGACCTCGGGGACTTCGACGGTACCGTCGGCGCGCTGGTAGTTCTCGAGCACCGCGGCGAGAGTCCGTCCCACGGCCAGCCCGCTCCCGTTGAGCGTGTGCACGAAACGCGTGCCCTTGAACGCCGAGGGGTCGCGGTAGCGGATCGACGCCCGCCTCGCCTGGAAGTCGCCGCAGTCGCTGCAGCTCGAGATCTCCTTGTAGCCGTCGTAGCTCGGCAGCCAGACCTCGAGGTCGTACGTCTTGGCGGCCGAGAAGCCCATGTCGCCCGTGCACAGCACGATGACGCGATACGCCAGACCGAGGCGCTCGAGTATGTGACCTGCGTCGGCCACCATGCGCTCTAGCTCGTCGAGCGACCCCTCCGGCTTCGCGAACTTCACCATCTCGACCTTGTCGAACTGGTGCACCCGGATCATCCCGCGCGTGTCGCGCCCGGCCGAGCCGGCCTCCTCGCGGAAGCACGGCGTGTACGCACAGTAGTCCAGCGTCAGCTGCGACGCCTCGAGAGTCTCGTCGCGATGGATGTTCGTGAGCTGCACCTCGGCCGTCGGGATGAGGTAGAGCGGCGTGCCCTCGCCTTCGGTGCGGAAGAGGTCGTCCTCGAACTTCGGCAGCTGGCCGGTGCCCGTCAGCGTGTCGGCGTTCGCGAGTGACGGCGGCCACCACTCCTTGTAGCCGTGCGACGTGTGCTCGTCGAGCATGAAGTTGATGAGCGCCCGCTCGAGCCGCGCGCCTAGCCCGCCGAGGAGCACGAACCGCGACTTCGCGAGCTTCACGGCCCGCTCGAAGTCGATGATGCCGAGGGCCGGGCCGAGATCCCAGTGCGCCTTCGGCTCGAACTCGAACGCAGGCGCCGTGCCCCAGCGGTACGTCTCGACGTTCTCGGTCTCGTCCTTGCCGACGGGCACCGACGCGTCCGGCACGTTCGGGACCGTGAGCAGCATCTCGCGCAGACGCGCGTCGACCTCGTCGCGGTGGCGGTCCCACTCCGCGATCTCGTCGTTGACGATGCGGACCTCTTCCTTGCGAGCCTCGGCCTCGTCGCGGCTGCCCGCCTTCATGAGCGCGCCGATCTCCTTCGAGAGCTCGTTGCGGCGCGCCTGCCGCGTCTCCACCTTGGCGATGAGCTCACGGCGCTCCTCGTCGAGCGCGAGGAAGCGGTCGAAGTCCCACGAAGCGCCGCGGTTCGCCATGGCCTCGCGGACGACATCGATGTTCTCGCGTACCCAGCGCGCGTCGAGCACGGTGACCTCCGGGTCAGGTTCCAGCAAGAAGCTGGTCAGGAGTATAGCCGAAGATGGGGTCCTCGCTTCTCCCGAAGGAGGACGGAGAGGCTTACGGCGGTTCAGCCGTCCGAGGCGCCTCCTCAGATGGTATCATTTCGATATCATCCGAGGAGGCTCCCATGCCCGACTTCCTGATCAGAGGACTGGACAAGACCACGATGGACGCACTGAGGGCCCGCGCCGAGAAGAACGGCCGCTCACTGCAGGCCGAGATAAAGGACGCGCTGAAGCGGTCCGTGAAGATGACACGCGAGGAGTCCATCGCGGCTTCCGAACGACTGCTGGCGAAGTTCGGCGGCAAGAAGCTCTCCGGCTCGACCGAGGCGATCCGCGAGTTCCGGGACACGCACTAGATGAAGCTCGTCGTCGACGCGAGCGCGTTCGTGAAGCTGCTCGTCCCGGAGGACGGCAGCGCTCGGATGCTGGAGTTGGCGCAAGCCGAGGCGGAGTTCCTCGCGCCCGACTGGCTGCTCGCCGAGACAGCGATGGCGTTGTGGAAATACGTGCGCCGAGGCGAACTCGCGACCGAGGACGCGCTCGACGCGCTGACCGAGGGCGAGCGCTACGACGTCGAGCTCACGCCCGCGCAAGAGCTCCTGCCCGAAGCGCTCGCACTCGCGTGCGCGCTGCCGCACCCGCTCTACGACACGCTCTACATCCTGCTCGCGCTCAGAGGGGGTCGAGCCCTCGCGACCGGGGACACGCGGATGCGCGAGGCTGCAGAGGCGCTCGGGATAAGGGTGGAGTGGGTGGGGGGTTAGAGACCAGCTGAGTCCTACGCCACCGCCGGCGGCGCCTGCTCGCAATCCTCGAGCGCCTGCTGGAGCGTCCAGTAGTCCGGCTGGCTCATGACGTGCTTGCCGTGCACGACTACCGTGTTGTCCGTGATCTTCCCGTACGGCGTCTCGGCCGACGGCCATTGATCGAGCCGATTCACCCGCAGCGTCACGCTGTCCTTCCAGCGCTTGCTCCTCGCGATCGCAGTGGCGAGTTCCTCGACCGGGGTGTGGTCGTGGATGAGCGAGAACACCTCGACGACGATCTTCTCACCCTGCGAACAGGGTTCAGTTGCAGAAGACACCGATCATCCCTCCGAATGCCCCTATCGCGTGGACCCGACGTGAGGGTATTCGCGCGTCGCTTGTGAACCCCTGCACAAGCATGCATTCCTGTCGAAGGTTGATCCGGCCTTAGCGAGCGTGAGAGTCGGCGCGCGCCGACAGCGCCGCTCCGAGGGCGCCTACGGTCTGGCACTCCTCGGGCACGAGGACCTCGCCGTCGAACCCGTCGGCGATCAGGCGTGCCATCGCCGGGTTCCTCGCCACCCCGCCCGCGAACACGAGCGGTCCCGACGGGCAGACGCGCGCGAGCGTGGCGAGCGTGCGCGAGGCGATCGCGTCGTGCAGTCCGAGCGCGATCCGCCGGAGGTCCTCGCCGCGGTGCACCAGCCCGGTCACCTCGCTCTCGGCGAACACGGTGCACATCGAGGAGATGCGGACGCCGGAGCGAACGTCGAGCGCGGCGGGGCCGAGCTCGTCGAGCTCGAAGCCGAGCGCCCGCGCCATCACCTCGAGGAACTTGCCTGTGCCGGCGGCGCACTTGTCGTTCATCTCGAAGTCGAGTACCTTGCCGCGCGGCCCGAGCGAGATCACCTTCGTGTCCTGTCCGCCGATGTCGAGCACGGCCCGGGCGTCCGGATACAGGTGAGCGACTCCCAGCGCGTACGCCTTGATCTCGGTCACGACATCGGCACCCAGGGCCGATGCCGCCGCGTGCCGTCCGTACCCCGTCGCGACCACCCGCTCGAAGCCGTCCATCTCGGAGAGGAACGACGCCACCGCCTGCGGGTCGAACCCGGAGTCGGCGACCGCGCGCTCCACCACGCGGTCGCCGTCCAGCCAGACCGCGTCGACACTGCGCGAGCCTATGTCGAGGCCGAGCACTCTCATCGCGGTCACGCCACCTCGGTCGCCGGCTCCAGCATCTCCAGGAACGCCTCCACGCGTGTCTTGAGCTGGCCGAGGTCCTCCATCGAGTAGTCGGTGTCGATGCGCAGCACCGGGATACCGGCCGCCTGCGCCGCCTTCTCGACCGAGTAGGCCTCGATCTGGTACGGCGCGCAGAACTGCAGCGCGTAATGGACGATGCCGTCGGCCCTCGTCTCCTCCGCTAGCCGGATGACGTCGTCGATCCGGGCGTCGTTCGGAGTGAAGCACGCGCAGTTGATGTCGAGGTACTTCGTCGCGATGGCGTCGATCTGCGTGTCGATATCCGCGCCCGGCACCTCGGCGACGAGCGTGTCGTAGTAGCGGCTGCCGGTGCACATCTCCTCGGCCACGACGATGCCGCCGGCCTTCTCGATGACGTCGTGCACCTTCCAGTTCGGGATCGCCATGGGCGACCCGGTGACGAGGACGCGCGGTGAACTCGCCGGTACCACGCCCTCGCCCGAGACCACCCGCCGCTCGAGCTCATCGGCGATGGCGTTCACCATCTGCGTGAAGCGCGGCACGTCGTCGTAGAACGCGACCTGGACGGCCAGCAGCGCGTCGAGCCCTGAGATCGGCGCCGGCGACGCGGCGCGGGCGGCGTTGAGGCGCTGCAGCGCGCGGCGCTTGTCGTTGACCTCCTTCGTGGCCCTGGCGAGGTTCTCGGCCGTGAGCCTGTTGCCGGTGAGATCCTCGAGCTTCTCGACGAGCCGGTCGATCTCCGCGCGCCAGAGCGCCAGGTCGTTCGGCCGCTTCATCTGCGGCAGTTCCATGACGTACACCGGCGCCATCTCGCCGAATACCTCGTACGCCTTCTTCTTGCCGTCGCACGTGGTCTCGCCGACGATCAGGTCCGCCGACTCCACGTACGGGCAGACCTTTCCGAGCTTGAAGCCGATGAAGCTCTTGATGAGCGCACAGGTGTTGCGCGGCAGGTAGCGTTCGACCTCGTTCGTGCCCCACTCCACGCCCGCGCACAGGCCGATGGAGAGTGCACCGAGCGCGCGGATGATCTCCTCGGGCACGTACAGGCAGAACGTCCCGACGACCTTCCCGCCAGCGGCCTTGTGGTCCTGCAGCTCCTTGATGCGCAGCCCGTGGATCTCGGAGATGACGAAGTCGAAGTATTCCATGCCCTTCGGCCGGTTCTCCTGCGTGAGGAACGCGTTGCCGTACATCGGACCCAACGCGTCGAGCAGCGCGCAATGGCTGCGCAGGTTCAGCCCGAGATCCTCCCACATCTGACCGTACGTGTTGACCGCTTCCTCGCTCATCGTCGACTCCCATCCGCGCTCGGGACACGGTGATACGGGGTCAACTATAACCTATTCCAATCGTTCCATTCACCATTGCTTATTACTTAAGCGGAGAAAGGGTCCTCGGGGGGCGCCTGAGCGCGCGCAGGCCGGGCTCGCTGAGAACTCTCTACCGTGCGGCGGGGTAGCTGCCCAGGACCTTGACGTCGCGCAACTTCAGGCGCAGGCAGTCCAGTGCGAGCGCCACGTTCGCGTCCTCGAGGTGTCCCTGCAGGTCGACGAAGAACATGTACTCGCCCAGCACCTTCTTCGTCGGCCGGGACTGCAGCTTCGACAGGTTGATCTGCCCGTACGCGAACTCGGACAGGATCATCAGCAGCGCGCCGGGTCGGTTCTGATGGATGAACAGCGCCAGCGACGTCTTGTCATGCCCCGTCGGCGGGCGGATGCCTCGGCCGACCACCACGAAGCGCGTCTGGTTGCCGTGGAAATCCTCGATGGCTCCGGCGAGGACCTCGCCGCCGTACAGTGCGGCCGCCAGCTGAGTGCCTACCGCCGCCACGCCCGGTTCGGCCACCGCGCGCTGCACCGCCTCGGCGGTCGAGTTCGCGGCGAGCACGGGACGGCCGGGCAGCTTCTTCGCGAGCCAGCCAGCGCATTGCGCTGTCGCCTGGGGGTGGCTGTAGACGGCGGTGACGTCGCGGAGCGCGACGCCCGGCGCGACGATGAGCGCGTTGTGGATATCGCGGACGAACTCGCTCTGTATGTGGAGGTCCGTGTCGAACACCAGCGCGTCGAGCGTGGCGTTGACCGAGCCTTCCACCGAGTTCTCGATCGGCGCGACGCCCGCGTCCGCGCGACCTTCCTCCACCGCCGCGAACACCTCCGGGATCGTGTTGCACGCCACCGGCTCGATCCCGTCGAGCCCCAGCGACAGCAGCGCCTCCTCCGAGTGAGTCCCCGCGGGGCCCAGGAAGGCGTAGCGCGTCATGCCGGCCGCCCCTCGGCCGCCTCGGAAGGAGGATCGCCCAGAGGGTGTACGAGCGGCGGCGCCGCGCGCACTCGATCTCTGCCGAGGTGCTTGGACTGGTAGAGCGCCTCGTCGGCTTGGCGCATCAGGGCCTCGCGGTCCTCGGCGTGCATCGGGAAAGATGCCAGCCCGACGCTGACGGTCAGCCCCACGCAGCGCTCCCCGTCGGCGTTCGCGAAGCAGTGATCGGCCACGGCCTCCCGGATCTTCTCCGCCACCACGAACGCGCCGGCGGCATCCGTCTCCGGCAGGATCACGGCGAACTCCTCACCGCCGTATCGGGCCGTCACGTCGATCTCACGGACCGCGGACTTCAGCACGCGGCCGAGCTCGGCCAGCGCCTGGTCGCCCGCCACGTGGCCGTGAGCGTCGTTGAACTGCTTGAAATCGTCGGCGTCCAGCATCAGCAGCGACAGCGGACGGTCGAAACGGCGCGCGCGCTCGAACTCGTCCTCGAGACGCTGCTGCATGTAGCGATAGTTGTTCAGCCCCGTCAGCTCGTCGGTGATGGACAACCGCTTGGTGAGCTTGTAGAGCTGCGAGTTCTCGACCGCCACCACCAGCTCGCTCGCAACGGCCTGCAGCACCAGGCGGTCCTCGAGCCGCATGACGTCTATGTAGCGCGCCTCGGCACAGAACACGACCATCATCTGGCCGTGGTCGAGGATCGTGAGGCAGCTGAAGAGCCCGCCCTCGAGCTCGAGCGTCCCCTCGTGCGTCATGCTGTCGATCGAGTGACCGATGGAACCGGCCGCGCCGCCCAGCCCCGCGCTCGCCGAGAAGAGCGTCTCCGCCTTCAGTTTGTCGAGCACCAGCAGCGAACATGCGGGCACGTCGATGACCTTCTGCACGATCTCGAGCACGAGGGGGCCGATCGCGTCGAAGTCGAGCGAGCTGTGGATGACCTCCGTGATCTCGGAGACGGCGTTCAGCTCCGAGAGCCGCCGCTGCAGCTGCCGGTTGAGGCTCTCGACGTCGCCATGACTGGACTCGAGCTCGGCCTCGCGCTCGATCTGCCGATGGTTCCCCTCGGCCACGAACACGGAGACCAGCACAATCGCGGAAGCCTTGAACGCGAGCAGGAAGTAGTCGGCGAGACCGTGGATGGTGTAGAAGCCGATGACGTGCGCGGCCATATATGCCAGCGCCACGACCGCGGCGGCGGCGTGCGCCTCGCGCCTCGGCAGGGCTACCGCGTAGATGACCACCAGGCCGACGAACCACGTGTACATCGGGTCCTGGTACATGTGAGTGACGACGAGCAGCATCCCGCCGCTCACGAGGTCGAAAGGCAGCACGACCCACAGCACGCCCCGCCTCGACAGGGAAGTGGCGAGATAGGCGACGATAACGCCCAGCGTGGTTGCCGTGAAGACGGCCAGCCCCAGCTGCTGGGCGAGACCGTACCCGGCGGGAACGACGAGGATGCGCGCGGCGAACAGCACGATGAGCGATGCCGCCACGAGCACGCGCGCGACGAGGTACGCGATGTCGGCCACGTCGAGGGGCCGGCGCCCGAGGCTAACCACGGCGCCTCCCGCCGATCCCGGCCTTCTGGCGGCCGCCGAACGCCTCGGCGACGGCCTCGGTCTCCTCGCCGGTCAGCGGGATGTCCGAGACGCCGCCGGCGACCGGCTTCACGTAGATGCGCGAGTCGGTGCGGCCGTAGATCGAGGTGACGAGAATGCCGTCGCGGGCGTCGTCCAGGAGCGCGAGCGAGAAGGAGAACATGCCCGACGTCCCCGGAAGCGCGTCGTAGCGCACCAAGCCGACGTGCCGCACCGCGTGCGAGAGCCGCTCGGCGATGGCGGCGTCGTCCATGCGCAGCCGCTCGGAGACGCGGTCGAGCGCGTCGAGCCGCGACTCGATGACACCGGCCATGCGGATGAGGTCTCCGTCGGCGGCCATGCGTGCGAACTCGCCGCGCACGGTCGTGAGCCTGCGGACGCGTCCGGCGAGCGCCGCCACCCAAACCAGCGCCCCTAGCGCCACGACGACGGCAACCACGGCGAGGACGATCGCCGGCACATCTCCTCCTTCGGGGGACGGACTGAGTCCACAGTGTACGTCTTTTGTCGGCTTCCTGGCGTACTATCCTAGAGTGCGAGCGGTGGGCGGCAGCGGGTAGAAGGTGTGCGGGAGGCGACCGGGTGGAACCTGAGCGGATACGCAGATTGCTCGAGGAGGTGGCGTCTGGCGAGGTATCGCCGGAGGCCGCTTACGACGCCCTCTCCCACCTGCCCTTCACCGAGACCGCAGGCGGTGCCGCGCGGGTGGACCATCACCGCGCGATCCGCACCGGCTTTCCCGAGGTCGTCTTCTGCGAGGGCAAATCGCCGCAGCAGGTCCGCTCGATCGCCCGAGAGGTGCTCGAACACGGGCAGGTGATGTTGGGCACCAGGGCCTCGGCTGCGCAGTTCCAGATGGTCGCGCAGGTCGCGCTCGACGCCCGCTACTTCGAGGAGGCGCGGATACTGCTCGTCGACCGCCGCGAGGAGAAGCCGTCCGAGGGACACGTGGTCGTCGCGTCGGGCGGCACGGCGGACCACCCCGTGGCCGAGGAGGCCGCGATAACGGCCGAGGTCATGGGGAACCGGATCACACGCCTGTACGACGTGGGCGTGGCGGGCATACACCGCGTGCTCGCGCACGAGGACCTGCTGCGGGACGCGCGAGTGGTGATCGCTGTGGCGGGGATGGAGGGCGCGCTGCCTTCCGTCATCGCTGGGATGGTGGCGTGTCCCGTCGTCGCGGTGCCGACCTCCGTCGGCTACGGCGCCAGCTTCGGCGGTGTCGCGGCGCTGCTCGCGATGCTCAACAGCTGCCCCGGCGGCATCGGCGTGGTCAACATCGGCAACGGCTTCGGCGCCGCGGCGCTCGCCACGCGCATCAACCGCGGCGTGCCCGTAGTGCCGGAACTGCGCTAGCGGATGCTCGCCTACCTGGACTGCTCCACCGGCATCTCTGGCGACAAGTTCCTCGGCGCCCTCATCGACGCCGGTTACTCCCTCGACCGCCTCACCTCGGCACTCGCGCTGCTGGACCTGCCGCCGCACGAACTCGTGCTGGAGTGGGTGACGCGGGGAGGCGTCTCGGCGGCGCACATCGGGGTGGAGTCCGATCACGAGCCCTCCGCACGCACCTGGCGTGACATCCGTGACCTGCTCACGCACTCAGCGCTGCCGGACCGGGTCCGCGAGGCCGCGCTCTCGGCGTTCGGGCTGCTGGCGGAGGCGGAGGCGAAGGTGCACGGCGTGCCCGTCGACGACGTGCACTTCCACGAGGTGGGCGCGCTCGACTCGATCGTCGACATCGTGGGCGTGGCCGACGGTCTGGCGGCGCTGGAGGTCGACGAGCTCGTGGTCTCGCCGGTGGCCACCGGCTTCGGCACCGTCGAGACCGAGCACGGCACGCTGCCGGTGCCGGCGCCGGCGACCGCCGAGCTGCTCGTCGGCGTCCCCGCGTTCACCGGCGGCATCGAGGGGGAGCTCACCACGCCCACCGGCGCCGCGCTGGTCAGCGCCTTCGCCACCGGCTTCGGTCCGATGCCGATCGCGACGCCCGTGGCCACGGGCTACGGCGCCGGCTCGCACGAGCTGCCGGTGCCCAACATCGCCCGGGTCACGCTCGCCGAGCGGGCGCAGGACGTCGCCGAGCCTTCGCTCCAACCGGCCCCCGAGGAGGCGCAGAGCCGCGTGCGCACCGAGGTCGTGGCGGTGCTCGAGACGAACCTCGACTCGCTCACGCCCGAGCACCTCGCGTTCGCGTGCGAGCGGCTGCTCGAGGAGGGCGCGCTCGACGTCTGGCGAACGCCGGTCGTCATGAAGAAGGGACGCGCGGGCGTCGTGCTCTCGGTCATGGTGGAACCCGAGCGCACGGAGCGGTTCTCGGCGCTCGTCATGGAGCTCACGGGCACGCTCGGCGTGCGCCGCATGCTGCTCGACCGCGACGTGGCTCCCCGCTTCATCGCCACCGTCGACACCCGCTACGGGCCGGTGCGAGTGAAGGTCACGACGCTGGGCGGGGAGCGCCGCGTCCGTCCCGAGCACGACGACGTCGCGGCGATAGCACGACGCGAGGCGCTCCCCTACGACGAGGTCGCGCGCACGGTCACCGCCGAGGCGGAAGCGGTCCTCGGGTGCTGACGCTGTCCATCCTCGGCTCCGGGTCCCGCGGCAACGCCGCCGTCGTGGCTTGCGGCGCCACGCGCGTGCTGCTGGACTGCGGCTTCTCCGCGCGCGAGACCGCGCGCCGCATCGCCGCGGCGGGCTTCGACGCCGACGGGATCGCCGCCGTCCTCGTCACGCACGAGCACGCCGACCACGTCGCGGGCGTGCCGGTCTTCGCGAGGCGCCACCGCGTGCCGGTCTTCGCGTCCGCGGGGACGCTAGGCGCAGCCGGACTCGCGCGCGAGCACGGCTGCGAGTGCTCGGCCGTGCGCGCCGGCGAGTCCGTCCGGATCGGCGACCTCGCCGTGACCGCGTTCCGCACGAGCCACGACTGCGCGGAACCGCTCGGCTACACGTTCGAAGCGCCCGACGGCACGCGCCTCGGCATCGTGACCGACACCGGTTTCACCTCGGCCGAGGTGCTCGAGGCACTGGCGGGCTGCCACGTGCTCGGACTCGAGGTCAACCACGACCTGCGGATGCTCGAGACCGGCCCCTACCCGCTGTTCCTGCGCCGCCGGATAGCGGGCGACCGCGGCCACCTCTCCAACGCCGCCGCCGCGGACGCACTCGAGAGCCTCGCGCACGACGGGCTGCGCGCGGTCTTCGGTATGCACGTCAGCCAGCAGAACAACCTGCCGTCGATCGCCGGACGAGCGCTGCGCGCACGGCTGGCGGCGATAGGGCTCCCCGACGTCGCCGTCGCCGTCGCGTCGCAGGAAGGGCCGGCGACCGGCACCGCCTGAGGCTCGCGGGTACGCGACCGCGCAGGCCGGCGCCGACTCTGCTCGTCCGCCCCGACCACCCTCTCCTCGCCGCCCGGTGTCACGGGTGGTATCACCCGTGGTGGCATCGTGACACCACCCGCGACACCGCGGGTGACACCGGGTTTCCTCCGACCCCCTCGCCCGGGCATACTCGCAAAGATGAGCGACCACACGCCCTCCCCGGCCCCCGCACCGGCGCTGCCTTCACACCGCGCGCTGCGCCGCGGCGCCGCCGTCGTCGTGGCGATCGGCGCCGTCGTCGCGCTGGGGCTCGGCCTCGCGACCATCGACGCGCGTACGCTACGCGCGGCCGCAGGGGCGCCCGGCGCGCTCGCGCTGTCGCTCGCGATGGTGCTCGCGGCGTGGCTGGCCGAGGCCGCCGTCTTCGGCGCGCTCGCCGGCCGCCTCGCACCGCGGGACCTGCCGAGGATGGCGCGCGTCTACCTCGGCGGGTCGTTCCCGAGCGCGGTGACGCCGTTCGCGTCTGGCGCGATCCCGACGTGGACGTGGCTGCTGACGCGCGAAGGGCTGTCGCCGGGCGAGGCGGCCGCGGTCGTGGGCCTGCGCTCCGCCGTGACGAGCGCGTTCTTCGGCCTCGCGGCTCTCGCGGCGGCGGCCGTCCTCCCGAGCGTGCTCGGTCCGGGCTGGAGCGGCGCCGTGCTCGGGCTCGTCGCCGTGCTCCTGGGCTCGATCGCCCTGCTCGCGCTCGTGGCGCTGAAGCCGCGTGCCGCGGAAGCGGCGGTCCGGCGCATCGCCCGGCTCGCGGGACGCGAGCGCGCCGCGCACCTCGGCGAGCGGGTCGCCGCCGAGGTCTCGGCGTTCGCCTCCGCTCTGCGGGAAGCGGTCAGCCGCCGGCCGGGCGGCCTGCTCCTTGCGCTGGCCGCCACCTGCGTCTCTCGAGCGCTGCTGTTCTCGGTACCCTTCGTGCTGCTGCGCGGGTTCGGCCAGCCGGTGCCCTGGCTCCCGCTCGTTCTCGGCATGCTCGCGGTGCAGGCGGTCGGGTCGGCCACGCCCTCGCCCGGCGGCTCCGGCTTCAGCGAGGCCGCGCTGGCCGGGCTTCTTCACGCCGAGGTCCCCGCGTACCTCATCGGCGCCACCGTCGTGCTGTGGCGGCTGATGACGTTCTGGCTGGAGATGAGCGTCGGCGCGGTCATCTTCTCGAAGGCGGCGCGCGGAGCGTAACGGCGTCAGCCTCGCGGGGAATGAACCTGCAGGAGCGTTGCTGCCCAGTAGCGCAGAGGGATGTCGGAACATGCACGCGGATCGCTCCACCGAAGCCACCGGACCCGGCCTCGCCGCGTTCTCGCGCGACGTCCTCTTCGCGGTCCTCGAGGACCTTCCGATCGGAGTCGCGGTCCACGTGGGTCCCGAGTTCACCTACGTCTACCTGAACCGCGCGCTGCGGGCGCTGTCCGGCGACAGGAAGATGCTCGGCCTGCCCTACGCCGAGGCATGGCCCGATTTGGCCGACCGGGTGGTCCCGGTCATGCGCGAGGTGCTCGAGACAGGCAAGCCCTTCCAGGCCGAGGACAGACCGTTCGGCGAGTCGCGGTACGTCACGTTCTCCTTCCGGCGGATCCGCCTCGACACCGATAACGCCGTCCTGGTCACGGCACGGGACACGACCGACGAGGTCGAGGCGCAGCGCCAGGCGCAGGTCGAGGCGGCGCAACTGGACGAGGTCCTCGAGCGCATGGGCGACGCCTTCTTCGGGCTGGACCGCGACTGGCGCTTCACTTACGTGAACGAGCGCGGCGCCCGCTTGCTCGCGAGGCCGCGGGAAGAGCTCATCGGCGAGAGCATCTGGGATGTCTTCCCGGAGGCGAAAGGGACCGCGTTCTACTCTGAGCTCCAGCGCGCGATGCGTGAGCAACGCCCGGTCGCCTTCGAGGAGTACTACGCTCCTCTGGACATGTGGGCGTCCGTCCAGGCCCACCCGTCCCCATCGGGACTATCTGCGTTCCTGTCGAACATCACCTCTCTGAAGCAGCGCGAAGCCGCGCTGGCGACGAGCGAGGCCCAGCTCCGCGCCGTGATCGACAACTCCCCGGACATCATCCAGATGAAGGACCTCGACGGGACGTTCATAAGGGTGAACGACGAGTTCGCGCGGCTGTTCGGCATGCCGAAGGAGGAAGTCATCGGGAAGTCCGACCGGGACCTCCTGCCGGCGGACACGGCCCGTAAGCTCGAGGAGAACGACCACCTCGTCCGAGAACAGGGCCGGCCGGTGCAGTTCGAGGAGGAGGTGTCGGTCCCCTCGGTAGGTCACCGCCTCTACCTCACCACGAAATTCCCCCTGAAGGACGCGTCGGGGCGCGTCTACGGGACGGCGGGCATCTCGGCAGACATCACCCAACGTGCGGAGCAGGAGCGGGCAAGGCGGGAGAGCGAGGAGCGCTTCCGGAAGGTGTTCGAGGAGGGTCCCGTCGGCATCGTCCTTGTGAGTCCTGACGGGCTCGAGATCGTCCGCGCGAACGACACGTACGAGCGCATGCTCGGCTACACGAAGGAGGAGATGACCGGCGTCACGCTGTTCGACGTCACCCATCCCGACGACCATGCGAAGATGCGGCAACTGGCCGATCTGGTCATCAGCGGGGAGATCCCCTTCTACCGATGGGAGAAGCGCTACGTTCGCAAGGACACCTCGGTCTTGTGGGTTGCGGCGACCGGCTCGCTCATGCGCGACGAGGAGGGCCGCCCCTCGCTCTTCATCGACATGGTGGAGGACATCACCCAGCGCAAGCAGGCGGAGACGGCCTTGCGCGACAAGGACCTCGCGATCCGGAAGGCGTACTCCGACGTGATCGACGCCGTCACCGGCGGCAAACTCGTGCTGATGACGCCCGAGGAGCTTCGGGAGGTCCTCGGCAGGCAGGTGAGCCGGGAGTGGCGCGCCGCCGACTACGAGCAGTTCTCGGGACTGCGGCACGAGCTCTCCGAGGTTCTGCGCCGGCAGCACATGACCGAGGACGACATCCACGCGTACGTGCTCGCGGGGACGGAGGCCGTGACGAACTCCGTGAAGCACGGCGGCGGCGGGACGATGCGCGTGCGCAAGACCGCGCATGCCGTCCAGATCGAGGTGAGCGACGAGGGGCCGGGCATCGACTTCGGCGACCTGCCGAGGGCGGCGCTCGTGCCGGGATACTCGACGAAGGCGTCGCTCGGCATGGGGTTCACGATCATGCTCGAGGTGTGCGACCGCCTGCTGCTGACCACCCAGCCCGGCTTGACCTCGATCGTGCTGGAGAAGGCGATCTGACGCCTACGGCAGCTCGTGTCAGCCGAGGTCAGGTCCTGCGCTGTTCCTGCGGGCGAGCCTCGTTCACCTTGATGCTGCGGCCGTCCACCTGGGTGCCGTCCAGCGACGTGATGGCCTTCTGCGCCTCCTGGTCGTTCGCCATGTCGACGAAGCCGAAGCCCTTGCTCTGGCCCGTGTCGCGATCGCTGATGACTACAGCATCCCTCACCTCGCCGTACTCTCCGAAGATCCGCTCGAGCTCCTCGGCGTTGGTGGCGTACGCCAGATTACCGACATATATCCTCATGGCGCCTTCCTGCTCTCTCTCGGGTCCGTCTCCCGTGTTCTACCCCGAAACGACCTTCATGCGAGCAACGATGCGGATCCATGTGCCGCCGAGGATGTCGAGGCCTAGCCCTGTCCCGCTGCCGGACTCCTCGCCGCGACTCATCGGGACTCAATGGGTGGGGGATTCTTTTCGATAACATAGACGACAGGGAGGACGCGCCCCGCGACGTCTAGACGGTTCTCCCGAGGCTGAGCCATCCCGAACCTGCCGACTCCCAACGCTGGAGGAAAGCGTGAATCCCACCCTGGCACTTCTCAAGGCTCATCACCGGTCGTCCCTGGCGGCGGCGACCGTGGCGGCACTTATGCTCGCGTGGCTGGATGCCGCGGTGGGCACCCAGCTCGACGTCGCTCACCTCCATTTCGGGTTGATCGCCCTCGTGGCATGGCTCTGTGCACGCCATACCGCAGTGCTCTTCGCGACTGGAGTCTCCCTTCTATCGTTGGCGGCCGACATCATCAATGCACCGCAGCCGCCCCTGGTGCTGTCCTTGAATCTCCTCCTGACGTTGGGCACGTTCGTGTCCGCGGCGCTCGTCGTGAACGCCCTCGTCGGCGCCTTGCGCCAGTTGAATCGGCTCGCTCGCTACGACGACCTCACGGCCGTCGCCAACGCTAGACACTTCCAGGCTCTGCTCTACGACGAATTCCAGAGGAGCCGCCGCTATTCGCGGCCCCTCTCGGTCGCCTTCATCGACCTCGACAACTTCAAGCCGGTGAACGACACACTCGGGCACGAGGCGGGCGACGCCGTGCTCGCGGCGGTCGCCACTCTGATGTCCGAACGGATACGCACTCAAGACGTCCTCGGACGGCTCGGCGGTGACGAGTTCGGGCTGATGTTCCCCGAGACGGACCTCGCCGAGGCGAAGCTCGTCTTGGAGCGTATCGAGGCGGAGGTGTCATCGCTGGCGAAGTCCAAAGGCTGGCCGGTGACGATCAGCATCGGCGCGACGGCTCTCCCGGGAGACTCCACCGAGACATGTACCGCGCAAGACATGCTCCAACATGCCGATGCGCTGATGTATCAAGTCAAGCGGCACGGGAAGGGACGCGTTCTCGCCGACTGGTTCCCTTCCACGATCGAACCCGAGCCCGGTACACCCTCTCCGGCTCCCGCCGGTTAGGTTCGCGGTCGCGTACCCGGCGTGGGCAACAATGCGGTCCTCTATCGGCGCCGCGCTCAGGGAAGAACGCGAGCGACTCCACGGAGAACCATGGAGTCGCAGGTAAGGTGAATGGTGCGGGCGAGAGGAGTTGAACCTCCACGGGGTTGCCCCCACATGGACCTGAACCATGCGCGTCTGCCATTCCGCCACGCCCGCGAACGCAGGAACGCATACTAACACGAGGCCTGAAGTGCGACAAGGCTGAAGACGGCCTGGCGATGATCCTTCAGCCGCTTCGCCTCGCTCGACGCAGGAAGTACACGACGGCGATCGTCGCCGCGGTGGAGAGGACCGACCCCAGACCGCCGAGCACGCCGCCGAAGAACGTCCCCGTCCAGTAGGTGAACCACAGGAACAGCAGCAGCGGCACCCATATGATCAGGGCCGCGACCAGGCTGAGGCCTTTGCTGTTGTACGCCTCCGTCGCCGCGTCGGGCGGCTGTTGTTTGAGCGTGCGTCCGTCGATCGCCATCCGGGGTGTCTCCTCTGCCGCCTGGACCTACCATCGGCACGTCCTGCGCCCGGCACGAGCGGTGTTCGCCGCGCCGTTGCAGGTAGAATGACTTCGGAGGTCACGTGGATCAGGCGCTCATCCTCGACAGATACCGCCCGCTGACCGAGCTCGGCTCGGGCGGTCATGCCTCCGTCGCGCTCGCCTACGACACCAAGATGGGCCGCCGCGTCGCCATCAAGCGGCTGCCGCTGCCCGTGGACTCCGCAGGCCACATGCGCCGAGTCGGCCTCGGCGAGGCGCGCACCGCGGCGATGCTGGCGCATCCGTCGATCGTCACGGTCTTCGAATGGGACACCGATCCCGACGAGGCGTTCCTCATCATGGAGTACGTCGAGGGCGTCTCGCTGGCCGAGCTGCTGCACCGCTTGGGCCGGCTCGAGCTCGAAGAGACCGCTGCCGTCCTCGGCCCCGTCGCCGACGCGCTCGACTTCGCACACGACAACGGCGTGCTGCACCTCGACATCAAACCGGAGAACGTGCTCGTCACCCGCGCGGGCACCGTGAAGGTCGCCGACTTCGGCATAGCCGCGCTCACCGGGCTGGGCGGAAGCGCATCGGCCGAGGAAGGGACGATCGGCTTCATGCCGCCGGAGCAGCTGAAGGGGGAGCCGCTCGACGCGCGCACTGACGAGTGGGCGCTCGCGTCGCTCGCGTACGAGCTGCTCACCGGCGCGAACCCGTTCGCGGCGGCAACTGCCGAGGAGGCGTTGGCGCGCGCCCGCGCCGCGGAAGTGCCGGGGCCCTCGGAGCTGCTGCATGGCATCCCGGCGGCCATCGACGACGTGCTGCTCGCCGCGCTCTCGCCGGAGCCAGCGGACCGGTACCCCGCCGTCGCCGCCTTCGCCGATGCGCTGCTGCCTCACCTCGGCGACGCCAAGGCCGGCCGGGAAGCGCTCGCGGCGACGGTCGTGGAGCTCACGGCGGACGACGAGGAGGAGGAAGCCGAGGAGTACGCGGGCCTCGGGCTGTGGGACCGCTGGGCGTGGCTCTCCCCGCGGGCGACGCGGGTCGCCGGCGCGGTGGTGTGCGGCTGGCTGGCGTATGTCGGCCTGCTGCCGTTGCGCCTCGGGCTGCCGGCGATCGCGGTCGCCGCCCTGCTCGTCGCGGGTGCGGCCGCAGCGGCGCCCTCGCTCGGCGTGGGGCTCGCACTGCTGGCGCTGACGATCGGAGCGGCCCTCGCGCGGACATGGGGGGCGGCCGCGGTCGTCGCGGCCGGCTTGGCGGCCTGGGCGGCATTCGGACGCCACCGCCGAGGCGACAGCCTGCTCGCGCTGGCGGCACCGGCGCTCGCCGTCGCGCGCGCCGCGTTCGCGGTCCCGCTGCTGCTCGGCTTCACCTTCGAGCCACTGCCGGCAGCCGCGGCTGCCGGGCTCGCGGCGCTGTGGGTCGCGTTGTTCTCGGCCGGCGGCGGGCATGCGGCTCCCCTGCTCGCCGTCGACCTCGGGATGCTGGCCGGGCCGTGGCCGTCGCTCGCGATAGCGGATATCGGCCGCGCGCTCCTAGCTCCCGGGCCGCTCATCGCCGTTCTCGCCTGGGCGGGCTCGGCCGCCGTCACGTCCGTCCTGTGCCGCAGAGGTACGCGGCTCGGCGCCTCGTTCGGCCTCTTTCTCGGGGGCGCTGCGCTCTTCGGCGGGTACGCGGCATGGTCGCTCGCGGAGGGCCGCGGTTTCGTGCCGGCAACGTCCGCGCTGCAACACCTCGCCGTGTCTCTTATACTGATGGCGATCGTCATCGCCCTCGGGCCCCCCGTCCGCGGGGAGGCGGAAGACGGGCCCGCCGACCGGGAAGCCGGGTAAACCCTACTCAGCCATGAGCATCCTCTCCGACTTCGAGGACCGCGTAGCCGATGCCGTCGAAGGCCTCTTCGCCGGTGCTTTCCGCTCGCCCGTGCAGCCGGTGGAGCTGGCGAAGGCGCTCGCGAAGGCGATGGACGACGGACGCGCCGTCGGCGTCGGCAAGGTGTACGCGCCGCTGAGCTACACGGTGGCCCTGTCGCGCGAGGACCGGCGGAACCTCGGCGAGTTCACGAACACGCTCGAGGGAGAACTCGCGACATACCTTGCAGACCACGCCCGGGAGCAAGGCTACACGCTCACGGCGAAGCCGCACGTGCGTTTCGACACCCACAACGACCTGCGGCTGGGCCGCTTCCGCGTGTCGGCCGACCTCGCCGCGACCGAGCCTGCCGAGGAGGAGCCGGCACGGCCGTCGGAGGCTCTCGCGGCACCGGCGGCGACCGCGCACGGCGTGGCGACGCTCTCGGTGGGCGACCACGACGTCGCCCTCGGCGGGCAGCGCCTCGTCATCGGGCGTCTGCGCGACTGCGACGTCTGCGTCAACGACGTCAACGTCTCGCGCCGGCACGCCGAGCTCGTGCGGACGGCCGAGGGCTGGGCGGTGAACGACCTCGGCTCCACGAACGGCACGTCGGTCAACGGTCACGAGCTGACGGAACAGGTCCTGCTCCGCGAGGGCGACGCCATCGAGGTCGGAGCGACACGGCTCGTGTACCACGAGCCCCGGAGCGGCGCATGATCGACATCGCGCTGCTCTTCGGGAAGCTGCTCTTCCTCGTGCTGCTGTACCTGTTCCTGTTCGCGGCGATCCGCTCGGGGCTCGGATCCATGATGTCCGTGTCGCCGAAGAAGCAGGTGGGGCCGCTCGCGCTGGTCGTGGCCGCGGGACCGCCGGAGCTCGTCGGCATCCGCGTGCCGCTCACGGAGCGCGTCACGATCGGCCGAGCGGCCGGAAGCGATATCGTGATAGCCGACGACTTCGTCTCCTCCCGTCATGCCGCGATCGACCCCTCGCCGCGAGGGCCCGTCCTCGAGGACCTCGAATCCACCAACGGCACGATCGTCAACGGCAAGACCGTGGGCTACCCCGTGCCGCTGCGGGGAGGCGACCTCGTGGAGATCGGGAGAGTGAAGCTGCGGGTCGAGCGACTGTGACCGCGACACGCAACACCCAGACGTACGCGGGTGCCAGCGACATCGGCCGCGTCCGCACGGGCAACGAGGACTCCCTGCTCCTCGCCCCCCCGCTGTTCGCGGTCGCCGACGGCCTCGGAGGTCATCAGGCGGGCGAGGTGGCGAGCCGGGTCGCCGTGGACGTGCTGCTGGAGAACGCACCTCGGCGGGCCGACGCGAAGGCGCTCGGGCGGGCGGTGCGCGCGGCGAACAAGGCCGTCATCGACGCAGCGCACGACGGGCGCGGGCGGACCGGGATGGGCACGACGCTCACCGTCGCGATGATCGACGGGATGCGCGTCGCGATCGCCCACGTGGGTGACAGCCGAGCGTACCTGATGCACCGCGACGGGCGGATCGAGCGCGTGACGCAAGACCACTCGATGGTGGCCGACCTCGTGCGTCAAGGCTCGCTCACCGAGGAGGACGCGCGGACGCATCCCAACCGCAGCGTCATCACACGGGCGCTGGGCAGCGACCCGAACATGGCCGCCGACACGCTCGAGGTGACGGCCACGCCGGGCGACCGCCTGTTGCTGTGCACCGACGGCCTGTCGAGCCTCGTCACCGACGCGGAGATCGCCGAGATCCTCTCGCGGCACGCGGACCTCACCGAGGCGGTCGACGCGCTGATCGCCGCCGCTCGTCTCGCCGGCGGCTACGACAACATCACCGCCGTCGTCGTCGACCTCGGCGAGCCCGGCGACGCGCCGGTCACAGCTCCCGACACCTCGCGCTGGATGCGGCTCGCGTTGTGGGCGCTCGCGTTCGTAGCGCTCGTATCGCTCGCCGGCGCGGGCGTCTACCGCTACGCCGCCTCGCGCGCGTACCTCTCGGCCGAGGACGGTGTGGTCGTCGTCTACCGCGGGGTCCCCGGCGAGATCGGCGGCATCTCGATGCACTGGCGGGACACCGTGTCGGACGTGCAGGTCGTGAACCTGCCGCTGGAGGACCAGACCGCGCTGAAGCGCACGGTCACGGCGGACAGCATCGGGCAGGCCTACGCGATCCTCGCCAGCTACCGCGTGGAGGCGTCGAGGAACGCGGCGCCGCCGCAGTCGGTGCCGCTCACGACGAGCCCCGACGCCACCGCCTCGCCGCCCGCGAGCGGGCCGGGGGTGCCTTAGGTGTCCCGCCGCAACGTCGAGCTGCTGCTGCTGGCCGCCGCCGCGCCCGTCGTGCTCCTGCTGTTCGCGCTCGTGTTGACCGCCCAGCGGAAGGCAGTCGTCACCTGGCAGGACCTCGCCGTTCCCGCCGCGCTGCTGCTCGCGTTCTTCGTGGCGCACCTCGCCGCGCGCTTCACCGCGCCGGGCGCCGACCCCGTGCTGCTGCCGATCGTGGCCGTGCTCTCCGGTGTCGGCTTGGCGTTCATCACGCGCCTCGACGCGCACCTTGCGGGGCAGCAGGTGTTGTGGCTCTTCGTAGGCGTCGGCTTCATGATCGCCACGCTCGCCGTCGTGCCGTCCCTGGAGCGCATCGCGCGCTACAAGTACACCGTCATGCTCGGCGGCGTCGTGCTCCTGCTCCTGCCCGCGGTCATCGGCCGAGAGGTCAACGGCGCGAAGCTGTGGCTGCGCTTCGGCGGCGTCTCGTTCCAGCCGTCCGAGGTGGCGAAGATCCTCATCGTGCTCTTCCTCGCCGCCTACCTCTCCGAGAAGCGCGAGGTGCTGTCCGTCTCGACGCGCCGGGTCGCCGGCATCTGGCTCCCGCCGATGCGCCAGCTCGGCCCGATGCTGGCGATGTGGCTGGTGTCGCTGTTCGTCCTCGTGGCCGAGAAGGACCTCGGCTCGAGCCTGCTGTTCTTCGGCGTCTTCCTGGTGATGATCTACGTGGCTACCGGCCGGGGGGCGTACGTGGCGGTCGGCACGGTGCTGTTCCTCATCGGCGCCACCATGGCGTACTTCCTCTTCGGGCACGTCCGGACTCGCGTCGGCATCTGGCTGCATCCCTTCGCCGACGCCACCGGCAAGGGATATCAGCTCGTGCAGTCGCTGTTCTCGCTCGCCGCGGGCGGCATGGCCGGCGCCGGTGTCGGCCGAGGTCTCGAGCAGCGCATCCCGTTCGTGACCACCGACTTCATCTTCTCGGCGATCGGCGAGGAGCTCGGGCTGCTCGGCGGCGCGGGCCTCATCACCGCCTACCTCGTGTTCTGCCTGCGCGGTCTCGCCACGGCCGTCCGCGCGCGCACGGACATGGCGGCGTTCACCGCCGCCGGCCTCGTGGCAGCGTTCGGTCTGCAGGCGTTCGTCATCATCGGCGGCGTCACGCGGCTCATCCCGCTGACCGGCGTCACCCTCCCGTTCGTCGCCTACGGCGGCTCGAGCGTGCTCGCGAACTTCATGCTGCTCGCGCTCCTCATGCGCGCGGGCGACGAGTCCGTGACCGCCGAGGACGCCGAGGTGCTCGCGTCCGGCAAGAGCGGCGTCCTCGGGCGGCTGGCGCTGTCGGGCCGCATGCGTTGGGTGGGCAACGCGGTCGCGGTCCTGCTCGTGGCGCTCGTCGCCAACCTCACGTACGTCCAGGTGGTGGCGGCGCCCGCGCTGGCGGCGAACAAGTACAACACCCGCGGACTCGCCGAGCAGCTGCAGCAGCAGCGCGGCTCGATCGTCACCCGCGACGGCGTCGTCCTCGCGAAGTCCGTCCCCGCCGGCGCCGTCTTCCGCCGCACCTACCCCGGCGGCTCGCTCGCGGCGCACGTCGTCGGTTACTTCAGCCCGCGCTACGGCCGCAACGGCGTCGAGGCGGCCGCGGACCAGACACTCGCGGGCAAGCAGCAGTTCAACACGCCGCAGGACGTGGTCGACGCGGCAGCGGGCATCCCGGTCCGCGGCAACGACGTCGCGCTCACGATCGACTCGCGCGTGCAGCGTGCCGCGCAGGACGCGCTGTCCGGACGGCGTGGCGCATGCGTCGTGCTCGACCCGCGCTCGGGCGCCGTACTGGCCATGGCCAGCAACCCGACGTACGACCCCGGCAAAGTGGACGCCGAGTGGAAGCAGCTGTCCTCCGCCTCGGCCGAGGCTCCGTTGCTGAATCGGACCACCTCGGCGCTGTATCCGCCCGGCTCCACGTTCAAGGTGGTGACGCTCACGGGCGCGCTCGCCAACAACGTCGCCACGCCCGACTCGCAGTTCCCGGGGCCGGGCACGCTGGACATCGGCGGCGGCAAGGTCACCAACTTCGAGAGCGGCGACTTCGGCAGCATCTCGCTTCGAGACGCAACGTACAACTCGGTCAACACGGTGTTCGCGCAAGTCGCCGCGAAGATGGGCAGCCGCATGCTCGTGCAGCAGGCCGACGCCTTCGGGTTCGACGCCCGTCCGCCGCTGGACCTGCCGGTGCGCACGTCGATCATGACGGACCCGAGCCGGATGACCACGTGGGAGACCGCGTGGGCCGGCGTCGGACAGCCGGTCTCCACGCGCGCGAACCCCCGGATCGGGCCCTCGACGACGCCGCTGCAGATGGCGCTGGTCGCGGCCGGCATAGCGGACGGGGGGAGCGTACCTCGGCCGTACGTGATCGACCGCGTGCTCGACGCGAGCGGGAGCGTGCTCACGCAGACGCAGCCGCGGACCTGGATGCAAGCGACGGACCCGGGGACCGCGGCGACCGTGCGCGACCTGATGATCGGCGTCGTCGCGCAGGGCTCCGGCCATCGCTGCCAGATCCCCGGGGTCACCGTGGCGGGCAAGACCGGCACCGCTGAGGCGAGCAAGTCGCAGAACACCCACGCGTGGTTCATCGCGTTCGCGCCAGCGGAGAAACCGCGCGTCGCCATCGCGATCATCCTGGAGAACGCCGGTGTGGGCGGCGTCGAGGCCGCTCCCGCGGCGAAGGGCGTGCTCCAGACGGCGCTGGGGGTGGTGAGGTGAGCGCGATCCCCGCGGTCGAGACGCCTCGCCTGTGCCTGCGCGGGTGGCGGGAGGCGGATGCCGGGACGCGCGAGGGGGTATGGCTGCACGCCGACCTCGGCGTGCACGACGAAAGCGTGGCCGAGGCGCCGTTCGGCTAGAATGAACGCCAGTACCTAAGGAGTCATGACGTGGAAGAGCGCGTGTTCGGCAACAGGTACCGGGTGACCGAGAGGATCGGCACCGGCGGTATGGCCGACGTGTACAAGGCCGTCGACCAGGTGCTCGGCCGCACCGTCGCCATCAAGGTGCTGCACCCGCGCTACGCCGCGGACCCGACGTTCGTCGCCCGCTTCCGGCAGGAGGCGCAGGCCGCGGCCAACCTCTCCAACCCCCACATCGTCAACATCTACGACTGGGGCCAGGAGGACTCCACGTACTACATCGTGATGGAGTACGTGCGAGGGACCGACCTGAAGACGCTGGTGGACGAGAAGGGGCCGGTCGACCCGGCGAAGGCCGCGGAGTACGGCGCGCAGGTCTGCCAGGCGCTCGCGGTGGCCCACGGCTACGACATCGTGCACCGCGACATCAAGCCGCACAACATCGTGCTGACGCCGGACGGGGCCGTCAAGGTGATGGACTTCGGCATCGCGCGGGCGGGCAACACCACGATGACGCAGACCGGGTCCGTCCTCGGCACCGCCCAGTACATCTCGCCGGAGCAGGCTCAAGGGCGCCCGATAGGCCCCGCGTCCGACCTGTACTCGCTCGGCGTCGTGCTGTACGAGCTCACGACGGGCCGGCTGCCCTTCGAGGGCGACACGCCCGTGTCAGTGGCCCTCAAGCAAGTCAACGAGCAGCCCGTGCCGCCTCGGCAGATCGAGCCGGGGATACCGCCGGCGCTGGAGTCCGTCATCCTCAAGGCTATGGCGAAGGACCCGGCGCAGCGCTACGGCTCCGCCGACGAGATGCGCGACGACCTGCGGCGCGTCGTCGCCGGGCAGCCGGTGACGGCCGTGCCCGCGGCGATGGACCACACATCCGTCATGCCCGCCGTCGGCGGCGGAGAGACGGTCACGCACCGCGCGCCCGCGGCACGACCCGAGCGGCGGCGCGGGGCCGCGTGGGCGTGGGTGCTCGCACTCATCGCGCTGGTGCTCATAGGAGGGCTCCTCGCCTGGGCGGCGTTCATGCAGCCGAAGAACGTCCCGGTGCCCGACGTCACCAACATCCCCGTCGCCGAGGCCACCGCCACGATCGAGAGGGCGGGGCTCAAGGTCGGCGACATCAAGCTGCAGAACGACAGCAGCGTCAAGCAGGGATACGTCATCTCGCAATCGCCCCCGGCCAAGACGCCCATCCCCGCCGGGCAGACGGTGGACCTGCTGGTGAGCTCGGGCGCCCAGAAGCTGAAGGTGCCGGACCTGACGGGCATGACGGAACAGAACGCGATCAACGAGATCCAGGCCGCGGGCTTCCAGGTCGGCACGCGGTCCGAGAAGAACGACAAGTCGGCGGCCGGGACCGTGGTGGGTCAGAACCCCAAGCCCGACACGCTCGTCCCCGTCCCGCCGTCCGGTCTTCCGCGGATCGACTACACGATCTCCCTCGGCGTGAAGATGGTCAACGTGCCCCTCGTCCAAGGCAAGTCGCAGGACGCCGCCACCTCGGCGCTGCAGAACGCCGGTTTCAAGGTGAAGGTGCAGAAACAGACGAGCACCGACGTGCCGAAGGGGACGGTCATCGACAGCGATCCGAGCGGCGGATCCCAGGCTCCCGCGGGCTCCACGGTGACGATCATCGTCTCCGGCGGCCCGGAGATGGTGACCGTGCCCAACGTCAAGACGCTGCCCGAGCCGCAGGCGCAGTCCAAGCTCGAAGGCCTCGGCTTCGCCGTGACGGTAGACTCCACAGCCACACCGGATCCCTCCATGGTGGGCAAGATCGTCGACCAGACGCCCGTGGGCGGCTCGCTCGCGCCGAAGGGATCGACCGTCACGATCTGGGTCGGGACCTCCGGGCCTTAAGCGGCCGAAGCTCAGCGCCTCACCTCGAAGAGCACGACGCCGGGGCCCTCTACCACGGCCCGCAGCAGCGTGCGCTGCGAACGCAGCTCGGTCAGGACCGACGCGGCCGTCGCGCTCTTCGTGACGACCACGTACGAGGCGTGCCACCGCTCCAGGATGCGCCGCCGCTCGGTCTCGGAGGCCGATCGCGTCATCGCCAGCATGTCGACCCGCCTCGCCTCGCCATCGACGGCCTCGACCGCGAACGGCGAGTGCCGGACCGGCACCGCCACGGCGGCCACAGGCAGGACGCCGGCGAGGTAGTACGTCGTGTCCGGGTCGCCTGCCACCATCGGGTATCCCGTGCCGACCTCGGCCGACATGCGCGCCACGGCGGCCTCGCCCCACGTCTGCCGGATGTCGGTCTTCCGCGTCTTGAACACCGACAGCCGCGCACCTGGCGCCCACACCTCCTTCATCGCGTGCGTGGACGAAGCGAGCGCGGCGGCCACCAGGACCGCCGCGAGACCGGCGGTCGTCACCCGCATGCGCATCCCGCGCACGGGGGCGGCCAGCGCCCACGCGGCTCCGACGAACGCCGTGAACGGCAGCAGCAGCGCCACGCGCGACGTGAGATACACCGACTGGCGCAGCAGCGCCGTGGTGAGCGGCGGGTTCGCCAGCAGCACGAGCGGCAGGCCCGTGAGCGCGGCGGCCGCCGACGTGACCGGGTCGCCCGTTCGGATGGCGAAGGCCGCCATGCCGAGCGCAAGGGCCGCGGCGGCCAGGAACGTCACGACGCCGATCTGCATCAGCGCCCCGGGCTGATCCGCGAGCATGCCTCCGGGCAGCCGGACCACGGACCTGCTCAGGTACTCGTTGCCGTAATCCATCCACCTCGACGCGCCCACGATCGCCGCCCGAGGCAGCAGCAGCGGCGCGGAGAGGAGCGCGATCGCGCAGCCCACGCCGGTGACCGCGAGCACGGGCCGCCAGTCACACGCGCCCTCACGCGCGCGCCGGGCGAGGGCGGCGAGCGCGAGCACGCCCAGGAGCAGCGCGCCGGCCGCGCCGACCACCTCGGCAGCGGCGAGGTGCATCGACGCGGTCGCGAAGCCGGCCGCCGAGGCGAGCGCGGCGTCGGGCAGGCGTCGCTCGGACACGAGCGCGACCAGCGCCGCGAGCGTCACGAAGCCGAGCGACAGCGACAGCCGGTTCGGATAGGCGAACCAGCGCAGGTCCGCGGCGAGGCTGATGCCCAGCCACCCGGCGGCCGCGAGCGTCGCCGCCGCATCCGAGCGGCTGACGCGGCGCGCGAGCACCCAGAACGCCATCACCGTGATCGCGCCGCCCACCGCCGGCGCGCCTGCCCACAGGCGGATGACGTCGGCGCCCGTGAAGCGCGACCACACGGCGAGCACCGTGTGCCACACCCCGGACGTGGGGTCGAGCGCGGTCAGGGACGTGCCGTACAGGGGGTCCGTCACCATCGGCCGGCCCGTGGCCAGCAGGGAACGGACGGCCGCGAGGTGGTAGAAAGCGTCGGCGGACTGGTAGAACCACGTCCGCTCGAACACGCCTAGGCCGAGGCACCCGATCCCCAGAGCGAGCGCGGGCAATCTCGGCCGAGGGAAGCGCGGTGCGCCCGGTGGCCACGACGCCGCCACGCCGAGCGCCAGGAGGAGCGCGGCGCTCGCCCAGCCGACGAACGCGAGCGACAGCGCGAGGTAGTGCGCGGCGAGCGAGACGACGCCCACCACGGCGACCTGCAGAGCGAAGGCGGCGGTGAGCACGCTCGGGAGGTCCCAGCCGGCGCGCCTGCCGAGACCCAGCGCGATCGGCAACGCCGGAAGCAGCGCCAGGAGCAGCACGACCGCGGACCAGGTGACGTAGTCGAGCGTGTGAGGAACGGCCGCCACCCGGGACTCCCCTCTCGCTCCGGACGTCCAGAGGAAGGTTGTACCCGGCGAAACCTCTCAGCGCACCTCGAAAAGGGCGAGCTTCTCGGTGCGCACCACGAGGCGCAGCAGGTCGCTCTCGCGAGCGAGCACGCCGAGCAGGATGGGGCCCTTCGGCGTGTTGGGAGTGATCAGCACGTAGCGCGCGTGCCAGCGCCTGAGCGCCTCGGCGCGAGAGATTTCACTCGCGTTGGCGTCCATGATCGTGTTGACGGCCTTCGTGCGCGCGTCGGCCTCCGCCGCCGGGACCGTGAACGGCATGTGGCTCCACTTGGTGGAGACGACCGCCACCGGCAGCAGGCCCGAGAGGTAGTAGCTCGACTCCGTGTCCGAGGCGACGACCGGGTAGCCGTCGCCCGTCAGCTCGCGCATGCGCTTCAGCGCCGGGCGGCCCCACACGTCGCGCTGGTCGACGCGGCGCGACACGGGGAACGAGTAGCGCTCGCCGAGGCGGAAGTCCTTGACCCGCGGGTCGAAGACGGAGGCGAGGTACGGCGGCGCGGGCACCAGCGCTGCGACCAGCGTCGCCACGCCGAGCACGAGCAGCGGGTAGCGCCACCGCGGCACCACGGCCCGCCCGAGCGCCCACGCCACTCCGATGTAGGGCGTGAAGCGCAGCAGCACGGCGATGCGCGCCGTGAGGTAGTAAGAGTATCTCAGCAGGATCGTCGACACCAGAGGATCGAGCAACAGCAGCACCGGCAGACCCGTGATCGCGAGCACGGCGAGCGCCTCGAAGTCGTCGTGCCGGAAGGCGAGAACGCCCGCCACGAGCGCCACCGCGGCCGCGACCCAGAACAGCAGCACGCCTCCGCCGATCATCGCGCCCGGCTTCACGACCAGCATCGGCCCGAGCTGCAGGACGTTGCCGGACAGCCGCGCGGAGGCGTAGCCCACCACGTTCGAGTCGCCTACGGCGCCGGCCTTCGGCAGGATCACCGGCAGGGCGGTGACGACGCACGCCGCTCCCGTGCCCAGGAGCGCGAGCACGCCGCGAGCCTTCCACTCCCCGGTCCGCAAGCGGCGGCTGAGCGCCGCCAGCGCCATCCACGTCACGAGCACGACCCCGACGATGAGCACGAGCTCCGCCGAGGCGAGGTGCATCGAGAACGTCGCGAAGCTCGCGGCGACGGCGAGCGCGCCCGCGGACCACCTCGGCCGTCTGGAGAGCATCAGCATGCCGAGGACGGACGCGAAGGCCAGGCCCATCGAGACGCGGTTGGGCTGTGCGTATTGCCGGAAGTCGGCGTACAGCGCGAAGACCACGAAGCCCGCGGTGGAGACGGAGGCGGCGAGGTCGGAGCCGGAGACGAACCTCGCGAGCAGCCAGAACGACATGACCACGATCGCCGCGCCGACGGCGAGCGCGCCGGCCCAGAACCAGATGACGTCCAGCCCCGTGAGCTTCGACCACAGGGCGAGCATCGTGTGCCAGACTCCCGAGGTCGGGTCGAGCCCGCGCACGGCGCCGAAGAACGGGTCGGTGACGATGGGGCGGTCGAACTGCAGCAGGGAGCGCGCCGCCGCCAGGTGGTAGAAGGTGTCCGACGTCCAGCTCATCCACGGCCGCTCGACGATCCCGACCATCGCCGCCAGCCCGCCCAGCGCGAGCCCCTGCCACGCCCACCTCGGCCGTCCATGGCCTCTGCCGAGGTAGAAGCCGGCGACGTACAGGCCCACCGAGACCGCGACGGTGGCCCACAGCACGAACGTCAGCGAGAGCCCGAGATAGTGCGCCGCGAGCGAGAGCACGGAGACGACGGCCGCGCCGAAGGCGAACGCCGCCACGACGATGGCGGGCACGCTCCAGCCGTCCCGTCGCCCGAGGCCGTACGCGATGCCGAGGCCGGGCAGCAGCGTGAGCAGCGCCACGACGAGCGCCGAGAGCGTGTTGGTGCCGTTGCCGAGCGCGAGTTCCAAGAAGCCGAGGAGATACAGCATGGGGGTCCCTACGGGCGCGCCGAGAGGTCGTCGGTGACTCGGAGGAGATCGATGTGCTCCGAGCTCACCGCACGCTTGAACAGGCCGTCCTGCTGGAGCATCCCCGCTTCGACTTCCGGCTCCAGCCGTGTCTTCCAGATGACAACATAACGTATGTGGTAGCGGCGGACCAATGCGCGCCGCGTGCTCGCCGAGGTGTACGAAGCGAAGAACTCCTCCATGTCGGCGCGGCGCTGCGGCCCGTCGACGACCTCGATCGCGGCGGGCGAATGGGAGATCTGCGTAGCCACGACGGAGACCGGCAGGATGCCGGCGATGTAGTAGCTCGTGTGAGGCTCGGCGGCGACCACCGGATAGCCGTCGCCGACCACGCGCCGGATCTTCTCGATCGTCTCGACGCCCCAGCTCGCGCGTATGTCCATCGTGAGCGTGGCGCCGAGGCCGTACACGTCGAGCCCGCGCTCGAAGCCGGGCACGTAGAAGCCGGTCGCCGTCGAGACGAGGTCGGGGCCGGCGCCCACGAGCGCGAGCGCGATCGCGGCTGCGGCGAGCCGGGGCATGAGCCGTTCCCGGCCGGGCAGGGCCTTCCCGAGCGCCCACGCGATCCCCACGAAGGGCATGAAGCGCATGAGCGCCGCCATGCGGGAGGTCATGTAGCTGCTGAAGTGCAGCGCGAACGGCGTCAGCACGGGGTCGTTCAGCACCAGCGGGATCATCGCCATGAGCGCGACCGCCGCGAGCGCGTGCGGATCGCGGTCGCGGTAAGCGGCCGGCAGCGTGAACGCGATGAGCACGAGCATCGCGAAGAACAACAGCGGTCCACCCGTGTACATCCCGCCGAACCTCACGATGTCCACGTTGCCGATCGTCATCACGTGGTCGGACAGCCGAAGGAAGCTGTCCGCGCCGATGACCGAGCTGCCCGACAGGGCGCCCACCTTCGGCAGCAGGATCGGCACGGAGGCGGCCGCGGTGAGGCCGAGCGCGCATGCGGTCATCCCCAGCTGACGTCCCCAGTAGCGCTCATCGCGCGCGGCGCGTTCCATCACGGCGCCGAACCCGAGCGCGAGCATTATGAACCCGCCCGCGAGGAAGAGGAACTCGGCGGCCGCGAGGTGCATGGTGGTGGTCGCGACACCCACGACGGCCGCCAGGGCGACATCCGGCCACCTCGGCTCGTCGAGCAGACGGGCGAGCGCGGCGATGCCGAAGAACAGCAGCGCTTCCGACAGGTGCTTGGGATAGGCCATAACGCGGAAGTCGAAGTGGTACGCGACGGCCACCATCGCCACCGTCGCAATCGTCGCCGCCTTCGCGTTGCCGCCCACCCGCCTCGCCAGCACCCAGAACGCGAGCACGATCATGCCCGCGCCGAGCGCGGTGACACCGAGGTAGAGCGTGGCGATGTCCGTGAACAGCGCGCGGCTCATGATCGCCTGGATGGTGTGCCAGACGCCCGACGTCGGGTCGAGCACCCCGATGCCGGTGCCGTGGAACGGGTCGGTCACCAGCGCGCGCTGCGTGGCCAGCAGCGACCGCGTGGCGGCGAGGTGGTAGAAGGTGTCGGCGCCCGAGCGGAACCACGGCCTCTCGATCATCGCCGCGAGCGCTGTGACGCCCGCGAGGATCAGCCCGGCGCGCTCGGCCGTCGGCTTGCGCAGGTGACCGCCCCGATACTCCTTGACGAAGAACCACAGGCTCACGGGGATGAACGCGAGGTACGCTGCGAGCACCACGTCGAGCCGCAACCTCGCGAGGTAGCAGGCGGTCGCCACCACCGACGTCATCGCCACGGAGAACGCGAAGCTCGCCACGATGGTCTCCGGCCACGACAGGCGTATGCGCCGCGCGACGACCGCCGCGAAGCCCAGCCCGGGCAGGACGGCGAGCAGTATCACGAGCGGCGTCATCAGCCACTCGCGCAGCACGATCTGCGTGAGGAAGGCGCTCACTCCGCGGCCTCCGGCGCGTCCTCCTCGGCCGCGCGCACCGGCAGCGCGAGCGCGACCGCCGACGCGGACAGCTCGACGAGCGTCGACCAGACTCGCGCGGTCACACCGATGAGGGCCGCGGACGGCCCGCCCACGAGCGGCGCGAGCAGTAGCGCGATGACGCCCTCACGCACGCCGATGCCGCCGGGCGCCAGCAGGACGACGAGCCCCGCGACCGACGCCGCGGCGTAGACGCCGCCGTAGCGCAGGACGCTGCCGGGCGCCTCGGCGACCAGCGCGAGCGCGAACAGCCTGAACGCGAGCCCGGCGACCAGCCACGACACCGCGTAGTACGCGACGAGCCCCAGGGTCGCGGCGAGACTCAGCCGAGGCACCGGCGCGTCCACACGCGCGAGCCGGAAGCCCACCGCCAGCACCCGGCGGAAGACCGGCGGCGCGGTGCCGACGAGCACGATCGCCGCCAGCGCCGCCCACTGCCACGGCTGCGTGCCGTCAGGCACGCTGCCGCCGAGAGCGAGCGACGCGAAGAACACGGTGAGCCCGCCGGCCACGGACAGCCCCGCTTCCAGCACCATGCCGGGCGCGACGATGCGCCTCGGCAGTCCGAGCTTCGGCCCGAGCGTGAGGCGCCCGAACACCGGCCAGATGCCGCCCGGCAGGTACTTGCCGAGGTTCGTCGAGAAGTTGAGCTTGAAGACGCGGGCGAAGCTCGACGGCGCGCCTAGCAGCCGCAGGATGACGTCCATGCCGCCCGTGTACATCGCGTAGTACCCGAGCAGCGCGACCCAGCTCGCCAGAAGGTACGGCAGCGAGAAGCGCAGGTGCAGGAAGCCGGAGGACGCGAGGCCGACGGCCAGCGTGCGCGCGACGAAGAAGGCGATGACGAGGAGCAGGACCACCTGCGCGGCGAGCGTCAGCCGGCGGCGGAGCTTCGCTTCCACCTACGCGCTCCCCTCGAGGGCGCGCCTGTACACCTCGGCGATGCGCGAGGCGAGCACGTCCCACGTGTAGCTTCGCTCCACGCGGCCGCGCGCCTCCTCGCCGAGCCTGCGGCGCAGCCAGGGGTCGTCGGCCATGCGGCGCAGGCGCGCGGTGAGCCCGGCGACGTCGCCCGGCTCGAACAGCTGCTCCTCGTGACGCAGCAGTTCGGGGTGCACTCCCACCCGCGTCGCGATCACGGGCACGCCGAGGGCGGACGCCTCGATCGCCACGACGCCGCACCCCTCCGCCCGGGACGGGACGACCACCACGTCGGCGTCGGCCATCTCCTCGAGCGCGGCCGGCCGTGGCACGGCACCGAGGATGCGGACCTTCTCCTCGAGTCCCGCCTCCATGAACCGCCACGCGACCGGTCCCTCCTGCGGTCCTCCGCCGACCACCGTCAGCACCGCGTCGCGCTGCAGCGCCATGAACGCTTCGACGAGGTCGTGGACGCCCTTGCTCTGCAGCAGCCTGCCTACGTAGACGACGCGCAGCGGCCCCTTCGCGTGGCGGACGAGGCGCTCTCGGCCGAGGAGCTCGGCTTCGACGCCCGTCGGAACGACGGTGACGTCGCGCAGCCGCGGCGCGAGCTCGCGGAGATCGGCCGCGAGCTCCTCCGACACCGCGATCACCTCGGCGACCGGCGGGAACGCGAGGCCGCGGCGCAGCTCGCGCAACATCCGCCCGCCCTCCTTCGCGAGGCGGACGTCGGTGCCGTGGACGGTGACGACCATCGGCACGGCCATCCTCGGCTCCGCGACCATCGCGGCGGTCTGCGCCCAGTTGACGTGCACGAGGTCGCAGCTCGCGGCCGCCTGCCGCCCCGCGCGCTTGAGCGCGCGCACGAAACCGGGCAGCCCGAGCGCGGCCGAGGGATGCCGGCGCAGGTTGTTCGCGATCCCGTCGCCGTAGGCTACGCGCTCGAGGGGTCCGGGCGCGTAGCGGAAGCGGCGCACGGTGACGCCGTCGGCGTGCTCGCGCTCGGCGAGGCCGGGCGCGTGCGGCGCCCACACCTCGACGGCGATGCCCGCGCGGCAGAGCGCCGACGCGAGGTCGGCGACGAAGCTGCCCGCGAAGTCGCCTGCGAAGCGCGGGTAGCTGGTCGTTATGATGCCGACCCTCACTTCAGCGTCCTGTTGTGCTCCATGTCGAACCACATGGCGAAGAACGTGAACTGCATGCCGGAGATCAGCAGCAGGGCGGCGAGCACGACGGTCGGTACCGCGGGCGAGACGTTGTTGATGATCTTCTGCCACGCCTCGATGAGGCCCAGGCCGAGGCCGAGCACGCTCATGAAGATGCCGAAGACGTAGAAGAGCACGAGCGGGTGCGTGTCGCGGATGATGTACTTCTGGCCCATCCGCCACCAGAACCGCCTCGTGAGCAGCCACGACAGCGTCGGGACCACCTTCCACAGCTTGATGCCACTGCGCTCGCCCACGCCGTAGACCGGCTGGATCGGGACGTCCCGGACGCGGAAGTCGTACACGTTGAGGTGCACGAGGACGTCGTTCGGGAAGCCGTAGCGCGGGTAGAGCGAGTCGAGGTCGATGGTGGAGAGCGCCTTCAGGTTGGCCACCGTATACCCCGTCTGGCTGTCGGCGACGTGCCAGTAGCCCGACGCGATCTTCGTCATGAGCGACAGCGCCGAGTTACCCAGGTAGCGGTAGCGCGGGATGATGTTCCACGCGTCGCCGGTGAACAGGCGGTTGCCCTTGGAGTAGTCGACCTCGTCGCGCACGACCGGGTCGAGCAGCGCCGGGAGGTCGTCCGGATCCATCTGCGCGTCGCCCGCCATGACGGCGGTCATGTCGATCTTCTCTTCGACCGCAGCCTTGTAGCCGGTGACGATCGCCTTGCCCACGCCGCCGTTCACCTCGTGCCTGATGAGGCGGATGCGCTCGGGCATCTGCGCGGCATAGCGCTCGACGACGCCGCAGGTGCCGTCCGTGCTGACGTCGTCGACGATGATGACGCGGTCGACGTAGCTCGGCATCGTGGAGATGACAGTCCCGATCTGCGTCTCCTCGTTGTGGCACGGGACGACGACGCCGACGGTCTTACCCTGGTACATGCTGCTCCTTGCCGAGACCTTCGCGAGTGGTGAGTCGCGTGGGGGGTTGTCGGCACAAGTATAGCCGAGGGCAGCGCGCCGGCCCGCGCTCGTGGCCGACCGGTCGCCGCTAGCGGGAGGAGCGCAGGTACCGCATCGTGCCGTCGGCGAGCGCCCTGGCGAGCGTGTTCTGGTAGCTGTCGCTCGCCAGCTTGTCCGCCTCGGCCGAGTTCGAGAGGAAGCCCATCTCCGGCAGTGCCACCGGCACCTTGCACCAGTTGAAGCCGGCGAGGTCGCTGCGCTCGGCGATGCCGCGGTCCACCGCGCCCGTCGCGCTCACCAGGGCTGAGAGGATGAGCTGGCCGGCCTTGCGGCTGCGTCCGTAGTTGGCCGCGGGCCACCCGCTGTTCGCGGGCTCCTGCATCGAGATGCCTCGCGTGCCGGACGATCCGTCCACGCCGTCGCAATGCAGGCGAAGGAACAGGTCGGCGTGCGCGTTGTCGGCTATCTCCGCGCGCTCCTTGTTCGAGATGGTGACGTTCTCCGAGGTGCGGGTCATGATGACCTTCACGCCCTGCGCCTCCAGCAGCGGCTTCAGCTTCAGCCCGACCTTCAGGACGATCAGCGACTCGCGTACCCCGTTCACGCCCGTGGCCCCGTCGTGCGTCTTCGGGTAGTCCGCGGGTCCGCCGGGGTACTGCGGCTCCTTGCCGCTGCTCGCGTACGCCGAGCCTTGATGCCCGGGGTCGATGACCACCACGAACTTGCCCGACGGGGCGGGGACGACCGCCGCCTGCGCGGGCGCCTTCACCGCGGGAGCCTTGGGTGCGGCGGGACGCGCGGCCGTGACCGTCTCGGCAGCGCTGACGGCCGCGGACGCCACTGCGGCCACCGTCGGCGTCACGACGCGCGTCGTGACCGACTTCAGCTTCGGCTCGGGCTTCAGCTCGCCGTGCATCGCGCCGGCGATCGCCGAGGCGCCCCAGATCGCCAGCATGACAGCCGCCACCACGGCGCCGAGGGTGGTGGCGATGCGGGCGGCGGACGGGTTTCGTGTTTCGCGAGTCACGTGGCTCCTCGGAGTAGCGACGGCGGCCCTGAGCCGCCCTTTCGGAAGCATACCGCCCTCCATCAGAGAATCACATGCCAGTCCGGCCGGGCACCGCGAGAAGCTTCCGCACCTCGTCGTCGGAAGTCTGGTCGAACCGGTCGTAGAACTGCCCGACCGCATAGAACGTCGCCGGCTTCGACACGGCGACCAGCTCGTCCACGTCACCGGCCAGCTCCTCGGCCGAGGTGCGCGCGATGACCGGCGTCGCGAGCACGACGCGCGCGGCTTCGTGCGCCCGCAGGTAGCCGATCGCGGCCAGCGCGGTCAGGCCCGTCGCGATCCCGTCGTCCACCAGTAGCGCGACCTTGCCCCGCACCGGCAGCTCGCTCCGCCCGCCGCGGTACTCGCGCACGCGCCGCTCGATCTCGGCGCGGTTCTCCGCGACCGCGCGGGCGAGGTACTCCTCGCTCGCGTGCACGCCGCTGCGGACGACGCGGCCGTCCTCGTCCATCGCGCCGACGGCGTACTCGGGGTTGCCCGGCGCGCCTATCTTGCGCACGACCACCACGTCGAGCGGCAGGTGCAGCTCCCGCGCGACCTCGGCCGCCACCACCACGCCGCCGCGCGGGATGCCCAGCACGATCGCCGAGGGGTCGCTCGTGAAGCGCGCGAGGCGTTGCGCCAACTGCCGTCCGGCCTCCGCCCTGTCGAGGAACATAGCGCCCGTCCTTCCAGCTCGGCCTGCCCCGATTATGCCCGCCCGGCGCTACATCGGGCGGACCGCGCCGCGGGAGGGTCGCCAGTGGGTAGGAAGCGAGGGTCTGACGGCCGAGGTTGCCGGCGCGCGCGTCGGCGCAAGGATTCGGAGGTATGGATATGGCAGCCATCTTGGCGGGACTGGCGACAGCCGCCGCCCGACTGGGCACGTTCCTGGTGCAGCTGGTCGGGTTCCTCGTGGTGCTCGGCATCGGCTGGATCATCGCGCGGGTGGTCCAGAGCGCGATCGCCGGGATCCTGCATCGCCTGCGCTTCGACAACCTGGTCGAGCGCGGCGGAGTCAAGACCGCGCTGGCGAGGACCGGCTGGGACGCTTCGGGCATCCTCGGCAGGATCGCCTTCTGGGCGGTCATGCTCTTCACGCTCCAGTTCGCGTTCGGCGTCTTCGGGGCGAACCCGGTCAGCGGCGTGCTGAACTCGCTGATCGCGTACCTGCCGCGCGTGTTCGCGGCGGCGCTGATCGTGATCATCGGCGCGGCGGTCGCGGGATTCGTGCGCGACGCCGTCGACGCCGCCGTCGGCGGGGTCGGCTACGGAAGGACGCTCGCGGCCTTCGCCGGGGGTGCGGTGCTGTACGTCGCGGCGTTCATGGCGCTCGACGAGCTCGCCATCGCGACCTCGATCGTGACCGGACTCTTCTACGCGTCGCTCGCGGCCATCGCCGGGACGATCGTCGTCGCGGCCGGCGGCGGCGGGATCCCCGTCATGCAGCAGTGGTGGCAGCGCGCGAGCCAGCGCGTGGAGACCGAGGCCCCGGCGATGATGGAGCAGGTGCAGGGCGCGTCGGAGCGGATCAAAGAGCGCACGCAGGAGCGCGTCGAGCAGGTGCAGGAGGCTCAGCGCGAGCCGGCCGGGACGCGTTCGGGCGGAGCCGGCACGATGCCGCCTCGCGACGGAGAGCGCAAGAGCTAGGACCGCGGTACGGCCGAGGAGAGCCGGCGTGCAACGCGCGCCGGCTCTCGCGTGCCTCGGCTACCGGGCGGAGGCGGTGCTGGGGGCGAACACCTCGGCGACCGTCTCGCGCACGTCGGCGAGCCAAAGCCGGCGCTGCTCGTCGGAACTGATGATGACGGGCGCGTACAGTTTCCGGCGGAAGTCCTCGATCCCGCAGAAGCCGAGCACGGTGTTGTCCCACATGCTCTCGAGCGGATCACCGAGGGCTCCCCACTCCTGCTTCGGGGTCGAGTTCGCGGTGTTGAACACCACGGCCTTGCGCGCCTTCAGCAGGCCGACCGGGATGCCCTCGCCCGAAGACGTCGCCTCGAAACGATAGGCCACGCCCGCGCGAAAGACGCGGTCGACCCACCCCTTCACCATCGCCGGCGGCTGACCCCACCAGCTCGGATGCACGATCACGATCCCGTCGGCGGACCGCAGCTCCTCGCAATGGCGGTTCACCAGCGGATCGCTCACGCCTTCGCGCGAGATCTCCTCGGGCGGCAGCACCGGGTCGAACCCCTCGGCGTAGAGGTCGTGGAGGTGCACGGTATGCCCCGCGGCCTCCAGCTCCTCCTTCGCCGTCCGCGCGATCGCGTGGTTGAAGCTGTCCGCGTTCGGATGTCCGACGATCAGCAGGATGTCCATGCGCTCACCTCTCTCGCCTCGCTCCGATCCTCCAAGCGCATGTTTCCCGACGGCGGGCGAGACCGGACGGCCGGGGGGGGGTAACACCCTGTAGCCCGGGCGCAGTGAGGGGCGTGACAGCAAGCAGAATCTGGTAGGCGCGGGGACCAAGGGGGGATGAGTACGTATCTGCGGCGCGAGCAGGAGGGAGTCGGGTTGGGCCGGCGCGTCGGGATGAAGCTGGCGGCGATCTGGCTCGCGGTCGCGATCCCGCTGTCAGTCGTCCTCGCCTTCACCTACTACCAGTGGTACGCCGCCCGCATCTCGCTGGTGGAGCAGCAGCGGCTCGGCTACGCGCGCCTCGCGGCCACCTCCTTCGAACTGCTCGTGGAGGAGATGCAGCGCTCCATGCAGCCGGCGGGCGAGCTCATCGCCGCCTCCGAGCCGGCCTCCGAGACGTCCACGGTCGAGCTCCGGCGCGTCCTAGAGCCGTTCCCCGCCGACCACCTGCTGCTGACCGACATGGGAGGTCGCGTGATTGGCGCCAGCGATCCCGGCATGATCGGGCAGGACCTCTCGGCCGACACCGCGTTCCGCGCGGCCATGAGCTCGCCCGGCCACGCCGGGATCGAGCCCAGCCGCGTAGCGAGTGACGGGACCGTCGGATTCCACGTGGCCCAGGGCATCCAGACGCCGAACGGCAGGTTCAGCGGCGTCATGCTCATGCTGGTCGACGTGCGCAAGCTGTCGCGGCAATTCCCGGTGAGCGTCGAGAGCGGCGGCATCAGCGTCGTAGACTCCGCGGGACACGTGGTGTTCCAGAACGAGGATCCGCGCTTCGCCGAGCAGCGGGCTGATTGGGGCGCACGGTTCCCGATCGTCCGCGAGGCGCTTCGAGGACACGCTTCGTCCACGCGTGACTTCCGCTTCCCCCTGGGCGGGACTCGGATCGCGACGTACGTGCCCATCAGGCCGTGGGGTTGGGCGGCGGGGTCGTCGGTGGACTCGGGACGGGCCCTGGCACCGTTCTACCGCTCGCTGGGGGACGCGCTCGCCGCAGGCGCGTCGCTGGCGATCGCCTCACTCGTGATCGCCCTTCTGATCGGCCGAGGTGTCCGAGGCTCGCTCCGGTTGCTCGCCGAGGACGCGGAGAGCATCGGCTCGGGGAACCTGGAGCGCGGGGTGCGGACGGAGCGCGCCGACGAGATCGGAGACGTCGCCCGCTCGCTCGAGACCGCGCGTCTTCGGCTCCAAGACGCGCGAGGGCAGGCGGAGCGGGAGCTGGCGCGCACGACCGTGCTCAAGGAGACGGCGGCGGCGGCTGCAAGCTCTCTCGATCCTCACGAGCTCGCGCTCCGGGTCCTGGACGCGCTCCAGCATCTGCTGGGCGTGCGCGCCGGCGCCGTGCACAGGTTCGACGAGACGGCGGGCGTTCTGCGGCAGCTGGCGACTTGCTGCGCTGGCGAAGGCGTGGAGTCACTCTTCGACGAGGGTCCGTTGAAGGAGGACTGGGTCTCGGCCCGCGCCGTCCTGCTCGGCAAGACGATGACGTACGGGTTCGACGAGCTCCCGGAGGGCACCCGACGGCGCGCGGAGTCCGCCGGAGAGGGCGGGAGGGGATGGATCGCGGTCCCCGTACGCGCCCACAACCGCGTCGTCGGCGTGCTGACCCTCGTGTTCGAGGAGCAGCCGCCGGCCGCCCGAGAGGAGATCACGCTGTTCGACAGCATCGCCGACCAGCTCGGCATCGCGATGGAGAACGGCGCTCTCTATGCGGCGCAGATGCGCTCCGCAAGATTCGGGGGGCTGCTGAACGATCTCAACGCGGACATCGCAGGCACGCTGGAGTTCGACGAGATCATGCAGCGCACAGTGGTGCGCGCCGGCGAGGCGCTGGGCGCGGAGGCGGCGGTCATCGAAGTCAAGGCGGACGACGAATGGCCCGTGCGCTACCTCTGGAACCTTCCGAGGGAGCTCATCGGACGGCCGCTGACCGGCGAGACGGTCATCTCGCGCAAGGTGGAGGAGACACCGCAGCTCCTCATCGTGGAGGACGCGGCGAACCGTGCGGACGACGTGCTGGCGCGCGTCCTCGGCAGGTACGGCATACGCGCCCTTCTCGCCGTGCCGCTCGTGGTCAGGGGCGAGACCACAGGCGTCCTCATCTTCCCGGAGTACTCCGCGCCGCGCCGGTACGACACGCTCGAGATCGACTTCGTCCGGAAGCTGGGGGCCGCCGTCTCCGCGGCACTCGAGACGTCGCGGCTGTACGAGGTCGAGCACCGCGTCGCCCAGACGCTGCAGCAGGCGCTGCTCGCTCTGCCCGACCGGATAGGCGGCCTCGCCTTCGCCCACGAGTACCGGTCGGCCACGCAGATGGCGCGCGTGGGCGGGGACTTCTACGACATCTTCGAGATCGAGCACGGCCTGGTGGGCATCACCGTGGGCGACATCTCCGGCAAGGGCATCAACGCCGCCGTGCTGACGTCGCTGGTGAAGAACACCATCCGCGCGACGGCGACGGAGGACGCCTGGGCACCCGCGGAGTCCCTTCGCGTGGCGAACGAGGTCCTGCTCCGCTGGTCCCCTGCCGAAGTGTTCGCGACCGTCTTCTACGGCGTGCTGGACTGTCGCGACGGCCGCTTCGTGTACTGCAGCGGGGGCCACACGACAGGTGCCGTCCTGGGCGTCGACAGGGAGATACGCACTCTCGAGCCGAACTCCCCGCTGGTGGGAGCCTTCCACGACGTGCGGTACGTGGACTCTGAGACGTCGCTCGGCGTCGGCGAGGTCCTCTTCCTCTACACGGACGGGCTCACGGAGGCCCGCCGCGGCGCCGAGCTCTACGGAGAGCAGCGCGTCTTCGCGATGCTGCAGCGGCTGGCCGGAGGGACTCCCGCAGGGATCGTCACCGGGATCGTGGACGACGCCGTCATGTTCTCCGGCGGTCAGCTCTCGGACGACCTCGCCATCCTCGCGTTGCAGCGGACGCCGGAGGCGGAGCGCTAGGCCATCTGGTACCATCTGTGGGCGCGAGCGCCCTCGTAGCTCAGGGGATAGAGCACAGGTTTCCTAACGCTCCCAAACGACGTCTGACCAGGTCTTTTCCGGTCTTCTCAAGCACAGACGACGTCCTCTGAGACCCTCTCAGATCCCGTCCGATCGGCTGGTGACAGTTACTCCACAGTTACTGGCTTCTCGCGCTTCTCCACGTGTCCGTCCTCCGGCTCGATGCGTTGCTCGTGGAGTGACTGGACGAGCCCGGCACGTGAGCAGGAATGCCGAGCCCTTGGGACATCCCCGCTCAAGTTGGCATTGCCACAGTTCTACGAAACGCAAATTCTCAATCAGGTCGATGGCCGACCCAGATAGCGATAGGAGTCCAACGTTGGGAGACACAGAAGTTCTTTCACGACGCCACCGATTCACGCAGCCCGTGACCTCAACGGTCTCGGTACCGATTCAGGTGTGCCGCTCGGATGAGTCGGGGTCGCATCAGGAAGAGTCGATGGCGATTGATGCCCGCTGCCACTTCACCGGCGACGAATGCTCGCATCGGCGCTGCCGTGAGTGCGAGGCGCTTGAAGTACAGGCCCGCCTTACTGTGGAGGCCGTGTTCGCAGCCGAGTCCCTCAGCAAGCTGCGTACACGCGCTCAGCGGGAATGCTGGCGTCCTGAACGGCTGCGGGAGGAGCTGGCGCGACACTCCGACATCACTGCAGAGATCAAGCACAGGACCGTCGAGTCCGCCAGGAAGAGGTGGCTGCTGCGGGATCTCTGAAGTCCACCTTCGGGTGATGAGCGCGGCGGGGACCTGAGTCTTCTCTTCCATCCGGAATCTTCTATCCTGCCTCCGTCGTTCTGTGGAATGGAAGTGTGGAACGCTCACGGATGAGATTGCGCTCCCCCGCAGGCTGCGAAGACTACGATGCAGGACATGAAGCAGGAGAGCGACGGGCTCAGCCCCCTCCGGTGTCGCATCCGGCGTGTAGGATAGGCACGCGTGGGGCCAGCAGCGCGGGAGGATGATCACGTGGCCGAGTTCCTCAGCTATCAGACTCTCCGGAACATATCATCGGAAGCCAGAGCACAGGTCGTGTTCAAGTCTGCGGGAGATGTCCGCAACAAGACCGTCTTTCTGTCGCATTCGTCCGCCGACCACGATCTCGTCCCGGCGGTCGCGCTCATCCTGGAAAACCACGGCGGCCGGGTGTACGTCGATGAACGCGACGGGCAGCTGGGGTCCGACTTGTTCGCTACGGCCGAGCGCCTACGTTCCGTCGTGAAGGCCTGTGAGAAGTTCGTCCTGCTCGTGACCCCAAGGACGAAGGACAGTGCGTGGATTCCTTGGGAACTCGGACTTGGCGACGGCGAGAAGCGTCCGCACAATGTAGCGCTCTTCCCGTCCGCCGAGTCGACCTACGACAAGTCCTGGTCTGAGAGGGAGTACCTCGGCTTGTACGACCGAATCGTGTGGGGGCGGTTCACCGGTTCGGCAAGGGATGAGCTGATGGTGCTGAAGTTCCGGGAGAACAGCGCCGTCCGCCTCGCCGAGTGGTTGGTAAGGTAGACCTGCACCTTTCCTATAACGAGTAGTCTCTGATGGCCTGCACAATCGTCGGGGTGTTCCAGCCGACCATGGCGCTGGCGAAGCCGGACACGGTGATCGGCACGACCTGGGATGCCCAAGGCCGGACGCCGACGATGGGCTTGTTGTACTTTCGAGCGATGTTGATTTCGGCCTGGATCCACTCACTGTGCGCAGCGTACATGCCTGCGAGCACGAGCACGCAGTTCACAGGTCGAATCTGAGCGTCAAGCTCGGAGAGGAGAGTTGCCTTCGAGTACCTAGCCTCGGGGTCGACAGCCGGATCCTCTCGGGGACAGCTGTAGTTGCGCCAGTAGAAGTAGGGCGCCTCCTTCAACATGCCGACGATCCGGTTGTAGCCGCTGCTGTACTTCCAAGCATGGCTTATGAAGAGATCGTACGTCTTGAGTCCGGGCACTCGCGCCTTCTCTCGTCGTGCTACAGGACGTTCCGTGCGACCCACATCGTGTGTTCGCGGGAGGCCGCAAGCTCGGCCTCTTCGACGTGCCTAACGAGACTGGCGTTGCTTTCCACCAGCTGCATCTTCGATTCGATCAGCGCGAACTCCTGTGCGGTCATTCCGTAGGAATGCGCCAGCGTCGAGTACTGGTTCGTCTGCGTCCAGGTCATGCCGAATCCGGCCCATGCCACCGCGAGTCCGGACAAGTCGGTGCCACCCCGCGCGACGGTCCACACTGCGGCAACGATGGCAACCACCTGCAAGGCGAACACGATTGCTGACCACTGCTGGGCGGACCGCCGGTGCTCGTTCGATCGCCGGCCGTAGTACTGCTTTTGATCACGCACGCGATCCTGCACGTAGATGTGGAGGCGCTCTTCCCAGGGCATGCCGCGCACTTCGCGCATCTTGTCCGTTATCTCGGGCGCATTCTCCGGGCACTTCAGTCGGTTCGCGACGTCTGCCTGCTCGTCAAGGACCTCGGCTATCTCAGAGAAGAAGCGATCGTCCGCGTCCTTCTTCGTCAACCCCGACTCGTACGGACGACCATGCATCATGTAGCGCCACGTCATGGTCTTCAGGGACTCGGCCACGGCCCGCGCGTCGAACCAGAGGTTGTCGAATCGTCCGCGAGCGAGGATGAACCAGATGATGACTGCACAGAATGTCAGGAACGCTGCGACGCCACTCATTACGCGAGCGACCTGAGCAGGAAGTAGCGCACCAACGATGGCCAGCATGGCGGCGAACGCGAGGAGCAGGAGGTTGGCCTTAGTCAGCGCCTGATGCAGGCTCTGCGTCCGCTTGGCCAAACGATCGGCTTCGGCATACGTTCTTGGATATGCAGCGTCCTCGAGCATCCCGCCCCCTTACGGCGCGACCCGATTCTATCGCATGTGCTGCTCAGAGGCGCTCGAAGCTCAGATGGCTTGTTGTTGTCAGACGGAGGTGCGAGGCTTTGACGAGGGTTCTGAGTCCCCGCACGTATCCGGGCGATCACGATAGGAGCGAGCATGGCCAAGAAGCGCATCTTCATCAGCTACGACTACGACAACGACAAGCACTACAAGAACCTGCTCATCGCATGGGATGCCAACAAATCATTCGACTTCAGCTGTTACGACTTGTCCGTGGACGTCTCGGTCAACAGCACGAATGCTACCGCGATCAAGCGCGTCATCTCTCAGCGGATCGGCGACGCGACCTACTTCCTCTGCATCATCGGGAAGAAGACGCACAAGTCGGAGTGGGTCGACTGGGAGATCAAGAAGGCCGTAGAACTCAAGAAGAAGCTCGTCGCCGTCAAGATCGACGACGAGTTCACCTCTCCTTCCGCAATCTTGGGAGTCGGCGCTGGCTGGGCGATGTCCTTCACTCTTGACTCGATAACGAAGGCTATCGAGGCCGCGAAGTAACGCGCCCCTCCTTCTAGTCGTGTGGCTGGGACTATTGCCCGAAGATTGGTCTGGCGTCGGTCGATGTCAAAGGCGCCGCAGACATCACATGGGGTTGACCCGGTTGCGTTGACACCCTGAGATAGGACGCATCGCATGCGTCCTGAAGGGAGTCGATGTGGCGAAGGGCGTTCCGTTCCCGCCCGAGTTCCGGGCCGAGGCCGTGAGGATGTTCCGCGCCAGCGGGCGT
>DASXUP010000009.1:0-111485 GCA_036504755.1 Coriobacteriia bacterium
ACGCCCGCTGGCGCGGAACATCCTCACGGCCTCGGCCCGGAACTCGGGCGGGAACGGAACGCCCTTCGCCACATCGACTCCCTTCAGGACGCATGCGATGCGTCCTATCTCAGGGTGTCAACGCAACCGGGTCAACCCCAATGTCTCCACCGACAGTGACAGTGGTGGGGCGGCCAAGAGCTCGACCTTCCGAGGTCATGCTGGGACTGCCTCTGCTACGTTTGCGCTTGCCTCCAACTTCGCAGGTGAGACAGCAGTCCATTTGTGCTGTCGGAGAAGGCGACGAGCGTTCTCCCCTTCCATCTGGGAGCACTGCCAGAAAGATGGACTGTCAACTGCGTGCTCCCCGCAAGCCGCATGAACCCGGAGGCGTACGACTCGACGTCTGCGGGTTGAAGCTCGACGGTCTCTCCCCTGCCACGTACCGTGATCACGCCTGGCGCGATGACCAGGATGCGCACGACAATCAGTCGTAGTGCAGACGCGGTGAGCGCGCCGAGAAGCGCAAGCGTTGGGACGCCGAGGAACCAGTCCTTCTGTAGTGCGAACCTGACAAGTGCAGCCGCGGCGAGCAGCGCGGCCAGGGGGAGTCCAGCGAGCCAAAGCCATCGCTGGAGCGTCGTTCCGACCGCCTCGTCGAGTTCGCCGTTCTGCGGACCCGCCGATTGGTTCTCCTTCATTGGTACTCCCTCCTGCTACCACGCCTGCTGCACCCAGGTATAGCTGACGACCTCGTGGTAGTCGACAGGCGAGAGCGACGCCCCTCCTCCGATGGAAACCGTGGTACCACGCTTGTCATACCTGTTGGTGCGATCGTTCCAGAAGTACTCGGAGGCAACTCCTCCTCCGACCCCAACGGGACCGACGCGCAAGAAGGGCGATGCGGACCACCCCTTCTCGCCTCCGAGTCCATTCAAGTCGCAGATTGAGTCTCGGGACGTGTGCTGGAAGAGGAATGCCTGACCAACCGAGACGTTGGTTCTGTAGCCGATGAAGTTGACGGTCCTGGCGATGCCGAAATGACCCTTGTCATCCCAGACGAACATCTGCTGGGCGCCTCCATCAACAACAACGTTGCCGTCAATATTCATGTTGGGAAGGGAGAAACCCCACGTCTCCAGCCCCTCCGGATCCACCCATCCCACAGGATCCCCCAGCACGTAGCCATACAGGTTGGCGTCCCCGCCCGCGAAGTCGATCGGGTCGCGGGACAGCCAGCGCCCCAGCGCAGGGTCGTACTCCCGCGCGCCGAAGTGCACGAGGCCTGTATCGGCATCCTCGAGTCCTCCCGCGAACCCGAGCGGGAAGCCTGCGGTGCCCGACGTGATCGCCCCGTAGCTGTCGCGCTCCACCCGGGAGCTGATCGTACCGTCGGAAGCGACGAGCGCACGCACGGTGCCAACCTGGTCGGTCAGCAGCCGCAACGTGCCCGCACTCGTCTCGACGGAAGTCGGCACGCGGCCGTCGGCATAAGCGAAGCGGTAGGTGGGGGTGGTGCCCTCGGCCGGGTAGACGGCGAGCAGGTGCGTGGCGTCGGCCCACAGGTAGCGGTCGGTCAGCGTGCCGTCGACACTGCGCGACACACGCCGCGAGAAGGCGTCGTAGGCGTACGTGATCGTGTGTCCGGACGGGACGCTGACGGTCGTGAGCTCGCCGAGTGCGGAGTAGCGGTAGGTGGTGGTGCCGGCGGACGTCTCCTTGGAGGTGACGAAGCCGTCGGCGTCCGTGGTGTAGGTGGCCTCGGCCGAGGTGGCGATGCAGTCAGCGGTGTCGAAGGTCATCGTGGAGTCGACGCCGCGCGCGGGCACGGTCGCGTGCGTCCGGTTGCCATTGGCGTCATAGCGGTATGCCTCGACGACGTCGCCGCCGCAGGTGACGGTGGTGAGGCGGCCGAGGAGGTCGTAGGCGTAGCCGAGCGTGCGAGCCTCGCCGCCGATGCGCTCTGTGCGCGAGGTGATCCGTCCGGAGTTGTCGCGGGTGAGTGAGTAGCCGTAAGCGGCGGTGCCGGCCACTGTCATCGTCGTGTCGTCGAGCTCACCGTAGGGCGAGAAGCCGCGCGCGAGCGTGAAGCCGGGAGCGCTGACGGCCGTGGGCAGGCCGTTGCTCGCGTCATGCGAGATCGCGTAGTCGGCAGCGTGTGTCAGTAGGCTGTCGGCGTCGTAGCCGTACGAGACGGTCCCACCGGCGTACGTGAACGAGGTCGGGCGGAAGTCGTTGTCGTAGCCCCACGAGAGCGTGGTCTCGAGCGACCCGTGGCGAGCATCGGCGGTCACGAGCGAGCCGTCGTAGGTGAATGTGGCGACCTCGGAGCCGCGCACGGCGGCGTTGAGGCGGCCTCAACGGCCTCGTTCGAAGCGTATCTGTCCGTTCGGGAAAGCTATGTCGGTGAGCTGACCGTACGTGTACGTGTTCGAGATGAGAGCGCCCGAGGCAAGCGTCACCGTCTTGAGGTTGTGTTCTTTGTCGTACGTGTAGCTGATGGTCCCGGTGAAGGCCGGGTCGAACGTTTGGCGCTGGCCGGTGCCGGCATAGGTGAAGGTGGATGTCGCTGGAGCAGCGGAGATGAGCGCGGTCACCTCGCCCTTCACGTCGTATCGGTAGCCGATCGCGGAACCATCGGGACGGACGGCCGTGAGTGGACGGCCGAGCGGATCGTAGGTGTAAGTCGTGCTTCGGCCGTCCGGACCCGTCGCGGTGGCGAGTCTTCCACGATCGTCGTAGCTGTAGGCGGCTGTTCGATCACCGACGGTGAGCGTGGCCAGACGGCCCCGTGCGTCGTGCTGGTAGTCGAGGGCGAAGAGACCGGGCAGCGACGTGTGCAACGGAAGGAGTGTGGCGGTGTCGTAGGTCGAACTAGTCGTGCGACCAGTCGGCGAGACGGCTACGATGCTGCCTGCGCTCGCGTTCTGGGTCACAGTCGACTCCCGGCCGTTCACGATGATCGTGTCAGAGAAGAGATCGCGCTTTCCGTCACCGTTCGTGTCGGTGTACGTCCAGCGGGCGCCGACGGTCCTGGTCAGCCCACTCGGCATCGCAGATGTGGCGCTGGTGAGCCGACGCTGGCCGAAAGCGTCGTCCCAGCCGTACGAGAACGTCTGGTGGATGCCGCCCGGCAGATCACGAGTGGCAGTCATCTGTCCCGAGGTCTGCGAGAAGCGCGTTGTTGCTCCGGCCGGGTTCGTGATGGTCGTCATCGACGAACCGTCCGCGAATGACCGGTCGACATACGTCGTCGTGTTGCCTTCGGCCGAGTGCACGGTCGACACGAGGCTGCCGAACGGATCAGGTTGTCGCGAGAAGTCCCACGTGTTGCGTTCGGCATCCGTCGTGCGGTACACGCTGCCGTCAGCGTCGTAGTCATACGCGGAAGTCCCCGCAGCCGGATCCCTCTTCGCGGTCAGCAGCCCTCGCCCGTCGTAGTCGAAGGAATACTCACCGCCATCGGAGTAGCCGACCTTCCGCAGGTTGTTCATGCTGTCGACCGTAAGGGAGGTCACATCCCCGTAAGCACCGACGATCGAAAGCGCTGTCCCCGTAGCGTCGCGACTGATCGTGACCACATTGCCGAACCGGTCCGTGACGGTACCGAGCGCGCCTGACCCGTTGTATCCAAAGGACACGAGAGCCGTGTTCGCCCTCGCATCGATCGTCCGCCTGTGGCGACCGTCCGCCGAGAAGACGTAAGCGAGACCGTTGTCATCGTTGACCTGGAAGTCCCCATTGCCGAGTTTCTGGGCCTCGAAGTTGCCCCAGGACACCTTGAACAGCTCGCCCATCCCGTTGTCAGCGGTTGATGCGATGTAGACGCCCTCCGGACCGATGGCAACTGCGGTGGGCCAGCCTACGTATGCGAGCGTGGCCGGGATGCCGTCTGATGTCGACCCCGTCGAGGCGCCAGCGAAGACGCTGGCGGGGCGCCCCTCGGCAAGCCGGTACACCAGATGCGCCGAGAAGCCCGGCACGTAGACATAGCCGGTGGAGTCTGCAGCCAGCGTGCCAACGTAGCCGGTCCAAGGCGTCGTTATGATCCCCGCTGGGTCGACCTTGCGTATGCCTTGGTATGTGCTTATGTAGACGTTGCCCCGATTGTCAGCAGCCAAGCCCGCGATTCCGGAGAGGGAGGCACTCACCGCCGCCGAACCATCCCCGGAGTGAGCATAGTACCCGTTGCCCGCTAGCGGACTCACCACGCCACCGCCGTCGATCTTCCAGACCATGCACCTGTTGGCGTCAGCGATATATATGCTGCCGTTCGCGTCGATCGCGGCATCGGATGCAGAGATAGGCGAGTGCACCGCTGAGGTCCCTGTGGCGACCTCCCCGCTCGCGCTCCCGTTGCCTGAGACTAGCATCCAGCTGCCCGTCGTTTCCCTCCGCCAGAGCTGGCCATTTCCGTTCCTGACGTATACCGCGTCGTTCCGGTCAACAAACGCTGCAGTGGGCGCGCCGCCCCCTCCTGGGACAACGAAATACGTGGTGGCGTGCGTTGTTGCATCGAGTCGGTAGAGCCACGACCCATCGGCGTTCGTATAGTAGACAGTGCCCTTCGAGTCCACCACGGGCCGAATCTGATAGCCGGCCCTAAGGACTTTGTGCAAGTAGCCGACTCGGCGCTCGACCTTGCCTCCATCTCCCTTCTGTACGAACTGGGGCAGCTTCGAATCGATTGCGTGATGGACATCGAGCGACCATCCGTTTCCGAGCTTGTCTGCCGTGGCCACAGGCCGGTCGATGTTGAGTGTGGAAGCGCCCTCCGCGTTGAACAGCGGTATCCAATCGTTGACCCCGGAGCCATACCAGGCGACGGCGCTAGAACCGGAGATTCCGAAAGCCCTTCGCCCGGACACGGGCACGCCGTACCTCACGGGGTACTGATAGCTAACCTTGACGTGCAGGGGAACCGTCCCGGTCAGCTTGCGTCCTCTGAAGTCGGTTCCATCCCACGTGAGATCCCATCGGATGTTGGCTCGCGGCGCCCATTCGCCGTGGTAGGTTCGTCCAGCTATGTTGACATCGGCCCATACCGAGCGAATCCCACTCGCGAGGGTCGAGCCAGTCACCGGGATCGCGATGCGCGTGTTCCGTGCATCGCTGCGCTCGCTTGAGTAGTGGAAAGTGAGACCCGTGCCTGCAACCGGCAGATCCTCTTCGAACACCTGCCGACGGTTGTCCACGGTCGAACCTATGTGCGTCTTGTCGATTTGTTTCGTCCCTCTTTCGGCGACACAACTACCGCTCTGACGGCAGACTTCCGCCTGGGGGGCGACCGTCGGATTCTCCGAACCCTCGTCGAGATACCACGGCCAGTTCCAGTCCCAAGGGGAGAAATGCTGGATCGGGACGCACCAGTAAGTGTCACCTGGGTGGTACGTGTTCGGATCCTGCAGCCCCGCGGCCTGGGCACCGGTCGTCTCGTTGCTCAACACATACCCGGGCTCGCCCGCACCCGTGGTGTCCAGACTGTCAACGACGCCGTCCCGGTCGTAGTCGAGCAGCCGCACGACCACTCCGTTGTCGGACGGGACCCACACCTGTCGCGCCAAGTCGTAGTACCCGGAGGGCACGACTGTCCCCACGGGAAACTCGGGGAAGTTCCGCGTGAAAGCCAGAACGGTCTTGTCGAAGCGGACGGCTCCGTATCCATCCGCGGAAAGGTCGATGCAGTACGTGAACGCTGAGGCCTGGGGTAGACGACCGGGAAGCGCCTGATCCGTGGTGAATTCGCTCCCGCGGACGTTCAGGCTCGAGACCTCGCGTTCGATACCGTCGGCTCCTGTGGCCCACGCTTTCGTTGCCTCTCTGAACACGAGCGTCGTGTTCCGTATTCCTCGATTGTCACTGACACTCTGGCTCGAGTACGTTTCCACCAAGGACTGGCCCGGCCCGAAGTCGATCGTCTTAACGGATGTTCCCTGCTCAACGAGCAGCACCGTCTCGCACGTCACCACTTCGTTCCAGGGAACGTTCACCACGCGCTGCGCCGTCAAGAATCCGATCTTCTCGAACTGGAGAACCCAGTCCTTGCCACCCTCGACAGGAAGCGCGAACCGCCCGTCGGAATCGGTGAGAACGCTCCCGTAGCCCGAACATGACGGGACACTCACTCTGACGCCCGGGAGCGGCTGCATCGACAGACCTCGGATGAGGCCGGTGATGACCGAGAACCTCGACGCATCGTAGACCGTGACTGTCGCATCCTCCGGTATCAGGTCCTGGTAGCCGACCCCGAAACTGGTCGCCGGCTGGGATGCGACGGGAGTGACGTCGACGCGCAGAGCCGCAGTCGTCACCCCGCTGGCATTCGAGGCGGTGATCGTGTAGGTCGTGTCGACGAGCGGAGACACGTTCGTCGAACCGGAGGAAGTGACTATCCCAATCCCGTGGTCGATCATCACGGCATCGGACCTCTGTGTCGTCCAGCTCAGCACACACGGCTGACCCAACAGGATCCGCAGCGGCGCGGCGGTGAATGAGACCGCTGGCAAGAGCGGGGGATTGACCTTGACGAACGCGGTCGCTCTCGCCTCGCCGGACGCGTTCGTAGCGACTATCGTGTAGGTGGTGTCGGCGGCTGGAGTCGCGGTGATCGACCCGCTCGCCGGGACGGAGCCGATGTTGGGCAAGATAGTCACACTGGCCGCGTACGAACTCGACCAAGATATCGTCGTAGGCACACCGATGGTCACCAAGGACGGGGTGGCCGAGACAGACGCGGTCGGCAGCGGGACTGCAACCTCGATCCCGGCGGTGCCGGCAGCAGAAGCGCCGAGGTTGTCTGTCACGGTCAGGGTAGCGACGTATGACCCCTGACTCTCATAGGTCTTCGTCGCGGTGATCGAGTCCGCCCAGGTCCCGTCATGGAAGTCCCAACGGTAGTGCACGATACTGCCGTCGGGGTCACTGCTTGACGCCCCGTCGAAACCGACTGTCAGGGGAGCCGGGCCACTGGTCGGGCTCACACTGGGTCTTGCTGTCGGCGCCTCGTTCACCCTGACGAAGACCACCTCGTGCGGCAACTCAGCGTTGCCGGCCGCATCAGCCGACCAATATCTGAGGGTGTATGCACCGGGGGTAGTGGTGGTGATGGTGGTCCCGGCGTAGACGGTGAAGCCGCCATCGAAGGAGTAGTAGGTGGCAGCAGTCCCGGACAGATTGTCGATGGGCGTGAGCTGGATCGTCGCCGTGCCCACATAGCTCGCCGTAGCGTCCGACGAAGTGAGTGGCGGAGTCTTGTCGATGTTGATGCCGCCAACGGAGATCGTGGCCACATTGCCGGCAACATCCGTTGCGGCACCTGAAGCGCCAAGGGCACGGCCCTCGGCCGTGAGAACGACGTCTGAACCAACGGCAGCCACACCCGAGCCGCTGTCGGTTGCGGTGAAGTGGACCGTCACGTTGGTCTTGAACCAATCTGCGGCATTCGGCTGCGTCGTTGTCGTTCCGGTGATGGATGGCTTCGTCGTGTCGATCTGGATGTTCGCGGTCTTGGTCGCTTCCTTGTTGCCGCCCTTGTCGACGGACCAGTAGGAGACGACGGTGGTGTTCTCGGCGGACACGGAGACGGTGCCCGTGTAGGTCGTGGTAGCACTGCCCCCGAGCTTGTAGTACGTGTTGGCGACACCCATGCCACCCGAGTTGTCCGTCGCAGCCAGCACGAAGGTGACTGGCTTTGATCGGGTCCACGTCCCCAGCTGCTGAGCGCTAGGAGTGATCACGGTCGTCGGGACCGTGCCATCGACCCGAACGACAGCAGAGGCAGCTGCCGAGCCCGTGGAGTTCGATGCGGTGATTGTATAAGTCGTGTCCGTCGTCGGATTCACTGTTCGTGTGCCCGACGCCGAGACATTCCCTATCCCGGGCGAGATGGTGACCGTGGACGCGACCGCCGAAGACCAGGTGAGTGTCGAGGGCTGACCAGGCCCCACGAGCGTCGGCGCGGCTGAGAGGCTAACGGTTGGGAGCACGTTCATCGAGGGCCCATTGAAGTCCTGAATCCAGCGCTTGTTGCCGCCGATGTTCACCTCGGCCTGGAGGGGCACGTTCTGGACGTTGCCGTAGCCCGGCTTGACCTTCCACTTGAAGGTGAAGTACTTCGTCTGGCCATCTGCGGAGGTCGTGACACTCCATAGACTCGTGACTGGATCCGTGTAAGTGGTCGAGCTGCTCCCGACTCCGTTGTAGCCCCCGGATGCTCCAGCGCTCCACGTATTCCCTGGTGTGCCGTAGAGATACGACCCGTTGTCCCAGTAGACGTCGAGGTAGTGGTTGCCAGGGCTTAGGCTGTCCGAACAGCGGCTCCATGTCGAACGTCCAGTCGTCCTTGGCGATGTGCACGGGCTTGACGCCGGAGGCAAAATCCCCGAACTCGACACGGAAGTCGTTCGCCGCGTTCCGCGAGACACCGGGTCGGTCCGGCACCAGTCGAGAATCGATGCCTTGCCACGAGCCGTCCGGGGCCTTGTAGTGGACGCGCTGGGCGGAGAGGTCCGCCCAGTAGGAGCCGTCGGGCATGCGGTAGTGAGTCGCGTATGCGTCTCTCCGTTCCGGCAGCTCTACGCGCTGAGGCGACTGCCGGGATGTCTCCGCGGAGGCGGAGGCCGGCATGCACGCGAGTAGCGGACCCGCGACGAGTGAGGACGCCACCCATAGCAAAACCAGACTACGAGTACTGTGAGATAGACCTCTCCCCTGAGAGCTCCGCATTGCCCCCGCCCTTCTTTGACAAGCGCCCCCCGGCGAAGCTTCCCTGGCGCTCCAGAATCATCGTAGGGCGCGCGGCAGGAAGACTGTCAACGAATGGAAGACAGACGGCTGTCCCAGGCCGATCGTACGTGGTGCTCAAGCCGTGGACCGGCTCCGGGCTCGACGACTACCTCGGCCGGTAGACGTCGGCGCGGTGGTCGATCCGGAGCACGAGCACGAGCCGCTTCTCGTCCTCCACCGCGTAGATCACGCGGTATGCCCCCACTCGCGCGGAACGCAGGCCCGCGAGCTCGAGCCGCAGCGGCTTGCCCAGGCGCAGCGGGTCGTCGCGCAGGCGGCCGTCGCAGAATTCGAGCACGGCGGCCGCGACGCGTTCGGGGAGGCGGAGGGGCAGGCGTTGGGCGGAGGGGGCGAAGCGCAGCTCGTACGAGCTCACGCCGCGCTCACTCCTTCCGCCTCCTCAGCGCCTCGCGCAACTGCTCAGCGGTGTGGTACCGCCCGGCCTCGATGTCGGCGCGCGCCTTCCGGATCTCCTCGGCCGCGTCGGGCTCCGCCAGGATCTCGAGCGTCTCCTCGAGACCTTCGAGCTCGTCGACGCTTACGAGGACGGCCACCGGTCTGCCTCGGCGCGTGATATACACGCGCTCCTGCTCGCGGGCGACGAGGTCCACCATCTCAGAGAGCCGTGCCTTGGTGTCGGCCAGTGAATGAGTCTCGCTCATGACCCGGATTATAGTCATGCACCGTGACATGTAAACCGGGTAGGAACCACTCGAACCCGCCGCCCGAATGGAGGTCCGTCATGGCCGTCACCACCACCACTCCCCCAGAAGTCATCGACTCCCTCAACGTCGATCTGACGAAGGAGCACGGGGCGATCATCCAGTACCTGCTGCACATCGCGCAGACGCGTGACAGCGTCCTGCGTTCGAGCATCTCGCTCGTCGCGCGCGAGGAGATGTGGCACTTCGAGTGGCTGACCGAGGCCATCCGCGACCGCGGCGGCGTGCCTACGCATGACCGCCAGGAGGGCATCGTCAACACCGACGGTCTCGTCCGCAACCTGGAGGCGAACGTGGACGCGGAGAACGACGCGCTCGCCCATTACGAGAAGACGCTCGAGACGATCGGCGACAGCGACCCGGCGCTCACCACCCTCATCCAGCGGATCATGGACGACGAGCGCTACCACCGGACGTCGTTCACGAACATGGTGGAGCGGGTCGGCTCGGCCGGCGAGGCCGCGTTCCATCCCCAGCTCGAGATCAGCCCGCCCGACGCGGGGGCGGCCGCCCCGATGATCGGCCTCGAGTACGAAGGCCTGCTGCAGTACCTGATGAACAAGTACGCCTCGCCCGACAAAGACGACGCGGAGACCTACTTCGAGCTGGCGACGAACGAGATGCGCCACTTGCTGTGGGTCGCGACGTGCTTCGCGGGGCTCCCGCCCGCGCCCCCGCCGCCGGTGCCGGACGGAGTCGTGCAGGTGCGCGACGCGGACGCGGCCCACGCGCGTGCCGAGGAGTACGAGAACCAGGCTGCGCGGACGATCTCACGCGTGCGGGACGCGCTGGCCGGCGAGCAGATCTCATCGGAGCTGCAGCGCATCGACTACCAGCACGGCTACCACCGCTTCCAGCTCGAGCACATGGAGGAAGCGGCGAAGACGAAGAGCGGCTAGGCGGCGTCCAGCGCTTCCTCGGCCGAGGCTTTCTGCAGCCCGAAGACGTCGCGCGCGACGAGCGCGCCTGTCGCGATCAGCACGTTGCCCAGCATCCAGCCGGCATCCACCGGATCTCCCGCCTGGTAGAGGCCCTTCGCGTCGAGCAGCGCGAAGCCTGAGTCCGACACCGCGATGATCGCCACGCCGAGCGCGAGCGGCCACCACGGCCAGCCGAAGCTTCCTCGGCCGAGACGCCAAGCGACCAGGACGATGAGCAGCGCGGGAGCGAACTCGAGCACCACGTCGGCGATGGGGTAACCCACGCTCAGCACCTTGGCGAGCCCTCCGAGCTCCGCGTCCGCCAGCGTCCCGCGCAACAGCAGCGCGTACATCCCGCCGATGAGCGCGACCGACACGACGGCGGCGATCGCGAACGGCGCTCGCAGGTCGATCAGCCTGCGGTAGCCGAGGGCCGCCATGATGATGCCGGCGCCGAGGAGCACGTACGTGAGCACGTAGAAGATGTCCGCGGCGCTCGGGAAGGCGTCGGACTTCTGAACGACCTCGATGTAGGACCAAGTCGCCTCGCCGAGCGTGTACACGAGCACGCCCGCGCCGATCAGCTTCCAGTGGAGGCCGACCGCGTCTCCTTTCCGGAAGCCGAACGCGGTGTATAAGATGACCAGCGCGCAGGCACCGATCACGGCTGTGCCGCCGACGTCGCTCACCGCGGTCGCGAGCTCCTCGGCGCCCGAGTTCAGCAGCAGGCGCACCGCCACGTAGACGCCCGCGGCGAGCGCGAGACCGGTGCCGCCGATCACCATGGTGCGAAGCGAGATCCTGGCCTTCGGCGTCATGCGGCTGCCCTCTTCTCGATCTCGGCCACTATCCCCTCGACGGTGGCGGACGGCGCTATCGGTGACAGCAGCCTCCTGATGTTCGCCGAGAGCTGCGGAAGGTCGCCCGGCCCCAGGGAGTCGGAGCTCTTCCCGAGAGACAACGCCGTGGCACGCACACACGTATCGGCAACCATTCGGCCGATGTAGGGCTCCAGGATATCCGTAGCATCACTCGCCAGACTCATGAAGCCCCCCTCGCCCACGTCGAATGCATCCCCAGGGAGAAGCATACATGAAGCTGCATGAATGAGTGGCCGCTAGTCCTCGTCCTTCGTGCGCTGCATCACACCGCCGTCGTCGACCGCCTCGATCACGTGCCGGAAGGTGAAGTACTTGTGGCCGAGGTAGCTCATCATCGTGACGATGAGTATCGACGCCGCCTGCCCCACGAGCGGGTGCATGTGCGCGAGCCGCACGAAGGCGTTGAGCACCGCGAGGTTCACGAGGAGCGCGGCAGAGTACACGACGTAGCTGCGGCCGAGCTCCGCGACCCAGTTGGTGCCTCGCGTCTTGAAGACGAACAGCTTGAAGTTGCCGTAGCTGACGCACACGGAGACGACCCAGCCCGAGACCAGGGCGAAGTTGTACCGGGCGACCCCCCAAAGGAGCAGCATGAGGGCGAACAGGGCGTAGCCGATCGCGGTGTTCACGACGCCGGTGACGAGGAAGCGCAGCTTCTCCTCGTGCTTACGAGCCAGTGCCAGCGCCCCCGCGACGACTCCCTCGGCCATCTCGCCCTACTTCGGCGAGTTGAGGATGTCGAGGACGAGCGCGGCGAGCATGAGCTCGAACCCCATCAGGAAGGGCAGCACGACGAGCATCACCGTCGCCGTGGTGGGCGTCGTGCCGAGGATCTTCTGGCCGATGACCCATGCGCCGAACAGGAACGCCCACAGCAGCAGCGCGCCCGCGGAGAAGCCGAACAGCGCCACCGGCGAGAAACTCTCGACCACGTACTTCGTGAAGATGCGGCGCCAGAAGGCCCGGCGCAAGGTGCGCAGCAGATCGGGGATGACCTTGCCGAGCTTGATGTCGGAGACCTCCTCGCCGTACACGGCGGGGATGTTGACGTCCTTCACGCGGCGGTCATCGAGGCCGAGGTGCGCCAGCACGTCGTTCTCGAAGCTGTAGTCGCGCGCTACGTCGTCCCAGGCGATCGCGCGCTCGGCCGGCCCGCCCATCGCCGTGTAGCCGTTCTGGGGGTCGAAGATGTCCCAGTACCCGGTGGCCAGCTTCGTGAGGAAGGTCAGCACGACGTTGCCGAAGATGCGGTACCTCGGCATGCCCTTCCAGCTGTTGCGGGAGAAGAAGCGATTCCCCTTCGTGAAGTCGTAACCGTCCTCGACGATGGGGTCGAGCAGCGCCGGGAGGTACGCGGGGTCCATCTGCCCGTCCCCGGCCATGACTACGGATATGTCCGAGCCGAGCTCGATCGCCTGCTTGTGCGCGTCGATCAGAGTAGCGCCGAGCCCGCAGTTCTGCTCGTGCCGAACGAGCCTGATCCGCGGGTCGCCCGGCTCCCGAGCGGCTTGGGAGGTGCCGTCGGTCGAGCAGTCGTCGACGACGATGATGTGATCGACGTAGGCCGGCATCGTGCGCACGACCGTGCCGACGTGCGCAGCTTCGTTGTACGCGGGGACCAGGGCCGCGATGCGTCTGTCCTTGTAGATGGCCCGTCTCCTTCCACAGCGAGACCCTTGGAGGGTTTACGCGGGGTCCGCGTTAGTATAGCAGTAGACGACGGCAGTTCCCTCGGCGTGCGGCCGAGGTCCGATGACGGGAGGGACCACTTGGGCAAGCTGCGCGGCGCCGTCATCGGCGCAGGCAACATGGGTCGGCATCACGTGCGCATCCTAGGCCACATGGAGGCCGTCGATCTCGCGGGTGTGGTGGACGCCGACGTGGCGCGCGCCGCCGCGCACGCGACCCCCGTGGGCGCGAAGGCGTACACGGACATCGCCGAGCTTCCCGACATCGACGTCGCCGTCGTGGCCGTGCCCACTCCCGCGCACTCCATTGTGGCGCAGGCGTTGATGGAGCGCGGTGTCAGCGTGCTGATCGAGAAGCCGATGGCGTCGACGCCTGCCGAGGCGCGTGCTCTGGTCGACACCGCCGTCCGCCAGGGAGTGGTGCTCGCTGTCGGGCACGTCGAGAGGTTCAACCCCGCGATCCGTGCGCTGGCGGCGATGGTGAAGGACCCGCTGCTCATGCAGTTCGAACGCCTCTCGCCGTACACGCCGCGTATCCGCGAGTCCATCGTCTTCGACCTCATGGTGCACGACCTGGACCTCGCGTGCCTCATGGCGGGCGGCTATCCGGATCGCGTGGAGACGGTGGGTATGCGGGTCTACTCGGACACCCTGGACATCGCCTCGGCCGTGTTGTCGTTCCCGTCCGGCTGCGTGGCCTCTTTGCAGGCGTCCCGGGCAACCCAGGACAAGGTGCGCCGCATCGCGATCTCGGAACGCGACCGGTTCCTGCTCGCCGATTCCATCCGGCAAGACGTGAGCATCAAGCAGGAGACGACCGGCACCTACGAGGAGGACGGTGTCTACCGGCAATCCTCCGTGGTCGAGATCCCCTACCTCGACCGACGGGCCGAGCCGCTCGCGCTGGAGCTTGCGAACTTCGTGGCTGCCGTGCGCGGCGAGGAGCCTGCGTCGGTCGACGCCGAGGCGGGGGCACGCATCGTGGAGCTGGCGCACCAGGTGGAGGACATGGCGAGCTCCCGCTAACGAGCGCCTCCTCCCCACGGCCACGACTCCTCGCCCGGTGGCCGCACTTCGTACGGCATCCGATATGTGAGCTTGCGCGGCCCCTCGCCCGCATCGACCCGCGCGGCGGCCCGGATCAGGTCGAGCAACGGCCTGTACAGCGGATGACACGGTTGCGCCTCGAACAGGAAGCCCCGACCCGTCCTCTTCGAGCGGACCAGGCCCATCCGCTCCAGCTCGGCCAACTCGCGCCGAACGAACGACATGCTCGATCCGGACTCGTACACCAGCTGCCGGAGCCAAGGTAGCCGACCCGGGTCGGAGAGCAGCGACACGAGCAACCGGGCCCGGATGCACGAGCCGATCAGGTGGTCGAGCGTCGTTACATGCCTGCGAGACATGCGGAAAGCATGATGCGCGAGTCTTGCCCGAACCTTCTCCGAGACTTGCCGCAGGCAGCCCCGCGCAGCCAAGCTCCCTCACACACGTAGGAACGAATGTTCCTACGTGTCGGTGGGGTGTTCCTACGTGTGTGAGGGGGTGCGCGAGGGGTCGAAGTCCCCCGACAGGATCCGCTGGCCGCCGCTCAGCCTAGAGCGTCGCGCAGCGCCGCGAGCACCTCGGTGGCCTCGGCGTCCGTCAGCCCTGCGCCGAAGGCCTGGCCGTGCCCGTCGGACTCGAACCGCAGCTTCGGCGGCGGCGCCGTCCAGCGTCTCTTGTGCTCGGGCTGGTCGGCGAGACCGAGGCCGCCCACGTCTCGGTAGCTCTGTCGCTGTTTCGCGCCGAAGAGGACCCGCTCGAGTGTCAGCCTGCCGCCCTCGACCCGCGCGACCTCGCTGCCCAGCAGCCCGTAGAGCGACCCGCCGAGGCCGACTACGGACGCGCCTAGGATCAGCAGCGCGAAGATCAGGAAGAACACGCCCGAGGCGACTCCGGTCACGCCGTGCGTCGCGAGCGTCGCGAAGGTGCCGGCAGCGACCCAGACGACGGCCGCCGCGATCGCCACGAACGGCACCCACGACACGGCGATGAGCACCTGCGCGGGTGCGCGCGGCGCGGGCATGTGGACGACGAGCGTGTCGCCCTCCCATTGGATCTCGACTCGCATGCGCTTCCTCATCTCGTGATCGTCGGCCTCGCCATGGCCGCCTGCACGGCGTCGAGCACCTCGGCGGCTTCTTGCGGCGTACATCCCTGGGCGATGCCGCGGGTCCGCCTCCCGTCGACCTCGAAGAGGATGCCGCGGCGCGAGATCGTGCGAGGCTCCGCGGGGCCGCCCGACATCGGCGCCAGCCGCAGGTTCGACAGGCGCATCGCCGGCCAGCGCCGCCGCCGAGAGAACAGGAGGACGCCTCGCACGTCCGCGAGCATCCAGGGCGTCGCGACCACGGACTCGCGACCCCACGCATGGTAGAGCAGCACGACGAGTGCGGCGGCGGCGAGCAGGTCCAGCGCTGCGGGGACGAGGAGGACGGCGAGCACGAAGAGCGTCTCGATCACCGGGGACACCGCCATGCGGCGGCCGGTCTCGAGCGCGGCCTCGGCGAAGATGACGCTGCCGAAGAGGACGTACGTCGCCACCGGGACGAGCAGGGCGAAGCCGGGCGCCGTCCATCGGCTGCGCGGTCCGGGCACCCTGATCCGCACGCCGTCGCCGGTAGGCTCGACGACCACTCGGCTGCCGTCCCGGGCGTCCTCGGCCACCCCGCCGCCCTCTCCGATTCGCCAAAATGCCTGGTGGCATGTATAGTGCTTACCTGTTGACTATACAGAAGACCCGGTGATCCCGCCGCCCGCGCTCCGACAAGAGCGCACCTGCGTGCCCTGCCCAGGATCGACCGCGTCTGCAGCGGTGCGATCCCGGCGACGGGCGCACAGGAAAGGATCACATTTGAGTTTCGACAATCTGGGCTTGAACGAGCGCCTGCTCAAGGGCGTTCACGCGATGGGGTACACCGAGCCCACCCCGATCCAGGAGCGAGCCATCCCGTTCGCCCTGGAAGGCCGCGACATCATCGGCTGCGCGCAGACCGGCACGGGTAAGACCGCCGCCTTCGTGCTCCCGACACTCCAGCGCATCGGCCACGGCAACGGCACGAGAGCGCTCGTCGTCACGCCGACCCGCGAGCTGGCCCTGCAGATCTACGAGGTCGCCCGCGATGTCTCGCGCCACACGGGCCACACGGTGGCCGCGATCTACGGCGGCGTCGGATACGAGCCCCAGCGCAAGGCGCTCAAGAAGGGCGTCGACATCCTGGTCGCCACGCCCGGTCGGCTGCTCGACCTCATCGGCAGCAGGGACATCGACCTCGGCAAGGTCGAGGTCCTCGTGCTCGACGAGGCCGACCGGATGCTCGACATGGGCTTCTGGCCGCAGGTGCGCAAGATCCTCGTCCACGTCCCCGAGCGGCGGCAGAACATGCTGTTCTCGGCCACGATGGACGAGCCCGTGCTCAGCGTGATCGGCGCAACGCTGAAGGATCCCGCCCGCGTCGACGTCGCCCCTCCGGCTACGCCGATAGAGGCGATCGTCCAGGCCGTCTACCCGGTCAACATGCTGCAGAAGACCGACCTGCTCGTGCACCTCATCGAGCAGCAGGACCTCCAGCGCACGCTCGTCTTCATGCGCACGAAGCATCGCGCCGAGCGCGTCGCCAAGGCACTCGACCGACACCAGATCCGCTGCGCCGTCATCCACGGGAACCGCACGCAATCGCAGCGCCAGCACGCGCTCGACGGCTTCAAAAACGGCAAGTACCGCGTGCTCGTGGCTACCGACATCGTCGCCCGCGGCATCGACGTCGACAACATCAGTCACGTCGTCAACTACGACGTTCCCAACAATGCCGAGGACTACGTCCACCGCATAGGGCGCACGGCCCGCGCGGGTGCCTCCGGCTCCGCGATCACCTTCGTCGACGCCGAGGAGATCGAGGGCCTGCGTGACATCGAGAACCTGATCGGGACCGTCATCCCCTCCGAGGATCTCGAAGGCTTCAAGTACAGCGAGCGGATCATCCCGAACCCGGAGCGCGAGGCGAAGCGCGCGGCGCGGCCGGTGTTCAGCAGCGGCGTCCAGCGCCGGTCTCGCAGCCGGCGTATCGGCCCCCGCCGGTAGCCCAAAGCGAGCGAACGAAGAGCGGCCCCACAAGGGGCCGCTCTTCTTGTCTCCGATGCACGCGGAGACGTTCTCTACTTGCTCGACCCCAGCTTCTGCGAGTCGAAGTAGTCGCTCGCTTCCTTCTCCAGCGCCGTCGCCTTCGCCTCGAGATCGGTGAGCTGCTTCGTCTCGACGTCGATGCGCTTGCCTATCTCCTCGACGTCCTTTTGCGTGCCCTTGCCGGAGGCCACGAGCTCGTAGATCTTGCGCAGGTCGCCGATGAGCGCCTTTGCGACCGGGTCCTCCTTCAGCAGCGCCTCGGTGACCGCGATCTCCTTGTCGGCGTACGTCTTGAACTTCTCGTTCACCTTCATCGCCTTGATCTTGGAGATCTCCGCCTTCGCCGTCTCCGCAGCCGTGCGCTGCTCCTCGAGCTTCGCCGTCATCTGATCCGTGAGCGTGACGCCCTTCTTGGCGTTGACTGCATCCATCGGCAGCGCTTCCGCCTCGCTCATCAGCTTCTCGAGCTCGGCCCCCGAGGCGGTGTACTTCTTGATCTGCGTGTTGGCCGCGTCGATCGCCTTGTTCGCGTCGGCCGTCTGATCGCTGCACGCGGTCGCCCCGAGCACGACCGCGCACGCGAGTGCCAGCAGCAGCGCCCCCTTCACGTACCGCATCCCCTACCTCCTCTTCCTGAGCCCTTGTCCAGAGCTTAGCAGAGCATACCGGCGCTCGACCCGGCCGAGGTGCGGTGGAGACACGAACGCCCCCGCATCGGCGGAGGCGTCGAGGATGCTGAGGGATGGTGGGCCCGATTGGATTCGAACCAATGACCTCACGGTTATCAGCCGTGCGCTCTAACCAACTGAGCTACGGGCCCCGCCGGACAGCTTGCATACGATACCCCGCGCCGCTTTCGAGCGTCAAGCCGGGCGACGCCTATCCGCCGAGCACCGTGACCAGCAGATTCCGTTGCCTCGGACCGTCGAACTCGGCGAAGTAGACAGCCTGCCACGTACCGAGGACCAGCTCGCCTTCGGCTATCGGGACGGTGACCGACGAACCCACGAGCGAGGCTTTCACGTGACCGTCGGAATTGCCTTCCACGTGCCTGTACGCCCCCGCTCGAGGCACGATGCGCTCCAGCGCGTCGAGCGCGTCCGTCACCACGTCCGGGTCGGCGTTCTCGTTGATCGTCACTCCCGCGGTCGTGTGCGGGCAGAACACCAGCGCCCAGCCCTCGCGGATCCCCCCGTCCCGCACCGCCTCGGCCACGCGAGCCGTGACGTCGAGAAGCTGCTCGCGACGCTGCGTGCGTACCTCGATGCGCGTCATGGCGCTCCCCCTTTGGGAAGTATGTTCGTGACCGGCCGAAGCTTCCCCTCATGGTACCCTGGGCACGACAAGGGAGGACCTCGTGATCGAGGTGCGGATCCACAGCCTCAACGTCGACGCCGACACCAACCAGCCGGTGATCATCCTCCGCGACGCCGAGAGCGGCAAGCTGCTCCCGATCTGGATCGGGCACAACGAAGCGACCGCGATCCTGCTCAAGCTACAGCGCGTCGAACCACCTCGGCCGCTGACGCACGACCTGCTGTTCAACGCGATCCGCGACATGGGATTCGTGCTCCAGCGCGTCGAGATCACGCGCCTGGAGGAGTCGACCTTCTACGCGTCGCTCGTCCTGCGCGGCGAGGAGAAGACGATCGCCGTCGATGCCCGTCCGAGCGACTCGATCGCGCTGGCGGTGCGGGCTCACGCGCCGATCTTCGTCGCCGAGGACGTGATCGAGGAGGCCGGCCTCATCCCCGACGAGGAGTACGACGAAGAGGCCGAGGTGGAGCGGTTCCGGGACTTCCTCGAGAACGTCAACCCTCAGGACTTCATGCCGCCGCAGTAGGCGGCATCTACTCGTAGCGCAGCGCGACGATCGGGTCGAGCTTGCTCGCGCGATACGCGGGATAAGCGCCGAAGAACACGCCGACCGCGGCGGCGAAGAAGAACGCGAGCGCGACCGACCACCATGTCACCTCGGTGGGCACCACGCTCTTGAGCGCCGCGGCCCCGCCGGCGCCGATGGCGATCCCCACTAGCCCGCCGGTCACCGACAGCATCACCGCCTCGATGATGAACTGCGACAGGATGTCGTAGGTGCGGGCGCCGACGGCCTTGCGGATGCCGATCTCGCGCGTACGCTCCGACACCGAGACCAGCATGATGTTCATGATGCCGATGCCGCCGACCACCAGAGAGATCCCGGCGATACCCGCGAGCATGACGGTAAGGGTGCCGAGGAGGTTGCCCAGCAGGGACAGCGTCTGCTCCTGGCTGAAGACGGTGAACTCCGCGCCGAACCTCGGCTTGAACAGGCGCTTGATCTGCGCACGGACCTGGTTCACGTCCTCCGAACGCGTGACCTTCACGATAATCTCGGCGATGTCGGTCGAGCCGGTCAGGCGCTGGGCCGTCGTGACGGGCATGTAGACCACCGTGTCCTGACTCCCGCCGAAGCCTCCGCCGATCTTCTGCATCGTGGCGATCACTCTGAAGCGCTGCCCGTTGACGCTGACCTCCTTGCCGATCGGGTTCGTGTTCGGGAAGAGCTGATCGGTCACCGCGGAGCCGAGCTGGACTACTCGCGCGGCTCCGTCGACCTCGCTCCTCCGGTACCAGCGACCCGTTGCGATCTTGTACGTCCCGACCTGCTCGATGTTCTCGTCGGACGCGATGAGCTGGCCCTTCGCGGTCCTGTTCTCGAAGCGGGCGGTGACCGCCCCGGCTGCCGCCGGCGCCACGAACGACGCGCCCTGCAACCGATTCCTGAGCAGCTTCGCATCCTCGAGGGTGAAGCGCTTCGTCAGTCCTCCGCCGCCTCCCGGGCCACCTCGGCCGCCTTCGAGCTGGCCGGGGAACACGAACAGCAGGTTGCTGCCGAGGCCCTCGATCTGGCTCGTGATGGAGGATTGCACTCCCGAACCGATCGAGACGAGCAGGATGACGGCGGCGACACCGATGATGACCCCGAGCATCGTGAGGAAGCTGCGCGCCTTGTTCGCGGCGAGCGCGCGCATCGCGATGCGGAAGCTTTCGGCGAAGTTCACTTCGCGGACACTCCCTCGGCGGCGGCTTCCACCGGACTCGGCATCGCCGCGAGCTCGTCCTTCGCCGAACGCCTGCCCTCGACGTCCTCCTCGCGCACGATCCTGCCGTCCGAGATCTCCACGATGCGCTGTGCGTGACGTGCGACGTTCGCGTCGTGCGTGACGAGGACGACGGTGATGCCCTCGGCGTTCAGCTGCTGCAGGATCGCCATCACCTCGACGCCGCTGCGTGAGTCGAGGTTGCCGGTGGGCTCGTCGGCCAGCACGATGCTCGGTTCGGTGACGAGCGCGCGCGCTATCGCGACGCGCTGCTGCTGCCCACCCGACAGCTGGCTGCTGAAGTGGCCGAGCCTGTTTCCGAGCCCCACGCGCTCGAGCGCCTCGCGGGCGATCTTCGCGCGCTTGCTGCCGGTCACGCCGGAGTACACGAGCGGCAGCTCCACGTTCGCGAGCGCCGAGGTGCGCGAGAGCAGGTTGAACGCCTGGAAGACGAAGCCGATGCGCTTGTTGCGCAGCTGGGCAAGCTGGTTCGGTGACAGGTCGCTGGCGTCCTCGCCCTCGATCACCACCTTGCCCGTGGTCGGCCGGTCGAGCAGCCCGATGATGTGCATCAGCGTGGACTTGCCCGACCCGGAAGGCCCCATGATCGAGACCATCTCGCCCTGACGTATACGCAGCGACATGTCGCACAGCGCGTCGACGGTCACGCCTTCGAGCTCGTAGACCTTCGATACGTGGCTGACCTCGAGGACGGCCCTCTCCCCGCCGCTCGGCGCCGCGCCGTTCTCCTCGTTCGCGGCTGCCATGCCTGCCGTTCTCCGGGCTACTTGACGCGGACGGTCATGCCGTCCTTGAGGTTGGACAGCCCGCCGAGAGCCACGCGCTGGCCGGGCTCCACGCCGCTGCGGATCTGGGCGCGCGTATCCGTCATGACGCCGGTCTTCACCTTGGTCCGATGCACGACGTTCTTCGCGTCGATCACGTACACGTAGCTTCCGCCGGCCTCGTCGAAGATCGCCTCGACGGGCACGGTGACCGCACCCTCGATGCCGGAGACCTCGATGTCCGCGTTGCCGCCCATGCCCACGAGGAGGCGCTTGCCCGTGTTCTTCAGCGACAGCAGGACCGGGAACGCCGTCCCGCCCGTCGATGTCTGGATCGCCTGAGTCTTCACCTGCACCACCGTCGTATCGAACGTCACGCCGGGAAACGCGTCGAGAGTGACGGAACCCTTCATACCCACGGCGACGTTGCTGATGTCCGCCTCGTCCACCTGCGCGTCGAAGTTCAGCGCTCCGAGCTGGAAGACGGTGAACGGCGCGGAGCCCGGCGTCACGGCCGACCCCGGCGCGGGCTTGCCTCCCCCGGCGCCCGCCAGCGCGGCCGCGGCGGCGCCCCCCGCGGCGCTCGCTGAACCTCCGCCGCCTGCGAAAACGACCACGCCGTCGATCGGCGCGGTGAGCGTGGCCTTGCGCCTGTTCTGCTTCGCGAGCTCGAGCGCCTCGGCCGCGGCGTCCACGCCCGACTGAGCCGCCGCTATCGCCGCGCTCTGGCTCTTGAGCGCGTCGCGTCCGGCTTTCGCCTGCGCCAGCCCCGACCTCGCCTGCTGCAAGGCGGCGAACGCCTGCTTCTTGGCGATGGCCGCGGGGGTGGTGCTCGTCTCCGGGGCGTGGATGCTCACGAGGAAGTCGAACTGCGCCGCCGCGGCGTCGTAAGCCGCCGCGGCGGCGTCCACTGACGCGGCTGCCGCCGAGACCGCGGCGTTGGCCGAGGCCCGCTGAGCACTGCTCGGCCCGGATCGCCTTGCCTGCACCAGCGCGGACTGCGCCTGCTTGAAGCCGGAGAGCGCCTGAGCGACCGCCACGTCGAGAGGCTCGGGATCGAGCGTGGCGAGGATCTGCCCGACCTTCACCTGCTGGCCGTCACTGACCGCGATGCTCTTGATCGTGCCCTGGCTGCCGGGGAAGACATCCGCCTTCACGTCCCCCTCGAGCTGGCCGGACGCGGTGACGGTCTGGGTGAGGTTCTCCTTCTGCACCTCGGCAGTGGAGACTTGCGGGACGCGCGACTGGGCGGACAGCGCGACCGCCAAGACGACCAGACCCACCACCAGCAGCGCGACGACGGCCGCGATGATCTTGCCTCTGCTCACGAGCCCCTCCGTTCGGCACGACTCCCCAGATAGAGGCGGCGGGGCTGCGATGACCACAACGGAGTGTGGAAGGGTATGGCGCCGGCCACTCCCCGTATGGTCTCACAAGCAGAGGCTTCCAGTCGCTACCGATGCATAGAAACTCAGGAATTCCGGTGACTGGCGTCGCATCCCCCGCCGTCGAGCAGCGGGAGCAGCTCGGGCAGCGACGCGATCGCGAAGTCGGGGCCCGGCGCTAGGACGGCCTCCGCCCCGAAAGCCCCCCACAAGGCGGCGACGGCGACGGCGCGCGACGCCCTCGCGGCCTCCATGTCGTGCGGGCTGTCGCCGACGTACACGCACCTCTCGATGCCGACGCCGAGGAGCTCCGCGGCGTGCCGGAGCGGGTAGGGATCGGGCTTGTGCAGCGGCACGTCGTCCGCGGTGACCACCACGCCGAAGAAGCGCTCGAGGCCGAACAGCCGAAGACCGCGCAGGGTCATCGGCGTGCCCTTCGACGTCACGACCCCCATCGGCATCCCGCGCCGCTGCAGCTCCGTCAGCACCGCCTCGGTCCCGGGATACTCGTGCACCATGCGGTCATGCGCCTCGGCATTGTGCTCGCGATACACGCGCAGCAACTCGTCCGCGTGCTCGGGCGAGAAGTCGTGCATCTGCTGGCGCAGCGGCATCCCGACACCCGCCATCATCACCTCGTCGGGCAGCGACTCGCCGAGGACGACTCGGGTGGCGTGCCGGAACGACGTGAGGATGAGCTCGACGGTGTCGATCAGCGTGCCGTCGAGGTCGAAGAGGACGGCCTCGACGCGTGCGAGTCTCTCGGCTGAAGTGGGCATGCCGGCGATTCTACCACGCCCGCTCCTCCGCACCAGCGCCCTGCGGAAACCTTGACTTGCCCCTTCCAGGCGCCCATACTCCCGTCCAATGCGGACCGAGGCCGCATCGGACCAGCCGGTTCGAGCAGACTCGCTTCGCTCGCAGCTCAACCGGCTGCTCAACACCGGCGACGCTTCGCCGGCTGCCCTTCGAGACGGTGTGAAGGAGGTGAGTTCGAGAGGTCATGGCCGCTCACTTCGCGCTCGTGATGATGATGGACATGATGATGACCCCGCCCGGGTCCGTGCGCTGCTGCACTGGAACCGGGCGCCGCTAGTCGTCACCGCGTCCCCCCATCCGAGATAGCGAAAGTGAGACTGATAGCTATGAGCGACTCGAGCTCTCCGCGTTTCGACACCCTCGCGATACACGCCGGCGCCTCGGCGGATCCCACCACCGGCTCTCGTGCCGTGCCGATCTACCAGACGGTCGCGTACAACTTCAAGTCGGCCGAGCACGCCGCTAACCTCTTCGGCCTGCGCGAGTTCGGCAACATCTACTCGCGCATCATGAACCCGACGGACGACGTCCTCGAGCAGCGCGTCGCCGCCTTGCACGGCGGCAGCTACGCCGTCGCCACCGCCTCCGGTCATTCGGCCGAGGTGCTCGCGCTGCTGAGCCTCGCGGGCAGCGGTGACAGCATCGTGAGTTCGACGTCTCTGTACGGCGGGACGTGGAACATCTTCCTGCACACGTTCAAGCGCCTCGGCATCGAGGTGCGGTTCGTGGAGACCGCGGATACTGCAGGTTTCGCCGAGGCCTCGGACGACACCACGAAGGCGTGGTTCGTCGAGACGATCGGCAACCCGCGCCTGGACGTGCCGGACATCGAGGTGCTGGCCGACGCCGGACGCGATCTCGGCATCCCGCTCGTGGTCGACAACACCTTCGCGTCGCCGTATCAGTGCCGGCCGGTCGAGCACGGTGCCGCCGTTGTCATCGAGTCCCTCACGAAGTGGATCGGCGGGCACGGCACGTCCGTGGGCGGCATCGTCGTCGACGGCGGCAATTTCGACTGGGGCGGCGGCCGGTTCCCGCAGTTCACCGAGCCGGACCCGAGCTATCACGGCCTCAAGTACTGGGACACGTTCGGCGACTTCCCCGGTTTGGGCAACGTAGCGTTCGGCATCCGCCTGCGGACCCAGCTGCTCCGGGACCTCGGCCCGAGCCTGTCGCCGTTCAACGCGCAGCAGATCCTCCTCGGCGTCGAGACTCTGTCGCTGCGCGTCCAGCGTCACGCCGACAACGCACACGCGGTGGCCGAGCACCTCGCCGCACATCCGAAGGTGGCGTGGGTGACGTACCCGGGGCTCTCCAATCACCCGACCCGCGCCAACGCCGGCCGATACCTCGAGCATGGTTTCGGCGGAGTCGTCGTCTTCGGTGTCGCCGGCGGTTCGAAGGCCGGAGAGAAGCTCATCGACTCGGTGAAGCTGTTCAGCCACCTCGCCAACGTCGGCGACGCGAAGTCGCTCATCATCCACCCGGCTTCGACCACGCACTCCCAGCTATCCGAGGAGGAGCTCGTGGTCGCGGGCATCGGGCCGGACTTCGTTCGTCTGTCGGTCGGGATCGAAGACGTGGCGGACATCATCGCGGACCTCGACCAGGCACTCGAGCAGGTGTAGGCGATGAGCGCTCTTGCGCCCTGGGAGAACGCCGGCTCAGCCGGCGTCTCCCGAGAGCGGTACGAGAACATCGGCGACGTCCAGCTCGCCTGCGGGCGGACGCTGCCCGGGGTCACGGTCGCGTACGAGACGTACGGCAAGCTCCGCGAGGGCGGCGACAACGCAGTCCTCGTCTGCCACGCGCTCTCCGGCGACAGCCACATCGCGGGCTTCCGTCCCGGGGAGGATCCCGACGACGGGAAGCCCGGCTGGTGGGACATCATGGTCGGCCCGGGCAAGGCGATCGACACGGATCACCTCTTCGTCGTGTGCAGCAACGTGCTCGGCGGCTGCTCCGGCAGCACGGGCCCGGGCTCGATCGACCCGCGGACCGACACTCCGTACGGCCTGCGGTTCCCCCTGGTCACAGTGGAGGACATGGTCGAGGTGCAGGCGAAGCTGCTCGACTCCCTTGGCGTGAAGCGGCTGGCTTCCGTCGTCGGAGGGTCGATGGGCGGCATGCAGGCGCTCGCATGGGCCAAGCGCTACCCCGAGCGCGTGCGGTCGGTAGTGGCTGACGCCACCACGCCGCGGCTCGGCGCGCAAGCGATCGCCTTCAACGAAGTCGGCCGGCAGGCGATCCTGACGGACCCGCACTTCGCCGGCGGCGACTATTACGGAGAGGAGCAGCAGCCGGACACCGGCCTCGCCATCGCGCGCATGGTCGGCCACATCACGTACCTGTCGGACACCTCGATGCGCGCGAAGTTCGGCCGAAGGCTGAGCGAGCGCGTCGACTACGCGTACGACTTCGTGCACGAGTTCGAGGTCGAGACCTACCTCGCCCATCAGGGACGGCGGTTCGTCGAACGGTTCGACGCCAACACGTACCTCTACATGACGAAGGCGATGGACTACTTCGACCTCACTGCCGAGGCGCCGTCGCTCGCCGAGTCGCTACGCGGTACCCAGGCGCGGTGGCTCGTGCTGTCGTTCAGCTCGGACTGGCTGTTCCCCACCGCGTCCTCACTCGAGCTGGTCGCAGCGCTGCAGCAGGTGGGAGCGGACGTGACGTACGCCGAGATCCCGTCGCCCTACGGGCACGACGCTTTCCTGCTCGAGCCGGCGCAACAGCACGCCTACGTCGCGCCGTTCCTCGCGCGTGTGGCCGAGGAGGCGGTGTCGCGATGACCGCCGCCGAGCGCCTCCGGCGCGACTTCCGGCGCATCGCCGAGCAGGTGCCGCGCGGCGCGCGCGTGCTCGACCTCGGCTGTGGGGACGGCCAGCTGCTGGCCCTGCTCCGCGAAGAGTGCGACGCCGAGGTGCGCGGAGTCGAGCTGTCGGCCGAGGGCATCGCCGCGTGCATCGCCCGCGGGGTACCCGTCACCATGTCGGACCTCGACGCGGGGCTCGCGGGCTTCCCCGACGGCAGCTTCGACGTCGTCGTGCTGAGCCAGACACTGCAGGTGGTGCGGCATCCCCGGCTCGTGCTCGAGGAGATGCTGCGCGTGGGGGGCCTGGTGCTCGTGAGCTTCCCGAACTTCGGCTACTGGCGCACGCGGTCCTCGCTCGCTTTCCGGGGAAGGATGCCCGTCAACCCGTCGATCCCTTACAGCTGGTACGACACGCCCAACATACACCACACGACGATCGCCGACTTCCGCGACTTCGCGGCAGCCGTCGGGGCGACGGTCGAGCGAGAGATCGCGCTGGCAGGCGGGAACGAGGTGACCGCGCTCCCGAACCTGCGAGCCGACACGGCCGTGTTCGTGCTGCGGAAGGGGTAGGCGCCGACTCGAGCAGCAACCTCGCGAGCGGGCCCGCGCGGCCTACTCCTCGCCGCTGTCGTCCTCGTCGAACTCCTCGCTGACGAGCTCCTCGGCCTCGGCCTCGCGGGCCTCATCCTCGCTCGGCTTCGGCGCGTTCTCGTCCTCGACGAGCACGCCCTGGCCCTCGCCGATCTTCGGCGCGCGCTTCTTCTTGTTGCCCGCCACGCGGGCGATGGCGCTCACACGATCGTGCTCGCCGACGTTCATCACCTTGACGCCCTGCGTCGAGCGGCCGAGCTTGCTGATGTCCTCGGCCTTGACGCGGATGACCACGCCCTCCTCGGAGATCAGCATGAGCTCGTGGAAGCTCATCACGATCTTCATGCCGGCCAGGCGGCCCTTCTTGGACGTGACGGCGATCGTCTTGACGCCCATCCCGCCGCGCTTTTGCAGCGGATACTCGTCCACGGGCGTGCGCTTGCCGTAGCCGCGCTCGGTCACCACGAAGAGCTCGCTGCCCTCGGCCGCGATCTCCATGCCCAGCACGAAGTCGTCGCCGCGCACGTTCATCCCCTTGACGCCCATGGTGCCGCGGCCCATCGGGCGGGCGTCGCTTTCGTCCCACCTGATGGCCTTGCCCTCGGCCGAGACCATCATGACCTTCTGACCCCGGGCGACTCGCCGTACGGACACGAGCTCGTCGTCGTCGCGCAGGTTGATGGCGATGATGCCGTCGCGGCGCGACTTGTCGTATTCCTTGAGCGCCGTCTTCTTGCACATGCCCTTGCGAGTCGCGAACAGCAGGTACTCGTCGGGCGAGAATTCGCGAGTCGTGATGACGGCGGCGATCTTCTCGTCCTGCTCGAACGGCAGCAGGTTGACGGCCGCGGTCCCGCGCGCGTGACGCGAGCCGACCGGGAGCTCGTGGACCTTCAGGCGGTAGACCTTGCCCTTGGTCGAGAAGAACAGCACGTAGTCGTGGGTGCTCGAGATGAAGAGCTGCTCCACGAAGTCGTTCTCGCGCAGGTTGACGCCGGCGATCCCCTTCCCGCCGCGCTTCTGCTGGCGGTACGTGGCGACCGGGAGGCGCTTCACGTAGCCCGCCTTGGTGATCGTCACGACCATGTCCTCCTCGGCGATGAGGTCCTCGACGTCGAGGTCCTTCGCCGCGCCGGCGATCTCGGTGCGCCTCTTGTTGGCGTGCTTCTCCTTGATCTCGCCGAGCTCGGTCTTGATGATCTGCAGCACGAGGTTGATGTCGCCGAGGACCTGCTGGTAGTACGCGATCTTGCCGCGTAGCTCCTCGAGCTCCTCCTCGATCTTGTGGCGCTCGAGACCGGTGAGGCGGCGCAGGCGCATCTCGAGGATGGCGTCTGTCTGCGCCTCGGACAGCGCGAAGCGCTCCATGAGCCGCGTCTTCGCTTCCTGGTCGTCGTCGGACGCCCGGATGATGCGGATGACCTCGTCGATGTTGTCGAGGGCGATCATGTAGCCCTCGAGGATGTGGGCGCGCGCCTCCGCCTTGTCGAGATCGTATTGCGTGCGGCGGACGATGACTTCCTTCTGGAAGTCGATGTAGTGGCCGAGCGTCTGAGGCAGCGTCAGGGTGTGCGGCACGCCGTCGACCAGCGCGAGCGTGATGACGCCGAAGCCGGTCTCGAGCGGGGTGTGCTTGTACAGCTTGTTGAGCACGACCTGCGGGATGCACGCCTGCTTGAGCTCGACGACGACGCGCATACCCTTGCGGTCCGACTCGTCGCGCAGATCGGATATCTCGGTGAGCTTCTTCTCGCGCACCAGCTCGGCGATCTTCGTCACGAGCTTGGACTTGTTCACCTGGTACGGAATCTCGGTGATGATGATGCGCGTTCGACCCGTCGACGTCTGCTCGATATGCGCCTTACCGCGCACCTTGAGGCTGCCGCGCCCCGTGCTGAACGCGTCCCGGATACCCTCGCGGCCCATGATCACGCCACCGGTAGGGAAGTCCGGTCCGGGGATGACTTTCATGAGGTCCTCGACGGTAGCGTCGGGGTTGTCGATCAGCATGATCGTCGCGTCGATGACCTCGCCGAGGTTGTGCGGCGGGATGTTGGTGGCCATGCCGACGGCGATGCCGTTGCTGCCGTTGACGAGCAGGTTCGGGTAGCGGCTGGGCAGGACGAGCGGCTCTTGCAGTGACTCGTCATAGTTCGGGCCGAAGTCGACCGTCTCCTTGTCGAGGTCGCGCAGCAGCTCCATCGCCATGCGGTGCAGCCGTGCCTCTGTGTATCGCATGGCGGCCGCGCGATCGCCGTCCACCGAGCCGAAGTTGCCGTGCCCGTCGATCAGCGGCGCACGCATGGCGAACGGCTGCGCCATACGCACCATCGTGTCGTACACCGCGACGTCGCCGTGCGGATGGTACTTGCCGATGACCTCGCCCACCGTCCATGCCGACTTCTTGTACGCCCGGGTCGGAGTCAGACCGGACTCGTTCATGGCATAGAGGATCCGCCGGTGGACCGGCTTCAGCCCGTCGCGGACGTCGGGCAGCGCGCGCGACACGATGACCGACATCGAGTACGCGAGGAAACTGTTGGACAGCTCCGTCTCGATGTCGACAGGCAGTACCTGTGTGATCGCGTTCTCTTCAGACACTTACTTCTCTCCTTGCTCGTTCGTCGCGCGCCAACCCGCCCACAGCCCGGCGAGGCCGAACACCAGGCCCATGCCGATCACGATCACCGCGCCGACGAGGCTCGCCATATGGCCGCGAGCCGTCATCGTCGCGTACAGCCCCCACACCAGCATCGACACGCCGAGGATCATCGCGATCACCGACGCGAAGACGGTGACGGACTTCAGGTGCTCGTCGACCTTCGGTTCCTCGGCTCTCAAGCGCGCGAGCATCGCGTCCAGCTCCGCCTGCGGCACGCCGGGTGCCGGTTCCGCGCGCTCCGGCTTCGCCTGCGGCGACGGCGCGGGAGCCGTCGCCTCGTCGCCCGAGGACTCCTCCGGCTCCTCGGCTGGCGCTCGTTCGGGCTCGGCCGGAACCTGCTCCGGCTCGATGCGTGCATCCTCCTCGAATCGCTCCTGGAGCGATTCGAACTGCTCCCGCTCCCACGGCGGCGGTTCGAACTGCCGCGCCTCGCGCTTGGGGTACCAGTCGGCTTCGGCCATGGCTTCCGTCCGTTCGGCCTCCCTTGGCTAGATGTCGAGGAACCGGACGTCCTTCGCGTGCCGCTGGATGAAGTTCTTGCGCGGCTCGACCTGGTCGCCCATCAGGTTCACGAACGCTTCCTCGGCGGCGAGCGCGTCGTCGAGAGTGACTTGCAGCAGGGTGCGGCGCGCCGGGTCCATCGTGGTCTCCCACAGCTGCTCGGGGTTCATCTCGCCGAGACCCTTGTAGCGCTGCACACCGTACTTCGTGCTCTGTGGGAGCTTCGCGATCTCGTCCTGGAGCGCCTTGTCGCTGTAGAGGTAGACGTGCTGCTTGCCCCACGCCAGGCGGTAAAGCGGCGGCTGGGCGATGTAGATGTAGCCGGCGTCGATCATTTCCTTCATGTAGCGATAGAAGAACGTCAGGATGAGACACCGGATGTGCGCGCCGTCCACGTCGGCGTCGGTCATGATGATCGCCTTGTGGTAGCGAGCCGCCTCCAGATCGAACTCCTCGGCGATGGACGTCCCCATCGCGGTGATGATCGCCTGGATCTCCTCCGAGGATAGCGCGCGGTTCAGCCCGGCGCGCTCGACGTTGAGGATCTTGCCTCGCAGCGGCAGGATCGCCTGGAAGCTCCTGTCGCGCGCCTGCTTCGCCGAACCCCCCGCCGAATCGCCCTCGACGAGGTAGATCTCGGTCAGCGAGGCGTCCCGGACAGAGCAGTCCGCCAGCTTGCCCGGCAACGTCGAGGACTCCAGCAGCCCCTTGCGCCGCGTGAGTTCGCGTGCTTTGCGCGCGGCCGCCCGGGCCTTCGCGGCCTGCGTCGACTTGCTCACGATGGCGCGTGCGGGCTTCGGGTGCTCCTCGAGGAACTCGGCCAATGCCGAGGTGACCGTCGCCTGTACGAGTCCGCGCATCTCGGTGTTGCCGAGCTTGGTCTTGGTCTGGCCCTCGAACTGCGGGTCCCGCAGCTTCACCGAGATGACCGCCGTCAGCCCCTCGCGGATGTCCTCGCCGGAGAGGTTGTCGTCCTTCTCCTTCAAGATGCCCTGCCGCCGAGCGTAGTCGTTGATCGTGCGGGTCAGCGCGTTCTTGAAACCGTCGAGATGCGTGCCGCCCTCGTGCGTGTTGATGTTGTTCGCGAACGCGAGGACCGACTCCGAGTAGCCCGAGTTCCACTGCATGGCGACCTCGACGGCGCCCTCGGCGGCTTCTTGCTCGAAGTAGATGATCTTGCTGTGGACGACTTCCTTGGTCCCGTTGAGGTACTTCACGAAGTCCGAGATGCCGCCGGCGTAGCGGAACTCGTCCTTGCGCGGCTCGAGCTCCCGCATGTCCGTGAGCACGATCTTGAGGTTCTTGTTGAGGAACGCCGTCTCGCGCATGTGGCTGGCGAGGGTGTCGTAGCTGAAGTCGAGCGTCTCGAAGATGCCATCGTCGGGCCAGAAGGTGACGGTCGTTCCCGACCCCTTCGCCTTGCCGCACTGCTTGAGAGGTGCCATGGGCTTGCCGTACTCGTAGCTCTGCTCCCAGCACTTCCCATCGAGCCGCACCTCGACATCGAGCCGCTTCGACAGCGCGTTCACGACCGAGACGCCGACGCCGTGCAGACCGCCGGAGACCTTGTATCCCTCGCCGCCGAACTTCCCGCCGGCGTGCAGCATCGTGAGCACTACCTCGACGGCCGGCTTGCGGTACTTCGGGACGTTGTCGACCGGGATGCCTCGGCCGTTGTCGACTACCGTCACGGATCCGTCGTTGTTGACGGTGATGTCGATCTGGGTGCAGAAGCCCGCGAGGGCCTCGTCGACCGAGTTGTCGACCACCTCGTAGACGAGATGATGCAGTCCCTTCGGCCCGGTCGAGCCGATGTACATGCCCGGACGCTTCCGGACAGCCTCGAGCCCTTCCAGGACCTGGATGTCTTTGCCTGAGTACGAGCCGTTGGACACGCCGACTCCTTCGTTTGATGCGCGTTCGGGAAAGATGGACTCGATGCGCGGCGACCACGACATGTCGTGGTCCCGCAGCAATCTTAACACAATCGCTCGTGTAAACAGCGAAAACGATGCCGTTTGGGGCTACTCAGAGCCCGCCTCGCGCCCGTTCCGGGCTCGGGTACCCTTCTTCCACTCCAGATGCCTTGTCATGGCCCTCACGGCCGCGTCTCGAAGGTCCTTGTCCTGGATCGTGGACGCCACATGCTCCACCTGCATCCGCTCCTGTTCCGACAGCGGCACATGATCCGCGCCGTCTTCGGTGTAGAAAGCCTCCGTCTCCTCCTCGGCCGCTTTCTTGGCGCGCTCCTCCTGCACGCGACGGGAGACAGCGAATCGCACCGATCTCACCAGCTCCTCTCCCAGCTCTTCGTTGAGCCTTGCGCGGAGATGCTCCGTCATGACCGAGAGCTCGTTGGCCCAAGCCGGCGAATCGACGTACACCAGCAGCTCGCCGTCTCGCAGCGCGCTTCCCGCGGTGTGCTTCCCGATCTCGATGCCCGCGACACGCTTCCACGCCTCGGCCGCCCTTCCCGCGAACCGCCGCCCCTCCGGATCGATCCTGCCCAGGTACGCCTCGGTGAGTCCTCGCAGGTCGCCTTGCCTGCCCCGGCGTCTCATCGGCCGAGCTCGACGATCGTGGCACCAGCCAGAAGGCCGGGGTCGAAGTAGCCGAGGTTCGTCGTGGTTACGAACGTCTGAACGTCGCGGCGCACGACGCCGGTCAACGCCGCGCGTCGCTCCTCGTCCAGCTCCGACATCACGTCGTCGAGCAGCAACACGGGTTCGCGGTGCGCTATCTCCTCGACCACGCGCACCTCCGCGAGCTTCCAGGCGAGGGCGATCGTTCGCAGCTGTCCCTGGGAGGCGTACGTCCGCGCTTCGTTGCCGTAGATCGAGAAGACGATGTCGTCGCGATGCGGTCCGACCAGCGTCACCTGCCGCGCCCTCTCCTCGTCCGCGCGCGCCGATAGGCGCGCGCGGAAGGCCTCGCTGATGGCGGCCGGCGCCACGCCCGCCTCCCACGCCCGGGGCCCGAACCCCAGCTTGTCGTGGTACTCGGCGGTCAGACGCTCGCCCCTCGCAAGCTCGGCGTACACCCGCGCCACGTGCTCCTCGAGCCGTGCGTGCAGGCCCGTCCGGTGCTTCAGCAGCTTCGTTCCGAGCGTCACGAGCTGCTCGTCCCAAGGCCCGAGCGCCTCTGGGGGCGCCGCGTCGCGGAGCAGGACGTTGCGGTGGCGCACCACCTTGAGGTAATCCCGGCGGACTGCGGCGTACGCGGGAGACAGCTGCTCGCCGAGGTCGTCGATCGCGGAGCGGCGGCGCTCCGACGGCCCCTTCGCCAGCTCGAGATCGTCCGGTGTGAAGGCTACCGACGGCAACCTCCCGGCGACGTCGGCCACCCTCCGCTTCACCTGGCCGTTCACCCGATAGGTCCTTCGCCCGTCCGAGGTGACGTCCAAAGTCACGACCAGCGGCCCGTTCTCGGCGTCCGCTTCCATCGTCGCGCGCGCTGCCCGTTCTCCCCAGCGGACGAGTTCCTCCCACCGGGGCCTCTTGAAAGACCTCCCCGCGGTCAGGAGTTGGATCGCTTCCAACATGTTCGTCTTGCCGGCCGCGTTCGGTCCCACGAACACCGTCAGCTCTTCGCCCGGCCATGCTTCGAATCGTCCGTAGTTCCGGAAATCACACAGCTCGAGATGGCGGATCGGCACGAGCCTCTTCTATCAGCCGAGGCGAACCGGCATGAGCAGGTAGGTGAGTTCCTCATTGCCGACCGGGCGCAGGACTCCGGGCTTCAGCGGACTCAGTATCTCGAGGACCACCTGCTCCGAAGTCGCGGCCCCTACGCCGTCGAGCAGGAACGCGTGGTTGAAAGCGATCTCCACGTCCTTGCCCTCCGTCTGCACCATCAGGTCCTCGGTCGCTTCGCCTACGTCCGCCGTCTGCGCCGAGAGTGTGAGCGTGCTCTCGGTCACCTTCAGCCGAAGAGGCGCATTGTGTTGCGCCAAGAGCGAGACACGCTTCACCGCCTCCAGGAGCTCCTCGCGGTCCACGGTGACGAGGGTCTCCTTCTCCTTCGGGATCAGCTGGCGGTAATTCGGGAAGTTTCCCTCGATGCGCCGCGAGACATACACGGTGCCGCCGAATTCGAACACGATCTGGTTCTCAGAGACCCCTATCGTTACGGACTCCGCGTCGCCAGCCAGCTTCGGAACCTCTTCCATTGCTTTGCCCGGCACTACGACCTCGATCGCCTCCGATTGGGCAGACGCGAGAGTGACCTCCCTCACCGCCAGACGGTAGCTGTCCGTCGCTACCATCCGCAGGGTGTCTCCCTCGATCGATGTCAGCATGCCTGTGAGGATCGGCCGGGTCTCGTCGCGGCTCACCGCCTTCGAGACCTGGCGCACCACGGACACAAGGGTCTCTGTCGGTATCGATGCCTTCTTCTCTGTTTTCACCTCGGGGAATTTCGGGAAGTCGTCCGGGGAGAGCGTTCTCACCGTGAAGGACGAGTGTCCGCAGGTTATCACCGCGTGATCGTGAGCCGTGGCGTCCACGGTGACTGCCGCTTCGGGCAAGCTCCTCACAATATCGGTGACCAGACGGCCCGGGACCACCGTCTGCCCCTCCTTCTTGACGTTCGCTTTGACGACGTCGCGGATCGAGACCTCGAGATCGGTCGACTGGAGAGTCAGCTCGTCACCGGACGCAGACAGCAGGATGCCTGAAAGGATGGGTAGTGTCGTACGTGACGAGAGGCCCTTGCCTGCTATCGACAAGGCCTCGGCGAGCTCTCCACGGGCGACCGATATCTTCATTGCTGTTCCTTTCTTCTATCGAAGACAACAGTAGCACTAGTAACGCTGTGGACATTGTGGAAGAGGTGCGTAATGGGAGTTAAACCGGTGTGTCCATACTGTGGGGATCCTGTGCGCCGGCCAAGGCCCTTTTCCACAACCTCCACAGGAAGCCGTCTTTCTCGGAGTTGCACCCCACGCATCCCCCGCCTCACCCACAACTTGTCCACAGGTGCCCGAAGCCTCAGTTCTTCTGCTTCACGAGGTTCGTCAGCGTCTGGATCTGGTTGTAGACCTCGCGCTGTTCGTTCATGAGCTTCTGGATCTTGGCCACCGCGTGCATGACGGTAGTGTGATCGCGACCGCCGAACTCCGCACCTATCGCCGGCAAGGACAACTCCGTGAGCTCTCTGGCGAGGTACATCGCTATCTGTCTGGGATAGACGATGTTCTGGGAACGCTTGTTCCCGACGAGCTCGGTCTTACTGATGCCGTAGAACTTGCACGCCTCCTGCTGGATGGAGATGACGGAGATCGGCTTGATGGAGCGCTCCGGGAAGATGTCCTTCAAAACGCCGCCGGCCAACTCCAAGTCGATGTCGTGCCGCGTGAGAGAGCTGAAGGCGACGATGCGTATGAGCGAACCCTCGAGCTCGCGGATGTTGCTGGCCACACGATCGGCGATGAAGGAGATAACGTCGTCGGGCACTTGGAGCTTCTCCGAGTCGATCTTCCTCCTGAGGATCGCGATACGGGTCTCGAGGTCGGGAGGCTGGATGTCGGTGATCAGCCCGCCCTCGAAACGGGTCCGCAGCCGCTCCTCGAGCGTGGCGATGTCCTTCGGCGGACGGTCGGAGGACAAGACTATCTGCTTGCCTGCCTGCTGCAGCGTGTTGAACGTGTGGAAGAACTCCTCCTGCGTCCCTTCCTTCCCGGATAGGAACTGGATGTCGTCGACGAGGAGGACGTCGTTGGTGCGGTAGTGACGGCGGAAGCCGTCGATGCGCTTCGTGTCCCTGCTCGTGATCGAGTTGATGAAGTCGTTCGCCAGCTGCTCCGTCGAGACGTATTTCACCTTGAGGTGAGGGAAGTGCTGCTGGACATAGTGGCCGATCGCCTGCAAAAGGTGCGTCTTACCCAGGCCGACACCACCATATATAAAGAGTGGGTTGTACGCGCGCGCCGGCGTCTCGGCCACCGCTTGCGCCGCAGCGAACGCGAAGCGGTTGCTCTCACCCTTGACGAAGCTGTCGAACGTGTACTTCGGGTTGAAGTCCCCCTCGGTCGCCTCTCGCACCCGCTTCTGCTCGACAGCGTCGAGATCGACGACGACGTTGTTGTCCGGCCCCGCCTGAGATCCTTCCACCGGGGCGAGAGGGGCCGGCCCCCCCCCATCTCCTGGAACAGTGAAGGTGACGTCGAGCGGGCTCCCGGCGACCTGGGCGAGCGCCGACCGCAACAGGCCGGAGTATCGCGACTCGAGCCAGTCGCGAGCGAAGTCGTTGTGCACCGAGACCACCAGCCGATCGTCGATCACACCGAGAGGCGCCGTGTGCTCGAACCACGTCTTGAACGTGGGTGTGTTCAGCTCCGACCGCACGACCTCGAGGGTGTCGTTCCAGATCTGCTGGACGTCCTGCATGTGCGCCACTCCTTCTACTTGAACATCTCATCGAGGAAAGCGACGCCGTCCTCGGTCAATGCACGTTTGCCGGCACCGTCCGTGTCTATCAGCCCCGCGTCTTCGAGGAACGCGAGGTCGCGATAGGCCGTTGAGAGCGCGACCCGCAGTTCTTTCGAGACCGCGGACGGCCCCACGGCGCCGAGTTCCATGACGAGCGAGAGCACCCGCTTCTGCCTCACGGACAGCCGAGTTGTGTGCGGCCGCTCCTCCTCGGCCGGCAGAGGCTCCTTCACAGGATGCTCTCTGGGTGGAGGCTCGACGCTCAATGTCACGACCGTTCCTCGGCCGAGGTTGTCCTCCACGGCGATACTGCCGTCGGAGAAGGACAGACACTCCTTGACGATTGGCAGCCCCGAACCGACTCCCCTTATGATCCGCTTCATCGAGGTGGTGGCTGTCGAGTATCCAGGCAGGAACGCCTTGTCCTTCTCGACGATCCCTGGGCCCTGGTCGGAGAAGCGGATCGTGTTCCCGTCATCCATCACCGTGACGATCACCTCGGAGAAGCGGGCGTGGATGAAGTTCTCGACTATCTCGCGGATCAGCGTGTACGGTATGCGCCCGCCCTGGTCGTGACCTATCTGGTACACCTTTGCGGACAAGGCCTCGATGAAGCCGGCGGGATCGCCCGCGGACACGTCCTCCACGCGCGGCGCCGCCACCAGCGAGTCGTACACGGCGATTCGGCCGAGGGGCTGGGAGGGTATCTGCATCGGGAGCTCGGGAACGGGCTCGGTGCCGGGGGCACCGAAGTCGCCCGCATCTGCGTTCTCGAAGAAGCCCTTCACGAAGATCCCCCCTCCCGGAGTCCACATCATGCACAGACTTATCAACACCCTCGCGCCCGCAAGCCTTCGCCAAACGCCTGCTGGAAGCCGTCTCCATCGGCCGAGTGGAAAGCCTCAGCCTCGACCCTGAACGAATCTGACCTGCGGACTCCCGGATTATCCACAGCCCTTTCCACAACTGTGGATACATACGGCCGATTCCTCGGAAGAGAGGAAAGCGGCCCGCGCCGCGAAACACCTGTTCGACGTGCCGCGCCCTTCTTGGTCCGAGACCGCCCGTGTGGAAAAGCGGGAGAGGACCGATCGGCGAGGGCGAAGTACTGTGGAAAAGGACGGCCCCGTCGAAGAGGGGCCGCGAACGGTGAAAGCGATATGGCCCTTGAGCAGGGGGTTTTCAACGATTTCCGAGCCAAGCGCCGGGCTTCGAAGCAGGGCCGATTCTAGCATCAGCCCCCGACACCCACAATCGGCGCCGCGACTTATCCACAGTTTCGACAAACGTGCGTCCTGCGTTTTCCACACTATCCACAATTTGCGGGACATTTTCTGAGTGGAGTACGGAAAGGGGAAGACAGGGACTGGAAAACGTTGAGAGGGGATCACACACAGGCATCATGGCGACTCCTGATTGACACCCCGAATGACCCGCCGATATAATCGCAAGGCTTATCTCCCGGCATGACTTAGCGGCTCCTGATTCGGAGGGCCTTGTAATGAAACGCACGTACCAGCCGAACAACCGCAGACGCAAGAAGACCCACGGCTTCCGCGAGAGGATGTCTACTCGTGGCGGACGCCGCGTTCTCGCCGCCCGGCGCCGTAAGGGCCGCGCGGTCCTATGTGCCTGACCGTCTTCCCGCTGTAAGTCGCAGGCGGAGGGGCCCGAGCGTGGAGACCGTCAAGTCGTCGCGCGAAATCGAACGTATGTTCGCTGAGGGCAAGCGCGCGGCCCATCCCATCCTGATCGCTCTCGTTACTGAGACCCCGGACGAACGCGGCCATGACGGCCGCGTCGTGTTTATCGCGGGGAAGAAGCTGGGTGGTGCAGTCGTGAGGAACCGGGCAAAGCGCCTGCTGCGCGAGGCGGTCCGCCGGGTCGGCGGTCCGTGGAAGGCGCGCGACGTCGCCCTGCTCGCACGCCCCGCTCTCCTCGGCGGAACGCCCGAGGAGATAGACGCGGCGCTGAGTTCCGTGCTCGAGCGATCGGGAGTGGAACGATGAGAACCGTCGTCAGTCTGCTCATCAGGGCGTACCAAGTCCTGCTCTCCCCTTTGCTCCCGCCCTCGTGCCGCTTCACCCCCACGTGCTCCAACTACGCGCTGCAGGCGGTCGATCGCTACGGCGTGCTGAAGGGCGGATGGCTGGCGGTCAGGAGGATCGGCAGGTGCCACCCATGGAACCCTGGCGGGTACGATCCCGTCCCTTGATCCGACTATCCAGGCTGCGGCTAGACCGGAGCCCGTTGAGCTAGGAGGTACGATCAGGTGCAAGCGTGGACACAACTCTGGGCGACAGTCTACATCGCTGTTCTGCAGCTCCTGAACTGGTTCCACAGTTGGATCGGCGACTACGGCGTCGCGATCATCGTCCTGACCGCGGTCATGCGTATCGTGATGATCCCCCTGACCGTCAAGCAGACGAAGTCGATGCAGGAGATGCAGGAGATTCAGCCCAAGATCAAAGCACTGCAGGAGAAGTACAAGAACAACAAGGAGAAGCTGAACGAAGAGACCATGAAGTTCTATCAGGAGAACAAGGTGAACCCGTTCGGCGGTTGCCTTCCCCTTCTGATCCAAATGCCGGTCTTCATCGCGCTGTTCCGCGTTCTGGGAACGCCTCCGGCGAAAGAGGCCGCGCCGTGGTCCCTCATCAACTACATCAAGACGCTCCCCGGCGGTGCCCAGCAGGCCGCGAAACACTTCCTCTTCCTCATCAGCGACATCACGAAGTCGCCGCAGGCGGTGTTCGCCGGCAAGCCGTTCCTCGAGGCGCTCCTCCCCGCCCTCCCCTATCTTGCGCTCGTCGCGCTCTTCGGCATCAGCGTGTGGCTGCCCCAGTACATGCTCACGAAGGACCCACAGCAGCGGAAGATGGGGTCCTACATGGCGCTGTTCATGCTCTACATCGGCTGGATCTCCCCCGCCGGTGTCCTCATCTACTGGGTAACCTCCAGCGCATGGCAAGTCGCGCAGCAGTGGCTGATCATGCGCCGGTACGGACAAGGGAGTGCTGCGTAGATGGAACGCGAGATGGTCAAAGAGGCCCCTACGGTAGAAGAAGCACTGGACGCCGCCCTCGATGAGATGGGCGTTCAGCAGGACGCCGTGGAATACGAGGTTCTCGAGGAGCCGGGCAAGAGGCTTTTCGGAGCGGGGAAGCCGGCGCGCGTGCGAGTGTGGCTCAAGGCGTCGTTCGTGAAGGAGCTCGAGCGCGAGCGCCAAGACGTGGACGAAGTGGAGGAGCACCTGCCGGCTCCTCACGTGCCTGCGCCGCCGGTGACGCTCTCGGACGAGGAGTTCGATCGCGTGGCGGACGCGGCAGTATCCGTCATACAGCAGATCCTTGACGCTTTCGGGATCGAATCCAGCATCGACGAGTACGAGGGCGATGAGGGTGAGGTCATCCTCGACATCGTGGGCGGCGAGCTCGGCATCCTGATAGGCCGACACGGGAAATCGCTCGAGGCGCTGCAAACGCTGGTCTCGGCGATAACGAATAAGAAGCTCGGCCAGCGGTACGCCGTACTGGTCGACGTCGAAGGGTATCGCGCGCGCCGGCGGGTCAAGCTGGAGGAGATGGCGCGGCAAGCCGCGGATCGAGCGAGCCGGCAGAAGCGCAGCATCAAATTGCGACCGATGAGCGCCTACGAGCGCAAAGTGGTGCACGTCGCGCTCCGTAACGATCGGCGCGTAGAGACGGCGAGCGAAGGCGAGGAGCCGTTCCGCCAGGTGGTAGTCACCCCGAAGCGGTAGTCGGCACAAGAGACCGGGATCGAGGGGGCGGCCGGGCAGGCCGCCCCTTTGCTGTCTCGAGGGAAGGTCGAGGTTTCCGCGGTTCCTGTCGCAACCGCGCGAAGCGAGGGTTCTGGTCAGCTTCCAGCCGCCTCCGCGCAGAGTGCGCACCTGCAGTGGTAGCGAGCCGGACTGATGTTTCACGTGAAACATGAGACTCCGGGAAGCGAGGAGGTTTCACGTGAAACATCCCGCCGCGGCGATGTAGTATCGTCAGCGACGGGAGGCCTCGATGCTTCGAGAGCACATCATGGTTGCGCTGGAGTCGCTCGGTCTTTCGGCCGACGAGCCGGTGCTCGACGCGCTCGTGCTGCACGCGGGGATGATGCTCGCGACCAACGCGATACACAACCTTACCCGCATCACCGACGAAGAAGATGTCGCGCTTCTGCACGTGGCAGACTCGCTGACCGCGCTCCCCTACCTCGTGGCGGCGCCGGAAGGATCCTTTGCCGACATCGGGTCAGGTGCCGGGTACCCCGGGATCCCGCTCGCTCTGCTGTCCGCGCGGCACGCGGTCCTCGTGGAGTCGAGGGCGAAGAAGGCCGCGTTCCTCCAGGAGGCCGTAGACGTCCTCGGGATCGACGCGGAGGTTCGTATGTCGCGCGCGGAAGAGTTGGCCGAGAGCCAAGCCGGAGCGTTCGGGGCCGTGACCGCGCGGGCGCTCGCCACTCTCCCCTCGCTGGTCGAGCTCGCGGCGCCGCTTCTGGTGGTCGGAGGCACGCTGATCGCGCTAAAGGGAGAGCCTGGGGCCGAAGAGTACGCGTCCGGCGACGCCGTGGCGCGAATCGTCGGATTGAAGCGGACTTCGACCGACCCCGTCACCATCCCCGGTGTGGATCTTCAGCGGACCATCGTCTGCTATCGGCGTGAGCGAGAGTCCCGCATCGCCCTGCCTCGCCGGCCGGGCATGGCGCAGAAGAAGCCGTTGGCTTGACCGGCTGACGGCTTCCCCTGGCTTCGGGGCTCTTCTATACTGGCCGATAGTCCGTTCGTCGGAGGAAGGGGGCTTGGTGGGCGACGAGGGCAACGCGCCTGCGAAGCGGCCGGTACACGTCTTCGCGATCGTCAACCAGAAGGGCGGGGTGGGGAAGAGCACCACCTCCGTCAACCTCGCGGCGTGTCTTGGGGACCTGGGCAAAGACGTGCTGCTGATCGACCTCGACCCGCAAGGGAATGCGACGTCGGGCTTCGGTCTGAACAAGAACCAGCGCGAACTCTGCATCTACAACGCCCTCCTCGAGGGCGTGCCCCTGGCCGAGATCATCGAGCCGGTCGGTGTCGAACACGTGTTCGCGGTCCCGGCAACGATCCAGCTTGCGGGCGCCGAGATCGAGCTCGTGTCTGCGATGAGCAGAGAGTCGAAGCTGAAGACGGTGGTCGAGCCCGTCAAGAAGGACTTCGATTACGTCATCATCGACTGTCCGCCGTCCCTCGGCTTGCTCACGATCAACGCCCTCACCGCCGCCGATGCGCTGCTGATCCCGATCCAGTGCGAGTACTACGCGCTCGAGGGACTCTCGAAGCTCCTCGACAGCGTGCGGCTCGTGAAGACGCACCTCAATCCCGCGCTCGAGATCTTCGGCGTGGCGATGACGATGTACGATTCGCGGACTCGGCTCGCACAGCAGGTGGTCGACGAGGTACGGGATTTCTTCGAGGACAAGGTGTTCGAAACGCTGATCCCACGCACGGTCCGTCTGTCCGAGGCACCCAGTTTCGGTCAGCCGGTCACACTCTACGATCCGATGGGGAAGGGCGCCGATGCTTACCGCAGTCTGGCGAAGGAGGTCATAGACCGTGAGTAACAAGCGGGGTCTCGGCAGGGGACTCTCGGCGCTGATACCGAGTGCCGCGTCGCAGGATGCCGGGCTCGAGCATCAGCATGAGTTGCCGGTGGACATAATCCACCCAAACCCGAACCAGCCGCGGACGGAGATGGATGACGAGCGGATCGATGAGCTCGCCGACTCGATCCAAAAGGTCGGCGTGCTCCAGCCGGTCGTGGTTCGTCCATACGGGGAGGGGTATCAGATCATCGCCGGCGAGCGCCGGTGGCGCGCGGCGAAGGCCGCCGGTCTCGAGACGGTCCCGGTGCGCGTGATGATCGCCAACGAGACGGAATCGCTCGAGCTGGCGCTGATCGAGAACCTCCAGCGCCAGGACCTGAATCCCATCGAAGAAGCGCGCGGCTTTCGGAGACTGCTGACCGAATACCAGATGACGCAGGCCGAGCTTGCGGACAAGGTGTCGAAGTCACGCTCGGCGATCACCAACACTCTCCGGCTGCTGGACCTCCCCGACGAGATCCAAGACATGATCTGCTCGGGCAAGCTCACCGCGGGACACTCCCGCGCCGTGCTTTCCGTCGCCGACGAGGCCCTGCGGCTCAAGCTCGCGCACAAGGTCGTCGACGACGGACTGTCGGTGCGAGACGCCGAGAACGTCGCACGTCTGTTCTCGGCAGGACAGATCGAGAGGACGCCGCGGCCCTCCGCTCCAAAGTCGTTCAAGATAATCGCGCGCAAACTTCGCCGGATGCTAGGCACGAACGTGCGCGTGCGCCTGACCCCCAAGAAGGGGCGCATCGAGATCGACTTCGCCGGCGAGGAGGAGCTGGCTCGCATCTTCTCGCTGCTCACGGAAGCGCCCGATGGGAGTGATGCGCGGTGAGGCGGAACACGTCGTACCTGATAATCGGCCTGATCGTCGGCGCGACGTTCGGGTTCGTCGCGGGTCTTCTCTGGGCGCCGCGAAGCGGAGCCCAGACACGCCGTCGTCTCGCAGGTGAGGCGAGGAGAGTGGCCGAGACCGCCCGCTCCGTCGCGGAGCGTGCCGAGGCGGCCGCCGAGATCCTCGGGGAGAGAGTGGACCGCTACCTCGGCAGGGACGAAGAGGTCGCGTGGCGCAAGGTCCGTCAGATCCGCGAGGGTGTCGAGCGCTACACGCAGACCCAGGTCCCGTAGGTCCCATGTCGGTGCGGCATGCTAGCGTCTCCCTGTCCGAAGGGAGGGGAGAGGCTTGCCGCTGACGCTCGTGACTGGTCGCGCCAACACCGGTAAGACCGGCGTGCTGCACGGCGCGTTGCGGAAGGCGCTCGAGGACGGGCTGCCGGTGACCCTCCTCCTTCCCACCATGCCCGACGTGCGCCGGGCGGAGGCGGAGCTTGGGCGAACGGGGCTCGTCGGGGCTAAGGTCGCCGTTCTCGACGCGTGGATCGACGAGCTGTGGACGCTATACGGCGACGGGCGGAGGGTGGTGACCCCCGGCGCGAGGCGCGTGTTGTTGCGGCGCGCCCTCGACTCCGTGAAGCTGGACGCCCTCGCCGCTTCCGCAGCCACGCCGGGATTCGTTCGGCTGCTGGCCGACGTCGCCAAGCGGCTGGTGCGGGTGCCCCGGGAGAGGGGGAAGGGAGTCGACGCGGAGGCGGCGAGGATCCTCCGTCGATACCATGAGCTCGCTGCGGGCGCCGGGATGATCGAGCGGCAGGTGGCCGCCTGCGCGCTCGCCGGGGACCCGCCTCCGGTCCGCGGCCCCGTGCTGGTCAATCGGTTCACCGACCTGTCCGAAGCGCAAGAGGCGCTGCTCGTCGGGCTGGCGAAGCGAACCGAAGTCGTCGTCGCGCTCACTTGGGAGCCCGACCTGCCCGCCACTACGGCGCTGGACCCTATCGTCGAACGCATGTTCGCTGACGCGCAGGTCGTACCCCGGGTCACGGTCCCGGAGGACAGCGAACTCGGACGCATAGAGGAACGCCTCTACTGTCCCGGTGCTCCGATCGTCCCCGAGGGCCGGCTGGAGATAGGGCTGGCGGCCGGCGATGAAGCGGAATGCGTTCTTGCCGCTCAGGCGGCCCGGTCGCTCGTCGAGGAGGGATTCGCTCCGGAGCGTGTGGCCGTGGTCTTCCGGGATTGTGGCCGTCGCCTCGGCCTGCTCACCGCCGCGCTTGCCGCGGAAGGTGTGGGAGCGGACATCGACGTGTCGGTCCCCGTCTCCTCCACGCCGCTAGGGGCGGTGTTCGCCGCGCTTCTCGGCGCGTGCATGTCCCCGTCACGCGAGCAGCTGCTCGCGCTGCTGCTCAGCCCCTATGCCGATGCCGACCCTCTCGCGGTCGCCGACATCGACGCCCGGTGGCGGCGCCATCGCGTCACAGGCAGCCGTCTGCTATGCGATGCTTCTGCTCTGGGACCGCTGACCGGCCGGGCGCTCGCGGCCGCCTCGCGCGCGGCCAAGGGCCTGGATACTTCGACGGCAAGCGAGTGGAACACGGCCGCGAACACGCTCCTCGCCGCAGGCTGCACGAGCCGTTCCCCGGGGTCTTCGGAGATGGCGCTGGATGCCGCGGTGCACCGAGCCCTGCTCGGCGCGATCGACGAGTGCCTGTCCGTGGAGGGCGCGCGACTCAACGCACGGGACGCGCTCGAGTTCCTCGCCGTCGCGACGGTGGCTTCGGGTCCCGCGGAGAGGCCGGGCGCGGTCCAGGTGACGGAGGCTCATCGCCTGCGCTCCAGACGGTTCGACGCGATCGTGCTCGGAGGGCTCACCGCGGATGAGTTCTCGGCGGAGCGGCCTGAGCCGCTGGACGCCGAACTCGCCCTGCGGCTGGGGGCAGCGCCGGGGATGCCGGAACGCGACGCGGAGCGCATGCTCTTCTATCTCGTCGCGAGCCGGGCCCGCTCCAAGCTCGTTCTCCTGCGCCAGGAGAGCGACGCGCGCGGCGCGGCGAAGCGGCCCTCCGTCTTCTGGGACGAGGTGGTCGACCTGTACGTGGACGGCGTGGCGTTGGGGGACGTGGCTCCGCAATGGCCGCCGGGCATCGAACCGCGCCGCCTCGGGTTGGCGGACCTTGCCGACGCCGCACCCGCATATGCGCCAGGACGGCGGATCGAGCGGGCAAAGGCCGCGCGTCTCGGCGGTGCGTCCCGGCGTCGCGGTCGGCTGAGGGACGAGCGCGTGCTGGAGGCGCTCTCCGCCACGAGCGAGTTCTCCGTCACCGAGCTCGAGACGTACATGTCCTGCCCATATCGCTGGTTCTACGACAGCGCGGTTCGACCCCGCCGGCTCGACACCGAGGTGGACGCGCGCGAACGGGGCTCGCGGGCGCATCGCCTGCTGACCGCGTTCTACGCGTCTCTCGAGGCCGAGCTGGGCATCCCCCGCGTCGTTCCCGAGCGGCTCGACGACTCGCTCGCACTTCTGGCCCGGATCGAGGAGGAGCTGGAGGAGACGATGACGACGCATGCTGTGGGACTCCGCGAGGAGCTAGCGGTGTCGCAGGCCCGCGAATGGGCGCGTGCGGTGGTCCGCGACGACGCCGACCTGCTGCCGGGGTTCAAGCCCATCGAGCACGAGTTCGCATTCGGTGCGTCGGCGGGGCGTCCTTTCGCCGTGGGCGGGGTGCAGCTGCGCGGTTCGATCGACCGGATCGACTCCGGCCCGCCGGGGCTCGTGATCACCGACTACAAGAGCGATCCGCAGCCGAAGGGACACGGTTCTTTCGCAGGGCACGGGCTCATCCAGTTGCCGGTATACGCCGCCGCCGCTTCCGCGGGGCTCGGGCTGCCGGTCGCCGCGGGCGTCTACCGGTCCCTTCGCTCGCTCGCAGCGCGCGGGTTCCGCCTTCCGCAGGTCGACCTCGGCGGAAGGGGGTCCGCCCGGGACGAGATCGGACAGGAGGCGGTCGACGTCCTGCTCGCCGAGGCGGCCGACGGTGTGGCGAGCGCCGCGGGAGGCATCCGTGACGGAGTCATCGCCGCTCGCCCCTCCAGCAAGGCCTCGTGCACTTGGTGCGGCGCCCGGCCTTTCTGCGCGGAGGGGAGATGAGCGAGGCGAGCGCGGGGACGGAGGGGCTGAACGAGGAGCAGGCGAGGGCCGCGCGGCACCTTGCGGGGCCGCTGCTGATCGATGCAGGCGCGGGCTCCGGCAAGACGAGGACGCTGACGCAGCGTGTCGTATGTGCTCTGACCCCGGGCTCGGTCCCCGGCTGGCAGGCCGTCTCGGTGGAGGAGATCCTCGCGATCACGTTCACCGAGAAGGCGGCAGGGGAGATCGGGGAGCGGGTACGGCGTGCTTTGCGAGCGGCCGGCCGGTTCGAGGACGCTCGGCGTCTCGACGCGGCGTGGTTCTCGACGATCCACGGAGCGTGTTCAAGGTTGCTCCGCCGCCATGCCCTCGAGGCAGGCGTGGACCCCGCATTCCGTGTCATCGACGGCGTCGAGGCGCACGGCACGCGCGAGCGTGCGTTCGCCGAGTCCGCGCGGGAGGCGATGGCGGCCTCGGACGCGGGTGAGGCCCTCTTCGGCGCGTACGGGTTCGAGACGGTGGCGGTGGCCGTCAAGGCGCTTCATCGCGAGCTGCGCACCCGCGGCCTCGGTCCGGACGTACTGCTGGTGGAGCCGGCGCCCGACGCTGGGCGGGTGCTTCAAGACGCAGTCGCGTTCTTTCGCCGCATGGGAGCGGATTGGGAGGCGTGTCCGAGCGCGACGGCAACGGCCCAGAGCCAGCGGGAAGGGTGCCGGACCACGGTGTCGTCGCTCGAGCGGATCGGCGGCTCGAGCATGCCGCCCCACCTCTTGGCGGCCGAAGTGTGGGATGCGATCGACGCCCATCCCAAGCCGCCGTCGAAGCTGAAAGGCGCGGAGGGGATCATCGCGGAGATGCTGCCGGAACGGACGAGCCTGCTCCAGAAGGCCGCGTGCGCCGCGACGGCGCCGATGGCTGAGGCTCTTCGCTCGCTCGTCGAGAGGTACGGGAGCCGATATCGGGCGGCGAAGCAGGCTTCGGGGGGGCTGGACTTCGACGATCTGCAGCTCGAGGCGCTGCGGCTTCTCGAGCGCCGCCCGGACATCGCGCGGCGTCAGCGTGAGCAGTTCCGCCTCGTCATGGTGGACGAGTTCCAGGACACGGATCGGCTGCAGCTCGAGCTCGTTCGCGCGCTCGCGGGCACGAACCTGTGCACGGTAGGGGACGAGCGGCAGTCCATCTACCGATTCCGCGGCGCCGACCTGGAGGTCTACCGCGAGCACGTGCTCGCCATGAAGGAGGCCGGCGCTCTCTCCGTGGCGCTCGCGGAGAATTACCGCTCGCATCCGGACATCCTCGCCTTCGTCAACGCCGCGTTCGGATCGTCCGCTCTGTTCGGCGACACGTTCCTCGAGCTGCGTGCGATGCGCGACGGATTCCGGTGCCCCCGACCACCGGTGGGCGAGCGCGTTCAGGTCGTGCTCATACGCCGGAAGGGCAATGCAGGAGTGGTGGCGCAGGAAGCCGCCGTCATCGCGGAACGATTCGCGGCACTGCGTGACGGTGGCGTCGCCACGGGCTCGATGGCGGTGCTCCTGCGGACGTACAAGCACGCGGAGGAGTACGCGGCTGCGCTGCGGGCACGAGGGATGCAGCCGCTCATCTTAGGCGGGAGCCGTTTCTTCGACCGCCCCGAGGTGCGGACCTTGCGCGCGCTCTGCCGCGCTCTCGCGAACGCCGACGACGACGAAGCCCTGGCGCTGCTGCTGGCCTCGCCCGTAGGCGGGCTGTCCGATGACGCCCTGTGGCTGCTGCGCAACGACCCGTCCACCGGACGGCGGTCGAGCCCGCTCTCGCGGCCCCTGCTCGCCGGCGAGGTCGAGTTTCCATGCGAAGATGCGAGCGCCGCCGCGCTGTTCGAGGAGGTATGGGGGCGTGCGCGCTCCCGCGTCGGCCGGATGCCGCTTTCCGAGATCCTGCTGAGAGTCGTCGAGGAGAGCGCATGGGACCTTCGGCTGCTCGCCGGCGGCGACGCGGGGACCCATGCGTATGCGAACGTGCTGAAGTTCGCCCGGCTTACCGACGAGTTCGAGTCGGCCGGCGGCACCGGGCCGGCGGGCTTCGTTGAGTACCTGGACGCGAAGGAGGAGAGCGGCGATCCCGAGGCCCCCGCGACTCTCGCCGACGAGACCTCTCGCTGCGTCCGGATCATGAGCGTCCACGCGTCGAAGGGGCTCGAGTTCGCAGTCGTCGCGCTGCCGCAACTCGGTGACGGGCCGCGGGCCGAGCGCGGGCCCGTGCGGTGGAAGCCGGAGGGGGGAAGGATCTCGCTCGCGCTCGCCCTGCCGCCGGACCGCTGTCATGCCGAGGGGTCCAAGACGAACGGGACCGCCTGGTTCGCGCTGTTCGACGCGTCGGCGGTGGCGGCCGAGGAAGAGGAGGCCAAGCGGCTGCTCTACGTTGCGTGCACCCGTGCGGAGGAGGTGCTGCTGCTGACCGGCGCCACGAACCTCGAGGAGGTCCCGGCCAAGCGCTCTCCGCTCGAGTGGCTTTCGCGGGCGCGGGCGGAGATCCTCGCGGGCGGCGGAGAGTTGCCCGCGGAGTGGGAGTGCGTCGATGCCGAGGGCCAGGAGACGGCGGGGCCGGTAGAGCTCGAGGCGGACGCCGAGGAGGCCGGCGCCTTCCGCCCGGCCCCGCCTGCAGGACCCGCCCCCTCGCCCGCGAAGACGCCCGACCGCCTCTCCTACAGCGACATCGCGCTGTATCGCAGCTGCGGCCTGCGCTTCTACGCGGAGAAGGTACTGCGCCTCGGAGCGGCGAGCCGCCCGGACCCGGCGGGCGACCCCCGTGCGTTCGGGTCGGCCGTGCATGCCGCGTTGCAGCTGGCGGTGGCCGGAACGTCTGCCGACGCGGCCCGGCTGGCGGCGATCGCCCGAGCGTTCGGGCTCGGCGGGGACGACGCGGTGCACCTCGGAGAGGTGGTTCGAGGATTCCTCGGCTCGGCCCTTGCCGCCGAGGTCGCCGCGTGCGTTTCGGTCGGGACCGAGGTGTCCTTCGTCGTGCCGGTCGGCCCGCAGACGTTCCTGCTGCACGGCACGATGGATGCGTACGCGAAGGACGGAGGGCGGGGGCTCGTCGTCGACTACAAGACGGGCACTGACGGCACGCCCCAGGTGCTGAGAGAGCGCTTCGCCCTGCAGGCCGCCTGCTACGGTCTCGTGGCCCTGCGGGATGGCTGCGGGCAAGCGCGGGTGGTGTTCGCTCGGCTGGAGTCGTCCAAGGGTGACGGGCCGCAGACGATCGAATACTCGTTCGCCTCCGGCGACGCCCATGCGATCGAGGCGGAGCTGCTCGCGGAGCACGAGCGCATGGGCGCGGGGGAGTACGAGCCCTCGCGCTCGCACGATCGCCGGTCGTGCGCCGGCTGCCCCGCCTCGGCCGTCATCTGTCCGCTGCAGCCCTACGGCTCGCAGCGCTGACGCAGCTGTCCGCATGCGGCGTCGATGTCGGCTCCTCGCTCGACGCGCACGGAGGCCTCGACGCCGGCGCTCCGCAGAGCGTGCCGGAAGCGCTCGACCCGCTGTTGCGACGAGCGCTCGAGGGCGCTGCCCGCCACTGCGTTCACCGGGATGAGGTTCACGTGACACAGCAGGCCTTCGCAGAAGCGCAGCAGCGCCTGCAGCTCGCCCTCGTTGTCGTTGGCACCGTCGACGAGCGTGTACTCCAGGGTCACCCGTCTTCCCCTGGCCGCCGTGTAGGCGGCGAGTGCCGCGAGCAGCTCCGGCAGAGGCCATCGCGCGACCCCCGGCATGAGCGCGTCCCGGGTCGGCTGCACGGCGGAGTGCAGCGACACCGCCAGCGTGAACTGCTCCGGCTCGGACGCGAGCCGCCGGATCCCCGGGACGACTCCCGAGGTCGAGATGGTGAGGTGCCGGGCGCCTATACCCGCTCCGTCCTTCGAGTTGAGGAAGCGGAACGCCACCAGCGTCGCGTCGTAGTTCGCGAAGGGCTCGCCCTGCCCCATCGCGACGGCGTTGGTCGCGCGCCTGCCGAAATCGAGCGCGACTGCGCTCACCTGGTCGGCGATCTCGCCCGGAAGCAGGTTTCGCACGAAACCGCCCCGGCCCGTCGCGCAGAAGCTGCAGCCCATGACGCAGCCCACTTGCGTCGAGAGGCAGACCGTGAGCAGGCCGCCGGCGGGAAGGCCCACGCCCTCGACCATCGTGCCGTCGCCCAGCCGCCACAGGTACTTGCGCGTCCCGTCAGACGGCGAGACCTGGCGCCTCACGAGGGAGGGGAACGACAGCGAGAAACGCTCCGCAAGCTTGTCGCGGAGCGCTCCGGGAAGGTCGGTCATCTGCTCGAAGCTCGTCGCACCTCGGCCGTAGAGCCAGCGAACGAGCTGTCCCGTGCGATACGCGGGCTCACCCAGCGAGCCCAGCGCCTCGGCGAGTCCCGCCCGGTCGAGTGACTTCACGTCTTGGTCGGGCATGTTCGATGCTACCCGCCGAGGCCCTCGAGGACCTTCTTGTACGCCTCGCGGTGCTGCTTCTCGTAGAAGCCGAGGAACTTGAAGTACTGCGCGATCTCGGGGAAGCCCTCGTCCTCTGCCACCTGCGCGAACTCGGGATACATCGAGGTCGTCTCGTAGTCTTCGCCGTTGATCGCCGTCTTCAGGTTCTCGGCGGTCTCGCCGAAGCCGCCGAAGTATGCGAGTTCGCCCAGAGCATGCGCGGTCTCCTCGGTGAGCGCGTGCTCGAACGCGGTCGCGGCTTCCGGATGTCCCTCGAGCTCGGCGATGCGCTTGTAGAGCGTGTAACGGCGGTTCGCCTGCGACTCGCCGGCGAATGCTGCCTGCAGGTTCTCGATGGTCTTGGTCCCGGTCAGATCGCCCGGGCCGTCGTACTGCTGGAATGCGCTCTGCGGCGCCCCGCACACGGGACACGTCTCCGGGGCGGGACCGACGTGGTAGTACCCGCAGTTGCTGCAGCGATAGCGCTCGACCACGATGTTCTCCTCTCACGCGAGCCGGCAGCAGCATGGCTGCTCCGGCCTCCGACGACTCGGTTCTTTCCCATTTGTTGCCAGGCGCCGGCGCCGTACTTCGCAAGGGGTGTGCGCGTGCGGGCCGGAACCTGCTAGCATGGCAAGCGGGGAGCCATGCGGCAGGAGATGGCTGCCGCATGCCGAAGGAGTATACCAGCACGACCGGGGTGCCATGCCCCAACGACAGCATCTACAGGAGGTCATGGATGGACACCAGGCACATCGTGCGGAGCGGAGCGGTCGTCGTGGCCGCCCTGCTGCTGCTCACGTTCGCGTTCGCCTTCGCCCCGGCCGCACCGTGCGGCGCGCCGGCTGCCGTCAAGAGCGTCGCCCCAGCTGCGGCATCCGCCGCCGAGGCCACCGCGACGTCGGCCACCGCGGCTCCCGCCGAGAGCGCGGCGCCGAAGGCCGAAGAGGCGAAGACAGGAGAGGCCAAGGGTGAGACCCCGCACAAGGTGGGCAACCCGTCGCAGTCACAACTCGCGGATCTGCGCAGGGCCTGGGACAGCATCCCCGGCTTCGACCTGCTACTCATCGCGATCCTCGGGCTGATCGTCACCGTCGGCGTCGTCGGGTTCGGCGCTTTCAAGCAGATGAAGGTCTAGCGGCCGGAAGAGCCCGCTCGCGCGAAGAGGCCCGCCGCGGAAGCAGCGGGCCTCTTCGGCTCTCCGGCTCCCTAGAGCTTCGGCGGTTTCACGCCCACCGTCATCTGCAGCGAGATCTCCTTGCCGGCGCGGAAGACCTTGAGCGTCACCGTCTTGCCGACGCCGGCCTCGCGGACAGCCCCGATAAGATCCTCCATCGACCGGATGGGCGTGTCGTCGAGCCGAACGATGATGTCGTCAGGCTTGACGCCCGCCTTCGCCGCGCCGCTGTCCTTCACTACCGATATGACGCGTGCGCCCTCCGTCACCAGAAGCTTCTGCCGCTGCGCGGAACCTTCGGTGACAGTCTGGCCGATGATGCCGAGGAACGGGTGCCGGACCTGCCCGCTGCCGATGAGCTGGTCTGCGACCTCGACGACCGTGTTGACGGGTATCGCGAACCCGATGCCGTCGTTGCTTCCGCTCGCGCTGAAGATCGCGGAGTTGATCCCGACCAGCTTGCCCTTGCGGTCCACCAGGGCGCCGCCCGAATTGCCCGGATTGATCGCGGCGTCCGTCTGGATGACGTCCACCAGCGAGGCCGTGCCGCTCGCGTCGGCTGCCGAGGGAGGCAGCGACCGGTGCAGCGCCGAGATCACCCCGGACGTTACCGAGTGCTCGAGGCCGAAAGGCGATCCGATGGCGACGACGAGGTCGCCCACCGCGAGCTTCTTCGAGTCGGCCACTTGGATGACCGGCAGCGCTTTGTCGATCTTCACGACCGCCATGTCGGTGTCCGGGTCGGCGCCGACCAGCGTGGCCCTCAGCCGTTCCCCGCTGACGGGTGTCACGACGATGCGGTTCGCCCCTTCGACGACATGGTTGTTCGTGATGATGTACGTCCCGCCGCCCGGTGCTTGGCGGAACGCGACCCCCGAGCCGTTGCCCTGGATCGGCACGCTGGGATGGTTCTTGGGCAGCCCTCCGGTGCCGCCGGCGGTCTCGTTGCCGGAGATGTCGATGTTGACCACGCTGGGAACGGCTACGGCTGCAGCCGCCGCGACCGGTTCGTCCGTCTGCCCGGTCACGCTGATCGTGCCGCCGCCGGTGGGGGTGGCGCGCTGCAGCGCCAGTCTCGCGCCGAAGAACCCGGCCGCGGCGCCCGCGAACGCGGCGACGACGAACGCGATGAGCACGCTGAGCAGCGCGGCGACCAAGACCGGTCGCCGTTGACGCGCGGGCGTGCCGATGTCCCGCGCTCCGCTTTCGGCCGGCGGGCGCCAACCGCCGGTGCCCTCGCTGGGCGGCGGGGCGGGGACCTCCCGCGGCCCGGTCGTGTCGTCGGTCATCGTGCACCTCGCGTTCGCGCTAGGAGTGCGGTTTCCGTTTCCATTATGTCCAAAGACCGAGCTGCTCCCGCGTCCTCCCTCACAGGCAGTGCTCAGGATGTCGAGCGCACGGCCTGCGGCGTGGCGCGGGTGCCGACGTTGGCATAGACTCACCAGTAGTCTCGAGCAGCGGAGGGGAGCATGTCGGATCTCGCGGGGGAACAAGATGCCGAGGGTGGGCCTTCACAGGACGAGAGCGTCGAGAGCCCGCCGGTGACCTCCGGGGAACAGGCGCCCGCCGACCTCGGACACGAGCGCCTCACGGATGTGGAGGCGCAGCCGGACGAAGCCGGGTGCGACGCGGCGGCCGGGGCTAGCGAGGTCGCGGCGCAAGTGTCCCAGGACGCCCTGTTCACGGTGGACCTCGCTCCGGCCGTGCAGCCGGTCCCCGGCGATGAAGGGGTGACCGCGTTCGGCGGTGCGCCCGACGACCTCGAGGCGATCCGCACCGAGCTGGGCGCGGGCGAGGAGCAAGAGGCCGTGCAGACGGACGCCGAGCCGCCGGTCCCCGAGACCCTCCCGGCGGCTGAGACGGCCGCGGATGCCGAAGCCGGGGCGGGCATCGCTCTCGCCGAGGCCGGCGTGCCGGAGGGCCAGGACGACGACGCGGACGCCGTGGAGGCGCTGCTCGACGAGGAAGCCGCCGAGGGGTTGCTGGAGCCGCCGGACCGCACGCTCTCCGTACCGTTCTTCGTCTACGACGGCGTCTGGCTGGTCTTCGCGATCGCGATGGTGGTCGCCCTGCGCGACGCTGCCGTAGCGGGCGCGCTCGACACAGCGCCCGCCTATCCGATGTTCGTGCTGGTCGCGCTCGTACTCACCGTGGTGGGACCACTGCTCGCGGTGTTCTTGTGGTGGCTGCGCCGTTCTCACGCGGCGAAAGGCGAGCGGACCGGGTTGCTCGCGAGCGCTCTGCTGCGCGGGGCGCTCGCGACCTTCGCCGGCGTCGCGATGTGGACGCTCGCCCGCGTCGTGCTCGACTACCTCCGCACGGGACGCTTCTTCTAGGCTTCGTCCCGCACGGCCGGCAACACGATCACGAACCGCGCGCCGCCGCCCGGCGCGTCCTCGACCCGAGCCCGGCCACCGTGGTTCTCGGCGATGACCCGCACGATGTACAGGCCGAGGCCGAGGCCGGGCTTGCCCTCGGCCGTGGAGGCCAGTCTGCCGTAGCGCTGGAAGACCGACTCGCGGGACTCGGCCGGGATGCCGGGGCCTTCGTCCTCCACAGCGAGCAGGGCATGCTTCCCGACGGTGCTCACCCGGATCTTGACCGCCGTGTCCTCCGGAGAGTACTTGATCGCGTTCGTCACGAGGTTCATCAGCGCCTGCCGCAGCCGCCGCTCCTCGCCTGAGACCATCGCGGGAGCCTTCGCCACCACCTCGATGCGGTGTCCCATCGCCATGGGCTCGGCCGAGGAGGCGACCTCCCTTGCCACGTCGCCGAGGTCGAGCGGCTGCACGTTCTTCGGCGCGAGAAGACGGTCGGCCGTGGTCGCGTCGAGCAGGTCGTCGAGCAGCCCCGCCATCTTGACGGCGTTGTGGCGCGCCGATTCGAGCGCGCGGCGGCGGGCGGCTTCCTCCAGCGGGCGTTCGAGGATGTCGAGGTAGCCCTGCACCACGGTGAGCGGGGCGCGCAGGTCGTGCGACACGATGGAGAAGATCTCCTCGCGCATGGCGTCGAGATGGCGTTCCTCGGTGATGTCGCGCAAGCTCACCAGCATCCGGGACGCCTCGGGTCCGAGATCCGTCTCCTTGACCTCGACCCAACGCTCCCGCTCCTCGCCCGGCCGCACTCTCACGACGAGGGCTTTGCCCGACCCGAGCCAGGCTGCCGCGGCCGCTTCGATCCGCTCTCCGTCCTCGCGGAACGCCGGTATCAGCCGAGGCAGGTCGAACGCGCGCAGACCCACGAGCTCGTCGACGGGAAAGCCCAACATGTCCGCGGCCGCGCGGTTCACGAGCACGATCACCTCGTTCTCCACGAGCAGCTTCCCTTCCGGCGACCCGTCCAACGCCGCGCGCAGGGACGCTTGCGCGGTCCGCGCCTCGGCGGTCGCCTCCACGAGCTCGGCTTGACGGCGGCCGAGCGCCGCGAGCAGGCCGTCCACTTCCGACGCGAGCTCGCGGAACTCGGAGGTGGTCTCCGGGCGGACCCCGACGGGTTCGCAAGGAAGGCCCTGGAGTGCGAGCGGGCCCTGCTCGCGGAGGTGCCGCCTGGTGCGGTCGATCGGTGATTGCACGGCTGCGGCCAGGCCGAGGCCGAAGAAAGCGCCGAGGCCTCCGACCAGCAGGGTCGCGACGAGGGCGGCCCGGTCGGCCACGGCCAGAGCGTCTTGGCGGCGCGTCTCTCGAAGGTCGAGGACGGCAAGCCCCGCGACCGGAGAAGCCACGCCCGGAAGCTCGACGGTGGAATGTGCGACGCCGTCCTTGATCTCGATCCTGCCGCGCGCGAACCCGGCGATGCCGGGGGTCAGGGACGCGGGTGTCGGGGACGGTGCGCTGAATCCGACGACAAGCCCATCCGTGAGAGGAGCGAAGCGCTTCTCGACGGCGGTGCTGAGTGGACGGCCGACGAGAAGCCGGCCGAGAGGGCTGCCGTCCGGGCTCGATATGGGCAGGCAGGCCACGATCAGGGGCCGGTCTCCCGCCCATACCAGACCTGCGGTCCCGACGACGGACGCGCGGCCGGCCAGCGAGGTGAGCGCCGTCATCTCGGCAGGGGGACCGGCGAGCGCGACCGTCTTCCCCGACGTGTCCGTGCGGACGAACGACGTGAGGCCCGCCGCCTGCACCCGTCCCGCCATCCACTCCGCGGACGCGACGTCCGAACCTTTCCCGACCCAGGGCCGACCGCTGGCCCGGGCCATCTCGGCCGCTCGCTCCGCTACGTCATCCTGTTCCATCGCGATGAAGGTCCGGAACGCCGAGAGCTGCCGACGCGCGTTCTCCTCCGCGAAGCGGTCGAATTGCGCCACTGCGGCGAAGTGGACGGCGACGAACATCGCGGCGACACCGAGGATGCTGAACCCGGCAGCGGCCGACACCAGCCGCCACCGCAGGGTCCTCGGTTGCAGGCGGTGCACGTACGGGCCGAGCTTGTGGAGAAGCTCTCCGAGCATCGGCATTCGCTGCACCTCCCGTCGCGATGTCGGCCGAGATCCCGGTCCGATAGCCTAGCCGGTCATCCCCGATTTCGCGGTCCGAGCGGCCCGAATACCCTCTTGGAAGGCATTGTACGAGGTTGCGAGGCCCGCCGCTGTGACCGTCCGTCGAGCGGTCAGCGCGCCCTCCGCACCTTCACAAGGTCGATGACCGCGATGGGGAGTAGCGCCGCCACGAGCACCGCGAGCCAGTCGGTCGCGGCCAGCGGGACCGTGGCGAACACCTGCCGGAGCGCGGGCACGTACAGCACCAGCGCCTGCAGGCTCATCGAGCCGAGGAGCGCGGCCACGAGCCAGCGGTTGCACAGCGACGATGCGCTCCAAACGGAACGCGTCTCGCTGCGGAGACCGAACGCGTGCAGCAGCTGCACGAGCACCATCGCCGTGAACAGCATGGTGCGGGCGCGCTCCGGAGAGTGACCGGGCATCAGGACCTGCCCCCACACGAACACCAGAAGTCCCGCCGCCGTCAGCAGGGAGCCTTGCCAGAGGATCTGGATCTGCCGACGACGCACGAGTATGCCCTCCTCGGCCGAACGGGGCGCGCGGTCCATGATGCGGCGTCCGGGAGGGTCGACGCCGAGAGCCAGCGCGGGAAGGCCGTCGGTCACGAGGTTGATCCACAGCAGCTGGAGCGGGAGGAGCACGGGGGTGGGCGAGAAGAACGTGGTGACGAAGACGATGAGCACCTCGGAGACGTTGCACGACAGCAGGAAGAGGATGACCTTGCGCAAGTTGTCGAAGACCATGCGGCCCTCGCGCACCGCCTCGACTATCGTGGCGAAGTCGTCGTCGGCGAGGACCATGTCCGACGCTTCGCGGCTGACGTCCGTCCCCACGAGACCCATCGCCACGCCGATGTCCGCGCGCTTGAGCGCCGGCGCGTCGTTCACGCCGTCGCCCGTCATCGCGACCACCTCGCCGTGCGACTTCAGCGCGTCGACTATCCGCAGCTTGTGGGCCGGGTCCACCCGCGCGTACACGCGGACGTCCTCGACGGCTGCCGCCAGCGCCTCGTCGCTCATCCGCTCGAGCTCGGCGCCGGTGACGACGCGCTCGCCCTCCTCGAGCAGCCCGATCTCGGTGCCGATCGCGCGGGCGGTCAGCGCCTGGTCGCCGGTGATCATCGCGACCTCGATGCCGGCTCGGCGGCACGTCGCCAGCGCTTCCGGCACCTCCGCACGCGGCGGGTCCACGAGCCCCAGGAGCCCGACGTAGGTCATGCCGGTCTCGAGGACTTCGTCTTCCGGCAGCGGGTCCTCGGCTGACAGCTCCCGCATCGCCACGGCCAGAGTCCGGTACCCCTTAGAGGCCAGCGACTCGTCCTGCCCGTGGATGAGCAGCAGGAGCTCCTCGGTCATCGCCGTCGTCTCGCCGTGCACGCGCGCGTGCGTGCACAGGCCCAGGACGACGTCGGCGCCACCCTTCATGTACGCGACGCGGCGGTCATCGACCGCGTGCACCGTCGTCATCCGCTTGCGCTCCGAGTCGAACGGCACCTCGGCTATGCGGCGCGGGCGCAGGCGCTCGGGCGCCGCGAGGTTGTCGGCCGCCGCGAGCAGCGCCGTCTCGGTCGGATCGCCGAGGTACCCGCCGCCCTCGAGCGGCTCGGCGTCGTTGCAGGACGCGGCGATGGCCAGCACGAGCGCGCGGTCGGCCGCGTCGGGGACGCGATCCGCGGGGCGCTCGGCCCAGTCCGGCAGGATCTCGACGGGGTCGGTCCCGACGAGGATGCTGCGCACGCGCATCTCGTTACGCGTCAGCGTCCCCGTCTTGTCCGAGCAGATGAAGGTGGTGGAGCCGAGCGTCTCGACCGCGTGCAGCTTGCGAACGATGGCGTTGTGCTCGGCCATCCGGCGCACGCCGAGGGAGAGAGCGACGGTCACTATGGCGGGGAGGCCTTCGGGGATGGCCGCCACCGCGAGCGAGATCGCGACCAGCAGGGCGACGGTGAGTCCTCGGCTGAGAGGCACTCCCGCCCTCGACGCCTGCCAGATGCCCACGGCGAACACCGCGACCGCGACCGCGAGCACGAGGAGTGCGATGCGCTTGCCTACGCTCTTGAGTTCGCGCTGCAGCGGCGTCGGCTCGTTCTCCTGGGCGTCCAGCATCTCGGCGATGCGCCCGACCTCGGTCGTGCCGGCGGTCTCCGTCACGACGAAGCGGCCGCGGCCGACGGCCACCGAGGTGCTGGCGTACACCATGTCGCGCCGGTCGCCGAGCACGAGCCGCTCGTCCGGGAGCGGCTCGACGTGCTTCGCGGCGGGCACGCTCTCACCCGTGAGCGACGACTCGTCCACTCGCAGCGCGGCGGCCTCGACCAGGCGGCCGTCGGCGGGGATGTTGTCGCCCGCGGCGAGCACCACGATGTCGCCGGGGACGAGCATCGCGGCGGCGAGCTGCTGCTGACGTCCGTCGCGCACGACCGTGGCGAGGGGCGCCGCCATCTCACGCAGCGCCTCCATCGCGCGCTCCGCTCGCGACTCCTGGAGGAAGCCGAGGATGCCGTTCAGCAGGAGGATCGTGAGGATGGCGACGGCGTCGAGGAGCTCGCCCTCGAACGCGGAGATGAGCACGGCGACGGCGAGCACCCAGATCATGAAGTCGTTGAACTGCCCGGCGAATCGCCTCCACGCGGGCGTGCGGACGGAGGCGCGGAGCTGGTTCGGGCCCGCGGCCGCCAGTCGTGCGACAGCTTCGGGCGAGGTCAACCCCGCGGACGGGTCGGACCCGAGCGCTTCGAGCACCAGGTCGGGCGTCATCGCGTGCCACGGGCCACGGGTCTCGGCCAACTGCTCCTCCTCGACGAAAAGAGACCTCCGGTGGGGTTGTCCCACCGAAGGTCTCGCGCTCACATCCGTGAAGGCAGGGCCGGGGCTTCTCGCCCGGGTATGTCGGCCTGCCCTCCCGCTCTCGCGGGCCGCTACTCCCCTTCGTTGCGCCATCGTACCAGACCGGCCGAGGCGCTCATCGTCGCGACCGTTCGTCACGGGATGAGACCCGCTCGGCAAGTCCTAACCTATAGATATCGGCTCGTGAAGCGAATCACTTTACATCTATAGGAGAATTAACCATAAATAAGCAAGCGACAGACAGGGGCCGGGCCCAGCGGCCCCTGTCCTATCGCTTCCACTACTTGCAACGACAGGCCCGACGGGAGCCGAGCTCACCAGCTCGGCATAGGGCCGCAAACGTGCGCGACGAGGCTCAGGGGCGACCTTGCCGGCGCAGAAGCGCATCGAGCGAGGGGGATCCATCATGACCGTCTTTCCTTGGCGACGCCCGACACGCCCCGTCATCAGGGCGGTGATGGTCGGCTGCGCGGCGCTCGCGCTCGTGATGGCCTCGGCCGCCTCGGCGTTCGCCGCGACCGCGTTCACCAACGCGGCGCCCACGGCAGTGCCTAACACCGTGAACCTGAACAGCGTCACGGTGCAGGTCCATGCGTCCGACCCGGCCGAGATCCGCTCGGCGTCGTTGACGCTCGACGGCGTCGCGAAGACGCCGGCGGTGAACTACGACGGATACTGGACGGGCAACGGATGCGACACGTGGTTCGTCGCCGACCCCACGAACGCCACCGTCTCGTACAAGATCCCGTCGGCGGCGGTCGGCCCGCACGAAGTCACCGTGAGCGTGACGAACGGAGCAGGTGCGGTCGCGTCGGAGTCGTGGTCGTTCTCCGTCGCGGGGCCGGATACGACCTTCACCACGGCAACGCCGGCCCCCGGATCCACGATCACCGTATGGGATCCGGCCATCGGCGTCTCGCTCCAGGACCCCGCGGGCGTCTCCGACGGGCCGAGCGTGACGCTCGACGGCGTGACGCATCCCGTGGCCATGCTCTTCGGCGATCAGCGCATCAGCATGGACACCTGGAACGACATCATCTACAACGCTCTTCCGTGGGAAGTGCCGACGGTCGACTGGTCGAAGGGCTACGTCACGTTCACGCCCTCGAGCCTTCCGGACGGCCCCCACGAAGTGACGGTGAGGGCGGGCAACAACACCGGTCGTACGGCGACCCATTCCTGGTCCTTCACCGTGGCGGCCCCGCCGAAGATCACGGCCATGCTTCCCGTGGATGGCAGCAGCGTCCCGACGCAGAGCCCGAGGATCTCGGCGAACGTCGCGGACAACGGCACGATCGCTTCGATGAAGATGCTCGTGGACGGCGCACAGGTCCCGGCGACCTACGATTCGACCACGAAGACGTTCAGTTACGCGCCCGGGCCTCTGTCGAACGACCGCCAGCACACCGTGCGCGTCGAGGCCACGGATGCGGGGGGCCTGAAGGCGACCGCCGAGTGGAAGTTCACGGTGCAGGTCTACGCGGACATGCCGGTGAGCTCTACCTGCGAGACTTGCCACGACGCCACCAAGCACCCGATGAGCAAGTGCGAGGCGTGCCACAACGTCGTCTACATCGGCCATGGCCCAGGAGGGCCGGTCTCGTGGTGTCTCACGTGCCACCACATCGGCAGCCACGGTCCGAACGTCATCATCCCCGGCGTCACGTGGGGTGGCGGCGACACGCCACAGCCTGGCTACACCGGCTACTGGGGGAACTACTGCGACTACTGCCACAACGCGAAGTACGCGAGCATCCCCCGGCATCCCGACGACAACGCGGCCTTCCACGACACCAAGGCCGACGTGTCCGCGTGCGCCCCGTGTCACGTGAGATCCCTGACGCGCGAGCACTACCGCTACGCCAAGGACGGCAAGCAGCTCTCCTGCGACATCTGTCATGGGCCGAACGCGCCCGACAAGGTGAAGGCCGCGGTCTCGTCCGGCGACACGGCGTGTACCGCGTGCCACGACTTCGCATCGAGCGGCGACCCGCACGAGGCCGTCCACACGCCGACCGGACTCAGCTGGCAGTGCACCATGTGCCACACGGACTCGCTCATCAGCGAGCACATGACGAACTGGACGTCGAGCGGCAAGGGCATCGGCTGTCAGAGCTGTCACGCGTCCGTGGACGGTCGCGTCGTCTGGGCGATATTCGCCGGAGACAAGAAGTGCTCAGCCTGCCACGTGAGCGCGCACGCCCTCGGTCTCGCGCCGGCGCCGACGGGGATACCGCAGTATCCGGGGTATCGCTGGTCGCAGCCGATCGACACCACCCTGTTCGCGGGCGAGAGCTGGCTCGCTCCCGGCTTCGCCACCAGAGGGCTCGTCATCGTCTCGGACCGCCGCACCGACGTGACCCCGGCCCAGGTGTGGGAGTTCTACGCCGGGCAGATGCCGGCCGCCGGATGGATGCTCGCTTCGGGAGCGCCCGCCAGCGGAGACACGGCGTTCAAGGCGACGTTCACCAAGGGAAGCCACAGCGTGGTCCTGTGGTGCTACGGCGGAGAGGGTCATGCGGCCGCCCCGGTGGTAAGCACCGGATACCGCGTCGAGGTGCTCTACAGGTAGCGGGCGGCATCGCCGTCATCGGAAGGCCGGGTCCCGAAAGGGGTCCGGTCTTCCCGCGTCACCCGCCGCAGCAGCTCCTGCCGGTAGGCGTCGCGGCGAGGCCTCCGAGTGCCGTCTCACGCAGCGAGGGGGGCAGACTGCGTCCGACCGCACCGAGAGCGTCGATCACCTCGTCGAGCGGGATCGGGAAAATCACGCCCGCGAGAGCCATCTCGACCGCCGCCATCGCCACCGCGGCGCCCGTGGCGTTGCGGACCACGCACGGGACCTCGACGAGACCGGCGACCGGGTCGCACACGAGGCCCAGCAGCCCCTGCAGCGCGAGCGCCGCGGCGTGCCCCGCCTGCTCCGGCGAGCCCCCCGCCAGCTCCGTCGCGGCGGCTGCCGCCATGGCGGCGCCGGATCCGACCTCGGCCTGACATCCGCCTGACGCCCCCGAGAGCGTCGCTCGCGCGGCGATCACGCCGCCGATCCCGCCGGCCGCCGCCAGCGCGCTCACGACCTGCTCTCGGGATGCGGACGTGCGCTGCGCGGTCGTCAGCAGCAGCGCCGGCAGCACGCCCGAAGCGCCGGCGGTGGGTGCGGCGACGATACGGCCCATCGCGGCGTTCACCTCGCCTGTGGCGAGCGCCGCCGCCAGCGCAGTGTCGAACCCTTCACCGAACAGCCGAGGGGCCTCGGCCGACACCTTGGCAGCGTCACCGCCCACTAGGCCCGAGCGCGACCGGGCCTCGCCGGACAGGCCGCGGCTCACGGCGTCCTCCATCACGCCCAGCGCCTCGGCGAACCGCGCTTCGATCCGGCCGGCCGGCACGCCGGTCTCTTCCGCCTCGAGCGCGATGACGGCGGCGCCGAGCGATCCGCGCGCGGTCGCGTCGGCGAGGAGTGATGCGAACGAGGCGTGCGCCATGGCTGTCTCCTGGATCTCGGGGCCGGTCTAGATTCTAGCAGCCGAACGGCACCGGCCCTTGACGCTGGCGCGATAGATGCTTAGAGTGTGGGAAGTATAAGACTTAGTATCGACTAAGTAGCTGCGCCGAGAGGCGCTTCGATGGGAGAGCCGCATGGGGAACACGCGCAAGAGCAAGGCCGAGAACGCTCCGCCAGCCGAGGTCTGCGAGGGCTGCGAGCTGCGGTGCACTCTCGACCAGGCGAAGCGCGGCGACAAGATGGTCGTGCTCGGCGTCGACGACGACCGCGCGCGCATCCACGCCATCCGTTTCGGGATGGGCGAGGGTGCGTGCGTCCAATGCGTCACCCGCATCCCAGCCGGCCCCATCGTGCTCCGCAGCGGACGGCAGGAGATCGCCGTCGGCCGCGAGCTCGCGAAGCGCATCACGGTGAGGCCGCAGACCGAGAAGGACTGACGATGGCCCACTGCGCACCCGGCGGCCTCATACTCGCCGAGGACGCTCGCACTATCGTGCTGGCAGGCAACCCGAACGTCGGCAAGTCGGTCGTGTTCAACGCGCTCACCGGCACGTACGTCGACGTCTCGAACTTCCCGGGGACGACCGTCGAGCTCACGAGCGGCAAGCTCGGGGAAAGCGACGTCGTCGACACGCCGGGCATCTACGGCGTCTCCAGCTTCAACGACGAGGAGACGGTGGCGCGCGACATCGTGCTGTCGGGCGACATCGTCGTCAACGTCGTCGACGCCGTGCATCTCGAGCGCGATCTCTTCCTCACGCTGCAGCTGGTCGACATGGGCAAGCCGCTCGTCGTCGCGCTCAACATGGTCGACGAGGCGCGGCGCGAGGGCGTCGTGATCGACCGCGACCTGCTCGAGGACCTCCTCGGCGTGCCGGTGATCGAGATGGTGGCCGTCAAGGGGGTCGGCATCGAGGAGCTGAAGGCGGCGCTGCCGAAGGCGCGCGACGGCCATGCCGACCACGGGTTCGAGGATGAGCTGTTCGAGCTCGCCGCGCACACCGGGTCGCGCGCGGAGGCTCTGATGGTGCTCGAGGGCGACGAGTGCGTCGCCGAGCGCCACGGGCTGACTCCGGGCACGGCGGCCGAGCGCGAGCACATCTACACGCTGCGGCGCCGCCGGGTGAACGACATCGTCGGGCACGTCGTGACCACGACCACCGAGGGCGCGAGCATCGGCGCGCACCTGAGCTACCTCATGCTGCAGCCCGCGACCGGACTCCCCATGCTCGGTCTGCTGCTGTGGGGGATGTACAAGGTGCTCGGGCAGTGGATCGCTGGCGGTCTCGTCGGCATCACCGAGGGCGTCGTCATGAAGGGCTACTGGGAACCGTTCGCGCGCGGGATCATCGCGCATGCGTTCCCGGCGGGCACGTGGCCGTACACGTTCCTCGCGGGCGAGTTCGGTGTGGTGACCATGACCGCCACTTACCTGCTCGGCGTCATCCTGCCGCTCGTCACCGGCTTCTACGTGCTGCTGGCGTTGCTCGAGGACTCCGGCTACCTGCCGAGGATAGCGGCGCTCGCGGATCGCGCGCTGACATCGATGGGACTCAACGGGCGCGCGGTCATCCCGCTCATCCTCGGCCTCGGCTGCGTGACGATGGGGACGCTGACGACGCGGATCCTCGGGAACAAACGCGAGCGCTTCATCGCGACCGCGCTCATGGCGATCGCGGTGCCGTGCTCGGCGCAGATCGCGGTGATCGCCGCTCTCATGACCCGCGTGGGTGTGTGGTACACGCTGGGGTACTTCGGCGTGCTGCTCGGGATCTTCGTCGGGCTGGGGACGGCGCTGGAGAGGCTCACGCCGGGGACGTCCACCGATCTGCTGATCGACCTGCCGAGCCTGCGCATCCCGCGGCTCGGGAACGTGGCGCGCAAGACCGGGATGAAGGTGTGGCACTTCATGAAGGAGGTCGCCGCGTTCTTCCTGGTGGGCGCGGTGCTGATCTCGACCCTGCAGGTCACCGGCGCGCTCGCGTGGATCCAGCGGATCGCCACGCCGCTGACGGTCGGGTGGCTGCATCTGCCGCCCCAGGCGGCGACTGCGTTCGTGATGGGCTTCGTGCGGCGCGACTTCGGGGCGGCGGGGTTCTTCACGATGCACCTCACCGACCCGCAGCTGTTGGTGGCGATGGTCACGATCACGCTGTTCGTCCCGTGCATCGCCTCCGTCATGGTGATCATGAAGGAGCGCGGCGTCGCGTACCTCGCGGGCCTGCTCGCGGGCTCGCTGGCGCTGGCGTTCCTCCTCGGCGGACTGCTCGCCCGGCTCCTGGCGGTGATCTAGATGGGGACCCCGATCGAGCGCGCGCAGCTCGCGCCGAAACTGGAGTGCCCGCGCTGCGGTCTGGTGGCCGAGGGGCTGCGGTGCCCGCGATGCAACGCCGTGAAGGTGGCGGGGTGCGGCGGCAGCTGCAAGGGCTGCAAGGTCGGGTGCGGGGTGCGGCGGAAAGGGTAGCGGGCAACCGCTCTTAGGCGCTGGCGGCTTGCCGCGCGCGGGCGCGCCTCGCCTCGAAGCCGGGGGCGACCTCCTCGAACAGCGCGAACAGCGCGGCGCGGTCGTTCTCCTCGGCCGCCTCGATCATCTCCGCGATGCGCTCGACGATCGGACTCCCGAGCACGGGCAGCGACGTGAGGACGAGGATCTTCTCGTGCCTGGACGGCAGGACGCTCTCGGACGCTCCCGTGAGCACCTCGTGCAGCTTCTCGCCGGGGCGCAGACCCGTGAACACGATCTCGATCCGCGCGCCGCTGAGCGCGATCATCTTCTTGGCGAGATCGAGGATCCGCACAGGCTCGCCCATGTCGAGGACGAACACGTCCGTTCGCCGGCTGAACGCCTGCGCCTGGAGCACGAGACTCGCGGCCTCGGGGATCGTCATGAAGTAGCGGGTGACCTCGGGGTGGGTGACCTGCAGCGGGCCGCCGCGACGCAGCTGCGTCTCGAAGATCGGGACGACGCTGCTCCTGCTGCCCAAGACGTTGCCGAACCGCACGATGCAGCCTGACAGGCCGTTGGCACAGTAGTGCAGCGTGAGCAGCTCGCCCACGTGCTTCGTCAGCCCCATGACGCTCGACGGCTCGACCGCTTTGTCCGTCGAGATGAACACGAAACGGCTGACGCCCTTGGTGCGCGCAGCATCGAGCAGGTTCCGCGTACCGAGGACGTTGGTCAGCACCGCCTCGGCGGGCGCGAGCTCCATGAGCGGGACATGCTTGTACGCCGCGGCGTGCAGCACGAGGTCCACGGGCTCCTCGTCGAAGATCGCGTCCACTCTGCGCCGGTCGCGGATGTCGGCGATCCGCATCACGAAGACGTCCGGCGCCGACTCGCGCAGCTCGAGCCAGGTGTCGTAGAGGCGCGACTCGTCGATGTCCACCATCACCACCCGAGCCGGGCCATGACGCAGGACGTTCCGGCAGAGCTCCGAGCCGATCGAACCCGCGGCGCCGGTGATCATCACCACGCGCGCGTTGATCGATCCGGCGAGGCTGTCCAGATCGAGGCGCACCGGCTCTCGGCCGAGAAGGTCCTCGATGCGCACCGCATGGAAATCCGACAAGCCGAAACCATGACCTGAAGCCAGCGACGTCGTGGTCTTGGTGGGGACGCCGGCCTTGGTGCAGATGTCGAGGATGCGGCGGCGCTCCTCAGGCCGCGCGGAGGGCAGGGCGACGAAGACCTCGTCGACCCGCAAGGACTCGATCCGATCGGCGAGAGTGCCGATCGGGCCCAGGACTCGAACGCCCCTGAGCCGGCGCCCGACCTTGCTCGTGTCGTCGTCGAGGAAGCCGGCCACGCGCAGCCCGAGCTGCGGCTGGTTCTCGATGTCACGCAGCAGCAGCGAGCCCGCGTCGCCGGCGCCGATGACGAGCACGTTGCGCGCGTCGCGAGAGGGTACCCGGGCCCGGAACCACGCATTCGTGCGGACGATGCCGCGCACCGCCGAGGTGCCCACGAGCGTGTAGGCGGTCGCGATGAACACGATCCCCACGGGCAGGAGCCGGTGCCCGCCTCTCATCTGCCAGCCGAGGTCGGTGACGACGAGGAGGACGCTTCCGGACAGGCACGCGCCGATGACCTTGAGGAAAGTGTCGATCCCGATGTAGCGCCAGACGTGGCGGTACAGGTCGAAGAGCATGAACACGCCGAGGAAGACGACCATCGCCAGAGCGGTCGCGAACCAGCGGCTCTGCTGGAACTCCGGCGTCGGGGGTCCGCCGAAGCGGCTGAAGTAGGCGAACTGCATCGACAAGAACACGATCAGCGCGTCGACGGCGAAAAGGCTCAGGCCGAGGCCCTCGGCCCTCGCTCTGATCCTGGAGACGAGGTCACGCACGGGACGCCCTCCCGAGGACCTTGGTGAGCGCCGAGCACCCGTCGGCCATGTCGCCTTCGGAAAGCGTGGGATGGACGAGGAACATCAGCGACGTCTCCCCGAGCTCGCGTGCCACGGGCAGCGGCTCGAGCGGCGCGAGTCCGGAGCGCACGAACGCCTGCTCCCGGTAGATCTCGGCGCAGGCGCCCACTCCGCACGGCCAGCCCTCGGCGGAGACCGCCTCTGCGATGCGGTCGCGCGTCCAGCCCTCCGCGAGGTGCTCCGGCTCGACGAACGCGTAGAACTTGTAGAAGGCGTGCCCGGCCTCGGCGGGCGACGCGGCGACCCGGATGGCCGGGAACTCGCGCAGGCACGACGCGAGGGCCGCGGCGTTCGCGCGGCGCCGCTCGATCCATCCGTCGACCTTCGGCAGGCAGGTCCGGCCGATCGCCGCTTGCAGCTCGGTCATGCGCCAGTTGGTCCCGAACGCGTCGTGCAGCCACCGGAACTCCGTGGACGGTCCGCCGCGCTCGTTCATCGCCGCCGGCGTCTTGCCGTGATCCTTGAAGGACCACGCGCGCTCCCAGACACCGTCGTCGCCGGTCACGAGCATCCCGCCCTCGCCGCCGGTGGTCAAGATCTTGTCCTGGCAGAAGGAGAAGGCGGCGGCGTCGCTCCGGCAGCCCACCCTGCGACCGCCGTACGTCGCCCCCAGCGCCTGCGCGCAGTCCTCGATGACGTACGCGCCCCGCTCTCGGGCGACGCCGGCGATCGCGTCGATGTCGGCAGGCCAACCGGCGAGGTGCACGGCGATGACGGCGCGCGTCCGGTCGGTCATCGCGGCGGCGACGGTCGCAGCGGTCACGTTCTGGCTGTCGCGATCGACGTCGGCGAACACGGGTCGTGCACCGCGCATGACCACCGCGCTCGCCGAGGCCACGAACGTCCGCGGCGGGACGACGACGTCGTCGTCCGGACCTACCCCGAGCGCCTCGAGCGCGAGCTCCAAGGCGACGGTGCCGTTCGCGACGGCGACGGCGTGACGAGCCCCCACGAACTCCGCGAACTCGCGCTCGAACGCGCGGCCCTCCTCGCCGGTCCAGTAGTTCACCCGTCCCGAGCGCAGCACGCGTTCGGCCGAGGCGATCTCGTCGTCGGCGAAGAACGGCCACGGGGGCAGGGGGGCGGTCCGGACGGGCATACCGCCGTCCACGGCAAGCTGAGCAAGGGTCATTCGCCGGCTCCACGTGGCGTCTTCGCGGACAGGGGGCGAGCGGGCACGCCCACCACAGTCTGACCCGGGAGGACATCCTTTGTCACGACCGCGCCCGCACCTGTCACGGCGCCGTCGCCCACCCGGCAGCCCGGGAGGACGACGGCCGAGGTCCCGCACGTGCACGCCGAGCCGACGGCGCTGAAGCCTCCGAGCCGAACCCCGCTCGCGAGGTGGCAGTGCGCGCCGACCTTGCAGTCGTGGGCGACGTAGCAGCCGACGTTGAGGAGCACGTTCTCGGCCACGCGCGCGTTCGCGCTCACCGCCGTGAACGGCATGACGAGACTCGCATCGCCCAGCACCGCCGATGGGCTGACGATCGCGCTCGGGTCGACGAGCGCGGGCAGCAGGAAGCGGCCGTGCGTCATCGAGAAGAACCGCGCACGGAGCGTCGGGTCCCCGACGGCGATCACAGCCGCGTCAGCTCGAACGCCGTCCAGTGAGGACACGACCGGAAGCCCGGAGGGGTCGTGCGTCTCGGCCTCGGCGGACTCGGAGAAGAACGCCGAGGGGGTGTGCCCGAGCCGGACGAGCATGTCGGCGACTTCGCGGGAGAACCCTCCTGCTCCCATCACGAGGAACCTCATGGCGTCAGCGTCTCGGTAGGCTCGGGCGTGCCGGTGAAGCGCGGCATGCCGACGCCGCCGGCGTGCCCGATCCCTTCGCCGGAGACCACGCTCACGAACGTCGCGCCCAGGATCCTGAGGTCTTCGGCGAATGACGCCCGATCGACGTAGCGCACGTCGAACTCGAACCGCTCCTCCCAGTTCAGCGAATTGCGACCGTTGACCTGCGCGAGGCCGGTGATCCCCGGCTTCACGAGGTGCCGGCGCGTCTGCTCGGCGTTGTAGAGCGGCAGGTACTCGACGAGCAGCGGACGCGGGCCCACCAGGCTCATCTCGCCGCGCAGCACGTTCCACAGTTGGGGCAGCTCGTCGATGCTCGTGCGCCGGAGGAAGCTCCCCACGGCGGTCACGCGCTCGTCGTCGGGGAGCGGCCGCCCGTCGGGGCCGGTCTCGTCGCGCATCGTGCGCAGCTTGATGAGGCCGAAGGGCTTCCCGCCGAGGCCGGCTCGTTCCTGCCGGAACACGATGGGGCTTCCGATGAAGAGCCTGACGGCGGCGGCCGCGGGCAGCAGCACGGGCGCCACCACCACGAGCCCCACCGACGACACGAGAAGGTCCAGACCGCGCTTGACGGATCGGTAGAAGGACAAGACGGATGACACCTCCGCTACGCAGGATAGCCTTTGGGGCCGTCCCGCGCGACCGCATCAGCCGCTCGCTCGTCGCCTCCGCCCGCGCCGGAAGCCTGTAGAATGTGTGCGTCCGCTGCACAGCGGCCTCCCGACCCCGCAGGTGACGCCTTGCGCGAAGACAGCACCGCCCCCTCGACGTCCGGCGACGCACCCTCACGACCCCTGCGCCTGCTGGTCGTGTCGCACCTCTACCCGTCCGACGGCAAGCGCAGCTGGGGGGTGTTCGTCCGCGAGCAGATAGGCGCTCTCGGCGACGCCGCCGAGGCTACCCTGGTCGTCGGACGCTACACGCCCCGCGCGGGGCGCGCGCCGGCGTTCCCGCCGGCCAACGGCCGCCTCGTCGAGGTCGACCTGCCGTGGGTGCGCTGGCTGCCCTCGTTCCTCAAGGTGGCGTGGGCCGTGCCCGCGTACTACGCCGGGGCGCTGCGCGCCGCGCGCGCGCAGGAGCGCCCGTTCGACGTCGTGCACGCGTTCTACGGCTTCCCGGACGGCGTGGTAGGCATCATGCTCGGCCGAAAGCTCGGGCTCCCGGTCGTGGTGACGCTGCTCGGCGCCGACTTCAACCGCCAGCTCGCGCGGCCCGGCGCGGGCGGCATCATCGGAAGGCTGCTGTCGCGCGCCCGGTTCATCATCGGCGTGAGCTCCGGCATCGTGGACGGGATGCGCGAGCGGTTCGTGCTGAGCGAGCGGCAGGTCGTCCGCCTGCCGAACGGCTACAACGACAGCGAGATCCGCGTCCACGCGCCGCGCCGCGCCGAGTACTTCCTCTTCGTCGCGAGCCTCATCCCCAGGAAGAACCCCGACGTGCTGCTGCGCGCGTACGCCGGCATCGCCGCCGAGGTGCCGCTCGACCTCGTCATCGTCGGCGACGGGCCGATGATGGGGCAGTTGCGCGAGATGGTGCGCGAGCTCGGGATCGGGTCTCGCGTGCGCTTCGAGGGCGAGCGCGATCACTCCGAGCTCGACGGCTACCTTGCGAAGGCCGCGGCGTACGTCCTTCCGAGCAGCAGCGAAGGCCTCGCCGTGGCGGTGAACGAAGCGCTCGCGTCGGGCACGCCCGTGATCGCGACGGACATCCCCGGGACGCGCGAGCAGGTCACCTCGGAAGCGTTGGGATACCTCGTGCCGGTCGGAGATGCCGAGGCCCTCGCCGAGGCGCTCCTGCGGGCGGCACGGACGCCGTGGGACCACGCGCGCATCGCCGCGGAGTGCGGCGTGCTCACGTGGCGGGAGCACGGGCGCGAGCTGCTGCGGATCTATCGAGAGGCCGCGGAGGGTGCCGGGTGAGCGGCGAGCCGTCGGTCGCATACCTGTGCCTCCAGGCCGCCCGGCAGGGGCAGGCGAGCTATGCGCACGTGCACGAGATCGTCGACGGACTGCGCCGCCGAGGCCTCGGCGTGACCCTGTTCGACGTCGCTTACGCCGCCGAGGGGGCCCGCGTGCCGGGACCGGCCGGACGGCTGCTGGAGTTCAGGCGGACCCAGCGCCGGCTGGCCGCTTCCTCGCTCGGCGCGGACGCCGTCTACGTGCGGGCCCATCCGGCGGCGAGGCCGACGTCGCGGTGGGCGCGCGGCCTCGGGATCCCGGTGGTGCAGGAGGTGAACGGCCCCTACGCCGACGTCTTCGCCGCGTGGCCGGCCATGCGCCCGTTCGAGCGGTGGTTGGTCGCCGCGATGCGCGAGCAGTACCGTGCCGCCGACGCGCTCATCACCGTGACGCCGCAGCTCGCCGAGTGGCTCTCCGCCGAGACGGGCCGCTCGGACGTGCACGTGATCCCGAACGGCGCCAACACCTCCGTCTTCACGCCCGGCGCGCCGCGGCGCTCCGGCCTGCCCGGCCGCTACGCGGTCTTCTTCGGCGCGTTCGCCCCCTGGCAGGGCATCGGCACGCTGCTCGAGGCGCTCCGCCGGCCCCAGTGGCCTGCCGGGGTGTCCCTCGTGCTGGTTGGCGACGGGGCGGAGAGACCGGCGGTCGCTGAGGCAGCCGCGGAAGATCCGCGCGTGGTCTACCTCGGCGGCTTGGGGTATCGCGAGCTGCCGGGCGTGGTGGCGGGGGCGCTCGCTGGCGTCGTGCCGGCGGCCGGCGGCCGGGCGGCCACCGGGCTGTCGCCGCTGAAGCTGTACGAGACGCTGGCGTGCGGCGTGCCCGCGATCGTCACCGACTTCCCGGGGCAGGCCGACCTCGTCCGCGACCGCGGCACCGGCCTGGTGGTGCCGCCCGAGGACCCCGCCGCGCTGGCCTCGGCCGTGGCTACTCTCGCCGGGAGCCCGCAGGAGGCGGTCGCCATGGGCCGCCGAGGGCGCGAGGTCGTGGCGGCGGAGCACTCGTGGGACGCGCGCGCCGCCGCGACCGCCGAGGTGATCGCGTCGGTGGTGGAGGCGCGCCGCCGATGACGAAGCTGCTGATGGTGGCGACCGTGCCCGTGACGTTCGAGGCATTCCTGATGCCGTTCGCCCGGCACTTCCGCGCGCGGGGCTGGACGGTGGACGGCATGGCGGCGGGCTTGCCGGACTCGCCCGCCGCCGAGGGGCTGGACCGCGCGTGGGACGCGGCGTGGAGCCGCAACCCGCTAGAACCCTCGAACCTGCGCTCGGCGCGCGGGATCGCTAAGATCGTCGCCGCCCAGCGTTACGACCTGGTGCACGTTCACACGCCCGTCGCGGGCTTCGTGACGCGCTGGGCCCTCCGTCGCCGCCCGCCCGAGGTGCGCCTCGCGTACACCGCGCACGGCTTCCACTTCGCGCCGGGGCTGCACCCGCTGCGCAACGCCGTCTTCTTCGGCATCGAGAGCCTCGCCTGCCGATGGACCGACGAGCTGGTCGTGATCAACTCCGATGACGCCGAGGTGGCGCGGCGCCACCACATGCTGCCTCCGGAGCGCGTGCGCCTGGTGCCCGGGATCGGCGTGGACGTCGAGAGGTTCGACCGAGCGAGCGTGCCCGCGCAGGACGTGCGCGAGGTGCGCGAGCGGCTAGGGCTCGGCCCGGAGACCCCGCTCCTCACGATGGTCGCGGAGTTCACCCCGAACAAGCGCCACGCGCACGTGCTGCGCGCGCTCGCGCGCGCGCGCGAGCCCGTGCACGTGGCCTTCGCCGGTGACGGCCCGACGCTGGAGGCCTCGCGCCGCCTCGCGGCCGGGCTGGGCGTCGCGGGGCGCGCCCACTTCCTCGGGTGGTGCGAGGACGTGAGGCCGCTCGTGGCCGCCTCGGCAGCCACGGTGCTCTTCTCGGCTCGCGAGGGCCTCCCGCGCTCCTCGATGGAGTCGCTGGCGATGGAGGTCCCGGTCATCGGCGCGGACGTCCGAGGTCTGCGCGACCTCCTCGGCGAAGGGGCGGGGGTGCTCGTGCCCGCGGGCGACGTCGGCGCGCTCGCCTCGGCCATCGACGAGCTCGTGCGGGACCCCGCCGGCGCCGCCGGGATGGGCCGCGAGGGGCGGCGGATGATGTGCGGCCGGTACTCCCTGCGCGCGATCCTCGCCGAGTACGACGCGCTGTACGCGGACATGCTCGCGGCGCGTGAGGGAGCCGCACCCACCGCGTGACCGCCGCGCTCGTCCCGTACTCGTCACGAGGCCGCCTCGAGATGCCGATACTAACGTCGGACGGCGCCGTGACCCGGCGCCGGGACCCGCAACGGATCCGGAGGCGACCGCATGAGCGCGCGCGAGGCTCTGACTAGGCGCAGGCCCGGAGCAGGGCTTCTGCTCCGGGCGGCACTCGCACTCGCGCTCCTGCAGTCCGCGGCCGCACCGTGGACGCCGCTGCGGGCCGAGAAGGCCGCCGCCGCGCCGGCGAACACCGTCTACGTTCGCGACCTCGGCGCGACGGGCGACGGCGTCACGAACGACTCGGCGGCGATCCAGACCGCCGTGAAGTACGGCCCCACGCCGCGTACGGTCGTGTTCACGCCGGGGCGCTACGTGTTCTCGGGCGTGTGGGTGACCGGCGACACGGCCATGGTGTTCGAGCAGGGCGCGACCGCCGTGTCGCCGCCGGGCTCCACCGCCACCGACTTCTTCTTCGCGCCGGTGGGCAACGCGACCGCGCCGGTGCGCAACGTGCGGCTGGAGGGCGGCGTGTTCGAGGGGCGGCCCGTCATCGGCGGTGTCGTCCTCGCGACGTGCGTTCAGAACCTGAGCGTCGACGGGATCCACAGCATCAACGTGAAGAAGGCGGTCGCGACGAACCGCAGCGACCACGTGCTCGTCACGGACTGCACGGCCGAGCACGGGCTGTTCGGGTTCGCGTTCCAGGAGACGACCCACGTCGAGGTCTACAGGTGCTCGGTCCGCGACACGCTGCGCGACGGCATCATCTTCTATGGCCGGAGCAGCGAGATCACCGCCTCGGAGAACCTCGTGCAGGAGTACATGAACGAGGACTGGGACGGCTGCGCCGGCATCCAGATGTACGGCTCGACCGTGGGCACGATAACGAACAACGTCGTCCTCGACGGCAGACACAACTCGGCCGGCATCAGGTTCCGCGACTCCGAGGTCTTCTGGTGCGAGGGCAACTACGTGGTCTCACCAGGCGGTAGCGGGTACCAGGTGCACCGCCTCGGCGACTTCCCCGGGCTCAACGGCGGCAACGGGACGATCATCCACAACACGGTCGTCCTCGCCCGCCTGCGCGCGTTCGACGTCCCCTATCCGCTGCTGAAGCCGGTGCGCGTCATCGACAACGTGGCGCTCGACACGTACAGCGCGTTCGCCGGCAAGGCGGGCATCGGGATACTCGCCGTGCCGAGCGGCTCGGTGGTGATCGGCAACAGGGTGCTGTTCTCCACCGGGGCGGGCATGCACATCTCTGGGGACTCGCAGGTCATCGGGTGGAACGAGGTGCGCGACCCGGCGTCGGTGCGTTACGGCGCGCTGGCCGGGCTGTACGCGTCGGGCGCCGGCGAGGTCCTCGTCTCGAACATACTCACGGACGCCTACGGTCACATGAACTGGGGGCTGCTCCTCTACAGCGGCAGCGCCCTCGTCCGCGGGAACGCGATCTCCGGGGCGACTCTCTCGCCCTACGACATCCGAGGCACGCAGCTCGCATCCGTCCGCGGCGACGTGACGCCGCCCGCGGTCTCGCTCTCGGTGGCATCCCGCGCTCCTGCCGAGGCAGTCGTGCGCGCGGCCGCGTCGGACGGCCGGTCCCCGGTCGCGGCGATACGCGTCTCCGTCGACGGGGCGCCGGCCGGGTGGTACCAGGGCGCCTCGGCGGACATCCCGGTGCGCGGCGAGGGCACGCACACCGTCACGTGCTCGGCCGCGGACATCGCGGGCAACCTGTCGACGCCGGTCTCGCTGACCGTGGTGGTCGACCCCGGGGCGCTCGCCGCCGTCCCGACGACCACGACCGCGTTCTTCCGCGGCACTCTGGCGGGGTCGCTGTCGCCTCCGTCGGGCGAGAAGGTCACGCTGATGGCCGTCGTCCGGGACTCCTCCGGCCTGCCGGTGCACAGTGCGGCGCCCGTGGAGCTCGAGCAGCAGGCCGCCGCCGGCTGGGTGAAGGTCGCGACCGTCTCCGCCTCGACCGACGGCGCCGCGGTGTACACGTTCACGGCTGACACGGCGGCGACGTACCGCTTCCGCTTCGCGGGCGACGGCGCGCTGGCGGCGAGCGTGAGCCCGCCGCTCAAGGTGACGCCGATCCGCTACATGACCGTGGCCGGCCTCGACCGCTACGCGACCGCGATCCAGATCTCGAGGAGCACGTTCGCGACGGCGAGCACGGTGCTCGTCGCTACCGGCGCGAACTTCCCCGACGCGCTAGGGTCGGCGGCGCTCGCGGGCGCATGCGGCGCGCCCATCCTGCTGGCCCGCCCGGGCTTCCCGCTCAGCACGCAGCTGACCGACGAGATCCGGCGGCTGGGCGCCAGGCGCGCCGTCATCCTCGGCAGCACGTCGGTCGTGTCCTGGGGAATCGAGCGCAGCTTGCGAGGGATGCTGGGGTGGGGCAACGTCACGCGACTCGGCGGTGCCGACCGCTACGACACGGCGAGGAAAGTCGCGGCCGCCACCGTGAGCGAGCTGGCGGCCAAGGGGACGCCCTTCGGCGGAACGGCGTTCGTGGTGACGGGTGCGGGGTTCGCCGACGCCGCGGTCACCGCGCCGGTCGCGTACCGAGCAGGATGCCCGATATTCCTCGTGGGCCCGGCAGGCCTCACGCAGGCCACGCGCGACTCGATGGCCGCGGCCGGCGTCACTCGAGTCTACATCGTCGGATCCGCGGCGAGCGTCGGCGCCGCCACGGAGAGCGCGCTGCGCTCTTGGCTGGGCGCCGCCAACGTGGTGCGCACGTCCGGAGCGAACGCGCCTGCGACGTCGGTCGCGTTCGGCGGTCTCGCCGAGAGCCTCGGGATGAGGTGGGACGGTCTCGCGATCTCCACGAGCGCGAACTTCCCGGACGCGTTGGCTGTGGCGCCGCTGCAGGCCCGGGTGGGCGCCGTCCTGCTGCTGACGCCGCCGACCGGGCTCGACCCCGCGGTCGCCTCGGCGCTCCGCTCCCGCCGAGGCACGATCTCGGCCGTGCGGTTCGTCGGAGGGCTGCCGGCCGTGCCCCAAGCCGTGCGCGACGCGGTCGCCGCGTCGCTCAGGTAGCCTCGGCAGCTGCCGGCGGGTCGCTGCCCGGCGCCTCGGCGGCGATCGTGCCGACCGCGGGCCAGAAGAGCGCGAGCGCGGGCACGTACAGCGCCGAGGTCTGGCTGAGGCCGCTCACCGCGACCAGGACGACCAGCGGCCCGAGAGCCGCGTGCAGTGCCGATCGCCGCCGCCAGAAGTACGCCGAGGCCAGCGTGCCCGCGTACGCGAGGAGGAGCAGCAGGCCGCCCTGCAGGAGCATCGTGATGTAGTCGTTGTCGGTGAACGTCGAGATCGCCATCTGCGGCGGACCCAGCGAACCGATCGGATGCGCCGCCCAGAAGCCCACCGCCTTCGCCCAGGCGCCGACGCGGGCATCGACGTTCACATCCCCGGGCGCACCCCGCAGCAGGAGGGCGGGAAGCGTGAGCCAGCGGCGGAAGACGCGCAGGTACATCTCCCCCGCGACGGCCGCCAGCAGGAAGTGGGCGCCGACCGCGGTCGCGAGGCCGCCGACCGCCACCGTCACCCGGCGGCGCACGTCGAGGGTGCGGAAGGCTCGCACGACCGGGGGCAAGGCGAGCAGCAGCAGCGCCAGCACGACCCCGCGCGACGCGCCGAGGAACACGATGCCCGCCGCCGGAACGGCCAGGACCGCGCGCCGGGCGCGCGTGATCGGAAGCGTGAGTGCGAGCACGAGCAGCATCCCGCCCAGCAGCGAGTACGGGTTCGGGTTGTGGTAGAGGCCTTCGCTCCTGCCGACGATATTCCTCACGCCCATGTCCACAGCCGAGGCGGTGTCCCACGACTGGAGCCATCTCTGTGGCGCCGTCGCGACCAGCCCCGAGTACAGGAGGGCCTGCATCAGGCCGGCCACGAACTGCACCCAAGCGACGGCCGCGAGCGACCGGAACAGCCACTCGTCCCCCGCCTCCGCCCGGCCGCCCAAGAGCGCCCCGACGCCCGCCAGCACCGCCACCGACAGCGGCACGGTCGCGGCGAACGCGGTATGGACGGGATACCCGGCCAGGGGGCCCGCCAGCGACAGCAGCGCCCAGAGGCCGGCGAATGCCAGCAACCACGGCAACCTCGGCAGGCGGGCCAGCAGCGCCGCTCTCGCCCGCGGGTGCGAGGCCAGCATCGCGGCCACGAGCAGGAGAGTCACGACGCCCCCGATGCGCACGGCGTTCCCAGGCTCCCTGGGCACGTACAGCCGATCGCCGAAGAGCGCGTAGACCGCGAGCCACGACAGCAGCACGGCCCTCCATCGAGCGGAGAGGACTGACCCGTCGCCGGTCACGCCGCCGACCTCGTCTCGGACGGAGCCGTCTTCGCCAGTCTCGTGTACCACCACAGCTGGAAAAGGCCCACGCACACGCCCGCCACGCTGAACGCCGCGACTGCCGTCGCCGGACCGCCGAGGTAGGCGCCCGCGCCGAGGGCGATGAAGCGCAGGGCGGTGTCGACGAGGTTGAGGCGCAGCGCCGCGGGCTGGCGCCCGGTCACCACGGGCAGAAGGCTGACCGGGGAAAGCACGAAGTTGAGCAGCAGCCACGGCGCGAGGATCCGCGCGAACTCACCGGACGGCCGCCACGGGGCGCCGAAGACGAAGGCGAACAGCCACGGGCCCGCCGCCAGCAGCGTCAGGTAGATCGGCACACCGGCTGCCAGCAGCCCCAGCATAGTCTTGCGGACCTGGCGCACGATGTCTCGGCCGTTGGCGATCTCGTCGCTGGTGCGCTGGTAGAACACCTGCGCGACGGACTGCCCCATCAGGCTGGTGGGCGCTCGCGATATCCGCAGCGTCTGCGCGAGCAGGCCGGTGGCGGCTGGGCCGAAGAGCGCGGAGAACGCCAGCATCGTGCCGCTCTCGCGCGCCGTGTCGATGAGCGCGTTCGCGCTGTTCACCGTGGGGAACTCGACGAAGCTGCGCGCGGTGGACCGCAGGGACGCCAGCGAGCCCGGCATCAGCTCCCGGTACTCGGCGGTGGACAGGGACCGCGACAGCATGACGAGCCCCACGAAGTAGCCGGCCACCAGCGACACGATGAGCCCGCTCGGCACCGCGTGGCCGAGACCGAAGGCTATCGCGAGCGCGCCGGTCGCGATGCCCTGCGCCGCCCGCGCCCTGCCGATGACGCCGAACCGGCGCTTCCGGGTGAGCCAGTAGCTGAACGATTGGGACGCCGAGGCGAAGACGGTACCGAGCGGGAGCGCGATCAGGACGGTCGCCGACAGCCCGCGATACACGGCGTCGAGAGGCACGGTCGCCACCACGACCCCAGCGATGCCCAGCAGCACCGCCGACGAGACGAGCGCCGCGACTAGCGACAGCACCAGCAGCTCGAACGCGGTCCGGTCGGATGCGGGGATGGGGATGGCGATCTCGAAGCGGCCGGAGACTATGAGCGACAGCCCGAGCACCAGCGCGGTGAACACGCCGAACTCGCCGAACGCCTCGAGGGAGTAGAGCCGGGTGAGGACCGGCGACACCAGGACCGGGACCATCTGGGCTATCCCGTTGCCTGTCAATAACTGCGCGATATGAGTGAGGGAAGGGAAGCGACGGAGGCGATGCAGCATCTCACTCGTTCTCGTCGGGCGCCTCCGGACAACGGCTCGGTTACCGATCCCGTCGGGCCATGCGATAATCAGTGACTATACACCATGGTCCGACCCCTTTCGGAGGCTCCCGCGATGGATGACACAGAAGCGATGACCCGCGTAGAGATACGCCGTCGCGGCGCCGGTCCGGGGAGGACGGGCACGAAGAGCCGGATGGACCCCAAGAAGCGCAAGGTCCTCAAGTGGGTCGCCGTCGGCGCCGCGGTCATCGTCCTCGCCCTGGTCGGATTCGCGGTCGCGCAATACATGAGCATCGGGTCCAAGATGCAGCCGCCGAAGCAGGAGCGGGCCCGGATCCAGGCCGTGCTCGACGCCCCTCCGGCGCAGGAGAAGTCGCCGTTCGTGTACGTCCTGCTCCTGGGGAACGACCATCATCCGGGCGAGAGATGGACAAGGACGGACACCATCCTGCTCGCGCGGCTCGACACCCGCGACAAGGCCGTCCTCATGCTGTCGATCCCGCGCGACACCTACACCGAGGTCCGGGGACACGGGCTCACGAAGATCAACGGCGCCTCATCGTGGGGAGGGGTCCCGCTCACCATCGAGACGGTCAAGCGTTTCACCGGCCTTCCGGTGAACCACTACGTCGAGATCGACTTCCAGGGCTTCCAGCAGGTGGTGGACGACCTCGGGGGGGTCGACATGTACGTGAGCAGGCCCGTCAACTACGGGAACGGGATCTCGGTGCACGCCGGTCAGCAGCACCTGAACGGGACCGAGGCGCTGGAGGTCATGCGAAACCGCCACGCATACGGCGACGGGGACTTCGCGAGGATGAACAACCAGCAGCTGTTCCTGAAGTCCATCGCGCGCAAGATGGCGGCGCCGAGCAGCCTCGTGAAGCTCCCCGGCGCGCTCAACGCCGTCGCCGACCACGTGCAGAGCGACCTCAGCGCGTCGGACATGATCTCGCTCGTGCGCGACTACCGAGTCGCCGACAGCAGCAAGGTGAAGAGCTACACGATACCGGGCCAGCCGAAGATGATCGACAAGGTGTCCTACATCGTCCCGGACATGGCGAGGGCCAAGGCGCTGTTCGACGCGATCCGCGCGGGGCAGATCCCGCCGGCGTCCCTCGGTTACCGGATGGGCATCGACTAGCGGGCCGGTCCTAGACCGCCGGTACGCTCCGCACGGACAGCACGTCGTGCACGCGGCAGACCGCGTCGACCGTCTCGGGGTCGACCGCCTGGTCGGTCTCGATGAGCATCAGCGCCCGCGCCCCGCGTCGCTCGCGGCTCACACGCATGCCCGCTATGTTCACGCCCGCCTCGGCGAGCACCGCGGACACGCCGGCTATGACCCCGGGACGGTCCGCGTGCTCGACGACGAGAACCGGCAGGTCGCCGCTCACCTCGACGTCGAAGTCGTCGATGCGCGTCAGCACCACGTCGCCCCCGCCGACGGAGCAGCCCTGCACGAGCATCTCGCGCCCCTCGGCGTCGGTCAGATGGAACCGCGCGGTGTTCGGATGCGCCTCGCCGAGGTCCGCCGACTCGAAGGCGACCTCGAGGCCTGCGACCTTCGCCAAGCTCAGCGCCGTGACGATCCGCTCGTCGTCGGGGCTCATGCCGAGGAGCCCGGCGACCAGCGCGAGATCGGTGCCGTGGCCTGGCCCGGTGGAGGCGAAGCTGCCGTGCAGCAGGATGCGGGCGCGGGAGGGTGTGCCGCCGAACACGGCGGCCGCGAGCCGGCCGAGACGCACCGCGCCGGCGGTATGCGACGAAGACGGCCCGATCATGACGGGCCCGACGATCTCGAAGACGCTCCTTATGCGTGACACACGTCGCCTCCTGGCCAATTGCGCTGCGTGCTGGCTTTCTTCTTGCTTTCTCGCTGCCCGGACACAGAGTATACTTGCGCATCGGCGCCTCGGCGTCATGTTCAGGCAAGCACAACGGAAGGGAAACGCATGTCCAACCAGAAGATGATCATCGCCCTCCTCGGCGTGGTCGCGGTCCTGCTCGCCGTGATCGTCGGCGTGCTCGTCTTCAAGTCGCCGTCGTCCAGCGTCCCCGCGGTCGACACCACTGCGCTGCAGCAGCTGCCGTCGACGACGGGCACGGGAACCACCGGCGCTCCCACTGGGATGCCCGGCGCGACGCCGTCCGGCCCGTTCGATCCCGCGAAGGCCACGAAGGTCTCCGGCGACCCCAAGACGCATGTCGACAAGTACTTCAGCGCGATCGTGAAGGGCGACTACGCCACCGCGTTCAAACTGCTGCCCGTCGACAAGCAGGCGCAGGGCGAGGAGGCGTTCGCCTCGCAGATCAAGGGCTACGGCATGTCGAAGTACGAGCTCGGCAAGGCCGACATCGGGACCGACAAGGCGACCGTCCAGGCGACGGTGCAGACGTCCGGCGGCCCGTTCACGTACATCTGGTCGTTCGTGAAGTACAAGGGCGCGTGGGTGGTCGAGTCCCGCAAGATCGGCGGCATGGGCCAGTAGTCTTCGCTTAACCGATGAGTCGAAACGGCGCCCCGGCGGAAACGTCGGGGCGCCGTGTTAGTGTGCTCCTATGACCCCGCCGCTCGACCGATTCCTCGTTCCCGGGACCGACGCGCCCGTCGCACGCGCGTACGCGTCGCTGTCCGAACGCGCCGCGGACGCCGTCTTCGGGTTCGAGGACGAGATCGCGGTGCTGGACGTCGAGACCACCGGCTTCGACCCCGGCCGCGACGCGGTGATCGAGATCGCCGTTCTCGTGGCTCGCGGCCCGGAGGTGATCGAGCGCTACTCCACGCTGGTGGACCCGGGGCGTGCGATCGCGCCCGAGACGACGCAACTCACCGGGATCGACGACGCGATGGTGGCCGGCATGCCCACGCCGGTCGAGGCGCTCGAGCGCGCCGCCGAGGTGGTCGGCTCGCGAGACGTCGTAGCCCACAACGCGGACTTCGACCGCTCGTTCCTGCTGCGCTCGGACTCGCCGCGCGCCCGCGCTCTGTCCGGCACGTGGATCGACTCCCTGGAGCTCGCGCGGATCGCGCTCCCGCGCCTGCGCTCCCACCGCCTTCGCGACCTCGCCGAGGCGTTCGAGCTGCCCGGCGACGTCTGCCACCGCGCGCCCGGCGACGTCGAGGCCACCTTCGCGCTGTGGCGGCTGTGCCTGCAGGGCCTCCACGACCTGCCCGCCGAGGTGGTCGCCGCCATCGCTGCCCTCGCCCCGGAGGTGGACTGGCCGCTGCGAGGCACGCTCGCGCACGCGGCGGCCGCGAGCAAGGCGCCTCGGCTGGACCTGAAGCACTTGCGACGGGAGCAGGCCCACATCGAGCGGGCCGAGACTCTGCTGGACGCGGCGGACTGCGATCTTTCCGCTCCGTCGGCGGAGGAGGTCCTGTCGGAGTTCTCGGCCGAGGGGCTCGTGGGGCGCATGTACCCCGGCTTCGAGCGCCGCGGCGAGCAGCTCGAGATGGCCGAGGCGGTGCTGGACGCGTTCGGCGGCGCGCACCATCTCGCGGTCGAGGCGGGGACCGGCGTCGGCAAGTCCGTCGCGTACCTGCTGCCCGCCGCGCTGTTCGCTCTGGAGAACCACGTGGGCGTGGGCGTGGCGACGAAGACCAACGCGCTCACGGACCAGCTGGTCTACGGCGAGCTGCCGGCGCTGGCGGAGCAGCTCGGCGGGAAGCTGCGCTACGTCTCGCTGAAGGGCTACGAACATTACCCTTGCCTGCGCAAGCTCGAGAGGCTGGCCACGGGCGCCGGCATCGCCGACCGCGAGGCCCTGGCGACGGTCGCAAGCCTGCTCGCGTGGGTCGCGCAGACTTCGTGGGGGGAGCTCGACGCGCTCAACGTGCACTGGCCGCCCGGGCTGCGGCAGCAGGTGGCGTGCTCGACGGAGGAGTGCACGAAGCGGCACTGCCGCTTCCACCCGAACCTTTGCTACGTGCGCGGCATCCGCAAGAAGGCGGCATGCGCGCACGTGGTGGTCACCAACCACGCGCTCCTCTTCCGCGACGCCGCCAGCGAAGGCGGCATCCTGCCGCCGCTGCGGTACTGGGTGGTCGACGAGGCGCATTCGGCCGAGGCCGAGGCGCGCCGCCAGCTCTCGCTCGGAGCCTCGCGCGGCTCGCTGCGCGGGCTCCTCGGCGGACTGCATGCGGCAGGGCGAGGAGGGCTGCTGACCACCCTGCGCGGGAGGATGTCGACCGCCGGGCTCCTCACTCCGCACGGCGAGGAGGTGCTCGAACGGGCGACCTCGGAGACGGCGAGCGCGGCGACGATCGCCGAGTCGTTCTTCGACTTCCTGAAGGACCTGCGGCTACGCGCTGACGACGGCGGGTACGACCGTCGCGAGGCGCGGCTGTCGCCGGAGCTGCGCGAGAGCTCCGAGTGGAGCTACGCCGAGGGGACCGGGCGCGCTCTGCTGCGGAGGCTGGACGCGGTCGTCGTGGCGGGGCGCGAGCTCGTGACGCTCACCGAGGAGGCCGGAGACGACCTCGCCGAGCTCCGGGCGACGCTCGTGATGCACGTCTCGCAGCTGAGCGAGCAGTACCAGGGGCTGGCGACGGTGCTGGACGGCAGCGACGAGACGTTCGTGTACAGCGTGACGGTGGACCGGAGGCGTGAGGTCGCGGCGGAGCACCTCTCGGCGTCCACCCTGGATGTCGGCGAGGTGCTGCTGGCTACGGTCTACCCGAACGTGCACTCGATCGTGTACACCTCGGCCACCGTCGCGGCCGGCGACGACTTCTCGCACTTCCTGCGCGGAGTGGGCCTCGACCGTCTGCCCGAAGGCAGCGTACAGACGCTGCGGCTCGCCAGCAGCTACGACTTCGAGCGGCAGATGGCCGTGTTCGTGCCCACGGACGTCGCCGAGCCGGGGCAGCGCGCCTACCTCGGCGACCTGGAGCGGTTGCTGCTGCAGGTGCACGAGGCGATGGGCGGCAGCGTGCTGACGCTGTTCACGAACCGGCGCGAGATGGAGACGCTGTACGCCAAGCTCGCCGGGCCGCTGCGCGAGCGCGGGCTGCCGCTGATCGCGCAGGGCGCGGGGGTGTCGCGCAAGCGCCTGCGCGACGAGTTCCTCGCCGACGAGCGGTTGTCGCTGTTCGCGACGAAGTCCTTCTGGGAGGGCTTCGACGCGCCGGGCGACACGCTGCGGTGCGTGGTGGTCGCGAAGCTGCCGTTCGGGCAGATGTCGGACCCGCTGTACGAGGAGCGCCGCACGCGCGACCCGAAGGCGTGGGACCGCTACTACCTGCCCGAGGCGATCATCGACCTCAAGCAGGCGGCCGGCCGGCTGATCCGCACCTCGACCGACGAGGGGTGCGTGGTGATCGCCGACGCTCGGCTCGCGGGGCCGAAAGGTTACGCGCGCAAGTTCCTGGCGGCGCTTCCCGTGCGCGACGTGGAGATGCTGCCCGCCGAGCGGATAGCCGAGGAGGTCGCGCGGCGGTTCGGGCGGTAGGCGCCTGACACGCGGCCCTAAGGCCCGTGTGTCAGTGCATCGGCAAGCGGACGCCTTCGCTCTCGCCCTCGGTGGCCGTCTCGCTCACCAGGCGCACGAGCCGGTCGCACCGCATGCAGCTGTCGATGATCTCGTCGCCGTCGAGGTCGTGCCCGACGCGGAGGGCGACGACGTCGGCCGCGCGTTCGTCACCCATCATCAGCGCCCGGCAGCAGTCGTCGCACACGACCGCGCGGGCGATGGGGCACCAGTCGTTGTCCTCGCGGGGGAAGTGGTCCGGGCAGATGTGACACCGGAACGCCCCGTCGAAACGATCGGGATCCGGTATCGCGGTATCCAGGTGGTGTGCCACGTGCAGCTCCTCCTGCCCTACACTTCGCCGAGCTCGCCGAGCATCCTGCGCGCCGCCGCCGTGACTTCCTCGCGCACCTCGGCCGGCTCGAGCACCTCGGCGCTGCCGAGCCTCGCCGCGACCCGCCGGCCCACCCATGCGGGCGAAGCGTACGGGACGTCAGCGAAGGTATCGTCGCCCTCGGCCTCTCTGAACAGAGCGCCCGGCCATTCGCGCGACGAAAGGTCGGTTGCGCCGGAGAAGCGGACCGCGGCGTGACGGACGGCACCGTCCTCGGGGAACGCCGGGACGGGCGTGCGGGCGTTCGCTGGGGGCGTGAACGTCTCGCCGATCGGCTCGATGGTGTGCATGCGGTCGAGGCGGAAGACGCGCTCCGCGCCGGCTCGGCGGCAGAACGCCGACACGTACCATGCGCCGCGATCCAACCCGAGCGCCCACGGCTCGATGACGCGCTCGGTCAACTCACCTCGGCCGGCGGAGAAGTACTCGATGCGGAGCGCTTCGTGCCGAGAGGTGGCCGAGGCGACGATCGCGTGTATCTCCGCGAGCCCGCCCGGGGTGGTGGCTGCGTAGACCGCCCACGACAGGTCGGCGGCGTCGGGCGGTGACGCGGCCTCGGCCAGCTTCAGCCGCAAGGGGTCGTCGGCGGCCCTGCCGCACGCCTCGAGCGCGGCGGCCAGCGCGGCCGCCTCGGCGGGGGTCAGGCGCAGCGGACGGTCGAGCGCGGGAGGCGCCGAGAACACGTGGACGGCGCCGTCCTCGACGAACGCCTCGACGAGCTCGTCCGGGGAGTACGGCGGCAGGCCGCACATCGACAGGGTGGCGACGTCGGCGGCTATCTGCGCGGGCGTCGCGCCGAGGCTCGCGGCCAGATCCGCGAGCGGGAGCTCGGCGCCGGGGGTCAGCAGCGGCAGCAGCGCCATCATGCGGCGGGCGCGGTCAGCAGCGTTCGCGCGCGGCATGCAGCTCCACCACCTTCCGCAGGCCCTCGACGAGGAGGGCACGAAGGTCGGCATCGACAGGCGTGACACCCGGGCCGTTCTCGACGATCCATCGCACGAGACGATCCGGATCCGCCACGGGCACGCGCCACAGCACCGCGCCGTCCGCCTGACACTCGAGCGTGCCCTGGCGCGCGGTGACGCGCTCCGCGCGCCAGGCCGCCTCCGGCGCGAAGCGCACCGTCGCCGTGCGCTCGGCGGGCCCGTACTGGAACGGCAGGAGCACGTAGGCCGCGACGTCGAAGCCCTCCGGCCGCTCGAAGTCGGCGGACTTCGGCCGCTCCGCGTTCGCGGACAGCTCCGTCATCCTGGCGAGGGTGTAGGTGCGGACCTCGTCCCGGGAGGTGTCCCTGCCCACGAGGTACCATCGGCCCTCTCGCAGGAAGATCGCGTACGGCTCGACCTCACGGGTGCCGGAGCGGCCGGCGAGGTTGGTGTAGCCGAAGGTCACCCGCTTGCGCGCCGTGACGGCCGAGGCAAGAGCCGCGGCGGCCTCTCCCTGCGCCTCCGGCGCCTCGTCCGCCAGCCGCGCGGCTACCGCGGGCGCGGGGGTGTCGGCGAACGCGGTGAGTTTGGCGAGCGCGTAGCGGAGGTCGTCGGTCAGCGGGAAGCTGGGGTCCGCGAGCATCGCGGCACCCGTCGCGGCGAGCGCGGCGAGCTCCTCGGCCGAAAGATGCACGGGCGCGGCGTACGCGGCCGGCTCGAGACGGTAGGCCTCGGTCTCGCCCGCGCGGTCGACTTCGATGGGCAAGCCGGCGGCTCGCAGGACGTCCTTGTCGCGCTCGAACATCCGCCCGAACGCCGGGGCGTCCTGCCCCTCGGGGTAGCCGAGGCCGGCGGCGCGGCATCCCTCCGCGGTCACGGGCGTGCGCGAACCCGCGAGGAACAGCGCGAGATTGATGAGTCGCTCGGCAGAATCCACTAGTCGCCCCTCTCCGGACGCCTCCAGTCTAGGCGAACGTCTTCGCAGGTGGGAGACGGGAAGTGCTGGAAATAGGAACGAGACGCGCCGGGGGGTGCGCGTCTCGTTGATCAAGCGGGCGTCTCCCGGCCCTTGAGGGGGGAGGAGGGGGACGGGTCGCCCTGCTCGACGCTGACGCGTAGCAACGTACATGCCAACAGGTTTGTTCAGGAACCGGCTCCATGCCCTTTCGGCGCTTGTCCGGTCCGGCGTCTCGGACTACAAAAGGAGGAAGCCCGACCGGGAGGAGCTCGAGTGGACGCCGGCACGACGACGGGGAACGCGGGTCTGCCGGCGCTCGCCCAGGCGCTGGCGGACGCCATCGCGGCGGAGCGCGCCTACCTCGCCGTGCTCGAGGCGGGGTTCCTGCGCACCGTCGCGTCCTGTCCCGACGTGCCGCTCCCGGCCTCCGTCGCGGTCGCGTCGCTGCCGGCGCTCGCGAAGGCCCTGAGCGACGGCGAGACGTCCGCCGCGGACGAGGAGCTGGCGGGGCTGTTCGGCGGCGAGGCGCACTTGCTCCTGCCGCTGCCGGTGACCGATGAGGTCCAAGGCATGGCCGTGCTCGTCGACTCGCCGATGCCCGCGGGCGCCGCGCTCGACATGCTCGCGGGTGCGGTCCCGCTCGCGGCCGCCCATCTCGCGACGTGGTGGGAGAGCGAACGCCGCCTGCAAGAGATCGGCGACGAGATCGCGATGGCCTGGGCGATGCGACGAGTGGCGGACGTCATGACGGACGCGATCCGCGTCATCGACCTCGACGGACGCGTCGTGCGGTGGAACAAGGCCAGCGAGCATCTCCTCGGGTGGACGGAGGAGGAGGTGCTCGGCACCGTGTTGCCGAGCATACCCGCCGACCGCAAGGCCGGCTTCCTGGCGCAGGTCCGCAATATGGCCATGACGATGCAGCCGACACGGCAGGAGATCGAGAGCCTGCGCAAGGACGGATCGCGGGTGAGACACTCCCTGCACGCTTATCCCATCCTGGACGAGCACGGCGAGTTCCTCGTGATCGCGGTCTCGCGCGAGATCGCGGCGGACAGCCGCGTCGACCGGCTCCGCGACGAGTTCTGCGATCTCGTCAGCGGTTCGCTCAAAGGGCCGCTCACTGCCATCACCGGCTTCGGCCAGCTGCTGAGACGCACCGAGATCCTCGACGACCAGCAGCGGCGGCAGCGCGTGCTGGACGCCTTGCAGGCGCAGACAGGCGTGCTCGGCACGATGATCGACGACCTTCTGCTGCTCTCCGAGGTGCAGCACGGCGCGCTGCGGCTCGAGCGGACCGCGGTCGACCTCGTCACGATCGTCACCCAGAGCGTGGCCGAGGCGGAGCGCGCGCACCCCGGGAGCAGGTTCGTGGTCGACGTCGAGAGCCGCCTCCCGCGCCTCCCGGGCGATACGCAGCGGCTGCGGCAGGCGCTCGCGCATCTGCTCGCGAACGCCGCCACGTATTCGGCCCCCCGCGGCGAGGTCTGGGTGACGGTCGCGCGGGACGGCACGCACAGCACGGTGACGGTGAGAGACGACGGCGAGGGGGTCCCCGCCGAGGATCTGCCGCACGTGTTCGAGCGCTTCGTGAGGGGCAGCCGCGCTCGCGGGCGGGGAACCGGCGTCGGGCTGCACGTGGTCCGACTGATCGCGGAGGCGCACGGCGGGTGCGCTTCGATCGAGAGCGACTGGGGAAAGGGCTGCCGCGCTATACTGCGCCTGCCGCTGCTCGACTGAGGACCGGGGACGCATGCGCCGCGCGCTCGGCGGAGCGCGCCGACGCGATGGTGCGGCAGCTCGCGGCTCAGCCCTCGGAGTAACCCGCGCCCCGCCTCGCCAGGCCGCCGACGTCCCTGACCACCACCGTGCGGCCGCGCGTCTCGATCAACCCCTCGCTACGCAGTCTGGCGAGCGCGCGCGAGAGCGTCTCCGGGACCGTCCCCAGTGTCTGCGCCAGCTCCGACTTCGGCATGCCGAGGTCGAACTCGAGGCCCTCGGCCGTCCGGCGCACGCCCGCCAGCGTGCGCTGGAACAGCCAGCCCGCAAGGCGGGACGGCACGTCGAGCGCGAGGGCCTGCATCGTGCCCGTGAGCCGCACCACACGAGCGGCGAGGTCGGTGACGAGGTCGCGCGCGACGGGCGGCTCGGCGGTCATCAGCTCGAAGAGCGCCTCCCGGGGCAGCCAGGCCAGCACGAGATCGGCGGCGGCTTCGGCGCTGGCGGGGTAGCGTCCGCCGGCGAGCGCGGCGACGGCGAGGATCGGCTCGCCGGGGCCCATCGTCTCGAAGGCGAGACGCCTGCCGTCGGCCGCGAGATGGAAGATGCTCGCACTGCCCCGCGCTACGACGGCGAGCGACGAGGCCGGGTCGCCTTCTCGCGCGACGACCGCCCCCTTGCGGAAGCGGCGCAGACGCGCGCCGCTCGCGAGACTCTCGACCCCGACGTCGGAGGCGCTGCGCCACAACCGGCAGCCGCGCAACGCCTCGAGCAGCAGATCGCGCTCCGTCTTGTCCAAAGCCGCCTCCCGGGACTTCACCGGTCCTCTCGGGATTCTTTCCCCGGACTTGACTTCCGTCAAGGTGACTCGCCGGTCGGGGGCGTAGGTTCGGTGTCGGACAGCGAGCGAGCGTAGGCGCCGCCGGGCGCACGCGGAGGAGCGATGACGGACCGGGTGAGAGAACGGCTGGCCGACGCGAGGGTGGCGCACGACACGCGCTTGCTCGGGGACTTCGCCCGCATCTACTGCGACGGCAAGCACGCGGACCGCGACAAGCATCCCCTTCGGAGCCCCGGCGCCGACCTCGGCGTGTACGGCAAGGTGCCGGTGGTCTGCGACGAGTGCGCCGAGCTGCTCGCATACGCGGAGGAGCGCCGTGCGCTGTGCCCGCAGGACAAGCCGGGCGCGCCGAAGCCGTTCTGCAGCCACTGCGAGACGCACTGCTACAAGCCCGGCATGCGCGAGCTGATGCGCGAAGTCATGCGCTACGCGGGCCCGCGCTCGATGCTTCACGGGCACGCCGTGGACGGCGTCCGCCACATGATCGAGGGACGCAAGCATGCGGCCGAGGTGCGCCGACGCGAGGCCGCCGGCGCGGATAGAGAAACGGAAGGGACGAACGATGCCTGAGACAGTGACACGACAGATAGTCAGGATCGACAAGGACCTATGCACCGGTTGCGGCGCGTGCGTCTCACCGTGCGCCGAGGGCGCGATCGTCCTCGAAGGCGGGAAGGCTAAGGTCGTGCGCGAGGAGCTGTGCGACGGCGCCGGCTTCTGCCTCGGCGTGTGCCCGACGGGCGCGATGACCATCGAGACTCGCGAAGCCGTCCCCTTCGACCACCGTGCGGTCGAGGAGCACCAGGCCGAGCAGCCGAAGACCTACATCCCGCAGCAGTGCTTCCGCTGCGGCACCGGCGAGGACCAGCGAGCGCTGCTGCCCGTGCGCGTCCAGGGCACGTCCACGTGGGTCTGCACCGCGTGCCTGCCCGCACTCATCCACGGCTAGGATCGGCGATGACGAACGACATCGCCTTCCCGCCCGAGCCCGAGAGGGAGGAGCCGTCGCAGGCCCGCTCTCCGCGTCGCGTCCTCCGGCGCATAGGGCTGACGCTGCTCGCGCTCCTCGGCCTGCTCGTGGTCCTCGCGCTCGGCGCCTACCAGTTCGGTTCCATGGAGCCTCCCTCGGCCGAGGTGAGAGCGCGGTACGACGCGCTGGTGGCCGCGGGCAAGGCGCCACCTGCGCCGAACGGGTTCCACGTGCCGATCCCCGGCTGCAGGTGTCACAGCAGCGACCCGGTCCTGCAGGTGCAGCACGCCACGATCCCCATCAGGCAGTGCTCGAGCTGCCACGGGGGCGGGCGGGCGCAAGCGGCGCGATGACCGCCGGTCCCGCCGGCTTGTGCGAGCGGCGCCCTCCGGGGCGCCGCTCGGCATCCGGCTTGCACCGTGCACCGGGATGCGCGCCCTTTCCTGGAACGACATCCTTCCGCAGACGCCGTCGCGTCGAACGCCGGCCGCGCCGCCGCCGCTGCATGTGGTGCCGGCTCCCGCACCGCGGATCCGCCTCGGCCTCTTCGCACTCACCATGGCGGCATGCGTGACCGCCGGGCTCCTCGCGTTCGCGCTGTTCGCGCACTCGACGTTCGAGGTCGGTCCCGCGACGGTCTCCGTCGGCGCACAGCCGGCCGTCAAGGGCAGCACCACGCTCGACGTACCCCCCTTCGGTGCGGTGTCGGCCGGCACGCACACGGCGCCGCTGGCGATCAGGGCGTCTCTGCGCGAGGTCGACATCACGCGGCTGCAGAGCCTGGCGCTCTCCGGCGTGCCCGGCACGCGCACGATTGACGCCTACAAGGCGCAGGCGACGCGGGGCGCGGAGAACGCCGCCGGCAAGGGCCTGATGGCCGCGCTCGCCGCCGCCGCGTTCGTCGGCTGGGCGCTTCGCCGTGACTGGCGCGCCACGCTCGCCGGGGGCGTGCTCGGCCTGGCCGTGCCGGCGCTGATGGTCTCCTCGGCCGTCCTGGGCTTCGACTCGACGGCCTTCCGCGACCCGACCTACACGGGGGCGATGCGCTACGCCCCGTCGCTCATCGGTCTCGTGCAGGGACGGATCGAGCGCGTGGGCAACCTGCAGAAGCAGGTCGAGGACGCGGTCAGGCAGATGAACGCGTACTACTCGCACCCGCAGAGCTTCTCGGCGGGCGGCGCCATGCCTCACACATTCCGCGTGCTGCAGGTGTCGGACCTCCACCTCGACCCGGTCGGCTTCAAGCTCGAATCGGAGCTCGCGGACGTCTTCCACGCGTCGGTGGTACTGGACTGCGGTGACGCCGACGACTACGGGACCCCGATCGAGGGCAGCGCGATCAAGAGCTTCCTCGACACGCGGGTGCCGCGCGTGTTCATCCCCGGGAACCACGAGTCGCCCGCGGTGGTGCGCGCGATCGACAGCATGCCGAACGTCACGGTCGTCGAGTCCGGGACGGTCACGGTCGACGGGCTCACGATCTTCGGCCTCGCCGACCCGATGAGCCGCAAGGACGCGTGGAAGCCGAACGTCGAGCAGACCACGATCGAGGCGCAGGCGGCGGCGGACGCCCTGGCGGCTGCCGAGGCTTCCGGCACCCCCAAGCCGCAGATCGTCGCGACGCACAACCCGCTGGGCCTACAGCCGTTCGCGGATCTCGCCCCGCTGCTGGTCGCGGGGCACACGCACGTGCCGGACCTCGGCAGGATCGGCTCGAGCTGGTACCTGAACTCGGGCACGGTCGGCGGCGTCGACTTCGCGAAGCTCTACTCCGACCCGAGCATCGCTCACGGAGCGTCGATCCTCTACTACACCGAGACACTGCCGAGGCGCCTGGTGGCGATCGACCAGATCTCGGTGTGGGGACGCACGGACCAGAGCTCGCTCAAGCGCACGGTCGTGGACCCCGCGCTGCTCGACCAGCTGATGAAGCAGCCGGCGGCCAAGCCGGCGGCTGCGAAGGCCGCCCACCCCAGGCCGGCCGTCAAGAAGCGGTAGGCCCGCTCGCAAAGCGACCGCCGGTTCGTGACCCCGCAAGTGGCGGCGGTCGCGCTATGCTGTGCTACGGGAAGCGCGAGAGTCCGGAGGAGGCCATGGCCGAGCAGTCCCCTTACCTGGCAGAGCTCGCTGAAGGCATCGGTCCGCGGCCGGCGACCAGCGATGCCGAGGCGCGCGCCGCAGCGTACATCGCCGGCGTGATGTCGGCCCGCGGCCTAGAGGTGGAGACGCAGGAGTTCGATTCCCCTCGCACGTACTCGTGGGCGTACGTCATCTACTACCTGCTCACGATCGCCGCGGCCGTGCTCTCGAACCGCCTGACGCCGTACGCGCTCGTCCTGGCGCTCGTCGTCGCGGTCGTCATGCGCCGCGACCTCGACACCCGCTGGGGATTGTCGACGCTCATGCCGAAGGGCCCGAGCCAGAACGTCATCGCGCGTCACGTCCCGAAGCAGCGCCGAGGCGAGAGGCTGCGAAAGGTCGTCGTGGTCGCCCACTACGACTCGGCGCGGGCGTCGCTGGCATTCTCGCCCGGGATGGTGAAGAACTTCGCCTTCACGTTCGGTCTCATGAAGTGGTGCACGTACCTCGTGCCCGTCCTCATCGCCGTCCAGCTGCTGCCGTTCATGAAGCGTTTCGACAGGATCCCGTGGTACGTGACGATGGCCGTGTCCGCCTACCTCCTGATCCCGCTGCTCATCAACGTGCACCGCGAGCTGCTCATGCGCGCCACTCCGGGCGCGAACGACAACGCCTCGGGAGTCGCGGCCATGCTGGGCGTGATGGACCGGCTCGTCCCGGAGCCGGGCAGCGACGAGGACGTGTTCACCACCACCTCGTTCCCTCGTGTCGAGCCTACCCGCCGCACCGAGGAGGACGCGTGGGCGGCCGACGTCGTGCCGGACGACGCCGTGTTGAGCTACTCCCCGCCGGCCGGTCCGCGGAAGCCGTTCGAGGAGAGCGACTTCGACGACATCGGCTGGGCGGACGACTCTCCGTCCAAGGACCAGACGTCGATGCCGCTGGAAGAGGGCACCGACGAGGACGCGTGGAAGTCCTTCGCCGAGGGCAAGCCCGCCGAGGCACCGCCCGTCGCGCAGAAGGAACGGCGCCGGAACCCGCTGCTGCCGGGCCGCAGGCGTGAGCCCCAGCCCGCAGAGCCGCCGGCTCCCGAGAACAAGGAGAACGTCCGGGACTGGCTGGGCGTGGACGAGGGCTTCGACGCCAAGCAGGAAGGCCGCAAGATCGGCAGCTGGGATCACTTCGGCGAAGAAGGGGACGACGACTCGGGCTGGAAGGGCGGTGCCGCCGGCGAGTCCATCGACGATCCGGACTTCGCGTCGAGCGAGGCCGCGCGCATCCGCCGGCGCGTTCTCGCCGGCGAGCAGGACCGCGACCTCTCCGAGAAGGAGGTCTGGTTCGTGGCGACGGGCGCCGAGGAGGTCGGGACCATCGGCATGAAGGCGCTGCTCGACCAGTACGGCGAGGATCTTCGCGACGCCCACATCATCAACCTCGACAACCTGGGCTCGGGCAGCCTCTCCTGGATCACCTCGGAAGGCATGGCGAAGCGATACACGGCCGATCGCCGGCTGTCGGGGGCCGCGCGCCGGGTGGCCACCGAGAACGACTGGGCGATCAAGGGGCGCGAGTACCGCGGACTGTCGACCGACGCCACGGCCGCCCTGGCCCGCCGCTTCAAGGCGATGAGCGTCATGGCGTTCGACATCAACGGCCGTCTGCCGAACTGGCATTGGGAGACCGACACCGTCTCCGAGGTGAGCGCGGACAACGTCGCGCTGGCCGTCGACTTCACCACGGCGCTGATCAAGGAGCTGTAGGCGGGCGCTCAGCCCTTCGCGTAGAAGCTCATCGCGGATCCCGCTCCCAGCAGCAGCGCCGAGAGGCCGAACACGGGCAGCATGAGCGCCGAGTCCTGAAGCGCGACCACCACCAGGCAGAACACGATGAAGCCCAGGTGCAGGAGCGCGCTGCCGAGGTGCCGCCCGCGGCCCTCGGTGAGGTACGACAGACCGCCCGAGCGCTGCACGGTGAGCACCGCCACCACGGCCTGCAGACCCGCGGCCGCGGTGAGGTACGCGGCCATCCCGTTCTGCAGCGACCTGCCGGCGACCCCCCACGCGACGCCGAGGAGCACCAGGCCGGCGGAGACCGCCACGAGCGTGCGGCGCTCGAAGAGGCGCTTCGGGACGCACAGCCCCAGTACGACGACGATACCCGCCACCAGCGGCGTCGCGAAGGCGTTCATCAGCGCGACGTACGAGGCGTACCCCGGCCCCTGCAGCCATCCCGCGATCGTCCGCTGCGCCCACCAGACGTACAGCGTGCCGACGAGCGACTGCGCCCCGAGCGCCGCGAGCAGGACGACGGTGAGCATCATAAGGATGAAGTCCCACGTCCGCCTCGGCGTCGCCGGCATCGCGCTCACCCCGCCACCGAGTGCGCACCCGGGACGACGTACGTCGTCAGGTACGTAAGCACGAGCGCGACGAACGACAGCACGGCGAGCACGGCCACCCACTTCCACATGCCCTCCCTGCGCAGGTACAGCCGGCCGTGCAGGTACGCGGTGTACAGCAGCCACAGCAGGATCGACATGTCGACCTTGCCCGACCACCACCACGCCTCGCCGCGCCAGGACATGAGCGCCCACGGGAAGCCGAGGAGCATCCCGATCGTGAGCGGCAGATAGCCGAGGCGCGCCCATCTGTACGCGGTGGTCTCGTATGCGGCGCGTCGCTCCCGCAGCATCAGCACGACCGCCGCGAAGCTGACCACGAAGGCGCCGTAGCAGAAGAAGAGCAGCGGTGGATGCACCCACATATACCAGGTGTCGTAGTAGTAGCGGCGCATCGAGTCCAGCTGCTGGAACGCCGCGAACCACGCCGGGCCGTTCCCCGATCCCTGCGCCGCGAGGTAGCCCTTCAGGCTGGCCAGGAAGTCGGGCAGCGGGTGCGTGAACGGCCGGCCGATGAGGACCGCGCCCACCGTGAGCGCCGACACGGATCCCCCGAGGTACGGTTCCATCTCGCGAGCGTGCCGGCGGGCGAGCAGGGTCATCGCCACGAGGATGAGCGCCCACACGTACAGCTTCTCGGACTCCGTCCAAGGCGCCACGAAGATGCGGCCCGTGGTCGCGCCCGTCCGAGGGTCGACGAGCGCGCTCGCCTCCCACAACCGCCAGTGGAACCACACGAGCAGGCCCTCGCCGAACACGAGCAGCGCGCCGAGGACGGCGAGTGCCGGCCGGAGCCACTCGCGGCGCAGCCGCGTGACGGCGAGGCCGAAGACGACGACGGAAGCTATCAGGAGCGCGTAGCCCAGCGGCGCTCCCAGGAGGGCCAGGGTGCTCTGGGCGCCGTCGAGGATGGCGGCGGGCTCGGCCGAGGACATCGTGCCCTTCCTTCCGGGAACGCGTCGAGTATACCCGCCGTTCGCGGCGCGCCATTTGCTGGTCATCCGCCTCGGCGCTACACTTCGCCTCGTGGCTCCCGGCAGAGCGCGCGCCCGACGTGGATGGAAGGTACGTCTTGAGTCCCAGTCGTCTGGCAAAGAGCATCATGCGCCGCCTGCGGGTCACTTCTCGCGAGCAGCCTACCCAGTACGACATCGAGGCTCTGGAGGAGAACGTCCGGCGAGTGGCGCTCGTCATCCGGTTCCGGTGGATGCTAGTCGGCGCGCTCGCCGTGTTCTCCCTCGCGGCGGCGGCGATCTTCGGTCTCGATCCCTCGACGCCGCGCTCCGAGTTGCTCGCCAACATGTGGATCCCCGCGGCCGCTCTGGTGTTCGTGCTGGCGTACAACACGTACTACCAGCTGACCGTCCGCTACCTCGGCAACATCGCGGTCCTCAATCATGCCCAGCTGCTGTTCGACACGCTCGTCATCACCGTGCTCGTACACTACAGTGGCGGCGTCTACTCGTGGTTCCATACGATCTACGCCCTCATCGTGCTCGAAGCAGCGTTCATCTTCAGGCGCTCTCGCGACACGTGGCTGGTAGCCGGAGCGGCGGCGATCGCGTACGGCGCGACGGTCCTGAGCGAGTACACGGGCCTGATAGGGCACGTCGCGATGCCCTTCGTCGGCCGAGGGCTCGAGCACGCGGCGCCATACGCGGCGGTGCGTTTCCTGTGGATGGTCGCCGTCCTGGGCGGGACCGCGCTCATCTCGCTTCAGATGATGTCGCGGGTGCACCAGCGCGAGCAGCAGCTGACGGCGTCTTCGATGACGGACGAGGCCACGGGCCTCTACAACCGCTCCTACTTCCAGCACAAGCTCGGCGTCGAGGTCCAGCGTGCGCGCTGCTACGGGATGGGTCTCGGGGTCCTGCTGCTCGACGTGGACGACTTCGGCGGCTTCAACCGGCGTTTCGGCATCGACGCGGGCAACCGGTTGATCCGCAGACTGGCCGAGTTGCTCAAGGCCGAGACGTGCGCGTGCCCGGATTGCGCCGCCGCGGAGCTCAACACGATCGGACGCTTCGGGGGCGAGGAGTTCGCGATCATAATGCCCCAGCCGCCGGGGATGACGATCGACGCGGTGGCGGCTGACGCCCACGCGCTCGCCGAGAGGCTGCGGACGAAGATCGGAGCACTGCGGGTGGACGACATGGGCGTCACCGTGAGCATCGGCGTCGCGCACTTCCCGTCCGACGGGCGCACGGCCGCGGACCTGATGGCCTCCGCCGACCAGGCCGTGTTCCGCGCCAACTCCGAAGGCGGCAACCGCGTGGCGACCTCGGACGAGCCCGACCTGGGGGCGGCGCTGTAGTATGCGGCGCCCTGGGTCGACGGCGGTCCGTCTCGTGGCAGCCGTGGCGCTCGCGCTGACCATCCTCGGCGTCCCGGTGCTGGCGCTGCAGGCGCCGTTCGTGACGAGCTTCCTCGTCGGCCGCGCGTACGACCCCGCCTCCGCCGGCCTGCCCCCGAACGTCGCGTTGCGCACAGCCGAGGCCGTGCGCGTCTATACGACGGACCCGCGGTCCCCGCGGCTTCCGGCCGTCGTAGGCGAACGGCCGGGGTTCGACGAGTCCGCCGAAAGCCACCTTCGCGACGTGCGCCGCGTGCTGACCGCGGCTCGCGTGGTCACCCTCGGCTGTGCCGCCCTGCTCGCTCTCCTGCTCGCCTTGGTCCTGCCGGCGCGCCGATACCGCGACATAGCCTGGGTGTCGAGGGCGGGGGCCGTGGCTGTGGCCGGCGTCACCATCGTGGCGGGCGCGGCTGCGGTAATCGACTTCGAGGCCTTCTTCGGCTTCTTCCACGGGCTGTTCTTCTCGGCCGGGACCTGGACGTTCCCGCCCGGGACCCTGCTCATCGAGCTGTTCCCGGAGCCCGTTTGGGCCGCCTTCGGCGGGCTGTGGGCCGCGGGAGTGCTCCTGCTCGCCGGATCCGCGCTCCTGGCCGCTCGCGGCTTCTCTCGAAGCGCCCGTAGCCTTGAGGGCGAAGATGTGTAAACTTGAGTAAGAATCACGGGGAGGTGATGCGCCTGAGTCTTGGGCGCATACAGTCAGATCGATCCCGAGGAGGTGATTGGAGCATGGCAGCGAAGGAAGGGTACTGCGTCAAGTGCAAGTCCAAGAGGGAGATCAAGGACCCTCAGGCGATCACGATGAAGAACGGCCGCCCGGCCACGCAGGGCACGTGTCCTACGTGCGGGACCAAGATCTTCAAGATCGGCAAGTAGCACCGCTCTCCCGGCGACTTGAGCCGGTTCATGTAAGGGAGCCGCGAGCCCTCAAAGGCCGCGGCTCCCGTGTCTCCAGGGCCATTTGCCCTCGGCCGACCGCACGTCCTACAATGGCCCCCGCGCTTCGCGGGCGTAGCTCAGTTGGTAGAGCATCAGCTTCCCAAGCTGAGGGTCGCGGGTTCGAGCCCCGTCGCCCGCTCCACGCACTCCGGCCGCCCCTCCGGGCGGCCTTCGTTCGTCCCGCCGCCTGAAGCGTCGTGGCAGGAATCCCCTTCTTCCGCGTCGAAATCCTAACGACCAGGGTGACGGACTGCGACAGGGGGACACCATGGGAGGACACCCTGAGGAGCACCGCAGGCAGGACGGGCTGCGAGCCGTTCTCGCCAGCACCGGCGAAGGGTGCGTGCTCGTCGGAGCCTCCGGCACCGTCCGGCTCATGAACGAGGCCGCGCAGCGGCTCCTCGGCAGGGCACGCGCAGACGTCGTCGGCAAGGCGTTCAAGCAGCTCGGCCAGTGCGCGCTCTCGGAGGCCGTCGGCGACGTCCTCGAGCATCCGGAGGCGGGCGGGCGCTACATCGAGCTGCGCGTCGAGGGTCGCACGGTCGGTTGCAGGGTGACGCCGTTCGACTCGCCGCGGGAGCAGGGGCTCACCATCTCGATCCGCGACGAGACGGAGCTGGTGAGCCAGAGGGAGCGGGCCGAGGCGATCCTGAGCTCGACGGGGGACGGTCTCATCGTGTTCGCCCCCGACAACGTCCTCGAGTATATGAACCCCGCCGCGGCCGAGATGCTCGGCGTCGATCCCGGCGAGTGGATAGGCCGCCGCGCGACCACCTCGGAGTTGCTCGGCGTCGAGGTGGCCGACGCCGGCGAGGCGGCGTCCTGCTGGGATATGCGCAACTGCGAGGAAGAGAGCTGTCCCGCGTGGCACGCCGAGGACCTGCGTTGCTGGCTCGTCTCCGGGACGCTTTGCGAGGGCGAGCCGCGGACGTTCCGCGAGAAGCTCTCCGACTGCCACGGCTGCGACGTTTACATGCGCAACAGCCGGCTGCTGGAGGAGTGCGGCATGAGCTTCACGCGCGAGGCCACGCTCACGGAGCCGGTGCACCGCGTCGTGAAGATCAGGACGAACCCGGTCATCGACTCCGGCGGCGGCTTCATCGGCTGCGTGAAAAGCCTCCACGACATCACCGCGGAGCGCGAGATCTCTCAGATGAAGAACGAGTTCGTCTCGACCGTCAGCCATGAGCTGCGGACGCCGCTGACCTCCATCAAGGGCTACGTCGACCTCATCCTCGACGGCGAGACCGGCGAGATCAACGAGATCCAGCGTGAGTTCCTCGGCATCGTGAAGCAGAACTCCGATCGGCTCGTCGCGCTCATCAACGACATGCTCGACATCTCGCGCATCGAGTCGGGGCGCATCCACCTCAAGATCGAGCCGCTCGACATGCACGACCTGATCACCGGCGTCATCGACACCTTCAAGGCGGTGGTGTCGCAGACCGGCCATCAGCTCTCGGCCGAGGTCGCCGAGCCGCTGCCGCTCGTGGCAGGCGACCGAGACCGCGTCGGCCAGGTGCTGATCAACCTGGTGAGCAACGCGATCAAGTACAGTCCGGCCGGCGGTGCGGTGACGGTGACGGCCCGCAAGCGGGACGGGCAGCTCGTGGTCGGCGTCGTGGACGAGGGCATCGGCATCAGCCGAGAGGACCAGGAGCACCTGTTCGACCAGTTCTACCGGGTGGACAGCTCGCTGACGCGTGAGATCGGCGGCACCGGGCTCGGCCTTTCGATCTGCAAGACGATCATCGAGCTCCTCGGCGGTCAGATCTGGGTCGAGAGCACGCTGGGCAAGGGGTCGACCTTCGACTTCAGTCTCCCGATCGCCCCGAAGGAGCTCGTGCGCACCCCCACGGTCGAGCGCCCGCTCGAGAAGGGCGGCAAGGTCCTGGTCGTGGACCACAGCCCCGAGATCGCGAACCTCGTCGAGATCTACCTGCGGCGCGAGGGCTACGACGTCGTCAAGGCTTTCACCGCCGAGGAGGCCGTGCGCAAGGCGCTGTCCGAGCGGCCGGACGTCATCACGCTCGACGTCATGATGGAAGACGTCGACGGGTTTGACCTGCTCCAGCGCATCAAGGAGAACCGCGACACGTCACAGATACCCGTGGTGATCCTGTCGATCGTCTGCGACGAGGGGAAGTGCTGCCGCCTCGGCGCCGCGCACTACCTCGAGAAGCCGATCGACCAGGACAAACTGCTCGCCATCGTCCGGGACCTCGTCACGACGAAGGAGACCCCGCTCGTGCTGGTGGTGGACGACGACAAGCACATCGTGGACGTGCTCTCCCGCAACCTGAAGAACCGCGGCTTCGCGGTCGCCTCGGCGTACAACGGGCTCGAGGCCGTGGCCGCGGTGGAGGTGGCGCGTCCGGATTGCATCCTGCTCGACCTGCGGATGCCCGAGATGGACGGCTACCAGGTGATCGAGCGGCTCAAGGGCTCGGCCGCCACGGCGGAGATCCCGATCGTCGTCATGACCGCCTACCACTTCGACTCGCAACGCACCGACATCCTCCACCTCGCGGCCGACCAGGTGCCGAAGCCGTTCGAGGCGGAGCAGCTGGTCGAGAAGGTGACCGCGCTGCTGCAGAGAGAGGAAAGGACCAAGTGACGACCGTCATGATCGTCGACGACGAACCGGATATCCGCCGGCTCGTGTCGTTCTCGCTGGAGCGGCACGGGCTGGAGGTCATCGAGGCCGTCGACGGGCTGTCCGCCTGCGCGGTCGCCGAGGCCGAGATGCCCGACCTCATCCTCATGGACGTGATGATGCCGCTGATGAACGGGTTCGAGGCCAGCAAGCGTATCAAGGAGAACCCGGCAACGGCGCACATCCCGATCCTCATGCTCTCCGCGAAGAGTCAGGTCTACGAGCAGGAGCAGGGCCTCGAGAGCGGAGCCCTGGAGTACATCACGAAGCCGTTCACGCCGGCGCAGCTGGTCGAACAGGTGACGAGCCATCTGTCAGGGAAGGGGTAGAGCGCGATGCCGAAGAAGATACTTGCGGTCGACGACGAGGCCTCGATCCGGAAGCTGGTGTCGGTGACGCTGCAGAACCGCGGCTACGAGGTCGACACGGCCGAGGACGGGCAGGACGCGCTCGACAAGATTGCCTTGTCGAGACCCGACCTGGTCATCCTGGACGTCATGATGCCCAGGATGAACGGCTGGGAGGCCCGCAAGCGCCTTCGCGAGGACCCTAAGACGAAGGAGCTGCCGATCCTGATCCTCTCGGCGATCGGAGAGTTCGAGGCGCAGCTGCAGGGGATGGAGTCAGCCGGCGACGACTACATCACCAAGCCGTTCAGCCCTCAGGAGCTCGGCGACATCGTCGAGGCGATGCTCGACCCGAGCAAGAAGGAGCACGTCCAGGGCGAGCACACGCAGAAACAGGCGAAGCTGCGCGCCATGGTGGACATCATGCACCGGAGCCACGACAAGGACTGAGGGCGACAGGAGAGAGCGGCTGCGCGACACTGTTCGGCAGTGGAATAAGAACCTCCGTGCCGAAGATTGGATGACAGTGATCCGCGCGTACGTTTGCTTCGACGACACGGACACGTTGGACTGCGGCCGCGGGACCGGCAAGCTGGTCCGCTGGTTCTGCGAGGAACAGCTTCCGGACGGGGTCACCGTGTGGGGTGTCGCGCGGCAGCAACTGCTGCTGGACCCCGCGATCCCTTACACGTCGCACAACAGCTCGGTGTGCGCGATCCTCGACGTGCCGGACGCCTCGGTGGCGGACGAGCTCGCGATCCGCGCGGCCGAGCACGTGCGGCGGCATTTCGTGGAGGGTAGCGATCCGGGAGTGTGTGTCGCCTGCGAGGGCGACGAGGCGCTGCCTCGGCTGATGGAGTTCGGGCGCATGGCGGCGCGCGCGGTGACCACCCAAGACGCCGCGCGAGAGGCGGCGCGAGGCGCGCATCTGGCTGGCCTGGGCGGCACGAACGACGGCATCATCGGAGCCGCCGCAGGTGTCGGGCTGTCCGCGTGGGGCTGGGCCGGGAGGCTGGTGGAGTTCGGCCGGTTGCGGGAGTGGCCTGCCGACGTGGCGGTGCGCGAGCTCGAGGCGGCCGGCATCCTCGTCCTGCCGGTCGAGCGCAACGTCGCGACGCCGAAGCTCGACGACGTCGTGCGCACCAACGGCTGGCTCAGGCCGAACCTTTGGGGAGGCAGGGCCGCCGTGCCGATCGTGCCCGAGTCACCCGGCGTGTGGCGCAGCCTGCCCGTCAAACAGCCGAGACACGATTAGCCCGACCCGCATTCGGTGAACGGCGCAGGGGTTCTCCCTCCGATGTCGAACACGTGTTCGTAGAGGCTGTCGCGACCCCTCCCGGCAGCCTCGCCGCCATCGACCGAGGAGGGGTCCTCATGCGCGTCCGGTTGCCGATCGTTCTCGCGTCCACTCTGCTGTCGCTCGCATTTCTCGCGGGTCCCGTTCTCGCCGCACCCGCGCTCCTGCCTCCGCTGGCTGCTCCCCGCGTCGTGCTGGCGTTCGGAGCGAGATACGGGCAGGCTGCGTCCGTGCACCGGGGGCTTGACCTCGCCGGGGCAGCCGGAGATCCGGTTCGAGCGCCGGTGTCGGGGACGGTCTCGTTCGCCGGGCGTTTGCCGACGGACGCCGGCGACGCATACGGGGTGACCGTCACCGCGGAGGACGGCACGAAGGTGACCTGCCTGCCGCTCGAGTCGCTCGGCGTTGCGAAGGGTGATCGGGTCGAGGCGGGGGCGGCGCTCGGGTCGCTGGCCGCCGCCGGGGACGCCTCGTCGCCCGGACCGCACGTCCACCTCAGTCTGCGTCAGGGGGAGCTGTACCTGGATCCCGCGCCGCGGCTGGCATCCACGTCCTCGCCGGTCGCCGAGCCTCCGGCCAAGCCGGCTGCCGCAGCGGCGCGGAAACCGTCCTTGCGAGTCTCTGCCCCGGCGGTCGTGCCCGCGGCGCCGGCTCCGTCTCCGGTGTCCCGCGGCCTCGCGGCGCACGCCGCTCCGGCCGCCTCGCCCGTCCCCGTGCCCTGCCGGATGAGCAGCTTCTCCGCAGCCGCCGTCGTCTCGCACGCCGCCGCCGGCGTGCACGCCCTCGGTCTGCGGACCCCGCTGCGTCCCGCTTCTCCGCCGCCCGTGTCGCTCCCCGATCTCTCCCCGCTAACGGCGCGCGTACGGTCGGCCACCATAGCGCTCGGCGCGCTCATGGTCGCGGCCGCACTGATCGCTCCCGCATGGCGCCGTCCCGCCATCGCGCCTCGTGGAGAGGCGGTGCCGGTGCGTAGCGAAGCCTGAGGAGAGTCACCCGAGGAAACGCCGCGGAGTGTGTCAGACCCGAGGGTCAGAGTGCCGTTGTGCAGGGCGCAGGTCGGTGATACACTTCGGAGGCTCATTTCCTGCTCCGGGCAGCTGCCTTCACAGTCCCGGGGCCGACTTCAGTCCGGAGGAGGTGAACAATGAAGGCTTATGAGCTTATGCTCGTCCTCGACCCTTCCCTCGACGAAGAGGCACACGCCGCTGCGCTCGAGAAGATCAACGGCATCATCACCGCCGACGGGGGCGTAGTCGATTCCACCGAGGCCTGGGGGCGCCGCCGCCTGGCATTCGAGGTCGACGGCCACACGGACGGTGACTACACCGTCGTCGAATTCCACGCGCCTACGGCCAACGTCGCCGAGCTGGACCGCGTCCTGCACATCACGGATCCGGTGGTCCGCTTCATGGTCGTCCGCCGCGACGACCTCGAGAAGGCGGCCAAGAAGAAGGCGGGCGTGTAGCGTCCGCAGTTAGGCGAGGTGTGTTGGGATGAGCATCAACCGCGTGATGATCACAGGCAACTTGACGCGAGACCCGGAGCTCCGATCCACGGGCTCGGGCATGAGCGTGCTCAAGATGCGCATGGCGGTCAACGACCGGCGCAAGAACTCCGGCACGGGCGAGTGGGAGGACGTCGCGAACTACGTGGACGTCACCGTCTTCGGTGCCCGCGCGGACGGCCTCTCGAAGTACCTCAACAAGGGCAGCAAGATCGCCGTGGAAGGCAAGTTGCGCTGGCACGAGTGGGAGAGCCCGGCTGGTGAGAAGCGCTCGGCTCTCGAGGTCGTCGCAGACGACATCGAGTTCCTGAGTGCGCGCAACGGCGCCGGCGCCGGCGGCTACGAGGCCCCGGCCCCTTCCAGCGGTCAGCAGACTGACGACCTGAACGGCGAGGAGATCCCGTTCTGAGCACCGATGTTCATGGGCGCGTGGCGGACCCCTCCCGCCCCGGCGCCGAAGACCCGTCTCGAGTAGACGAGGAGAGGAGGTCGAAGGGGACATGGCTGAATACGCACGGAAGCCGAAGCGCAGGTACTGCGTGTTCTGCAAGGACCACGTCGAGTACGTGGACTACAAGGACACCCAGCTGCTGCGCAAGTTCATGACGGACCGCGGCAAGATCAAGCCGCGCCGGGTATCGGGCAACTGCGCCCAGCACCAGCACCAGGTGGCGATCGCCATCAAGCGGGCACGCGAGGTCGCGCTGGTTCCGTACGCTGTGCCGGTGGTCAGCAGCAAGACCGAAGGCAAGGGCAGGGGCCGCGGCTAAGATGCGCTGGACGTTCGCCGACATGCGCGACACCGTCCTGGTGAGCCTAGGCTGTCTCGTCGCGGCGCTGTTCGCCCTCGTCGCGCCTGTCATCGGCGTGCCGTTGTGCGCGATGTCGCTGGCATATCTGACGTATCGCCGAGGCACTCTCGTTGCCGGCGTCGTGGTCGTCGCGGCCGCCACGGTCGTCGCCTCCACCAGCCCGATCGAAGGGTTGCTGGTAGGCGTCGTCCTCGCAGCCGCGGGGCCGTACGCCGCCCGTGCGCTCCGCAAGCGGTCGCCCTGGCGAGTGGCCGGGGTCGTCGCTGCCGTGGTGTTCGCGGGCGCCCTCGGGGCTCTCGCCCTCGAAGCCGCTGCGGCTCACACCGATCTGGTGGGACTCATGCAGCGCTCGGGAGCCGAGCTGTTGGACATGCTCAGGCGCTCCGCGGGGCGGTCCATCCCTGCCGAGCAGATCACGGTGATGGTGGAGAGCGCGCGCCAGAGCCTGTACCAGTGGCCCGCGTGGCTGCTGGTCGAGTCGGGGCTGGCCGGGCTGCTCGCCACGTATGCCGTTGGCTGGCAAGCGCGGCGCGCCGGGGTCGAGGACGCGAGGACGCTGCCGCGGCTGGACGAACTCGACATGAGCTGGCACCTGACGTGGGGCGTCATCGCGGGTCTCGGCCTGCTGGCGGCCGCTAGGTTCATGCACCAGCCCGACGGCCCTACGGCCGTGCTCGGCCTGAACGTCATGCGCGTGACCGGAAGCTTGCTCGCGGTCCAGGGACTGGCGGTCTTCGCCGGCCTGTACCGTAAGGCGGGGATGGGAGCGGTGGGCCGCGGGATCGGCTACGTGTTCCTCGTGATCACCGAGCCGCTGACCGCCGTGCTCGTGCCGGTGGGCCTCGTGGGCCTGACCGGTCTGCTCGACCTGTGGGTCAATCTGCGGAAGCTCCCGCGAGGGGCCGAGCCGCAGCCGGCGGAGGAGCTCGAAGAGCCCGCCGGCGAAGACTGAAAGAGGAGAAGCGATGAAGGTCATCCTTCTGGATGAGGCGAAGGGGAAGGGCCGCGAGGGCGAGGTCGTCGACGTCGCCCGCGGGTTCGCGGTGAACTACCTCTTGCCGAGGAAGCTCGCGGTGGAAGCCACCGCGGGCAATCTCAAGCAGCTCGACGCCCGAAAGGGCAACATCGACAAGCGCGAAGCGGCGCGGCGCTCCGAGGCGGAGCAGCTCGCCGAGGCCATCGCCGGCAAGAAGGTCGTCGTCGAGGCCAAGGCCGGCGACGAAGGCCGCCTGTACGGCTCGGTGACGTCCGTGATGATCGCCGAGGCCATCGCCGCGCAGCTCGGGGTGGATGTCGACCGCCGGCGCATGGACGTGCACGGCCACATCAAGACGCTGGGCGAGCACCCCGTCACCGTCGCGGTGCACCAGGATGTCAAGGCCGACCTGATCGTGAAGGTCGTCGCCGTAGGCGGCGCGCCGGAAGCAGAGGCGGTCGCAGCGCCCGAGCCGGTCCCTTCCGAGGAGCCCGCGATCGAGCCCGCCGAGGGCGAGGAGACGGCCGAGGAGACGCCCGAAGAGGACGAAAGCGCCGAGTAGACATCCCCTCGCGGCGTAACGACCGCCCCCGGCCGAGCAGTCTCGGCCGGGGGAAGACCGGTCTTGCCCGGCGCCGATGCAGAAAGTCCGAAATCTGTGGATTGGGTGGATAACCCGGAACCGCCGAGGACGGGCGCCGTATGCCCCTGTGGACAACACTCGGTGCCACCGTCCGGGCTCCTGTAAGTGTCAGAGGCGATTGCTAGGATGTCGTCGGCCCGGGAGGACGTGAGCCCGGTCCGGCGGGATTCGGCCTCGGACGCGGATGGAGGGGGTGCGGGATGTCGGGCACGGGCGCGGTCGTCCGCTCCATCTCCGCAGCCGAGCGCATCCCCCCGCACAACCTCGAGGCCGAGCAATCGCTGCTCGGCTCGATGTTCCTGTCGCTGGACGCCGCCGAAGCCGCGGTGCTCGAGGTCAAGTCGTCCGACTTCTACCGCTCCGCTCACGCGAAGATATTCGCGGCCATCGAGCACCTCTTCGGCCGTGGTGAGCCCATAGACATCATCACGGTGGCCGACCGGCTGGAAGCCGAGGGCGAGCTGGAGACCGTCGGCGGCAAGCCCTACCTGCTCACCATCACGAACGTCGTCCCCACAGCGGCGAACGCGATGTATTACGCGACCATCGTGAAACGCGCCGCCACACTGCGCCGGCTCATCGGCGCGGGAACCCGCATCGCCACCCTCGGCTACGAGGCCGGCGACGAGATCGGCGAGACCATCGAGGACGCCGAGCGGCTGCTGTTCGAGGTGACGAACGAGCGCGCGTCCGCCAGCTTCCGAGGCATGAACGAGCTGCTCAAGAAGGGTTTCGAGCAGATCGCCGAGCTTTCGGAGCGCAAGCAGCACATCACCGGCGTGCCCACCGGGTTCACGGACCTGGACCGCATCCTGGCGGGCATGCATCGCGGCGACCTCATCATCCTCGCCGCGCGCCCCTCGGTGGGCAAGACGGCCTTCGCGCTGAACGTGGCGGTCAACGCGGCGAAGGTGGGCACCAAGGTCGCCGTCTTCAGCCTGGAGATGTCGTCCGAGCAGCTGGTTCAGCGCATCCTGTGTGCCGAGGCGGCGATCGACGGACAGCGGCTGCGCACCGGGTACGTGGACGACTCGGACTGGCCGAAGATCATGCAGGCCATGGGCCGCCTCGACAAGTGCGACCTTCACGTGGACGACACGCCCGCCAGCTCCATCCTGGAGGTGCGCAGCAAGGCGCGCCGGCTGTTCAGGGAGACGGGGCCGGGGCTGATCATCGTGGACTACCTGCAGCTGATGCAGCCACAGAACCGCCGCAGCGAGAACCGGCAGGTCGAGATCGCCGAGATCAGCCGAGGGCTGAAGATACTCGCGAAGGAGCTCGACGTTCCCGTGCTGGCACTCTCCCAGCTCTCGCGAGCGGTGGAGCAGCGCGTAGGCAAGCGCCCGCAACTATCCGACTTGCGCGAATCCGGCGCGATCGAGCAGGACGCGGACGTGGTCATGTTCATCCACAGGGATCCGAACCCGCGAGCAGCCTCGGATGAGTACGGCGACGAGCACGAAGGCAAGCTCCCGCCGAAGGGCGAGGCGGAGATCATCGTCGCCAAGCACCGCAACGGCCCCGTGGACAGCTGCAATCTCGCATACCAGTCGCAGTGGACGAAGTTCGGCAACTTGGCGAGGGTGCGATAGGGGGAGGCGGACGTGCTGGCGTTGACGTACAGGACGGAGACGGCCGGGGGGCCTGTGCTGGTAGACCCGCTCACGGGAGAGCGGTACGACTTCGATGAAGCCGAGCTGCCCGACAGCCTGAAGGAATTCCTGCTGGCGATGGCGTGGGAGCCGCCGGCTCCAATCCCGCCCGAGCCGGCGCGCGAGAGCTGACCTGCGCGCTGCGGTCCCGCCGATGCCGGCTCCGAGCCCGCCCTCGGCGAGTCCCTACTCCCGCACCAGTCCCTCGAACTCGCTCTTGTCCCAGCCCACCATCGCCTTGTCGCCCACCCGGATCACCGGCACGCCGTACTGGCCCGTGGTCGCGACCATCTCCTTGAGGGCCGCCTGGTCTTTGCTGACGTCCATGTCGACGTAGTCGAGCCCTCGCTCGGCGAAGTACCTCTTCGCCTGGACGCAGTACGGTCAAGTGGGGGTCGTGTAGATGGTGATCTTCTTCGTGCTAGTCTCGGCCATGAACGGCTCCTTTCCGCCATGCTCTCTCGTACCCCGCTCCTCGTGCCGAACAAACCTCGGGGTACCATGTGACGAGGACGAGAGGGGACAGGGTGGTGGAGCGCTACGACGTGGTGATCGTGGGGGCGGGCCCGGGCGGCATCTTCGCGGCCCTGGAGCTCGCCCGCGCGGGGGGCTTGCGCGTCCTGATCCTCGAGAAGGGGCACGAGCTGCGGAAGCGCAAGTGCCCAGGGCGCGAGCGCGGCTGTCGTGAGTGCAAGGTCTGCGCGATCATGACCGGCTGGGGAGGCGCGGGCGCCTTCTCCGACGGCAAGCTGACGTTGTCCACGAAGGTCGGCGGCTGGCTGGGCGACTTCATCGGCGAGGACGCGCTCGTGACCCTCATCGAATACACCGACTCGCTGTGGCGGCGCTACGGCGCGCCCGACCAGACCTTCGGTCCGGACCAGGACGCCGAGGCGGAGCTCGTGCGTCAGGCGTCCCTCGCCGAGATGCAGCTCGTCCCGATGCGCATCCGCCACCTCGGCACCGACAGGTCCCCGGACGTGCTCGAGGACATGCACGACCACCTAGCCACCTGCGGCGTGGAGATCCGCCTCGACACCACCGTGACCCGCATCCTCGCCGAGGGAGGACACGTCACGGGCGTGGAGCTGACGCAAGGCAAGGTCGTCAAGGCCGGAGCGGTCGTGGCCGCGCCGGGACGTGAGGGCGCCGAGTGGCTCGCGACACAGGCCACCGCGCTCGGCATCCCGCTTACCAACAACGCGGTCGACATCGGCGTGCGCGTGGAGGTGCCCTCGGCCGTCATGGAGCCGCTCACCGAGCCGCTGTACGAAGCGAAGCTCATCTACTACTCGAAGCTCTTCGGCGACCAGGTCCGCACGTTCTGCATGAACCCTTACGGCGAGGTCACCACGGAGAGCTACGGCGACGCCATCACCGTCAACGGACACAGCTACGCCGAGAAGAGGCTGCCGAACACGAACTTCGCCGTACTCGTCAGCCAGACGTTCACGCATCCCTTCCGGCAACCCATCACCTACGGGACGTCCGTCGCGCAGCTCGCCAACCTGCTCTCCGACGGCAACGTGCTGGTGCAGCGTCTCGGCGACCTGCGCGCCGGACGGCGCTCCACGGACGAGCGGCTGCGGCAGTCGGTGCTCACGCCGTCGCTGCCGTCGGCCACGCCGGGCGACCTCAGCTTCGTGCTGCCCTTCCGGCACCTCACCGACATCATCGAGTTCCTCGACGCGATGGACCGCCTCGTGCCCGGGGTGGCGGCGCCGCACACGCTGCTCTACGGCGTCGAGGTGAAGTTCTACAGCTCGCGGCTGCAGCTGGACGTGGACCTGATGACGCAGGTCGCGGGGCTGTACGCGGTGGGTGACGGCGCGGGGGTGACGCGCGGGCTCATGCAGTCCTCGGCGTCCGGGGTCATCGCGGCGCGCGCGATCCTGCGGTCCCTCGGCCGGTAGGAAGGCGCGTCGGCCGCAACCGCCGTTCCCAGGACCCCCTTCCGGCTGGTAGAATAAGGCGGATCGATCGGACACGCAGGCCGACGACGTCTGGGCAAGGTCGTTGGCTTGTCGCGCCTTCGGGGACGGCAGGCGGGCAAGCATATGCGACTGCGCGCGCGTGCGGACGCGAAGCGCCATACCATCCCTGCGCGGGATGCGAGTTGGGGGCTCGCGCTAGCGGTCGGCTTGGCTCTGGCGCTGGTCGCCGCATCCCCCACGGCATCGTCGGCGAATCCCCACGGGGCGTTCACCAAGTCGACCACCCACTGCTGGACCTGCCACGACCTGCACGCAGCGACCACGACGGTCCTGCCGCTCGAGCAGCGATTCCTCCTGAAGCAGCCCGGCGAGAAGCAGCTCTGCTACGTCTGCCACGACGGGACGCAAAGTGTCTACAACGCCCAAGCGGAGTTCGGCGAGAGCGTGCTCAACACCTCCACCAGGGCATCCGACCACGGCGTCGGCGTGCAATCGTGCAGGGCGTGTCACACCCCACATCGCGGTCCTGCCGAGGGCAACGCGATGTCTCTGTCCGCCGGTCCCTCGAGGGCGAGCACCGGCACTCCCGTCTGCGGCGCCTGTCATGGCGCCGGCACGACCCTCCCCGAGGGCGACAAGGTCAGCCTCTTCCCCGGCACCGCCCACGACACGTCGACGGGCGATCCGGCCGCCATAGCCTGCATGAGTTGCCACCAGCCGCACGGGTCCGACAACGTCTCTCTCCTAGCGGGGACGGTGAGGAGCATCGGCGGTGTCACCGGCACCGTATCCGTCACGGCGACCACGGGCTCGACCCCGATGTGCATCGGCTGTCACGACGTCATCGACGGCACTTATGCCGGCCCGGCCGCGTTCCTCGCGACGAAGCATGGCACCGAGGCCACCTCCTCGGTAGCGGCGACGCAGTGGCCGGCGACGGGGCTGAAGCCGGGCGACTGCGAGAACTGCCACGACCCGCACGGGACCGGCCGAGCGAAGGTGCTGCGCGCGACGGGCGACGCACTGTGCTTCACCTGTCACGACGCGGCCGGGACGAGCCGGCCCGACACCTACTCCTACCAGGGACAGGTGCGCTCCGCCGCCTCCGGCCACGGGGCCATCGACGGGAACGAAGTGCCCGGTCTCGTCACGCTCGCCCCCGGCACTCCGGGATTCGCCGCATGGGAGTCCACGACGGCTCCAACGCCCGCCTCGCCCGGAACGCCGATGTCGGCCGAGAAGGTCGCACGCTTGAGTGCCGCCGACGGCACCTACGCCGTCACCTCGCTCGCCTCGATCACCGGTCAGCACGACTACCAGGTCTACCGTTTCAAGTCTCCGAGCTCGGGCGCGCGGACGAACTGGTTGAGGCTGAACTGGATCGGCTACGGCGAGGAGCTGGCTGGGTACGAGACGTCGGTCTCGGTGTGGTCGTCCAGCGCGAACGGCGGCCTGGGAGGCTGGGTCCGCTTCGCGAACGGGGTGTTCGGCGATCGTACGAGCGTCACGTCGCAGAGCGTGGATCCTTCCGACATCATCGACGGCGGCGATTACGTCTGGATGATGGCCGATGCGAAGAAGGTCATACAGTCGACGATAGTGGCCACGCCGTCCGTGAGCTCGGTGACGCCCACGCAGATCTCAGTGACGTGGACGACCGCGGGTTACGCGAGCAGCTGGGTGGACTTCGGTCCCACCTCGGCGTACGGGAGCACGGTCGGAACCGACACGCGCTCGATCACGCACACCGTCCTGATCTCGGTGGCGGCAGGGACGCGGTATCATCTTCGCGCGTACGGCACCGCGCGCGAGGGTGACAGCGCGACGAGCGCGGACATGGAGTTCATCCCGGTGCTCACGCCGCCGACCCTTGCTCCGGTCGCGTCGCAAGCGGCTCCGACGACGACGTTCCTCGTTTCCTTCAGCTGGAGCTTCGCGGACACGGAGACCGCGCCTTACACCTACGACGTCCACATCTGGTCGGGCAGCCCGCCCTACGACCAGACGTTCAGCGGCCTCACGACAACCACGACCAGCGCCACGCTCGTCACCTATCCCTACTCGACGGCGACGTACTACTGGAGCGCGCGCGCGAGGAACAGCGTGGGCACGTACTCGCCCTGGGCGGCGAACGGGACGTTCACGCTGACGGACACGAGCGTCTGGAGCGGCTCCTGCCCGTTCCTGTTCACCTGGGACGGCATGGGATGGGTCTTCGGTGCCGACCAGTACGCCACGGGCAAGCTCGGCACGAAGTCGGCCACCGGCTACCTCAAGCCCACCCCCCAAGACGCCTACGTGCTGGG
>DASXUP010000010.1:0-60537 GCA_036504755.1 Coriobacteriia bacterium
ACGCCCGCTGGCGCGGAACATCCTCACGGCCTCGGCCCGGAACTCGGGCGGGAACGGAACGCCCTTCGCCACATCGACTCCCTTCAGGACGCATGCGATGCGTCCTATCTCAGGGTGTCAACGCAACCGGGTCAACCCCAACCCCAAACCATCCACGATCTCGACTTGAATACCGGTGCACTGTTCGTGCGCCGTCAGTTGATCAAGCGAGAGTTGCTTGACTTGAAGACCGACGCTGCATATCGCCGCGTCCCTTTGCCACGGCAGACGGTTCAGGCCCTGGAGGCTCACCTCCGCCTGCGGCCCGACAATCCGTTGGACCTGGTCTTCCCGACTGAGGCAGGGAAGCCGGTCGAGCCGTCCAACTTCTACGCTCGCGTATGGATCCCGACGAGGGAGAGGGCCGGCCTGCCGCATCTGCGCATGCACGACTGCCGTCATCACGTGGCGTCGGTCTACCTGAGCCAGGGGCGCTCAATCAAGTACGTGCAGCGACTTCTGGGTCACGCCCAGGCATCGACGCTTCTCAACATATACGCATGGGTCACCCGGGACGAAGAGGACGTCGCGACCGCTGAGTTCGAGCGCTGGCTCGGCCAGGAGACGTCCCACGAATATGCTGCCAGGCGTGCAGCGTAGCGACCGCAACCGGCAGCCCGAGTACAATATGGTTGTTCCGCGGTGAAGGGGGAGGCGATGGCCTACCTGCGCGTGTTGCTGCTGAAGCAGAACGTCGTCGAGTTCGCTGATGCCCTAAAGCAGGACGAGGGCAACGCGCCTCCAGAGCCCATCGCCCTCAAGTCCGGACTCGGTCTCGACGGTGTACTGTACTTGCGCCCACCCGTTCAGAAGCCGCCTGCATGGTTGGCATTCGTGCAGTCAGGGACAGAGCTGCCGATCGACTACAAGACGGCGACAGCCGGAGCTCTTGTCCTGCTGAGAGCGCATGGGCGGATGTTCGCGATTCCGTTCGGCTACGGCCGGCTGTTGCTGAAGCCAAGTTCGTACGTCCGCGACTTCGGAGTCAAAGTCGCGCTCAACTCGATTGAGCCAGAGCAGGGCATCCGCTCGCTTGATACACGGACAGTCGAGGAACTCACTGTCCATACCAAGGTTCTCGTGAGCCGAGCAACGAACCTGAGCGTGTTCCGGATGAACAAGACGCGAGATCTTCTTCGCAGCCTTGGCGGCAAGCCGCGTGAGGGTCTTCCATTCGGACGCAAGCTCGAGGGCGCGGACGCGTTCAGCGTCTCGATGGACGTGGCGTTCGGCGAGCTCGCCGACTGCTGCGGCACGCTGAAGGAGTTGTACGAGAGCGACAGATACATCGAGAACGGGTTTGGCTTCTTCGACAACCTCCGAATCGTCTCAGAACCGGATCTCATCGAGGAGTTGGACGCCAAGCTGGACGAGGCTCTTGCGGAGGGTGACGCCACGAACATTCACCTGTCGCTGCCCGACGCGATGGATCTGGGCGATGTCGAATGGTACAAGTACCGCGGGCACGGGGCGCAGTTCGACGACATGGACATCGACGAGATGCTCAGCGAGCTGACGACGGCGGGCCTGCTGCCAACCGCGGAGTGGCTCAAGGGCCACTATCTCCGCATCGGCTTCTCTGGCGCACCGGAGCATGACTACCCGAAGTGCGAGCTGTACGAGTGCCTCGTCTTCGAGACTCGGCTTGACGATGACGCGGTGTACATCTTGAGTGCGGGTGAGTGGCATCGGGCGAGCGACGCGTTCGTGGCGTCTGTTGATCAGCGAGTCGCCCAGCTGCCTGTGTGCGAGGAGGCACTTCCTCCATGCGCCGATGGTCAGGACGAGGGTGCCTACAATCTGGTGGCCGCACCAGCCCTGGGCTTTGCATGCATGGACAAGGAGAACATCAACTTCGGCGGGTACGACAAGCTCGAGTTCTGCGACTTGCTCGATGCCGGTGGAAGGTTCTTCCATGTCAAGAAGAGGAGCAAGTCCTCCACGCTGAGCCACTTGTTCATGCAGGGGCTGAACTCCGCGCGCTTGTTCCTCGAGAGCCCTGAGTTCAGAGCGCTGGCGAAGGCAAAGGTCGAAACGGTGAGCGCGGCTCATGCCGGAGTCATACCGCAGGCTGCCCCGGATACGAGCCAGTACGAAGTCGTCTTCGCCGTCATCGCGAGGCCGGACCAGCCCGTGCCTTCTCGGCTGCCCTTCTTCAGCCGCTTGAGCCTCGCCGAGACCAGCGAGATCATCACGGGCATGGGCTACCGCGTTTCGGTCGCGCACATCCCCCAAGTGCCCGGCGCTGTGGCGGCTGCCTAGCAGGAAGGAAGGCGAAGGTTGGCAGGCTGGTCACTGGGCGACGGTGGCGACCGGGAGATAGGTCCCGACGCACTTGAGACCGCAGACGCCGAGCTCCAGAAGCAGGTCATGCGCGCATGGTTCTTCGAGAACTATGAGGACCCGGTCGTGTCATGCCCGCACGACTCGGGCGAAGGTGGATACCAGTACATCTGGGGCGGGCCGTATGATGCCGAAGAGGAGCTGCGCTCCGAGTTCGAGGGCGTCGTACCGGAAGATGTGATCCTGGAACTGGCTAGCGAGCTCGTGGACGAGAGCTTTGAGTGGTCGGCCCGTCCGTCGTACGAAGATGTGGACCCCTATCTGGTCGACGCCGTCCGGGCGAACGTGTACCCGCTTCACACGCTCGGTGACGCGCTCGCGACAATCACGGAGCTTGTTGACCAGCGGATACCGGAGCATCTCCGTCTGCGCTTCGACCAGATGCTGTACGCGGGGATCATCACGGCGCTGGAGACGTTCCTGTCCGACTGCTTCACCCAGGCCATCGCTGCTGACGCCGCCCGCAAGAGGCGGTTTGTCGAGACCACGCCGCTGTTCGTGGACACGAAGTTGCCCGTCGCCAAGATCTACGAGCGTATGGAGGGCCTGGACGACGAAATCGACGAGTATCTGGCCGGCCTTTTGTGGCACAACCTTGAGCGCGTCAAGCCGATGTACGAGAAGACCTTTGAGATCGAGTTCCCGTACGACCTTGGATTCATGACGTCGGCAGTCCGGTCCAGGCACGACATCGTTCATCGCAATGGCCGCACCCCCGACGGACAACCCGTGGTGCTCGTCGCCGCAGACGTGCTCGAGCTCGCCGAGCAAGTGCGTCACGGCGCGGAGCGCCTACTCGCGAGGATGGAAGCGGAGGAGCCGTTTTAGACCTGCGGGTGCTGGACTATCGCAGACTGAGCGCAGAACGAGCTAGGGATTTTGGGTTCTACCAGGAGTTCTTCTGGGACTGAAAATCCCCGTGTCGGCGGTTCAAGTCCGTCTCTGGCCACCATAGGGATCGATGAAGGGTCGGGCCGAAAGGCTCGGCCCTTCTTGCTGCCTCCGTTGACTAACAACTGGACACATGCTTGACTAACGGCATGGCATACGAGCCCCTCTTCACGATCACCCCGAAGCTTCTCGCCATCGTCGAAGACGTCGCGGGCCTGCGGCAGCGCATCCAGGACGCGACGGTCGACCTGGCATGGGTCCCCGCGTTGGAGAAGGACAGTCGGACGCGGAACGCTCATGCATCGACCGCGATAGAGGGAAACCCCCTGACGTTGGCCGAGGTTCGAGCCCTGGCGGACGGGATCGAGATCCCGACGATCGCCCGGCGTCCGCAGCGGGAAGTCGTCAACTACCTTGCCGGTCTCCGGTTCATCGAGCAACGCATGGCTCAAGAGCGGATCACGCACGACGACGTCTTCGGTCTCCATCGCATCCTGGCGGACGGTGTCATGGAGCAGGGCGATGCAGGCGCCTACAGGACGATCAAGGTCGTGGTCGGCGGGCACTTCCCCCCGGCGCCGGAGGAAGTCTCGGGCCTGATGTTCGAACTCCTCGAGTGGTGGAACGACCGCTCCTCGGCACTGTCGCCCGTCATCACCTCGGCCGTTGTCCACTATCGGTTCGAGTCTATACACCCGTTCGCGGACGGGAATGGCAGGACGGGGCGGGCGCTCGCTCTCTGGGAGCTGTACCGGCGTGGATTCGACACGCATCACCTCTTCTCAGTGGACGAGTACTACTGGGAGGACCGCCCCGCCTACTACGGGGCGCTGGCGCGAGTCCGCGAGCAGGGGGAGGACCTCACGGAGTGGCTCGAGTACTGTTCGGCCGGCCTTCGACTGACGCTGGAACGCGTGTGGGCCCGCATCCAGAACGTCGCACCGGCGGGGGCCGAACGGCTGATCCTTCGGCCGAAGCAAGAACGGTTGCTGCAACTGCTGGCGCACAACGGGAGCATGGCGCCATCGGAGATCTGGGCAGCGCTCGGAGTCTCCCGGCAGGGGGCGATGGACCTGCTCAATCCCCTTGTTTCGGCAGGCATCGTTGAGAAGGTCGGCACCAAGAAGACAGGGCGATACCGGCTGAGAAGGTCAGCGGTCCGCGCCGATGCGGACTGAAGATCCCCGTGTCGGCGGTTCGAGTCCGTCTGAAGGCCACCATAGAAGTTGACGAGGAGTCGCCGCTCATGGCGACTCCTCTATTGTTGCTTCGGGATATACTAGGCGCGTCCGCAGTCAGAGGAGCGAGGATGCGTGACGACGGGATCCTCGAAGAGGCGAAGAGGCGACTGGTTGTCGAGTTGAAGCCGAGCAGAGTCTATCTGTTCGGCTCTAGGGCTCGCGGGAACGCCTCGGCAGACAGCGACTATGACTTCTACATCGTAGTGCCTGCTGGTGAAGAGCGTCCTCTCCGGAGGGCTCGGCGTGCCTATCGCGCCTTGCGGGGCTTGAACATCTCGAAGGATATCGTCGTCAGCACCGACGAGCGATTCGACCGCATGAGGAAGATCGCGGCCTCGCTCGAGCATGAAGTGGCAAGCGAAGGCGTACTGCTCTATGGATGACGCCTCGCGCGAACTCGTCCATGACTGGCTCGCGAGGGCCGCTGGTGACCAGAAGGCTGCCGAGCGCCTGGAGCCGGTGCAGGATGAGGAGGACTACGACCCCGCGCTGTTCGGCCGGGCGGCCTTCACAGACAGCAATCCGCCGAGAAGACGCTGAAGGCCTATCTCACCGGACAGGCCATCGCCTTCGGCAAGACCCACGACCTTGAGAGACTCGTGAGCCTCGCCGCGTCCGTCGATGGCGGGTTCGAGACCCTCGCGGACGCGGCTGAGACGCTCGCTCCCTTCGCGGTCGAGATCCGGTATCCGGGTGATTGGGATGAGCTGTCGCGCGATGAGTACTCCGAGGTCAAGGATGCGGCGAAGGAGATCGTGGCGTTCACGGCAGATAGGATAGATGCGGAGGGCTGACGGAACGCTTCGGACTGAGGATCCCCGTGTCGGCGGTTCAAGTCCGTCTGAAGGCCACCATAGCGATGACGAAGGCCCTGCCCCTGCGGTGGGGCCTTCTTGCGTCGGAAGTCGCTGTCGGCACGGGGATCACGTCGCTGCTTCTTCTGTGCCGCTTTGCGCCGGCGGGTCTCGGCCTGGGCGTACACGCAACGTAGACGAGCGTACACACATAGTGGACACTTGTACACGGAATGTGGTAGGTTGCGGCTGTCGTTCGGGAGGTGAGAGCGAAGTGAACCCGGTGCTTAAAGCCATCTTGGGAAGCCGTTCGGCGGCCCAAGTGCTCCTCTTCTTGGAGGCGTACGGTTCCGGCCATGCGCGTCGGATCGCGACGACGTACGACGTGCCGGTGAACGGCGTGTACAGGCAGTTGCGGCGGCTTGAAGCCAACGGCGTGCTGGTCAGCCGCACGGTCGGCAGCAGCCGCGTGTTCGAGTTCAACGTGCGCAATCCTACCGTGCGCAACCTGCGCGCCTTCCTGGAGGCAGAGATCGAGCTCCTGCCCGAGGACGTACTCAAGACCTACTACCGCCAGCGGCAGCGACCCCGCCGTACTGGAAAGCGGTCGTAGCTCATGACGCCGATCACCCGGGACACCTCTGTAGAGGATCGCGGCGGTCGTCAGCCAGGCACTTGAGGCTGCAGGGATCAGCGCGACGTTGTCGGGTGGGGGCGCTGTGATGCTGTACAGCGACAACGAGTACGGGAGCTGCGATCTCGACTTCATATCGAACGCACGGAACGAGGCTATCGCGAAGGCTCTGGCGCCGCTGGGGTTTCGCCGGGTCCCGGGTGCGCGCCAGTTCGAGCACCCCGGCACCGACTACTACGTCGAGTTCCCGCCCGGTCCGCTGGCGTTCGGCGAAACGGTCGTTGCCGAGAGCGAGGCCACCACGCTCCAGACGCGGTTCGGCCCATTGCGCATCGTCACGCCGACGCAGAGTGTCATGGACCGACTCGCCGCGTACGTCCACTGGAACGACAACCAGTCGTTCGACCAGGCGGTGATGGTAGCCCGTCGGCGCGGGATCGACTGGGATGCGCTCGAGGAATGGGCGCGACACGAACGAGTCGATCCCAAGGTGATCGGCAAGCTCAGGCGGCGTGCAGCGGCGGACTGAAGATCCACGTGTCGGCGGTTCAAGTCCGTCTTTGGCCACCATAGGATTCGCGAAGGGCCGGGCCGAAAGGTTCGGCCCTTCTTGCTTTCGTGCGGGGAAGTCATGTTGACCGGCAATATACTTGTTTGATATATATCAGGCCAGGATATAGGATACCCACGGACCGAGATCGGGAGACGCGATGGGCCGAGAGAACAAGACGAAGTTCGCGGTGCTGGGCCTGCTCGCCTGGCGGGGGCCGCTCAGCGGCTACCAGGTGAAGCAGACCTACGAGTCCAGCGCCGACTTCTTCTGGAGCGTGAGCTACGGCCAGATCTACCCGACCTTGAGGCAGTTGGAGGCGGAGGGACTGGTGACGTCCTCTACCGAGCGGGACGAGGGTCGCCCGGAGCGGCGCATCTACGCGATATCAGAGCGCGGACGATCGGCGCTCGAGGAGTGGCTCGCGGAGCCGGCAGGACCTCTCGAGTTCCGCGCCGAGGTCCTGCTGAAGCTGCTGCACGGGTTCCGTGAGTCACCGGAGGTGATGATGGGCCACGTCGCGCGTCTCAAAGAACAGATCCAGGGCTCTGGCGCGACTCGGGAGGACGCCGTGGCGAGCCTGAAGCCTGACTTGAGATCCGTGGGACTCGATGAGGCGATCCCCTACTGGATGCTGATCGCGAGGTTCGGCGAGCTGATGAACGGCGCCATCATGCAGTGGTGCGACGAGGCGCTTCCAGTTCTCGAGAAGCTGAAGGCGGAGAAGGACGCCGAGCAGCAGTCGCTGGGAGAGGCCGGGCCGTCGCAGGCGGCCGACCCACGGGAGGAACGATGAACGCTGCAGGCATCTCGACAGGCGGGGGTGCTTCCGAGGAGGCGGGGGCAGCGGGAGCGGGCAACGAACCGTCACCGCTCTCTAGCGTCCCCGGAGACGTCCCGAAGGCTGCTGGTCCCGCACGCCTCTTCTTCATGGACAACCTTCGCTACCTGATGGTGGTGCTGGTCGTTCTCTATCACTCGGTCGCTGCGTACGCCGTGGTCGCGCCCCACTGGCCGCTGCACGACACGAGCATTTTCGGGGCGAGTATCGTCCGCGAGCTGTTCGACGTGTTCCTGATGCCGACTCTGTTCTTCTTAGCTGGATATTTCGCGCTGACGTCACTGAAGAACAGGGGCCCGCGCAAGTTCCTGGAAGACAAGGTCAAGCGGCTGTTGATGCCGTGGGCACTAGGGGTGTTCGTCGTTCTCCCACTTGCCCTGTACGACCAGCCCGTGAAGCCGGTACGGCCGTTCTGGCGGTATTGGCTGTCGTTCCTCGGCGGCTTCCAAGTGCACCTCAGGCCGACGGAGACGGCGGTGACCGTCTCCACGCAGTCCGTCTACTGGTTCGTGTCGCTGCTCTTCGCGTTCTTCCTGGCCCTCACACTCGGTCACATGCTGACCCGGCGGCGGGACGGTGAGCAGCCGCGTTCGGAGCTTTGCGGATCACCTTCCGGACCCTCGGTGCTCGTGACGCTCGCCGCGTTCGGTCTGCTGATGTCGGCCGTCTACTTCGCCTCCCTGCTGGTCGTGCCGGATCCGAGCTGGTGCACGCTGTCCATCTTCCTGGAGTTCCAGGTGACCCGTGTCGCGCTGTACGCCGGTTGCTTCGCATTCGGCGTGTACGCGCAACGGCGCGGGTGGCTGGCCGACGGAAAGCCGCTCGGCTCGATCGCGGCCTGGGGTGCTTCGAGCGTCGTGCTGGGGGCCGCGTTCCTGCTGTTCGGCCGGCCGATGTTCGTGCCTGCCTCGGCGGCCGCGCAGTCGGTGGCGTACCTGCTCGCCTTCGCGTGCCTCCGGTCGTTCCTGCTGGTGTCGATCCTGGTCGTCTTCCTCTCGGCCGGCGTTCGCTTCTGGAATCGGGCGTCCGGGTTCGACCGGCGGCTCGCCGGAACGTCGTTCGACATCTATCTCGTCCACCTGTTCCTCGTCGTGGGGCTGCAGGAGGCGCTCCTGAAGTGGTCAGGGGGTCCGGCCGCCGTGAAGATCGCGATCGTGTTCCTCACCGCGCTGGCGTTGAGCTTCGCGGTCGCCCGGTGGATACTCGCGCGGCACGCACGTGCGTTCACCGTCGTGATCCTGGCGCTCTTCACCCTCTGCCTGGTGATCCGGCCATAGGGCGAACTGACTGAAGATCCCGTGTGTGCGGCTCGAGTCCGTCTGTGGTTCAGCATAGGATTCGCGAAGGGCCGGGCCGAAGGGTCCGGCCCTTCTTGCTGCCGCCCACTCACGATTCGCGGCGATTTCTGGAGGGAGTGGGAACACTCACAACCGTCGTCGAGCGGAAGGGGCATGAGGATGAGCGTTTTCAGTTCAGGCGAGTGGAAGGTGAAGGCCGGGCGGGAGGATGGATTCGTCCGAGCGTGGAACGACTTCGCCGAGTCGAGCCGCAAGGGCATCGAGCCAGACGTATGGGCGCTCCTGCTGCGAGACAAGAAGGATCCGAGGCACTTCCGCAGCATCGCGCGGTGGCGGGAGGAGGAGGCCATCGCGAGGTGGCAGGGCAGCGAGGACTTCCGGCGTCGGACTGCCGAGCTCCGCGAGATGGTCGAGCAGTCCGATATCTCAGTGTTCGACATCGTCGTGTCCGTGGGCTCCGTCCCTGAACCGCTGATGTCGGTCGGGCAGCGCGACTGAAGATCCCCGTGTCGGCGGCTCGAGTCCGTCTGTGGTCACACTATAGGAATGAGGAAGAGCTGGGCCGAAAGGGCCGGCCCTTCTTGCGCTGCCGTCGCCTGAGGGCACGTGCACGTGCCCGCGCTGCCTGCCGCGATGCTGTGGTCTGACGCTGAGGGGCGTCGGGGGTGGGCAACCGGCAAGGGGAGGCCTCCATGGGACTCGAACGGTCCGACACTCTGAGAGAGCGATTCGAACTGGCGGGCGACGGTGCTCTCATCACGGCGGCGATGTTCTCTGCGTTCACATCTATCGCCCTGCTGCTCTCCGCGCCGTTCGAACAGAGCGAGGTCCCGGTAGCGGTCCAGCTTATGAGCGCCGTGGCTGTGTTCGTGCCCGGCGTCGCCGGCCCCGTCGTCGCGTGGCTCATGCACGGGCGCCGCATCAGTCTCGTGGCGGTCTTAGGCGCTATGGCCGGCGTGCCGGTCGCGGGAGTGGTGCTCCTCGCATTCGCCCTGCTCACGTTCGTCCTCGGCTGGATCGTCTCGCCTATCAGTCGCGCCGATTACGCGGGTCCTCTGGCGGGAGTCGGGCTCCTCACGATCGGCTTCTTCGTGCTCGTCGGCCGGCTCGTCATCGCCGCGGTGCGCGATCTCGCGTCGAAAGGTCCGTCCCGGCGGGCGCTGGCCATCGCCCGCGTGCTTTCGGCGGTCGTCGTGACTGCGTTCTCCGCGGCGATCGTCTTCCTGGCGTTTCCGCGGCGCGGGTGAGATCGTCGAGGCTATCGCCTTCATGCTCATCGGTGCGGTGACCGGAGCGTCGATCGTGACGGCCGCGGATCTCGTGACACGCCTGTCGGCGCGAAGGTCGGAAGAGGCGGCGGCGGTGGCGCCCCGGTAGGTATTCCGGGGCAAGAGGTCGCCGGGGCCAGGTCGTCGCGCGGGTTCCTCGCCGTACGATACGCTGTATCCGATGGTGGCCATCGGCGCATATGGGGGCTGAGAGAGTGCAGAGCGCGGAGGGACGGGACGTCCCTGTCAAAGCGAAGGCCGTGCTGATCGACCCCGCGTCCATGACCGTGTCGTGGATTAACGAGTCGGCCGCCCAGGACTTCTCGGATCGAGGCGGCGACGGTGTGTGCGGGCTCCCTGCCGAGGAAGCGTTGCCGATGACCGGTGCGGTGGGCGTGCCGGAGGCGGTGCGATACGTCGCCGAAACCGGAGTCGCTCGGCATCTGCGAACCGGTCTCGTCTCCACGGCCAAAGGGAGCGTGGCGATAGTCACGTCGGTCTACCGGCTGCCGGACGGCAGGGTTCTGGTGTTGACGGAGAACGCGTGGCAAGCGGAACGCGGGACGACGGAACGAGACCCCCTACCACGATCCGGCCGAAGAGGGCGCTAGGCTCGCTCCCTCGCCGGAGGCGTCAGTATCCCCCGGACGGGCCGCCGCCGGTAGGAGCCGTGCCGACCGTGCTGCCACCGGCGCCTACAGTGATCTGTCCTTGCATCGACGGATGGATGAGGCACTTCATGATGTAGTTGCCGTCTTTCGGCGCCTTCCATGTCTTGCTCTCCCCCGGCTGTTGCTCACCGAGGTCGTCCGTTCCCACGACGATGTGGTGAGGGACCTGGTCCGCGTTCTTGAAAGTGACGCTGTCTCCGCTCTTCACCGTCAGCGACGTCGGGCTGAAGGCGATGTTCTGCAACGTGATCGTGTTCCCGCCGCTCTTCACGCCGCCGGTGCCGCCGCCGGACGGGGCGCTCGCGCCGGTGCAGGCGGCGAGCGCGAACATCGTTCCCAGCAGAACGGCCGATGCGAGAATGCGTCGTGTGCGATGCATCGGATGCCTCCTGTCTCCCACTTCGCGGCGCAGGCGGTGGATGTCGTCCGTCCTCACCGCGCGCCTCCCGTCGGCGTCGTCTTCCCCAGCCGTTGCTCGACGAACGCGAGGTGCCGCTTCTCGTCGTCGCCGAACCTTCGCAGCAAGGTCGCGACTTCGTCGTCGCCGACCTCCCATGCGACGGCGTCCCCGTAGCGCCGGTTGTGATACCTCTCGGCCGTCTCCATCGCGTGCAGGGCCCCTTCGGTGCCGCGCATGCTGCGCATCGCGGTCACCCAGTCGGCGAGGTGTCCCACGATGTCGACCTTCAAGTCCGGTTTCCCGCCGCCGAGGCGGACGATCGCCTCCGACAGCTGCTCCGCGTGATACCGCTGCTCGCCCTGGAACTGCTTGAACGCCGTGCTCACGGCCTCGTCGGTCGTGTGCTCGAGCGCTTCGTCGTAGACGCGCACCGCGTCCGTGTCCAGTTGCGCGAGCGACTCGAGCTTGTGGAGCAGATCCTCGCGTTCCATGGAAAGCCTCCCTGTGAGAGATGGGTCTCGGATTGGATACCCACAAGGACGCGAAAGATGCGCCGCCGCTCGGTGTTGCTGGGCTTAGGGTAGACGAAGATTAGCCCTTAGCTTATACTAAGTCCCGAGAAGCGCCACCCCGCGAAGGAGGTCCCCGAAGATGGATGCGCTCGTGATCACACTGCGAGAGGGTATAGAAGCCGCTCTCGTCATCGGTATCATCCTGGCGTTCGTACGGAAGACGGGACGCGAAGGTCTCGTCCGTTGGGTTCTCGCCGGCATCGGAGCAGGTGTCGGATTCAGCCTGCTGACCGCGTTCGTGCTCGGCCGTCTCGGCATCGGTGCGGACAACCCCGCGGTCGAGGCCGTTCTGTACCTTGTGGCCGCCGCCGCGGTCGTCTCCATGGTCGTGTGGATGTGGCGCAGCAGCCGCAACGTACGTGGGCAGGTGGAGTCGCGGCTCTCGAGCATCGTCAGCGACGGGAAGAGCGCTCGAAGGATCGGCCTCGGTCTTCTGCTTCTCTCGTTCTTCATGATCGCACGCGAGGGCGTCGAATCCGTGATCTTCATCGCCGCGAGTGCGCTGGGCCGGTCCGGCGGAGTGCCGCTGGTCGTCGGCGGCCTCGCTGGAGTGGGTCTCGCGGTCGCGTACGGCGTTCTGTTCGCTCGCGGGAGCGTCCGGGTCGACCTCCGGCTGTTCTTCACGCTGACGTCGATCGTGCTTATACTGCTCGCCGTCAAGCTGGTCGGCGGATCGATACACGAGTTCGAGGAGGCCGGCATCCTGCCGATGTCCGAGACCATGGCCCACTTCTTCGACGCCTTCGCCGCCAGTCCGTTGACCGATTGGCTCTTCCTGGTGGCCCTGGCGGTTCCGCTGGCGGCACCGCTGCTGTCGCGCAACGCTCGTGGGCAGGGAAGACCTGCGACAGGCAACTAGAGCCCGTCGCAGTCCGGCGCGGCTTCTGCTACGCTGAGAGGTGTCGAGAGGGAGTAGTACACCGGGCGCGAGCCCGGGTCCGCGTCGACATACTGGGCGACGAGCTCCGGTGCGGACGGGTCATAGGGCCTCGAACGAGACTTTCGACGGTCGGATCACATCCGCCGTCGGGAGTCTCTTCTTTTTTGCCGGCGGCAGGCAGGAAGGGGTGACCGTGCTCTACGCGCTGATCGTCGCCGCTGTCGTCATCTTCATCGCCGAGCAGGGGGACAAGACCCAGATCCTCGCCTTCGCGCTCGCGACGAAGTACAAGGGCAGGGCGTGGCAGGTCTTCCTCGGCATCTTCATCGCGAACTCCGTGATGCTGCTGTTCTTCGCTGGTGCCGGACGCCTCATCGGCTCGTTCCTTCCGCAGTTCTGGCTGTGGATCGTCAGCGGCGTGGCCTTCCTCGCCTTCGGCGTCTTCGCGCTCCTCTCGAGGGAGGAGGAGGCCGTGGAGGTCCGGCCGAGCAGGTACGGGCCGATCCTTACGACGATCGGCCTGTTCGTCCTGGCCGAGATCGGCGACAGCGCCGAGCTCATCACTATGGCGATCGCCGCGAACCCCGCCGGGCCGCTCGGCTCGTTGGGGGCGTTCGGCGAGTCGCTGCACCGCTCGCTTGCCGGGATGGGGATCGCTCCGGGCGGCGCGGCATCCGTCGTCACCTTCCTCGGCGTGTGGATCGGCGCGACCCTCGGGCTCAGCCTTGCCGATGCCGGCGCCGTCATCGTGGGGCGGATGCTCGGACACCGACTCCCGGAACGGCTGCTGAGGCGAGTCTCGGGCGCGATCTTCGTCGTGGGAGGCGTGGCCGTGCTCGTGCTCGCGTTCACGAGCCGAGGATAGGCGGGCGGCGGACGACGGACCGGGCTCTCAGTCCCTTGTTGCCGCAGCGACCCTGCGGACGTCGGCGGTGCATCAATGGCCGCTCGGGTTCATGACCTCGCACGCGCAGTTGCCGGCTCGAACCTCCTGTGCGATGGCTCTCGGGATCGCGTGGACACCTGCGTCCGCGTCATCCCGGATCTCGCCGGCGGTGTAGCCGAAGCAGTAGCAGACCAGCTTGTCCCTGCCCGTAGCGTGCGGTAGCGCGCGCTCCTTGACGTCATCGCGACGGAAGACCTCGTCAGGCGTCTCCGTGTCGTTGCCGGGGGCGAAGCGCAGGTAGACGACATCGCATTCGGGGTCGGAGCAGTACCGGAAGTCCCCGTCCTCGAGCTTGCGCGCGAGCTCGTACCGGAGCAGATGCTTGACGGTCTTCCATGCCACGGGGTGGAGCGCGCCGCCGCAGTCGGGGCACATCCGCATCGTCGGGGTCACGTCGGCTGCCATCGTGGACGATCCTCTCGTGAGAGTGGCGGGTCGTGGCGCTGCCGGCGCCGCCACGCGTACATCAGCTACGGCTGATTCTACCCCTGGCGGAAGAGCGGACGCTCTGTGGCCGCCGTCACCGGATCCCCGTAGGCTCGGCACCCCGGTCTGGCGGCCGAGGTCCTTCTGTGTTATGGAAAGTGACAGGTCGCTTCGAGGATGCCCCGGGGGAGGTGTCTCGGCACGTGACCGGTCTCGCCAAGTGCCTGCGGAGCGCCTTTGGGCATATTCCGCGTGAGCCGTGCTCGAAGGCGCTGACATCGCTGTCTCCGGAGGGGAGCGAGACGTCAGCCGTTGAGTCGAAGGCGTGGGGATGAAGGAGACACGGCGCACGGTCCGCGAGAGCCAGAGCCCGTCGGCGATCGACGGCGAGCCCGGCCGTCCGCCGGAAGAAGGCGAGCTTCGATACCTGCGGCTTCTCGAGGGGCTCCTTGACGGCTTCGCGCTGAGCGAGGTCGTGCTCGACGAAGCAGGCCAGCCGGTCGACTTCGTCTTCCTCGCCGTCAACGAGGCGTTCGAGGGGCTCACCGGCCTTACCGCCGAAGTCATCGGGCGACGCGTCACGGAGGTCGTGCCGCAGCTCATGGACAGCCCCGACGGCTTGATCGGCAAGGCGGCCGAGGTGGCACTCACCGGACGGCCCGAGAGGTTCGAGAGATACGTCGAACCGCTTCACAGGTGGCTCGCCTTCTCGATGTATCAGGCGGCACCCGGCCAGGTCGCGACGGTGTTCGAGGACGTATCCGAGCGCGAGGAACTCAGCCATGCGCAGCAGAAGCTCGACGCGCACATGGACAACTCGCCCGCCGCCGTCATCGAGTTCGATCCCGAGTTCCGCGTGATCCGGTGGGCGGCCTCGGCGGAAAGGGTCTTCGGCTACACCGCAGCCGAGGTACTGGGCAAGCGGATCGCCGACATGCACTGGGTGTACGAGGAAGACGCCGCCCTCGAGGAGGGCGAGTCGGCCGGACTCCTTGACGGCAGCAAGGCGCGCAGCGTCAACGTCAACCGCAACTACCGCAAGGACGACTCGGTCATCTGGTGCGAGTGGTACAGCTCGGCGATCCACGACAACGAGGGCCGCCTCGTTTCCGTGCTCTCGCTGGTGCTGGACATCACCGAACGTCGGCGTGCGGAGGACCAGGCGCGTCGGGAGCTGGAGAACACGCGGCTGCTGCTGGAGGCTGCGCACGCGATGACATCGGCCAGATCGCTTCGTGACGTATGCGATGCCGTGTGCGACGCGGTCCTGCAAGCTGTTCCGCGAACGCGCGTGACCGTGAGCCTATGGGACGAGCGGCGTCGCCTGGTCGAGACCGCGGCGTCGAAGGGGGAGTCCGCAGTCCCCGTGGGAGAGGCCATCCGGGTCGAGGAACTCAGCGGATCCGGGCGCCGGATCATAGAGAGCAGGGAATCCGCGCTCATCGACTATGACGCCTTGGCTTCGGCCGCCGCGGTTCGGGAAGGACGAGTGCCCTCCCACGTGGCGTTCGGCGTCCCTTTGGTCTATCGCGACCGGCTCGTGGGTCTTCTCACGATCGGCGATCCCGTGACCCACCGTGAGTTCACCGAGCGTGAGATCGAGATCGTGGAGGGGATAGCGTCCCAGGCTAGTGTCGCGATGGAGAACGCGAGGCTCTACGACAGCGAGCGGGAGCGGGCACGCCTCACCGACGCCTTGTCGGTGGTCGAGCTCTCCGTCCATGCGTCCCTCGAGTGGCCGGAGATCGCCAGGCGTGCTCTCGCCGAGGCGGCCGCCGCGATAGGAGCGGACACGGGTGCGATCCTCGGCCAGGAGGGGCCGGAATGGGTGGTGTGGAACAGCTACGGCTTCGATCCGCCCACCGAGGGTGCCCGCTTCCGGGAGGATCGGGCGTTGCGTGACATCCTCGAGGCCGCACGGAGCGAGACCGTGGTGATCGACGACGCGCTCGCCGCGCCCCAGCTGTCGGGCCTCGTGGCGCCATACGGCGTGAAGTCGCTGATCGTCGCCCCGCTGGTCGCGCGCGGAACGACGAGCGCGCTCCTCGTCCTGAGCTACCGTGACGGCGTGCACCACTTCTCCCAAAACGAATCGAGATTCGTGACGCGCGTGGCATCGGGGCTGTCGCTCGCGCTAGAGAACGCGCGCGTGTACGGGGCCGAGCGCCTCATCTCCGATCGCCTTCAGGAGGCGCTTCTCGCGATGCCGGACAGTGTCCCCGGTCTCGATTTCGCACACGCTTACCACTCCGCGTCGGAAACGACGCGCGTGGGTGGCGACTTCTACGATCTGTTCGAGATCGGGGACGACGCGGTCGGGATCACCATCGGCGACGTGGCAGGTAAGGGTCTGGACGCCTCGGCGTTGACGTCGCTCGTGAAGAACACGATCCGCGCCCACGCGATGGAGGTGGGCAAGACGCCCGCTCAGATCCTCGCTCTCGCCAACGAGGTCGTCTATGAAGCGACGCCGGCCGAGTCGTTCGTGACCGTCTTCTTCGGCCGTCTGAGCCGCCGCGACGGCCGGCTCGAATACGCGAACGGCGGCCATACGACCTGCGCGGTCGTGCGAGGGGAAGGCAGGAGCACCGGACTGGATGCTACCGGCCCGCTGCTCGGAGCGTTCCGAGACGCCGACTTCCGGGATGCCCGCGGGGACGTCGCCTGCGATGACCTGCTCTTCCTCTACACGGACGGCCTCACCGAGGCACGACGCGACGCAGAGCAGTACGGCGAGGCCCGTCTCTTCGATCTCCTCGCGCGCATATCGGGTAGCAGCCCGCTCGAGTTCGTGCATACGGTCCTGGAAGAGGTGCTGGCGTATACCGGCCACGATCTCAGCGACGATCTGGCGCTGCTCGTGGTGAAGCGATGCGCCTCCGGAGGCGAGGGGAGCTCCGGCGAAGCGTCCCGCGCGTAGACCGCGCGCGCTGCTTTTCCGCTTCGGGCACTGCGCCGTCGCACCAGCCGCTTCCGCCGTCCGGCCTCGTGGAACCCCGTTTGCTACAGTCGTCGGAGTCGAGCCTGATGCGAGAAAAGACGTACCGTGAAGATCCTGCTGGTCAACGCCCCGGTCACAGTGACGAACGCGCACGCGCGGCTGTCGCCGCCTCTCGGGTTGGCGTACATCGCGTCCGCATTGAGGCACGAAGGACATCGGGTGAGTGCCGTGGACTTCAACGTCAGCGGCCTGGACCTGGCGCGGCTCACGGGGATCATCGAGTACGAGCTGCCCGATGTCGTCGGCATCTCGGCGATGACCGAGACGTACACGAACGGGCTCGCGATAGCGCGCAGGATCCGCGAAGTGTCGCCCTCGGCCGTGATCGTGATGGGCGGAGCGCATCCCACCATCCTGCCCGCCGAGGTGCTCGCGGAGGACGCCGTGGACTTCGTGGTGGTCGGCGACGGGGAGCGCACGACGGTCGAGCTCGTGGCGGCTCTCGCGGGTGAAGGCCCCGGTTTCGCGGGCATACCGGGACTCGGGTACAAGTCGCCGGAGCCTCGCGTCAACGAACGCAGACCTCTCCAGCATCCCGACGACCTGCTCTTCCCGGCACGCGAGCTGTTCCCGATCGAGTTCTACCAGGACAAGTACAACGTCCTCACGGCCACCGGGAGCTGCCCGTACCGCTGCCCGTTCTGTTCCGCCGCGGCGATCTGGGAAGGGCGGCGCCGGGCTCGTTCGCCCGAGAGCGTCGTGGAGGAACTGCGTGTCCTTCAGGACGACTACGGCGTGGACTACGTGTTCTTCAGCGACGACATCTTCACTCTGGACAAGAAGTGGGTATACCGGCTGCTCGACGAGATGAAGGCTCTCGACGAGCCGCTGACTTGGGGCTGCGCCACCCGCGTAGACCTGGTGGACGAGGAGCTGCTGAGGGCGATGGCCTCGGCGGGCTGCATCGGCATCCAGTTCGGCGTCGAGTCGGGGTCGCAGCGGATCCTCGACACGGTGAAGCACATCAAGAAGGAGCAGGTCCTCTCGGCGGTCGGCGGCGCGGTCGCGGCGGGCATCGAGGTGGCGTGCTCGTTCATGGCACCGTTCCCCGAAGACACGCTCGAGACGCTTCGCGAGACGGGCGATCTCATGCGGGAGGTCCAGCAGGCGGGAAGCGCGATCATGCTCAACTACACATGCCCCTTCCCCGGGACGTACTTCCGGGACCACGCCGAGGAGCTCGGGCTGAAGGTCCTCGCGGGGTCGTGGGCAGAGTACGACGCCAAGCACGTGGTGATGGAGACGCGGAACCTGTCGGCGGCGCAGATCGAGGCGGCGGTCGAGGGGATCGCCCGGGAGCTGGGACTGCGCAAGACGGTGGCGTGACGACCCCGCGCACGCGCCTTCGGGAATGAAGTACCCGTCGGATGACCGCGGCGAGCAGGGGGGATCATGAGCGACGCGCACTTCCCGGAGGAGTGGCCGGAACTCCCGTACGCCGAGTGGGCGGCGACGAAGAAGACACTGCAGATGTACGCCCAGATGCTGGGCAAGGCGCGCATCGCGCTCGAGCCGCCGCAGCCCGAGTGGCTCGCCACCTGCCTCTACTTGAACGCGCGCGGCCTCACCACGGGCCCGATGCCGTGGGGCACGTCCTCCGTCGAGCTCACGCTCGACGTCTACGACAGCACGCTGAGCGTCGTCATGAGCGACGGCCGGGCGCGGGCCGTCCCGCTCGGAGTCGGCCGTTGCGTCGCCGACGTCTACGCGGACTTCCAGGCCGCTCTCGCGGAGCTGGGCGTGGTCGCCGACATCTGGACGAAGCCGCAGGAGATCGGCGACACGACGCCGTTCCCCGAGAACCGCCACGACTGCACGCTCGACGCGGCGCAGGCGCAGCGGTTCCATCGGGTCCTGACGGCGTGCTACGGCGTCTTCGACGAGTGGCGCTCCACCTTCTTCGGAAGGACGGGCATGCAGTTCTGGTGGGGCGCGTTCGATCTCGGCATCCTGCGCTTCTCGGGCAGGCACGCGGAGGCGCCGGAGGACCGCGGCTACATCATGCGCTACGACCTCGACGCGGAGTTCGTCAACGCGGGCTTCTGGCCGGGCGACGACGACAACCCGGCGGCGGCCTTCTACGCCTACATCTACCCGCAGCCCCCCGGTTGCGAGGTGGCACCGGTCGAGCCGGAGCACGCGGGATGGGTCGAGCAGATGGGCGAGTGGATGATGCCGTACGACGCCGTGCGGACCTCGCCGAACCCGCGCCGGGCGATCCTCGACTTCCTCAACAGCGTCTACGGCGTGGCCACCACCATCGGGGGGTGGGACGTGCTCGACTACGAGTACACGCCGCCCGCGCCGTCGAAGCGGGAGTGAGCCGAGCCGTCTCAGGTCGCGGTGCGGAGTCCCTCGGCGAGACTCGCGGGCAGGCCCGCGGCGATCACGGCCGAGGCGACCCGCTCCACGTCGTAGGCGACCCGGTGCACGATCGAGCCCAGCGACGTCTCGCCGCCGCCCGCGACCTCGAGGTGCTGGACCAGCGGCGCGGGTTCGCCCGCCCCCAGCACGACGACCTCGACCCAGCACGCCCGCGGGTCGCCGTCCTTCGGCTTGCCGACGGATCCGGCGTTCACGTAGTGGATGCGCCGGCCGCCCGAACCGCCCATCACGCGGTGGTAGGGCACGTGGACATGCCCGACGCACACGACGTCCGCTTCGGCGCCCTCGGCGAGCCGCGCGAGCTGTGCCTCGGGGCGGTCCGGCATCAGGTACTCGTTGATCTTGCGCGGGCTTCCGTGCGCCAGGACCACCCGCGCATCGCCGAGGTCGAGCCGCCGCAGCTCGGGAAGGGACGCGAGCCACGCGCGATCGGTCTCCGACAATGCGGCGTCAGTGAACTTGTACGATGCGTCCCCGTCCGCCTTCGCCTCCGGCGTGGCGTAGAAGCACCCGCAGCTCTTCTTCCGGAAGCCGACGCCGTCGTCGTAATTGCCTCGCACCGATGGGATGCCGCCTTCGCGGACGCGAGCGACGGCGCCGGCGGGGTCCGGGCCGTATCCGACGAGGTCGCCCAGACAATACAGCTCTCCGACGTCGGATGCGTCGATGTCGGTCAGGACGGCGTCCAGCGCCACAAGGTTGCCGTGGACGTCGGAGATGAGCGCTATGCGTCGCATCTAGCAGCCCTCCAGCCGGGCGATAGCGTCGTCCGCCTCGGCGAGCAGGTCGGCTTCGAGCGGCGGGATCTCGGCGGCGAAGTACCGCCGGCGGAACGCGAGCGCCACGTTGACGAGCCCGATCAGCACCGGCACCTCCACCAGCGGTCCGATGACGGCCGCGAACGCCTGACCGCTGCCGAGGCCGAAGACCGCGACACAGACAGCGATCGCCAGCTCGAAGTTGTTCGACGCGGCGGTGAACGACAGCGTCGTCGTCTTGGAATAGTCGAGGCCCAGCGCCTTGGCGACGAAGAACGTCGCGAAGAACATGATCGCGAAGTAGGCGAGCATCGGCACGGCCACACGGACCACGTCGAGCGGGATCTGCAGGATGAGCCCGCCCTTGAGCGAGAACATCGTGAAGATCGTGAAGAGCAGGGCCACCAGGGTGACCGGGCCGACCCTCGGCACGAACACGTCGTCGTACCACGCCGCGCCCTTGAGCTTGCGCAGGCCGAAGCGCGACAGCACTCCCGCGAGGAACGGCACGCCCAGGTAGATCGCCACTGTGCGCGCTATCTCGCCGATGGAGACGTCCACCACCGCGCCGCGCAGGCCCAGCAGCGGAGGCAGCACCGTGACGAAGAACCACGCGTACAAGCTGAAGAACAGCACCTGCATGACGCTGTTGACCGCCACGAGCCCGGCGGCGAACTCGGTGTCGCCCCTGGCGAGGCCGTTCCAGACGATCACCATCGCGATGCACGGAGCGATGCCGATCACTATGAGCCCGATCATGTACTGCGGGTACGCCCTCATGAACGTGACCGCGAGTGTGAACATCACCGTCGGCGCGACGAGCCAGTTCATCACCATCGCCAGGAGCAGCGCCCGCTTATCGCGCATGGCGTCGGGCAGCTCCTCGTAGCGGACCTTCGCCAGCGCGGGGTACATCATGGCGATGAGGCCGACGGCGATCGGCACATTGGTGGTCCCGACGCTGAGCCTTCCTACGAACGCAGGGATCGCGGGCACAAGTGCACCGGCGCCGACTCCCAGGGCCATCGCGAGGAATATCCACAGCGTCAGGTAGCGGTCGAGAAAGCCCAGACGCTTCGCGATCCCCTCGCTCATCCGCAGCTCCCGTCCGCGCACGACGCCAGCGATCGGAGCTCCCGCATGAGCGGTCCGAAAGCCTCGGCGTTCAAGTGGTAGTAGACCCACAGCCCTCGCTTCTCGGCCGTGACGAGCCCGGCGTCGAGCAGCGCTTTCATGTGGTGCGACACGGTGGGCGCCGACAGGCCGAGGCGCTCCGCGAACACGCATGCGCACACCTCGTCGCCGCAGCAGCGTGAGTCGCCCGCGCCGCCCGGCTTCGCCAGCAACTTCAGTATCTCGCGTCTCGGCTTGCTCGCCAGCGCGCGGAACACGAGGTCCACGCGCTCGTCCTGATCGGTCGGCATGTCGTTCTCCAGAGGGGCTTGACAACTTCGATATTCGTCGAAGTAATATACCACATGCAAGTAGTTCGACGATTATCGAAATAATGGCAGGAGCTGCGCTGCTTACCGTCGCAGAGCCACAGCCAGCGCAGTCTCGAGGAAGAAGGAGGCGTTTCAGACATGCACGACACGAACGACATCAAGCACGCGGTGAGGGAGCGATACGCTGGGCACGCGACGCGCGAGGACTCCTGCTGCGCGCCGAAGAGCAGCTGCGGCTGCGGCGAGCAGGACGGCAAGAGGCTGGAGCTCGGCTATTCGGCCGAGGACATCGCGGCGATCCCGGTGGGCGCCGACCTCGGGCTCGGGTGCGGCAACCCGCTCGCCATGCTGCAGCTGCAGCCGGGCGAGACGGTGATGGACCTCGGCAGCGGGGGCGGGGTCGACTGCTTCATCGCCTCGAAGCGCGTGGGGCCCACCGGTCACGTCATCGGCGTCGACATGACGCCCGAGATGATCGAGCGGGCGCGGCGCAACGGCGCGCCGTTCCCGAACGTCGAGTTCCGCCTCGGCGAGATCGAGCACCTGCCCGCGGCGGATGCCACCGTCGACGCGGTCATCAGCAACTGCGTCATCAACCTCGTGCCCGACAAGGCCCAGGCGTTCCGCGAGGCGTTCCGCGTTCTCAAGCCCGGCGGCCGGCTGTCGGTCTCCGACATCGTGCTGTTGCGCGAGGTCCCGGTCGCGATCCGCGATTCGGTCGACGCCTACGTCGCGTGCCTCTCGGGCGCCGTCCTCAAGGACGACTACCTCGGCATGCTCGCAGGGGCCGGCTTCGCGGACATCGAGCTCACCGAGGAGCGCGGGTTCGAGCTGGACGACGTCGTCGCGGCGGACGTGGTCGAGGAGTACATGAAACACGCCGATGTGACGCTCGAAGACGTCCGGCACGCCGCCTCGGGATTCCAGAGCATCCGCGTCCAGGCACGCAAGGCGGCCCAGGCGTAAGGCGGGAGACTCGACCCTAGAGGTAGTCCCACACGTCGTCGATCCCAGCCTCGGCTGCCGGGATGCACTCGTCGATCGAGCGCGCCCAGCTGCCGGTCTTGGAGTCCACGAGCCTCAAGTCCAGCACGTGCGGCTCATCCAGCCATCGGCCGGCGGCGTCGATGAGTACCTTCACCCTCGGCCGCAGCAAGTCGTCGCGGTTGACGCGGTACACGATCCCGATCGCGCCGTCGTCCACGCGCACCACGGCACCCATCGGGTAGATGCCGAGCATCGCGACGAACGCCTTCGTGAGCGCGGGGTCGTATGCCTTGCCACGGCCCTGCATCAGCACGGCGAGAGCCTTGTCCGGGCGGATCTCGCGGCGGAACGGCCGCGACGTCGTCATCGCGTCGTACGCGTCGCATAGCGCGACCACCTTGCTGAACAGGTGCTGCTCGCCCGCACCGTGCGGCTCGGGGTAGCCCTGGAGATCGTGACGCTGGTGGTGCTCGTACGCCACGATCATCGGCATCTGGTCGACGAGCTGGATGCGCTTCAGCAGGTCCGCGCCTTCCGTGGCGTGGCTCTTGATGATCGCCCACTCGTCGGCGGTCAGCGGGCTCTCCTTGTTGAGGATGTCCTCGGGGATGCGGACCTTGCCGAGGTCGTACAGCAGTGCCGACAGGCCCAGCGAGTGCAGCGAGTCCTTGTCGAGCCCGAGCTGCGCGCCGAGCGACAGCGAGAGGATGCACACGTTGATAGAGTGGTTGAGCGTGTAGTCGTCGTGGCTCTTGATCGCCGTGAGGCCCAGTACGGCGGCGGGGTCGCTGAACAGCTGGCTCAGCAGCGAGTTCACGAGCTTCTGAAGCGGCTCGATCTCGAAGACCTTGCCGAGCTTCACCTGCGTCTCGACGTCGCGCATCGCCGCGATCCCGGCGTCGTACGCACTGCGTGCCTCGGCCTTCTTCTCGGGGGTGGCTTCCTCGGCGGCCTCGTCGAGCGCCGAGGTCTCGGAGACGGAGACGGCGCCGGCGTCGCGGGTCTCCAGGAACTGCTGCGCCGCGGCGATGCTCGAGACGTCGCTCGCCGCGAGCAGCTCGACGAACGCGCGGGCATCCTTCTCGCCGAAGGCCAGGTCCAGCGTCAGCGCGGAGATGCCTCGGGCCAGCAGCTCTTCGACCAGCTTGCGATAGGTGACGCTCTCCTCGGGCAGAACGTGGTCCTCGACGAAGAGCGTCCCCTTGTAGATGTTGACCGTTATGGCTTCGAAGCCGATCTCCATGATGTCGCCGACGGCCGACACGAGCTCGTCGATCGACTGGGCCACGAGCGGGTGCGCCTCCGGGTACAGCGTCGCGTTCGTCTGCGCGACCGCCAGCGCGCGGACGAGCTCGCGCGCGCGCCCGAGCTTCTTGGCGCTGGCGAACGGCGTACGCTTCGCTCCCGCGGTGACCTCGGCCAGCTCCTCCGGAGACTCGAGCCGCTCGCTTTCCTGCTGATCGCTCACGATTTTCTCCCCTCGTTCCCCCGAGCCTGCTCGAGCCCGGCGAGCGCTCGCCGGGCGAGGTACCGCAGCTCGCGGTTCTTGCGGCCGATGACGAACCGGCGTCCGGCCATTCGACGAAGCGTAGGGACGGCCGCCGGCGAACCGAGTACTTCCAGACTCTCTATGAGTTCCTTCTTCAGGCCGTAGTTCCTCTCGAACAGGTAGTAACCCTGCAGTATCTTCAGCATAGCCGGAACCGCCGACGCCGCGCGCGCCTGACCTATGGCTCTTGCCGCGTACCTTCGAGTCTCCGGGTCCCAATGACCCAGCGCTCCGACGAGCAGGCGTTCGCTCTCGGTCCCGCCGATGCGCGCCAGTGCTTCCAGGGTCGCCCGGCGCACCTCCACGTCGAGGTGCTCTAGCGCCTGCCGCAGCACGGGCACCGTCCGCTTGTCCCCGATCCCGACCAGCACGTCGATCAGTTCGCGCGCGGTAGGGGTGTCGGCGTCGCGGATGCGTCTGCTGGCGGCGCTCGTGACCACGTCGCCCATGCTGCGCAGCACTTGCTGGAGCCTGGGCCGAAGCGAATCGTTCGAGCCGATGTAGAACGCTATGAACGTGTCCGCCGCAACAGGCCCGGCGGCCGAGAGGATCGCGGCGACAGTGTCCGCGTCGGCGCCGATGCTGAGCGATCCGATGCACAGGCGCAACAGCTCGGGGTCGGCCACCGACTGACGGGCGTGCGAGGCGGCGCCGCCGAGCGCCGGGTCACGATCGAGCGTGCCGAGGAAGGCGAGGGCCGCGCGAACCTCGGCCAAGGCTCCCGCGCGCACCGCGGGCGCGAGGGCCTCGCCTACCGCCTGCACGGCGTCCTGTGTCTTGCGATCCATGGCGAGCTGGACCGTCGTCGTCAGGGCCTTGCCCGCCGCGAGCGCACGCGGGGAGCGCGCGATCTGCCGCTCGAGCTCGGAGGCCTCGACCTCGTTCTCCGCCTTCACCTCGCGCGCAATCGCGGTCACGTCCGCGTCCACCGGGACGCCTCGCGCCGATTCCTGCTGCGGCGAGGGTCTCAGCAGCAGCATGACGGCCCGGAGCGCCTCCGGCGGGAGCTTGAGGCCGCACAGAAGCTCGTTGGTGGGAGTGCCCGTCATGTTCGCGGCGAGACTGAGCAGCCGGGCGAGGGCGGACGGCTTCATCTTCGCGAGGACGTCGAGCATGCCTCGCATGGGCTCGCCGTCGGCGTCGGTCGCGTAGGCCGCGGCCAGCGCCTTCACCCGCGTCGCTTCGTCCAGGCGCATCAGCGCCTCGGCGATACGTTGCATCGCGAGGTCACGTGCGGCTTCCTCCAGCGCAGCGACCGCGCCGGCGACACCGTCGTTCCCGGCACCCTGCGCGGCGCTCTCCTGCCACGCCGAAGCGGCCGCCGCTACACGGGGAGCGATCTCCTCCAACGGCGCGGCCGTGAGGTCCAACCCGCTCAAGCCTTCGTCCGTGGACGCGCGCAGCGTCACCTCGACGACCGCGAGCCGGCTGACGCCCGACTCCTTGAGAACGGCCCGCAGGCCGCCGGAGTCCCTCACGGCGTGCGTATCCGCCGACACGGCCGCAAGGAACCTCATCACCTCGTCGGCCGTCACGCCTGGCGCGACGATCAGCTTGCCCACCTGGTGAGCGTAGAGCGCCTCGGCGAACGCCACGACGTTGTTTTGACCGTCCGCGAGTACCGTCTCGCCGGACTTGAACCCGGACGGCTCGACGATGAGCTGCAGCGGCGTGCCGTCGCTCACGGTAGCGTGCGCGAGAGCGAGGAACCGCCCGACCGCCTGGTCCCGCAGCGGGCTCGTGGCCGGGTACAACCGCACGGCGTTCGCGGCCGTGGCCAGCCCGCGCACGACCTCTTCCGCCCGTATGTTGTCGGGCCGTGCCATCCTACCTCCTGGGACCGCCCCATCCACGCCCGCGTGTTTGGTATCGGCATAAGCCTCACGCCGCTTCACGCTTTGCGCCCTGTCAGAACCCTATCCAGCGCGAGCGGCGGGTGCCCGATAATGATTCTAAAGCCTTCACCGAGAGGAAGCGCACGAAAGTGGCGCTGCGTACCGACGCGTACTACCGGAATCTGGCCCAGGACGCTCTCCGAAAGGCGGGAGCTGTCGAGCCTCCCGTCGCGGTGGAAGCCGTAGCGTCCGGTCTCGGCATCCCTCTCTACACCACCCAGCTGCCGCCGTGGTTCTCGGGCGCTCTCATCTACGAGGACGGCATGCCCGTCATCCTGCTCAACGAGGCGATCGGGGAGATCGGCGCCCGGCGCACGCTGGGCCACCTCATCGGGCACATCCTCGTGGTCCTGGAGGAGCCCGGCGCGACCTATCCGCGGGACAAGGCCGACCATCACGTAGCCGACGTGGTAGCGGCGGAGATGACGCTGCCGAGCTACATGGTCGACGAGCAGGCGAAGAAGTGGTTCAACGACTACCGCTACCTCGCCCGCCTCTTCGGGGTGCCGGAATCCGAGATGCTCGAGAAGATGCATGCGCTGGGGCTCGTCAAGCAGCGCGGTATGCTCTGGGACTACTAGGCTATGATGCCCCTGTAGGCTGTGGCCGGTTCCTGGGAGGGGCGATCTCGTGGCGCGCGCGAGCTACGCTGTAGGCGTCGACGTCGGCGGTACGAAGGTCTCGGCCGGGCTGGTCGAACGCAAGGGCCGCGTAGTGGCGGACACGATCGTCAGCACACCGGCCGAGGGCCCGTTCGCGATAGTGGACGCCGTCATCGAGGCCGTCGAGACGGTGCTGCGCGACACTCACCCCTCCGAGGTGGCCGGGGCCGGCCTCGGCCTGCCGGCGCAGATCGACTGGCACCGCCAGACCATCGAGTTCTGCACCAACCTGCCTCTCGCCGGCGTCGACGTGCACGGCATGGTGCAGACGCGGCTGAACATCCCGGTCGTGATCGACAACGACGGCGAGGTCGCCGCGATCGGCGAAGCGCGCTTCGGCGCGGCGAAGGGCGTCCGGGACTTCCTCATGGTGACGATGGGCACGGGTGTGGGCGGGGGCCTGTGGCTCGGCGGCCGACCTTACCGCGGGTCGAGGGGATTCGGCGGAGAGATCGGCCACATCCTCGTGGAGTTCGACGGGAAGCAATGCCCGTGCGGCGCGCTCGGTCATCTGGAGGCGTACGCGTCGCGGTTCGCGCTCGTGCGGGACGCGCGAGAGGCCGCCGCGACCTACGCCGGAGCGGCGATCCGCCGCTTGGCCGACGACGACCTGGACGCGATAACGGACGACACCCTGCTCGCCGCGGCGCGCGGGGGCGACGACGTGGCGCGCGACATCCTCGAGCGCGCAGCGGACGTCTTCGGCAAGGCGATGGTCGGCGTCGTGAATCTGCTGAACCCGCAGCTCATCGTGGTTGGCGGTGGCCTCGGCCAGAAGACGCCGCTTTGGGTCGACGCGGCGAACGGCGCGATACAGCGTTCCGCGTTGGCGGGCCGCGCGGATGTCCTCGTGGTCCCCGCGGAGCTGGGGAACGGCGCGGGCGTCGTCGGCGCTGCCGCTCTCGCGTTCGACGAGTATGATGCTCGGGAAGAACACAGGGCCTGACGTCCGGCCGATCTTCCGGAAGGAGCCGTATGCCCGCCGAACCCGCGCGCGTCCTGTTCGCCCCCATGCGCACGAAGCTCAAGCGCAGCCTCGTCACCCGCACCGGCCAGCTGCTCGACCGCGCCGGTCTCGCCGAGGTGGTCTCGGCCGATGACCTCGTCGCGGTCAAGCTGCACTTCGGCGAGCGAGGCAACACCGGCTTCGTGCAGCCCGTGTTCCTGCGCGAGATAGTGGCACGGGTGAAGGCCGCCGGCGGCAAGCCGTTCCTCACCGACGCCAACACGCTCTACCGCGGGCAGCGTGCGAACGCCGTCGACCACCTCGGCTGCGCGGTGCAGAACGGATTCGCCTACGCCACGGTGGAGGCGCCGGTGATCATCGCGGACGGGCTGGACGGGCGAGACGGGATCGACGTGCCGATCGAGGCCGGCAAGCACTTCGACACCGTGCGCATCGGATCCGCGGCGGTCCACGCCGACGCCCTCGTGGTCGTGACGCACTTCAAGGGGCACGAGGCGACCGGCTTCGGCGGGGCGCTGAAGAACCTCGGCATGGGACTGGGGACGCGGTCCGCGAAACAGCGGATGCACGCGGACTTCAATCCGACCGTCACGGAGGAGAAGTGCATCGGCTGCAACCGCTGCGTCCAGTGGTGCCCCGTCAACGCGATCCTGCTCAAGGACCGGAAGGCCGTGATCGACTACGAGACGTGCTACGGCTGCGGCGAGTGCGTCGCGAGCTGCCCGCACGGCGCGATAGGAGTGCAGTTCCAGAAGGACGCGACGAAGCTCGAGGAGAAGATCGTCGAGCATTGTGCCGGCGCGCTGTCGGGCAAGCAGGGCAAGGCGATCTACCTCTCCTTCCTCACGAACATGTCGCCCGACTGTGACTGCTGGAACTTCTCGGACGCGTCGCTCGTGCCCGACCTCGGCGTGCTGGCGTCCACCGACCCGGTGGCCATCGACCAGGCGTCGCTCGATCTCGTGACTCGAGCGACCGGTCTGCCCGGCTCGCGCGGCGAGGGTCTTACGGCCGGCGTCGACAAGTTCCACGAGGTGACAGGCATCGACGGGACGCCCATACTCGAGTACGGCGAGCACATGGGGTTGGGAACGCGCAGCTACGAGCTGGAGGTCGTCGAGCAATAGCCGGCGGCGTCGGAGCGGGGGGACGCGTGGACTACACAGGGATCGTCAAGCGCGCCTGGCAGATCACGTGGAAGTACCGGGCGCTGTGGATCCTCGGCCTGTTCGCGGGCGCGGGCAGCGGCGGCGGAGGAGGAGGCGGCGGCCGCGGCTCCGCCGGGAACTTCGGCGGCGCGCGCGGCGGCGGCTCCTCCAACCTGCCGTTCAGCAGCGACGCCGCCCTGAGGTGGATCCAGAGCAACCTGGCCGCGATAGTCGTGATCGCGACGGTCCTCATCCTCATAGGCATCATCTGGGCCATCCTCAGCGTCGCCGCCCGCGGAGGACTCGTCTGGCTGGCGAACGAAGCGGCCGAGGGCAGACCCGTGCGCGCGGGGAACGGTTGGGGGGCGGGCTTCCACTTCTGGGGCCGGACGTTCCTCATCGGGTTGCTGCTGGCGCTGCCGCTCCTGCTGATCGCGCTGGTCATCGGCGCGCTGTTCGCCGGGACGATCGTGGCTCTCGCCGCGGGCCGCGGCGGCGAGGCGGCGGTCGGAGCGGGCGTCCTGGGGATATGCGGCCTCGCCGGCTTCGTCCTCATCGTCATCGTGCCTCTCGCCATCCTCATCGGCGTGCTCGACCAGCTCGCCCTGCGCCACGGCGTCCTGGACGACGTGCCCGCCACCGAATCGATCCGCCGTGCTTGGCGGGACGTGCGCGGGCGCTTCAAGGACGTCGCGATCATGTGGATCCTGCTGCTCGCGATCGCCGTCGGCTTCGGGATCGTCGTGGCGATCGTCGCGGTGGCCGCGGCCGTGCCGGCCGTCGTCGCGGCGGCGGCGGGCGTGTGGCCGCTCGCGGTCGTCCTCGGCGTGGTCGCGCTGGCGGCGTTGATGTTCGTCGGCGCGGTCTACTCGGCGTTCTACTACACGGCCTGGACGATCTTCTTCCGGCGTCTCACCGGCAGAGAGGTCGCCGAGGTGCCCGCTCCGGCTCCGGCGTTCCCGGGCGGCTACCCGCCCCCGCCGCCCCCGCCCCCGCCCGGCGCCTTCGGCTACCCGCCCCCGCCCGGCGCCTTTGGCTACCCGCCGCCGCCCGCTCCGCCGGCCGACTCCCCGCCGCCGTCGCCGTGACCGGCAAGCTCCTCGTGTGCGCGACGCCGATCGGGAACCTCGGCGACGTGACCTTGCGTGTGCTCGACGCTCTGCGAGAGGCCGACGTCATCGAGGCCGAGGACACGCGGGTGACGCGCAAGCTGCTGGCGCGCTACGACATCCACACGCCGCTCGAGGCGTACCACGCGAAGAACCTCGAGGCGCGAACGCCGGCGGTGGTCGAGCGTGTCCGCCGAGGCGAGAGGGTCGCGCTCGTGTCCGACGCCGGAACGCCCGGCGTCTCGGACCCCGGCGCCGCTCTGGTCGCGGCATGCCTCGACGCCGGGCTGCCGGTCGAGGTGCTCCCGGGCGCCTCGGCGATCGTCAGCGCGCTCGTGGCGAGCGGGCTGCCCACGCACGCGTTCTACTTCGGCGGATTCCTGCCGAGGAAGGCGGGGGAGCGCCGTCGCGCGCTCGAGAGGTTGCGAGAGCTGGATGCCACGCTCGTCTTCTACGAGTCGCCGCGCCGCGCCGCGGCGACGCTCGCCGCGATCGCCGAGGTGCTGCCGGGGAGGCAGGCGGTGCTGGCGCGGGAGCTCACCAAGGTGTTCGAGGAGGTGGCGCGCGGGCCGGTGGAGCAGCTGGCCGCGCTGACGGCGTCGCGTGAGCTGAGGGGAGAGGTCGTGCTCCTCGTCGGGCCTCCCGGGCGCGAAGAGGCTCCGGCACAGCCGGAGCCTGGGATCGTGCGACGCATGGTGGCCGAGCACGTCGCGGCAGGCTTGAGCCGCAAGGACGCCGTCCGCGCGGTGGCGGCGGAGACGGGGATGGGGCGCAACGCCGTCTACGCCATCACGCTCGGCCCGGACGACCGAGGTGCTACTTCTTCCGCTTGATCTCTTCGACGCACGTCCCGCAGATCGGACGGTTCTTGAACTCCGAGACGTTCTCGCCGCTGCCGCAGAGCGCGCACACGTCTCGGTGCTTCTCGAGGATGATCTTGTCGTCCTCGACGAAGATCGCCATCGGGTCCTTCACGTTGATGCCCAAGGTGCGCCGCAGCTCCATCGGGATGACGATCCGCCCTAGGTCGTCCACTCGCCTGACGATCCCTGTGTCGTTCACCGCGCCTCCGCCTCCCTCGTCCGCATTTCGATTCCCGCTTGGACGGTTGACATACAATCGTAGTCGGCCGCCCGAGCACTTCCATCAATCCCCACGGTCAGGAGTCCTGTAACAGATGCGCCCGTTCTATCTGACCACGCCCATCTATTACGTGAACTCGGTACCCCATCTGGGAACCGCTTACACCACGATCGCGGCCGACGCGCTGGCCCGCTACCGGCGTCTCGCGGGCGACGACGTCCGGTTCCTGACCGGTCTCGACGAGCACGGCCAGAAGGTCGCGCAAGCCGCCGCCGAGGCGGGAGTGAGCCCGCAGGAGTGGACGGACGCCATCGCCCCGAAGTTCCTCGAGACGTGGCGGTTGCTCGACATCAGCAACGACGACTTCATCCGCACGACGGAGCCGCGGCACGAGCGCGGAGCCCAGCGCTTCCTCCAGGCGCTGCACGACGCGGGACACCTCTACAAGGGTCACTACGAAGGCTGGTACTGCGTGCCCGACGAGACCTTCTTCGCCGAGGAGCAGCTGGTCGAGGGGAAGTGCCCGGACTGCGGCCGCGAGGTGCAGTTCATCCGGGAGGACAACTGGTTCTTCGCACTCTCGGCGTTCCAGGAACGCCTGCTCGCGTACTACGACGAGCACCCGGACTTCGTGCAGCCCGACACGCGCCGCAACGAGGTCATGAGCTTCGTCCGCGGGGGGCTGAAGGACCTCTCCATCTCACGGACCACCTTCTCGTGGGGGATCCCGCTCCCCTTCGACCCCGAGCACGTCATGTACGTGTGGTTCGACGCGCTGCTGAACTACGTCACAGCCGTCGGCTACGGCAGCGACGACCCCGACAAGAAGGTGGAGTTCGAGCGCTACTGGCCCGCGGACTACCACTTCGTGGGCAAGGACATCATCCGCTTCCACTGCGTCATCTGGCCTGCGATGCTCATGGCCGCCGGTCTGCCGCTGCCGAAGCACGTCTTCGCGCACGGCTTCCTGCTGACCAAGGGCGAGAAGATGAGCAAGTCGAAGGGCAACGTGCTCGCCCCGGCGGACCTCGTCGAGCGCTTCGGGGTGGACGCGTACCGGTACTACTTCCTGCGCGACGTCGTGTTCGGCACCGACGGCTCGGTCTCGGTCGGCTCGATCGTGCAGCGCTACAACGGCGATCTCGCCAACGACTGGGGAAACCTGTGCTCGCGACTGTTCAACATGACCGAGAAGTACCTGGACGGGGCGGTCCCGCAGCGCCCAGGCGTCCTCGTCACCGCGGAGGACGAGGACATCATGCGGATCGCGGCGGAGCTGCCCGGGCGCTACGACGAAGCGATGGCGCGGCTCGACTACGGAGCCGCGCTCGAAGCCGCCTGGGACCTCGTGAAGCGCACGAATCGCTACATCGAGGAGGCATCGCCCTGGAACCTGGCGAAGAGTGAGGATACACGGCCCCGTCTCGACGCTGTGCTCTACAACGCGCTCGAGGCCGTGCGCATCGCGGCGCTGTTCATCTCGCCGGTCATGCCGCGTACCTCGGCCGAGGTCTGGCGCCGGCTAGGCATCGCGGACGACGTGCGCGAGGTGCGCGATCTCGCCGAAGCGGCGCGATGGGGCGGTCTCGAGCCGGGACTGCGCGTGGAGAAGGGCGATCCGCTGTTCCCGCGGATCCAGGAGGCGGAAGAGGCGTGAGCGTGGACATCGCGACCAGACCGACGGACCTGCCCCACCTCGGCGGGCCGATCCCGGACACCCACGCCCACCTCGACATGCTCGACGATCCGGCCGGGGTGCTCGAACGGGCGGCGATGGCGGGTGTGACGTACATCGGGTGCGTGGTGGACGCCACCGAGGCGCCCGAGGGCACTTTCGACCATCTCGACACTTGGCTTGCCGAAGCGTCGGTCCGGTTGCGCGACTGGGACGTGTCAGCCGAGCCGCCCAACGTCCGCATCATCCTCGGCACCCATCCGCACAACGCGAAGGAGTACTCCGAGGAGATCGAGGCGCTCATCGTCGAGCGCGCGCGGAGCCCGTGGGTCGGGGCGCTCGGAGAGATCGGGCTCGACTACCACTACGACCACTCGCCCCGCGGCGACCAGCGCCGAGCGTTCCGGTCCCAGCTGGCCCTCGCGAAGCGGCTCGAGCTGCCGGCAGTGGTGCACCTGCGCGAGGCGCACGACGAGGGCCACGCGATCCTGGAGGAGGTCGGCCTGCCCGAGCGCGGGTGCGTCCTGCATTGCTTCACAGAGGGGCCGGAGGTCGCGCAGAGCTTCCTCGACCTCGGCTGTCACATCAGCTTCGCCGGCCCGGTCACGTTCCCGAAGGGCGAGCCGATCCGCGAGGCGGCGAGGATCGTGCCGCTCGACCGCTTGCTCGTAGAGACCGACTGCCCGTTCCTCGCGCCCGTGCCCAACCGCGGCCGCACGAACGAGCCCGCGTGGGTGACGCTGACGGCGGCGAAGGTGGCCGAGGTCCGCGGCGACGACCCCGAGAAGCTCGCGGAGGCCGTCCTCGCGAACGCGCGGCGCCTCTTCGGCGGGACTGCGTGACGCCGCCTCTGGTCCTCGGGATCGCCGGCAGCCCGCGCCGCCACGGCAATAGCGAGCAGCTTCTCGACGCGTGCCTCGCAGGAGTGGCCGAGGCGGGAGGTACGGCCGAGAAGCTCGTCGTCGTGGACTACGGCATCCAGCCGTGTGACGGATGCAACGTATGCTCCTCGACCGGCGAGTGCTGGATCCGCGACCGGATGCAGGAAGTCTACCCTCGGCTCGAAGAGGCCGACGCGATCGTCGTGTCGAGCCCCGTCTTCTTCGCCACCGTGCCGGCGGTCCTCAAAGCGCTCTACGACCGCTGTCAGCCGTTCTGGGCGCGGCGATGGGTGCTGGGCGAGCCGCCGCCCGAGCGCAAGCGCCCGGGCGCGCTGTTGCTCGCCCGGGCGGGAGGGGACCCGTACGGGTTCGCGGGCGCGATCCTCACCACGAAGAGCCTCTTCGCCGTGCTCGGCGTGAGCTACGACGTGGAGCTGAAGGTCGCCGGTGTGGACGCCGCGACCGACATCCGGAGCCGCCCGGAGGCGCTCGCCGAGGCACGCGGGACGGGCGCCGTGGTCGTCTCGGCGGCGGCGCGCTAGGGACTGCCGCGCGACCGTTTCGTGCCGACCTGGCAGTTTGTGGGGCGTTACCCACTCGTCTATAATCGGTCACCGCATCGTAATGACGACTCAGGTCTCGAGGGAACCGTTTGGACAGAGTGCCGATTCGCTCGGCACGATCCCTGAAGACCCAGCAACTCATCGCAGCCATCGTCCTCGCAGCACTGGCCGTCGCCGGCATCACCGGGTTCGTGTGGGCAAGGAAGAGCATAACCGTCATCGTGGACGGCAAGGCGTGGGCGTGCCGGACGCAAGCCGCCGACGTCGCCTCGCTCCTGCGCGAGACGGGCGTCCGGACCGCGGACCGGGACATCGTGAGCCCGTCGCCGGGCGAGACCCTCGCCGACGGCGACACCGTGGTCGTGCGGCACGCCGTACCTGTCACGCTCGTCCTCGGCAGCGAATCCATCGACCTCAGGGTCGTCGGGTCGCGAGTGTCCGACGCTCTCGTGTCGGCCGGACTGGATCCGACAGGCGGGTTGAAGGTGAGCCCCGACATCGGCGCGCCTCTCACGCCCGGGATGACGATCGAGGTCACGGACGTGTTCCTGCGCGTGGTGCAGCAGGAGATCGCCATCGCTCCGAAGAGTCGCGTGATCAGCGATCCGAGCATGCCGATCAACACGCAGCGCGTCGTCAACCCCGGAGCGCCCGGCAAGCTGCTCCGCGTTCTCGAGACGATCGTCACGGGCGGCCGCGAGGGCGGCAAGGTCCTCAAGGCCGAGCAGGTCGTGCAGGCGCCCGTGGACATGGTCGTCGCCGTGGGCACGAACCGCGACTTCACCGTCGCCGCCCGCGGGGGCGTCGGGCCGCGGACGGCCGCCGCGCTGCCGGCGCCGACTTCCGGCACGCGGATGACCGTGCTGGCGACCGCGTATCATCCGCGGGACAACGCTCTCGAGGGAGGCTTCCACGCCGCCACCGGCGCGCGCCTCGGCTACGGGATCATCGCCGTCGATCCGGGCGTCATCCCGCTCGGCACCCGCATCTACGTCCCGGGCTACGGCTACGGCATCGCCGCGGACACGGGCGGAGCCATCAACGGAGCCCACATCGACCTGTGCTTCGACACGGCCGCCGAGATGTCCGCGTGGGGATCGCGCACCGTGCAGATCGTGCTGCTGCCCTAGTCATGCCGTACTCCCCGCTGGCGACCCCGTCGGCGACGCTCGCTGTGCTGCGGCGCCACGGGCTCGCCACGAAGAAGTCGCTGGGCCAGCACTTCCTCGTGGACGACAACGTCGTCGGCCGGATACTGGCGCTCGCCCGCCCCGCCGAGGACGACGTCGTCCTCGAGGTCGGACCCGGCATCGGCACGCTCACTGTCGCTCTGTGCGACGTCGCGGGCGCCGTGGTGGCGGTGGAGCGCGACGCCGACCTGCTGCCCGTGCTCGCGGAGACGACGGCCGGATGCGCCCGCCTCGCCGTCGTGCGCGCGGACGCGCTCGACGTGACCGCCGGAGAGATAGCCGCGCCGTTCGGCCCCCCGGCGGCTCTCGTGGCGAACCTGCCGTATCAGGTGGCGGCCACGCTCGTGCTGCGCTTCCTGGAGTCGTTGCCCACCCTCGCCTCGGCCACGGTCATGGTGCAGGCCGAGGTGGCGGACCGCATGACGGCGGAGCCCGGCGGCAAGGACTACGGTGCGTACACCGTCAAGCTGCGTCTGCTCGCGCGCCCGGCCGGACGGTTCCCCGTGCCGCGCACGGTGTTCCTGCCTCCGCCACGTGTGGACTCCGCCGTCCTGCGGCTCGAGCGCCTCCAGCGGCCCGAGCCGGCCGGCCTGCTCGTGCTCACGGCCGAGGTCGCGCAGGCAGGCTTCGCGCAGCGCCGCAAGACACTCCGCAACTCGCTGCTGTCCGCGGGCCGCTGGGATCGCGAGGCCGTGGACGGCGCCCTCGCCGGGGCCGGCGTCGACGGGGGCAGACGAGCGGAGACGCTGTCCGTCGACGAGTTCATGGCCATCGCCCGGCGGATACGCTGATACCGCTGTTTACCTTGCCTTTTGTTAAGGCTCATCGTATAATGCCCGGATAGTCAAGGGGCAGACCGGGAGTCAGGCGAAGCCATGGATGTCGTACGCCAGTCTGAGGTCGTCGGACGTATCCGCAGCGACCTGCAGAGCTTGATGGGGCAGCGTATGCGGTTGCGGGCGAACATGGGCCGCAGCAAGATCGTCGAGCGCGAGGGCGTGCTCGAAGAGACGCATCCGTCTCTGTTCGTCGTCAAGGTGGACGAGAAGCGCAACCGCACCGCGCGCGTCTCGTACAGCTATGTCGACGTTCTCACGGGCACCGTCGAGCTGAGCCATTGCGAGAGCGGGGAGAGCTTGTTCCCCTGGCTGAACTGACCGGGGCACGCATCGGAAGAAACGGGCGCGGAGCCTTCCTGTGAGGCTCCGCGCCCGTTATGCATCGGAGGGAGAACGCGTGGCCGGGGAGGCTCTGCTCGTCGAGGCGCCGGCGAAGGTCAACCTCTACCTCGCCGTGGGAGAACGCCGGTCCGACGGGTACCACGACGTCGAGACGGTCATGCAGGCGCTCGAGCTGCACGACAGCGTCCTGCTGACTCCGGCCGACACGCTTCGTGTCACGTGCGAGCCGGACCCGGGCCTTCCCGGGGACGAGAACCTCGTGGCGCGCGCCGCCCGTGCTCTCGGCGAGGCGGTGGGCCGCGATCCCGCGTACGCGATCCGGGTGCGCAAGCGCATCCCCGCGGGCGGAGGCCTCGGCGGAGGCAGCGCCGACGCGGCGGCCACCCTCGCGGGCCTCGCGCACGCCTGGGCGCTGGACGCGCGGGATCCCGCGCTCGTCGCGTCCGCGGCTTCTGTCGGCGCCGACGTCCCCTTCTTCCTAGCCGGCGGCTGCGCGCTGCTCCGGGGGCGCGGTGACCGGCTCGTCAAGCGCCTGCCCGACCCCCGGCTCCACGTGGCGCTCGTGAACCCCGGTGTGCCCGTCTCGACAGCGGCCGCTTACGCGGCGCTCGACGCGACGCCGCGGCCAGCCGCTCCGGGTGCCGCTGGGATGGTCGCGGCGCTCGAGGCGGGCGACCCGCAAGGCATCGGCCGCGCCCTGTTCGACGACATGACGCCGGCGGCCCTCGGTCTGGCACCCGTCGTCGCCGACGCGCTAGCATTGCTTCGGGATCGCGCCGGCGTCCTCGGCGCGTGCTTGTCCGGCAGCGGATCGACGGTGTTCGGCATCTTCGCGGACGCGCTCTCGGCCGAGGAAGCGGCTCGCGCCGGACGCGGGCACGGGTGGTGGGCGGAGGCTACGCGGACGCGCGACGGCGGCGTGGCGCTGCAGCCGGCGGGCCATCGGGAGGAGAGCGAGTGAAGGTCGACGCGGTCGTGCTCGCCGGCGGCGACGGGGTGGTGATCGACCCGTCCTGCCGCTTCAAGGGCCTGCTGCCCATCGCGGGGCGGCCCATGGTCGAGTGGGTGGTCGACGCCCTGCGGGAAGCCGAGACCGTGGCGGAGATAGCCGTGGTGGTACCCACTGCCGAGGATCTCGGCCCATGGGTCGACAAGGTCGACAAGCTGGTCGTGTCGGATCGCCCGTTCATGGACAACGTCCTTGCCGGCGTGGCGTCGTTCCGCGCCGACCGCTACGTGCTCGTCGCGACCGGCGACCTCCCCACGCTCGACGGGCACGCGGTCGACACGTTCGTCGACGCGGCTCTTGCAGCCGGAGCCGACTTCTCCTATCCCCTCGTGCCCAAGGAGGACATGCTCGCGGCCTTCCCGGAGGGGCAGAGGACCTACTTCAAGCTCAAGAGCGGCTCGTACACGGGCGGCAACGTCTCGCTGATCGCCCCGAACGCGGCGGAGAGGAACCGGGAGGTCGGCCAGCGGCTCTTCGAGCTGCGCAAGAGCGCGCTGTCCCTCGTGCGCCTCCTCGGCTTCCGGTTCGCTGTCAAGTTCGTCCTCGGCTGGCTCGAGGCCGAGGAGGTCGAGTCGAAGATGAAGGAGCTCATCGGATGCTCGGGCGCGGCGATCCTCGTCCACGAGCCGTCCATCGGCATGGACGTGGACAAGCCGGCCGATGTCGTGTTGGTCGAGGCGGTCTTACGGGGAGAAGCTGGTAAACGCCTCGCCTGACCGCTATCCTGTTCCGCACGTTCACCGCGAAGATGCGGCTTGCGGCAGGAATCGGAGGGCGTCGCGGCGAACAAGTCGGCGACCCGCTGAAGAGCGCCGGGGGCCCAAGGGCAGCAAGCTGGGGGGAGACATGGATATCACGAAGGTGACGTTGCGGCCTGTCGCCATGAACAAGGTGTGCGCGATAGCCAGCATCGTCATCGACGATCAGTTCGTCATCCACGATCTGCGCGTCGTCAACGGGGACAAGGGCCTGTTCGTGGCCATGCCGTCGCGCAAGCTCCCCAACGGCGAGTTCCGCGACATCTGCCACCCCATCAACACCGACGCCCGCAACCGCATCCAAGAGGCGGTCCTCGCCCAGTTCCAGGAGGACGGCGGCGTCGACGCGTTCATGATGGCGGCCGCGCAGGAGCAGGCGGTCGAGTAGGCCGGGCCGCGCGCGGTTGCACGCGTCGGGGGAAGTCTCCTAGACTTCTTCCGGTATCCTGGGGCGTCGCCAAGTGGTAAGGCAGGGGCCTTTGGAGCCTCCATCCGCAGGTTCGAATCCTGCCGCCCCAGCCACTCTCGAATGATCGGGCATACCGGCCCGTCACGCGACCGGGCAAAGGAGTGCGAATGAGAGCCGCAGCCCTCGTCCTCGCCGCAGGCGAGGGGACCCGAATGAACTCCCGCCTGCCGAAGGTCGCCCACCGCATCCTCGGCGTCCCGATGGTCGCTCTCGTCGTAGAGGCCGCACGTGCCGCCGGCGCCGAGCCGATCGTCGTGGTGACCGGCCACCTCGGCGAGCTGGTCCGCTCACTCGTACCCGGCGAGAGGTGCGTGACCCAGGAGCGGCAGCTCGGGACGGGGCACGCCGTCATGACGGGGATGCAGGCGTTCGAGGGGCTCACCGGTTCGCTGCTCGTGCTCTCGGGCGACACCCCCCTGGTCACGCCGGGAACGCTGCGTGACCTCGTCGACGCGCGCGAGGGGTCCGGCGCCAGCGTGGCGCTGCTGACCACCCGGCTGCCCGACCCCTCCGGCTACGGCCGCATCATTCGCGACGACGCGGGCGAGGTGACCGCGATCGTGGAGGACCGGGACCTCGCGCCCGAGCAACGGCATCTCGACGAGGTCAACACCGGCACGTACTGCTTCGACGCCGCGGCGCTCGCCGCGCACCTGAACAGGCTCTCGGCCGAGAACGCTCAGCGCGAGTACTACCTAACCGACATGATCGCGCACCTGCGCGACGAAGGCCTCGGCGTCGTCGCGATGCAGACGCCGGACCCGAGCGAGACGCTCGGCGTGAACTCGCGCGTGCAGCTCGCCGAGGCCACGAAGGTGCTCCAGCGGCGGGTCAACCGCGAGCACATGCTGGCGGGCGCCACGATGACGGACCCGGACCTCGTCTGGGTGGCCCCCGGAGTCACCCTCGGCCGGGACGTGGTGATCGAGCCGATGACGTTCCTTCTCGGGAGCACGTCGGTCGCGGACGGCGCACACGTGGGTCCGGGCTCCCGCCTCACCGACACCCAGGTCGGCCCGCACGCCGTGGTGGACTCCTCGGTGTGCGTCTCCGCCGTGATCGGCGAGGGGGCGATCGTGGGGCCGATGGCGTACCTGCGTCCCGGTGCCGTGCTCGGCAGGGGCGCGAAGGTCGGGACGTACGTGGAGGTCAAGCGGTCCACCGTCGGCGAGGGGTCGAAGGTGCCGCACCTGAGCTATATGGGTGATGCTACAATCGGCGCGGGAGTCAACGTGGGCGCCGGCTCCATCACCTGCAACTACGACGGGAAGCACAAGCATCCGACGTTCATCGGTGACGGCGCCTTCATCGGCTCCGACACGATGCTCGTAGCCCCGGTCAGCATAGGCAAGGACGCTGTGACCGGGGCGGGTAGCGTCATCACCCGTGACGTCCCGGACGGAGCGCTCGGGCTCGAGCGCTCCGAGCAGCGCGCCATCGAGGGGTACACGGAACGCAAGAAGCAGGCGACGGACGACGACTGAAAGGGAGCCGGTCACAGGATGGCTAGCGACGAGAGACGGATGCTGGTTTTCGCCGGGACACGCAACCTCGAGCTGTCGGACGGGATAGCGCAGCACCTCGGCGTCGATCTCGGCGCTGCCAAGATCACCTCCTTCGCGAACGGCGAGATCTACGTGCGGTACCTCGAGAGCGTGCGCGGGGCCGACGTCTTCATCGTGCAGTCGGTCTGTTGCCCCGTGAACGCTTCGCTCATGGAGATGCTGATCATGATCGACGCCGCGAAACGGGCGTCGGCGCGCACGATAACCGCCGTCATCAGCCACTACGGCTACGCTCGGCAGGACAAGAAGTCGGCCGCGCGCGAGCCCATCACCGCGAAGCTCGTCGCCGACCTGATCACGACTGCGGGCGCCGACCGCGTCATCACGATGGACCTCCACCAGGGCCAGATCCAGGGCTTCTTCAACCTGCCGGTCAATCACCTCACCGCGCTGCCGATCCTCGAGGCGCACTTCGAGACGCTGGAGCTTGAAGACGTGGTGGTGGTGTCACCGGACGTCGGGCGCGTGAAGGTGGCGAAGAAGTTCGCGGACATGCTGGACGCGGGACTCGCCATCATGCACAAGGGCCGCCCCGAGCACAACGTGGCGGAGATCACCCATGTGATCGGCGAGGTGGGCGGCAAGACCTGCATCGTCATCGACGACATGATCGACACGGCCGGCTCGATCACGGAGGGAGCCCGAGCGCTCATCGCGAACGGCGCGAAGGACGTCTACGTCGCCGCGACCCACGGCATCTTCAGCTCGCCCGCTTACGAGCGGATAGAGTCGTCGCCCATCAAGGAGGTCGTGGTCACGAACACCCTCCCCGTGCCGATGGAGCGCCGACAGGGCAAGATACGAGTGTTGAGCGTCGCGCCGCTCTTCGCGCACGCCATACGCAACGTGTTCGACAACGAGTCCGTCTCGGAGCTGTTCGACCCGGACTTCCAGCTTTAGACGCAGCCACACGAAAGGAACCCCACGATGGCCGAGAACATCGAGATCGCCGCGGAACCGCGTGACGTCGTCGGCAAGACGGCGCATAGCCTCGCTCCCTCGGGGAAGCTCCCCGCGGTCCTGTACGGCGCCGGAGTGGAGGCTCAGGCGATCGCCCTCGACCGGCATGACTTCGAGCGCATCCTGGCCGCGCACGGCGACGGATCGACGCTGGTCCACGTCTCCGTGGCGGGCGGGAAGTCCGTGAACGCGATCATCAAGGAAGTGCAGCACGACCCGGTGAAAGGCACCGTGCAGCACGTCGACCTCTGGGCCGTCAGCATGAAGCAGAAGATCTCGGCCGTCGTGCCGATCCGCTTCACCGGCGACTCGGCGGGCGTCAAGGCGGGCGGCGTGCTCACCCACAACTTCACCGACATCCATATCGAGGCGCTGCCCGGGAATCTCCCCGAGGCGCTCGAAGTCGACGTCTCGGCCCTCGAGGTCGGCGACAGCGTGCACGTCGGTGACCTCACCCCTCCCGACGGGGTGACCATCACGTCTCCGATGGACGAGATCATCTGCTCCGTCACGCCGCCTACCATAGCGCCCGAGGCCGAGGAAGCGGCTCAGGTCGAGGAGCCCGAGATCGTCGGCGAGACGAAGGAAGAAGAAGAGTAGCCTGACGTGGACCGTCTCGTTGTGGGGCTGGGCAATCCGGGCCCCGAGTACGAGCTCACGCGCCACAACGCCGGCTTCCTCACCGTCGACCTCCTCGGCGAGAACCTGCGCGCGGCCTACTGGAAGGATGAGGCGGGTGCGAAGGTCGCGTCCGTGCGACTCGGCGACGACGATCTCGTGCTGGCGAAGCCTCAGACGTTCATGAACCTCTCGGGCAAGTCGGTGAGACGCTTGGTCGCGGAACACGGGGTACCTGTGGCCGAGCTCATCGTCGTGCACGACGACATCGACTTGCCGGCCGGCATCGTGCGCGCGAAGAAGGGCGGCGGGCACGGCGGCCACAACGGCCTGCGCTCGCTATCGGAGTCCCTCGGCAGCGGCGACTACGTGCGCGTGCGCGTGGGCATCGGCCGCCCGCCCGGGCGGATGGACCCGGCGGATTTCGTGCTGGAGCCCGTGCGCGGCGAGCAGGCCGAGGAGCTTCTCGCGGTCATCCCGATCGCGGCGTCGTGCGTGATGCACGTGCTCGAGCACGGGGTCGACAGCGCGATGCGGGAGTACAACAGCGACGCGTAGCGCCTAGGGCACGACGTACGGATACGGGTCCACCGGGATCCCGCTGTTCACGCGGCGGTACATGTCCGGGTTGGCGTTGTCTGCGTTCACGAACAGCTGGAAGTGCAGGTGCGACACATTCGCGACGCCCACGCGGCCGATCCGCTGTCCCATCGTGACCCGCTGCCCCAGCTTCACCTCGATGCTGCTGAGGTGCGCGTAGTACGTCGTCATCCTGCCGCCGTGGTCGATCATCACGAGGCCGCCGTAGGTGGTCAGCGGCTTGGCCCAGATGACCGTCCCGGCGGCGGCGGCGACGACGGGTGTCCCGTACGGCGCGTGTATGTCGATCCCCTTGTGCAGCCGGCCGTCGCGCATGCCGAATCCCGAGCCCACGCCGTAGTATCCGGGGACCGGCCAGGTTGGACGCGTCACGGTGAACTCCGTGGAGCCGCATGCCACCGGATTCTCCGCCCTGAGCTCGACGGTCTGGGCGCCGGATGGGAGCGTGAGCGGGACCGGCACCGTGACCGGCGGCAGCACGCCGCGCGACCACACGGCCTTCCCGCCGACATATGCGGTGAGCTTGTTCGCCCCGCACGCGACGTACACCGGGAACGTGACGCACTTCGGGTAGAGGCCAGCGTGCACGGGACCCATCAGCCGGGGTGCCGCGGGCGTCCCCCAGGACGCCACCGGCACGACCGGTGAGCGGGCCATGCCTTCGCGAGAGCGCACCACCACGCGGAGCAGGTGCGTCCCTTGCAGCATGGTGACGGCGGTGAACGTCGCGGGCTGTGAAGCGGTGAGCTCTTTCGACGCGAGCAGGGTCCCGTCGGCGTACAGCAGCGCCAGGCCGGCGGGCTCTCCGGGAGCGCGGCTGATCCCCACGTCCGTCACGAGGGGCGTCTGCGCGGGAACACGCAGCGCAAGGGCGGTCGCCGCCGGCGGGAACAGCAGCAGCGCGAAGAGCAGCGCCGATAGCAGCGGCGAAAGCCTCGGCGGAGCGAAGTGGATCAGTGGGAGGAGACGGCGCGAGCGGCCGGACGTGTCCCTCATCATGTGGAAGACTCTAGCACACGGGCGAGCGGGGGACGGCCTTACAGGTAGCCCATCGGATCCCGCGGGTCCCCGTTGACGCGCACCTCGAAGTGCAGGTGCGGGCCGGTCGACAGGCCGGTGCTGCCCACCTCGCCGATCTTCTGACCCTGCCTGACGCGGGTGCCCGGGGAGACCGCTACCGAACTCTGGTGCGCGTACACGGTCACCAAGCCGTTGCCGTGGTCGATCATGACGACGTTACCGTAGCCGCCCCTGTCGCCCGCGAAGATCACGGTACCGTTGCCCGCCGCGACGATCTTCGCGCCGTATGGAGCCCGGATGTCGATGCCGCTGTGGAACTTCCGCGTCTTGAGTATGGGATGGATGCGCCATCCGAAGGGTGAGGTGATGGTCTCGTAGCCCGGTGTCGGCCACGTCAACGTGCCCGCGTAGCGCCCGTTCCCGTGCGAGGCGGAGCTTCGCAGCAGGCGCTCTATCCGCGCCGCCTCGGCCTCCTCGGCGGCGACGATCGCCCTCAGCTTCGCGATGTTGCCCTTGGTCTCCGCGAGGAGCGACTCCTTGGCGGCCTGCGCGCCGCGCTGCTCGGCGAGTCGCGACGCCCGGTCCGACTGCAGCTGACGAAGCCCGTTCTCCTCGGCTGCCGCTTCCGCGCGCTTCGCGGCGAGAGCCTGCACGGAGCGGTCGAGCTCGGCGTTCGCCCGTTCGAGCATGCCGCGCGTGTCCGCCAGCGACGCCATCATGCTCGTGTCCTGCTGCATGACCTGCTCGACGAAGGACGTGCGCGCGATGAGGTCGGTGATGCTGCGCGATTCGAGCAGCAGCTGCAGCCAGTACAGGTCGCCTTGGCGATAGACGCTCTCGGCGCGTCGGCCGAGGAGCTCTCGGCGGTCGCGATAGGCGGCGGTCGTGCTGGCGATCAGGGATCGCTTCGACGCGATCTCCGAGCGCAGCGCGGCCATCTCCGCCTCGATGCCCGCCCGCCGGCTCTCGGCGGTGTCGACCTTGCCGCTGATGAGAGAGATCTCGCCGCGCGTGCGCGAGATGGTGGATTCCAGCGCCTTCGTCTCGCTGACGAGCCGATCCGCCTGAGCCTCGGCCACCGCCTGCTTGCGCCTTGCGTCGTCGGCGCGCTTGCGCGCCGCGTCTGCGTCTCCGCCGGATACGCCGAACGAGGCGGGGGGTGGGATGAGGAGAGCGGCCGCCAGCGAGAGCGCGAGGATCGCCGCCGATGCGCGTCTACGATGCATTGCTTCGACTCCCCCGGTACAGCGTCTACGGTGTGCTGCTGCTGTCTCTGTGGCCGGAAGGCGCAAAAACCCTCCTGATTCTACCAGTGGCAAAGGGTATCATCAAACCGTCGGTGTAGAGGGACACCGAGACAAACCGGCGTTGAAAGGATGAGGACACATGGATCAGCCCCCGGTCACTCCTCCGGCAGGCCCTGTTCCGATGGGCCCCGCGAGCGACAACAGCAAGGTCGTAGCTCTGCTCGGTTACATCTTCGCTCCTCTCGGACTCATCGCACTGGCACTCGACCCATACAAGGACGAGGTCTGGGTGCGGCTGCACGTCTGGCAGGGTGCGGCCCTCTGGCTCGTGGGCTTCGTCGTCTCGTTCATCACTTTCGGTCTCGGATGGATCCTGGTCTTCATCTACCAGATCATCCTCGCCGTCCAGGTCTACCAGGGGAAATCCCCCCAAGTGCCCGTCATCTACGGCATGGTCAAGGGACTCGCGAAGGCCGAGTAGCCTCGCTGTTCGCGTTGTCCGCCGAGGGGCGGCCCGACATGGGCCGCCCCTTCGCACGCCGTCGCCCGCCTCGCGACGCGGGGGTATACTGTCACCTGCCCGCCAGGCTCGTCCCGAAAGGCCGTCCAGTGCCCTTTCCCGTGGTGCAGAAACGCCAGCTTTCCGACGCGGTCTTCGAGATGGCGGTCGAGGCTCCCGCGGTCGCACGCAAGGTCCGGCCCGGCCAGTTCCTGATGCTGCGCGTCGGCGAGAACGGTGAGCGTATCCCTCTCACATTCTCCGATTGGGACGCGGAACAAGGATGGGTGCGCTTCATCTTCATGGTCGTCGGCAAGACGACGCACGAGCTGTCGCACCGCTCCGTCGGCGAGGACATCGCGGACCTCGTCGGGCCTCTCGGCAGGCCGACGCATCTGGAGGGACTCGGCCGCGTGGCCGTGGTCGGCGGAGGCGTGGGCGCGGCGGTGGCGTACCCCGTGGCGCGCGGGATGGCCGAGGCGGGCGCCGAGGTCACGGTCATCCTCGGCGCGCGCAACGCCGATCTGCTGATCCTGGGCGACCAGTTCGAGAAGCTGCCGATCTCGCAGCTCGTCGTCATGACCGACGACGGCTCCGAGGGCCGCAAGGGGCTCGTCACCGAGCCGCTGAAGGAACTGTGCGAGGCGGCCGCGATCGATCGCGCGATGGCGATCGGGCCCGCGATCATGATGAAGTTCTGCTCCGCGACCACGCGCGCGTATGCGGTGCCGACCACCGTCAGCCTCAACCCGATCATGGTGGACGGCACGGGGATGTGTGGCGCATGCCGTGTGAGCGTGGGCGGAGAGACGAAGTTCGGCTGCGTGGACGGACCCGACTTCGACGGGCACCTCGTGGACTTCGAGGAGCTGATGAGCCGCCAACGCACGTACGCGGACGACGAGCGCGAGGCCGATGCCGCCTACCGCAAGGAGTGCTCGTGCAACCTGACGTGACGCCCGCGCGCCGCCGTCCCTCCAAAGAGCCGCGGCACGCGATGCCCGAGCGCGACGCGCTGCAGCGCGCGCAGGACTTCGTCGAGGTCGGCCTCGGCTATCCCGAAGAGCTGGCGCGCGCCGAGGCGGAGCGCTGCTTGCAGTGCAAGAACCCGACGTGCATCGAGGGATGCCCCGTCAACATCGACATCAAGCGCTTCATAGGCGACATCCTCGAGGGCGACTACGCCGCTGGGGTGCGCACGCTGAAGGAGCGCAACGCACTGCCCGCTGTGTGCGGTCGTGTCTGCCCGCAGGAGGAGCAGTGCGAGAAGGCTTGCATCCTGGCGAAGAAGAGCGAGCCCGTCGCGATCGGCCGGCTGGAGCGCTTCCTCGGGGACTGGGAGCTCGCGCGCGAGGCGAGCGAGCGCGAGCGGCCGGAGGTCGCGGAGCCGTCGGGGAAGCGCGTCGCGGTGGTGGGGTCGGGCCCGGCCGGCCTGGCGTGCGCCGGCGAGCTGGCGCGCCTCGGCCACGCGGTCACCGTGTTCGAGTCGCTGCACGCGCCCGGCGGCGTGCTGGTCTACGGCATCCCCGAGTTCCGTCTGCCGAAGTCGATCGTCCAGGCGGAGATCGACGCACTCGTCGCGATGGGCGTCGAGATCGTCACGGACGCCGTCGTGGGCGCGACGTACACGCTCGGCGAGCTGATGGACGAGCTGCCGGCATCAGCTGCTCGCGAAGCGAGTCTGCTGGATGCCGGCAGTTCGCGAAGCGCTCCGTGTATTCGCGAACTGGGCTTCGACGCGGTCTTCATCGGCGCCGGTGCCGGCCTGCCGCTCTTCCTCGGCGTCCCGGGCGAGAACCTCAACGGCGTGTACAGCGCCAACGAGTTCCTCACCCGGGTCAACCTGATGAAGGCGTACGATTTCCCGAAGCACGACACGCCCGTGTGGCGCGGCAGGAAGGTGGCCGTGGTAGGCGGCGGCAACGTCGCGATGGACTCGGCGCGGACGGCCAAACGCCTCGGCGCCGAGGAGGTCTTCCTGGTGTACCGGCGTACGGAGGACGAGATGCCGGCCCGCAAGGAGGAGGTCCACCACGCGCGCGAGGAGGGCATCGATTTCAAGATGCTGTGCTCGCCCCTCGAGATACTGGGCCATGACGGCTGGGTCACGGGGATGACCGCCACGCGCATGGAGCTCGGGCCGGCGGACGACAGCGGACGCCGCGCACCGGTGTGCGTGGTCGGCTCGGACTTCACCATCGACTGCGACACCGTGATCGTCGCGCTCGGCACTCGCGCGAACCCGGTGCTGACCTCCTCGGCCGAGGAACTCGAGCTGACACGCCGAGGCTACATCGCGGCGGACGAGGACGGGGCCACCTCCATCCCCGGCATCTGGGCCGGCGGGGACATCGTCACCGGCTCCGCGACCGTCATCAAGGCCATGGGAGCCGGGAAGCGCTCTGCTTCCGCGATCCACGACCGGCTCGCCGTCTCGTAGCCGACCGTTGAGGTATACTCATCAAGTGACCTGACGAACGGTCGCTTTCCGGGTCTCACGAGGCGTGCAGGGGGAGTGGATGGACCAGATCACCGTTCTCGTCGTCGACGACGACGCGTCCATCGTGGACATGATCCGCCTCGGCTTGGAGACCGACGGGATGCGTGTGCTGGGCGCGGCCGACGGAGCCGAGGCGCTCGAGGTCCTGGGCAAGGAGACCGTCGACGTCATCGTCCTCGACATCATGATGCCGAAGGTCGACGGGTGGATGGCGCTGATGGAGATCCGGAACAACCCGCTGACCGCCGGGATCCCCGTGATAATGCTGACCGCCAAGACGCAGGACCTGGCCAAGATCCTCGCCTTCAAGCAGGGCGTCCAGCAGTACGTGACGAAACCGTTCAACATCATCGAGCTGTCCGCCCGCGTGCGCAGTCTAGTGCAGGGCAGGGCGCGGATGGAGCCCACCGGCGCGGGGGACAACGAGTTCCGTAAGCTCGCCGTCCGCAAGGGCGGGCGGACGATCCTGCTCAACATCGACGACGTCGTCTACGTCTCCGCGAAGAACAAGTCCACGTACGTGCACACGTACGAGAACCAGTACCTCGTGGACCTCACGCTGGGTGAGCTCGAGAAGAAGCTCTCCAAGGAGTCCTTCGTGCGCCTCCACCGCAGCTACATCATCAACCTGAACTGCATCAAGGAGATCCTGCGCGTGGACGGCAGCTACGTGGTCGTGTCGGGCGATCGGGACGAGACGCACATCCCGGTGGCCCGCCGCCAGGTCAAGCAGTTCCGCGAGGCCGTCGGCATCTAGCCGCGCCTCGGCCGTCCTTCAGTTCCGCAGACTGCCGAGGGGGGCAGGGATCCGTCCTCCGCGTCGAGAGAGACGCGTCCCCGCCCACGCGTTGACCGCCATCACGGGCGCGGCGCCGAGCAGCCCGCCGAACTCCACGCGGTCGCCGACCGACTTGCCCGGCGCCGGGATGAGGCGGGCGGCCGTGGTCTTCGAGTTGACGACGCCGATCGCGCACACGTCCGCGATGATCGCCGCGATCGTCTCGGCGGTCGTGTCCCCGGGCACGGCGATCATATCGAGCCCCACGGAGCACACCGCGGTCATCGCCTCGAGCTTCTCGAGCGTCAGCGCGCCGTCCTCCACCGCGCGCACCATGCCGGCGTCCTCGCTCACGGGGATGAACGCGCCCGAGAGGCCGCCGATGCTGCTGGTGCCCATCGCGCCGCCTTTCTTGACGGCGTCGTTGAGCAGCGCGAGCGCGGCCGTCGTGCCGGGGCCGCCGCAGCGCTCCACGCCGATCGCCTCGATGATGGCGGCGACGGAGTCGCCCTCGGCCGGGGTGGGAGCGAGCGAGAGGTCGACGATCCCCATCTCCACGCCCAGGCGTTCGGCCGCTTCGCGCGCTATGAGCTCGCCGGCGCGCGTGATCTTGAAGCTCGTGGCCTTGATCGCCTCGGCCACCTCGGTGAGGTCCGCATCCGCGGGCAGGGCCTCGACGACCGCGCGCACCGCGCCGGGACCCGAGATGCCCACGTTGACGACCGCGTCCGGCTCGCCGATCCCGTGCACGGCACCCGCCATGAACGGGTTGTCCTCCACCATGTTGCAGAACACGACTAGCTTGCCGCAGCCGATACCGTCTTGGTCCGCCGTAGCCTCGGCCGTGGCCTTGACGATGCGCGACATCGCCACGACGGCGTCCATGTTGGTACCCGCGCGCGTCGAGGCGACGTTGACGGAGGAGCACACGCGCGTGGTGTTCGCCAGGGCGGACGGGATCGACGCGATCAGCCGCCGGTCCGCGTCGCCGACGCCCTTCTGCACGAGCGCCGAGAAGCCGCCGATGAAGTCCACGCCCACCTCGGCGGCGGCGGAGTCCATCGCTTGCGCCAGCAGCGACACGTCCTCGTCGGTGCAGGCTGCCGCGAGCAGGGAGATCGGCGTCACGGCGATGCGCTTGTTGACGATCGGGACGCCGTACTCGGCGGCAATGCGGTCGCAGACGGGCACGAGGCGCTCGGCCGTGCGCAGGATGTGCTCGCGCACCTTGCCCGACATCCGCACGAGGTCGTTGTCCGCGCAGCCTGCCAGCGACATCCCCAGCGTGACCGTGCGGATGTCGAGGTTCTGCTGCGTGATCATCAGCAGGGTCTCTACGATCTCCTCGGGCTCGAGGCTCACGGCGGCTCCCTACACCCGGTGCATGTAGCGGAAGACGTCCTCGCGCTGGAGCGTGATCTGCAAGCCTAGCTCGGTGCCGACCTCGGCCAGCTTCGCCTGCACGGCGTCGAAGGGCGTGCTGTCCTCGTCGACGGTGACGAGCATGGTCATCGAGAAGACGCCCGAGAGGATCGTCTGGCGGATGTCCTCGATGTTGGCGCCGGCCTCGGCGAGCACGCGGCTGACCGCGGCGACGATGCCCACGCGGTCTTCGCCGAGGACGGACAGGATCGCTCGTGTCTTCATGGCGACTCCAATAGGTCGCGGCCGAGGTTCGACTATCATACTATCGCGAGGTGCGAAGGAGGTACGGCGTGACGGTCCCGATCCAGCCCGTGAAGGTCGGCGACGTGGTGCGCCTGAAGAAGCCGCACCCGTGCGGCTCCAACGAGTGGGAGATCACGCGTCTCGGGATGGACGTGTGGCTCACCTGCCGGGGATGCGGCCGGAAGGTGCGCCTCTTGCGCTACGACTTCGACCGGCGCTTCAAGGGGCTCGTCACTCGCGCGGGCGAGGGGCCGGAGGCCTAGGCGCCCTGGGAACGCCGAACTCCGACTCGAGCCCTCCCATCAGCTGCACCTTTCCGTTCGGCGCGAGCCGGTCGATCTGGACGTGGACGTGGTTGCCGCCGTCGTGTGTGTACTCGTCGAGCTGCGAGCCGAACCACTGCGACAGCCAACGCACCGTGGCGATCCGCGTCACGCCGCCGACCACCGTGTCGCCCACGCGGACCTTCGGGTCGTTGACGTGCAGGATGCAGCAGTCGACGTCCCACCCCCTCGGCAGTATGTGGAGCTCGTAGTCCTCGTACTCGCCGTAGAGCCTGTACCGGCGCACCGCGGCGATCGTGCCGCTCACCGGCGCGATGACGGGCGTCCCCGGCTTGGCCCCGACGTCCACGGCCGTGTCCGGCTCGCCTGTGCGCCCGGTGCGCCAGAGTCTCAGCACGCGGCCCCCGTAGATCTCGGGCACGCCGCGCTCTTCCTCGGCCGAGGCGATCTCGGCGGACTCGTCCGGCCCTGCCGAGGTGGCAGCGACGGCGGCCACCGGCCTGGTCGGGATCTGCGATGCCTTCACGATCGTGACGAGCGGACGCAGGTGGAGCGCCACGGGCTTGGAGCCCGCCTGGTGGAAGGCGATGAGCGTGATCGCCTTCGGCTTCACCGGCAGGTAGAGCGGAAGGCTGCGGTACGTCGCGAAGATGGGCGTCGGGATCGGCACCTCGGTCACCTTGAGATCGGTGCGCGGCACGAACACGGGCGTGGCGGCCGGCTTCGGCGGGGGGACCGGCCTTCGCTGCGGGACCGCGGCGACGTTGGCGGTAGCCAGACCGACCGCGCCGGCGACCAGCGCCGCGGAGGCGGCGAGCGTCGCGGCGATGCGCATGCGGGGGGCCGAGCGGTCTGGGTCCATGCGTCGTGTCCTGTGGGAAAGGGCGGCGTCACCAGCAAGAGTGTCCTTCGTCACTATAAGGCATCACCCTAAAGCCGCACCCTTCACGCTGCCGATAATGGAAGTGTCGGGAGGCCTAGGCTTCGAAGACGACCGAGAACTCCTGACGGATGGAAACCGGCCCTCCCGCGTGGCGCCCCTCCACAACGGGGCCGGTTTCTTTCTAGAGCCCGGGCTGAAGAAGTCGGCCCGGGCTCTCTTGCGCCCTAGCGCGTCTGGCCCGTGAAGTCGAACGACTCGAGCAGCAGCGCGGGCACGAGCGGGGGCGACCCCTCGTCTCCCGCGTACCGGCGGTCCCGGCCCACGGCGAGGACGCCGGCGAGCGCCTCCACGGCGCTTTGCGTGAAGCGCAGGTTCTTCACCGGTCTCGTCAGCTTGCCGCCCTCGATCAGGAACGTGCCGTCGCGCGTCATGCCGGTGAGCACGGCGCGGGTCGGGTCCTCGATGTTGACGTAGTGGAAGCGTGTCACGTACAGCCCGCGCTCCACCGACGCGATCATCTCGGCCTCGGACGCGTCGCCCGGCTCGAGCCGCAAGTTGAGAGGAAGCGGACCGAACGTGTTGGGCGCCGGCAGTGCGCAGCCCGTGTTGTCCGCGCCGGTACGGGCCGCCCAGTAGCTGTCGGTGACGGGCGCGACCAGCACGCCCTCGCGCACGATGTCGGCGCGGTGCTTCGGCATGCCCTCGTAGTCGAACGTCAGCCCGAGGGCGTCGTCGGCGAGCGCGTCGTCCCTGATAGTGATGCGTTCGGAGAGTACCTTCTCGCCGAGGCGCCCGGCCATGAAGCTGCTGCCCTCGGCCACCGCTTTGGCGGAGAAGCCGGTGTAGGAGAGGAAGTCGAGCATCGTCGCGACCGCGTCCGGTGCGAGCACGACGGTATAGCTGCCCGGATCGAGCGCGCCGGGATCCGCCGCGCGGACGGCGAGTGAGGCGGCCTCCTCCCCGAGCCGGCCGGCGAGGAGAGCGTCCGCGTCACAGCCGGCGAAGTCCGCCCACCCCGAGCCCGTCTCGCCCATCGCGAGCACGCTGGCCCGCACGTCGGTCACGGGCATCGCCGCGCGCACGCCCAGCGAGTTGACGATCGCGACGGTGGACGCCGAGGCCTCCACCTTGCCCGCCGCCGCCAGCCCTTGCATGCGCGACTGATCGATCAGCTCGCGGGCGGCGTCGGCGCGCAAGCCGGCGTCGAAGCCCAGCGTCGAGTCGCGGACGCGGTCCGGCGTCTCGAGAGGCCGCGGCGCCGGAAGCCCCGGGAAGTCGGGGTCCTCGACGGCGTTCTGCGCGGCGATCGCCGCGTTCGCGCAGCACTCGCCGATGCCCTCGTCGTCCATGCGGTTCGTGCCCGCCACTCCCACGCGCTTGCCGAGGACGGCGCGAACCGAGACCTGCAGGTCCTCCTCGCCGACGTTCTGGTGGATGCGGTTGTCCGCGAAGCGAGTGAGGTACGACGCGGTCGAGAACACCAGCACCTCGGCCTGGTCGGCCTGGGTGAGGGCGAGGCAGCGGTCGGCGAGGCGCAGCGCGTCCTCGCGGGAGAGCGAGTTCATCGGCCCACCCCTACCTGGACGTCGCGGAATCTGGCGGGGGCGGCGCCGTGGGCGACGTGAGCGACCTGCATCGGCTGGCCCTTCCCGCAGTTCGCGAGGCCCCATACCCGCCACGCTTCCCGGCCGCACACGGCGTCGCAGCTGCCCCAGAACTGCGGCGTGATGCCGGTGTAGTTCGGGCGCTTGATCATCGCGCCGAGCTTGCCGCCGTGGATCTCCCAGCCGATCTCGGTGGCGAACTGGAAGTTGAGCCGCCGGTCGTCGATCGACCAGCTGTTGTTCGTCTCGAGGTAGATGCCGTCGTCCGTGTCGGCGATGAGGTCCTCCAGCGTGCCCGCCTCGCCCGGCTCGAGCGAGACGGTGGTCATGCGGATGAGCGGGATCCGGTTCCACCCGTCCGCGCGCATGCACCCGTTGCTGGTGCGCCCGAGCACGACCGCGCTCTCGCGCGAGGTGAGGAAGCCGCGGAACAAGCCGCGCTCCACGATTGCCTCGCGCTGCGCCGGCACCCCCTCGTCGTCCCACCCGAAACTGCCGAGGGAGCCGGCGATGGTGGCGTCGGCCGTCACCGTCACCCGCTCGGAGCCGTAGCGGAGCTTTCCGGCGTCGCCGAGCGTGAGGAAGCTCGTGCCGGCGAACGCCGCCTCGTCGCCCAGCACCCGGTCGAGCTCGGTTGGATGCCCGATCGACTCGTGCACCTGCAGGCCGAGCTGGCTGCCGTCGATGACCACCGTCGTGCGCGTGGAGGGACACTCCTTCGCCTGAAGCAGCGCGGCGGCCTCCTCGGCTACGCGTGGGGCGTGCGCCACGAGGTCGAGCGACGCGATCGCCTCCCAGCCGCCCTGCACGGTCTGGCCGCCGTGGCTGTTCGGGTAGCTGCGCGACAGCACCTCGCCGCCGCCGACCGCGTAGGCGGTGATGCCGGCGCCGGACTCGACGTGAGACTGCTCGACGTAGCTGCCGGCCGAGGACGCGAACGTCTTCGTCACTTTGAGGAAGCCCATCGAGGCCTCGGTCACCTTGACGGCATCCTGAGAGCGCAGCGCCTCGTCCGCGGCGAGCAGGACCGCGAGCTTCTCCTCGATGGAGACGGCGAAGGGGTCGATCTCGTACTGCCCCGTCCAGCGCCCCTCGAACGCCTCGACCGCCGACAGCTCCACGGGTCTGCCGCGGGAGACTCCCGACGCCTTGGCGATGGCCACCGCCTCACGGGCGATCCGCGCCGCCGTGTCGGAGGTGACCTCGGAGGAGGACGCGAAGCCCCAGCAGCCGCCGGCGACCACGCGCACGCCGAAGCCGAAGGAGGTGGAGGATCCGATCGCCTCGACGCGGCCGGTGCGGACGGACAGCGACTGGGTCGCGGTGTCCACGATGCGCACGTCGGCGTAGGACGCGCCGGCCAGCGCGGCGGCGTCGAGACACGCGTCGGCGAACTGACGCAGACTCACGGGCACCCTCCTTGTGTCGGATGTGTACCCGCGGCAGCTGTGGCGGACGCTAGTTCGGGAGCAGGCTGTTCGGGTTGGGCGCCGTGGAGCCGACTCCCCAGATGGGGCCGATGCGGAGCACCCACGGATACCGCCGGGCGCCGGCGAAGTCGCTGCGGTCGCTCAAGCGGGACACCTTCACGAAGTCGCCGGTGCGCGGCGCGTGGATGAAGTAGTCGTTGCCGAGGTAGATGCCGACGTGGTGCACGGGGTTGCCGAAGAAGACCACGTCGTTCGGCTGAAGGTCCTGGGGAGCCACCGGCATCCCGAGCTGGAACTGCGAGCCCGAGTAGTGCGGCAGCGTGACGCCGTGCTGCGCGAAGACGTACAGCACCAGGCCGGAGCAGTCGAACCCGGACGGGTCCGCGCCCGCCCACACGTAGGGGATGCCGTGGTAGGCGAGAGCCGTCTCCACGGGAGTGCCCGGCTGGACGACGATGCCGGCGCCCGCGGCGCCGGAGAGGATCTGCTTGAGCAGCGCGGCCTGCTCGGCCTGGCGCTGCGAGGACTGCTGGCCGAGCAGTTGGAGCAGGTCGGCCTGCGCGGAGGCGAGCATCTGCTGGCGTTCCTGGATGCGGAGCTGGATCTCGATGCGGCGCGCCTTGAGCTGGAACTCGAGCTGCTCCGCCTGCAGCTTCGCGTCCTTCAGGTCGAGAAGCGCCTGCTGGATGCCGTCGCGCTGATTGCCGAGGGTCTCGGCGAGCGTCGCGTCCTTCTCGCCGACGAGGTTGAGGAAGGTGATCCGCCGGACGAAGTCGGAGACGGACGTGCTCTGAAGGAGCAGGCCGATGGCGTCGAGCGTGCCGCCCTGGTACATCACGCGGATGCGCGCTTCGAGCAGGGCGAGCTGCTCCTGGTACGCCGCCTGAGCGTTCTCGAGGTCCTTCTGCGTCACCTCGAGCTTCTTCTTCGTGGCCGCGAGCTGCCCCTCGGCGGCGTTGAACTGCTCGGTGGCGATCTCGAGCTCCACGTCCAGCGCGTCGAGCTGTGCCTGGAGGGCGGTGAGGCGCGCTTGGCGCTTGGCGAGCTCGTCGCGGAAGGCCTGCTGCTCCGGCGTCAGCGGGGTGGGGATGGCGGAGCCGGTGTCGGGATTGGCGGGCGAGGTCTTCGGCTGAGGCGCCGGCGAGGGCTTGGGGGCGGCCGGAGCCGGTGGCGGAGTGACGGTGCTGCCGCCGGAGCCGGAGGCGTCACCCGACGGGGCGGCGAAGGCGAGCGTGGGCGCGAGACACAGCGCGGCCAGGAGCAGCGCCACGACCCCGCGATATGCCAGCTTGTGGTGCAAGTGCATCCGCCGAACCCTTCCTACCTGGACGCACAACAACAAAGACGCTGCGCGCCCGGAACTCCAGGATAGCAGGCTCTGAGCGTTAGTTCCAATTGAACGGGGCCTCCAACCAGCGCTTACACGAGAAAACCACAAGTGGAGCCGTCGTTCGATGAAGCGAAGAGCGCGCCAATCTCGCTGTTGAGCTGCAAGGGAAGAGAGTCTGTCCAAGACCGCCACGGTACTGTATCGGCAGCCGTACGTCGCGAGGCCAGAGCGTTGTTTGCATGGTCTCCGCGGGCAGTGGTATAGTCACTACTCGCCGCGCGAGCGGCGAAGTGCATATTGCGGGGTGGAGCAGTCTGGTAGCTCGTCGGGCTCATAACCCGAAGGTCGTCGGTTCAAATCCGGCCCCCGCTACCAAGAAACTAGCAGGTCAGACATGGTAAACGTGTCTGGCCTGTTTTCGTTGTCAGACCCCTGTCTAACACTTGTCTAACATTCGCGTGGCTAGAGCCACTCGCGGTATGCTGGGATCCGACCAACACGGGGGGAGATCCGATGTCCGAAAGCGTCCCACGCTTCGTCGACTTCGTGCCCGAGGTTCTGTCAGCCGTCGCCGATACCTACACCAGGGTGCCATTTGACGATTTTGACATGGGCAAAGTGTTTGTCTATCTAATCGCGGAGTTGTTCGAGTCCACGGAACCTGGGGTCTTCTTCTACACAGACGGAGGCCGAGAGCTGGGGATCGACTTCTACGTTCAATCCGACCAGTCCTACTACATCTACCAGTGCAAGTCCGTCGACCTTGAGACCCTCGAGGTTGCGGTGAAGCCGCCGACCTTCGACGCAAACGACGTCAACCAGTTGCTTGAGGCTGTCTCGTTCATGCGCGATCGCAAGAAGACGTTCAAGTCGGCGAAGGAGGACGTCCGGGAACTCCGAACCAAGTATCAGCGCGACTTGGCCGATGTGCCAGAAGACACGCACCTTTATGCGACGATTGCCGTTCTCGGGGACCTCACGCCCGGAGGTCTGGAGCGGTTTGACTCGGAGCAAGAGGCTCTCGCCGCTCATGGCGTGACACTCAGGCTGCTAACCTGGTCCGATATCTACGAGGCGCTTCATGCGCTGGAACCCATTCCGCTGAAGGATATGCAGGTCAGCCTGCGAGTCGACAGTCGCGAGAAGGACGTTCTTCAGCAGAAGGACTGGATTCTCGGACTCGTCTACGCCAAGGAACTCATCGACGCCTACGAGAAGTACGGCGTCCGACTCTTCGACATGAATGTGCGGAACGAGATCAAGGGCTCGAAGATCAATCGGGCAATCATCGAGAGCCTAAAGACCGCTCGCGGCCGCAAAAACTTTCATCATTTCAACAATGGCCTTCTCGTCGTCTGCAACAACTACCGGCTCCCGGGACGAGACGGGGATCCGCTCGTCGTACACGAACCTCAGGTCATCAACGGATGCCAGACAGTGACGAGCTTGTGGAGAGCGCACAAGGACCTGGTTCCGGCAGACCAGGCCGAATTGCTGAACAACGTGAAGGTTCAGGTCAAGGTCATTCAGAACATGCCGCAGGAGCTCATCGACGACGTTGTCATCACGACCAACAACCAGAACCCTATGAAGGCGAGGAACCTGAAGTCGAACTCACGCGAGCAGAGGGACATTCAGCGCTCCTTCAGGGATCTGGCCTGTGACAAGTGGTTCTACATCCGAAAGGACGGCGAGTTTGAGTCAACGAGCCAGCGAGGCCATCAGGTTCGCTGGTTCACGAAGAAGGACTACGAGGTTGCCAGCGCCGGACGACCGCGTTATCGGGTCTTAGACAATGAGGCAGTGGCGAAGTCCTGGTATTCGTTCATCGGGTTCTCCGGCCTGTCGCTTATGGGCGGCGTTGACTACTTCGGCAACGATGCGGTGTACGAGCGGATCTTCAAGACTCGACCGGGAGATGACTACTGGCAGGAGTTCGCCGATCCGATCTTCGAGAAGCCGACCGACGAGCAGTTCGAGCAGTACACGCCCACGGCGTATCAATACGTGCTCGCATCAGCGTTTGGCTCGTTCATCAAGTACAGCAACCCGTCCCCGCACAGGAATCGGCGGGACTCGATAGCTCGTCTCGTCCGCTCGAAGGATCTCAAGGGCGACGCTGCGACAGGCGAGACAACCGCCACTCAAGCGGAGATCGCCAAGGCACTGGCCGGCGATCAGAAGTACCTGCGTACGGCGTACCTCTACAACATGGAAAACGTACTAGTCGAGTTGGCCGCCTTCATACTGACGAGACGGTATGGCGCTCTGAACCCGATGATCGCGTACAGCATGCTCCAGCAGCCAGACCTGCGGAAGTGGTGCTCACGAGGGTTCACCATGCAGGCAGAAGACGAGTCGATATTCCACGCCGATAATGCCGTTCTCTGGCGGATCTACGAGTTCCTGTGCTGGGCCATCGGTCAGAACTACTTCACCTCAGCGAAGTACGAAATCGAGGCAGCCCAGCGTCCAAAGGCCTACTTCGCCAGGCGGGCGAGCATCAAGGACATGAAGGCGATCCTCCTCGAGTCGGACGGACTGGTTCGATCGAGTGTTCTGCCATGGAAGACGCAGGCCGGCGTGAGCTTCTTCGAGAGCTTGCCGGATCTCGAGAACCTAGCTCCGGAACAGAAGAACGGCGCCCTGTTCTAGGTCTAGGGTGCATAGATGTGAGCCGGCATCCCGGGGAGGCTTGATGCCATCAGAGTCACGCAAGATGCTCGACGAGAACTGCAAGGACGTGGTTCGGCTCCTGGAGATCCACGGGCAGCTCACACAGGGCACCCCTGGCCGCAAACACAGAGTCGCCGTGCTGAACAAGTCCGCAGTCATGATGACCTGCGCATTTTGGGAAGCGTACGTTGAGGATGTGTGCGCGGAGGCGGTCGATCATCTTGTGGACCACATCGAGCACCCCGCGCAGTTACCGATGGACCTTCGAAAGGAGCTCGCGGCCAAGATCAAGGAGGAGCATCACGAGCTCGCGGTGTGGCGATTCGCCGACGACGGTTGGAGAACGGTCATTCGCGAAAACCGGGAGAAGCTCGTGCGCGAGCGCAACCACAGCTTCATGAGTCCGAAGTCCCACCAGGTGGACAAGTTGTTCAAAGAAACACTCGGCATCCCCGCCATTACAGATGACTGGTCACGCCCGAAGATGGATTCGGCGCACTGTCGAGTTCGGTTGGACCACTATGTCACCCTTCGCGGTGATCTGGCCCACCGTGGGGCTCCACAGGCGCCGATTCACAAGCGGCACTGCACGGAGTTTCTCCGGCACATCAAGCGGCTCGGCGACTGCATCGACGCGAGTCTTGACGGAGCTGTGCGCGAGGCGGGCGCCCCCGCGCTCTTCTAGCGTCGACGCACGATTCGTGACCGGAGCCCCGCTTCTTCGCGCAGAGAGGGCTCGACGACCCAACTCAGTAGGTGAGCAGCAGTCTGTCTGCCACGCCCTGCCCACCCGCAGACTGGCCGTTCAGCTGGAATCGCTTCAACATCGAAGGACCCTTGTCGACCATCAATTCGTGGGCGAACAGGCCGTCAGGGAGTTCGAGAGGCAGGACCTCGTCGCCCGAGCGCTTGTGTCCGTCAATGCTCAAGGCGACAAAGACCCCCCTCGCCTTTGCTCTGGTGATGCTCTCGAGCAATCGCTCAAATGAGAAGTCCTGGGCGCCGTAGAGAATCCGCTGCGAGTGTGAGTATGGGGGATCACAGTAGACGAGGTCCCCGTCGTCGGCCCTATCGATGATCTCCGAGTAGTCCGCGAGTTCGAACATGCAGCCGCGCATTCTCGCATGCCAATCAGCAACACGTCGCTCGAAACTCTCAGGGCGGACGGGCGAGTGCACTCCGACCGGCGTCGACATGTGGCCGTCAGCTTTTCTGAATCGGATGACTCCTCCGTAGCAGGACCTGCAAAGGAACAGCAGGTCGGCACCGTTCGGTTCATCGTTGAATCTGGCGCGGATCAGTGCGTAGCGTTCCTTGCGATCGCCGGACACGAAGTACTCCCAGCGATCTCGATACCAGGCTGCGAGCTCCTCCGGGTGCTCAGACAGCGCTTGCCAGATCTGGATCAGAGGGGCGTAGTTGTCCGACCCAATCCCCATGTCGGGTTGGATGGTCGCCATAACGGACCCGCTCCCGAGGAATGGCTCGTAGTAGCGGTTGAAACTGGCCGGCAGCCGCTCGGCAATGTGCGCTGCAGAACGATGCTTGCTTCCGATCCACTTGAGCAGCTGCTCAGGCGGTCGTCTTCTGGCCAAGATGCTAGTCTGTGTCATTGGGCCTCCAATCAGATGATTATAGGGGCTTACACTGACAACGCTGGGGGGTACGCGAGTGCAGGGCGAGTCCGTATTCAGGTCCATGCCTCACAACTTCTGGGCCTACGTGCGGTTGATCAGCCAGGACACCGGCTACTCAAAGTCGGGAGTGATTGTCGTTCCTGGCGAGCGAGAGCTGCTGGCTGCCTTGAAGAAGCGCGGACTGTCGGTCGACGACATACACGACGGGACAGCGCTGACGGACTTCGGGACGCGACTCATGGAGTACTTCGTCTATCGGGCGGATGTCCTCAATCGATTCGTTGAACCCCGTCTGCGCGATGCCGGTGCGGCGAAACTCTCATACGAGAGCATTGTGGCCGGACGCACTCTGAGCTGTCCTCAACCGATGAACAAGCAGAAGGGAAGCAAACGAGCATTCGCGTACTTGACGTGCATCGTGAACGCCATTCTTGAGCAGTCTCTTGGCGGCTCTGCCTGCGACTTCGATCCTCGCGAGTTGCTGGTCGGCACTAGTGACCGAAGGCCGGTTCGCACGCTGGCTCGCCGCGTGGATGGCGCGTTTCCCAGCGTTGTCGACCCGGTGGCTGTCTGGGAGATCAAGGAGTACTGGGGTTGCCCCGCTCTCGTTGACACCTTAGCTTCGAACGGAAGCCGCCATTTCGGCGTCCTCCGCCCACATCTTCTCGTACTCCATCGGGCTGCGGTAGCCGAGCGACGAGTGTCGCCGGTGCGGGTTGTAGAAGCCCT